>JBCCNB010000025.1:0-49258 GCA_039026055.1 Pseudomonadota bacterium | reverse complement strand
GGAGTATTATCTGCGCCAAGAAGGCAAGGGGCTGCTGATCGGGGCCTATGAGCGGGATATGCGGTTCTGGGCGGAAGGGGGCACGCCGCTTGATTTTGCCCATGACCTTTTCCCCGACGATCTGGAGCGGATTTCCGAGAATGTGATGCGCGCCATGACCCGCGTGCCGGTGGCGGAAACGGCAGGCATCAAGCGGGTGATCAACGGGCCGATGATTTGGTCACCCGATAGTAACGTGATCCTTGGCCCGGTGCCGGAGCTGCGCAATTACTTCATGTGCGGGGGGATTATTCCGGGGTTTTCGCAATCGGCCGGGATGGGCCTGATGGTGGCGCAGTGGATTATCGAAGGGGAGATGGCCTATGACATGTTCCCCTGGGACATTGCGCGGTTTGGGGCGTGGGCCAATGACAAGCGCTTCGTGAAGGCGAAGGTGGAGGATGTCTATACGCATCGCTTCGCCATTCACTATCCCAATGAAGAGCGCGCGGCGGGGCGGCCTTTGAAGACGCGACCTGTGTATGAGATGCAACGCGATATGGGCGCGGTGTTTGGGCTGAACTATGGCTGGGAGCATCCATTGTGGTTTGCCGATAAACCCGGTGTGGTCGATACAAATGGGTTTGTGCGGCAAAACTGGTGGGGGCCGGTGGGCGAGGAATGCTGCATGCTGCGCGACCGGGCGGGGATCATCGATATCTCAAATTTCGCCAAATACCGCATAAAAGGCGCGGGCGCGGAAGATTGGCTCAATGCCGTTTTTGCTAACCGCATGCCGCGGGAAGTGGGGCGGTCCTGTCTGACGCCTCTGATTTCGGTGCGGGGCGGGATTGCGGGTGATGCCACCGTGACGCGGGTCTCGGAAGATGAGTTCTGGGTGATTTCGTCTGGTATGGCGGAGCGCTATCAAAGCCGGTTCTACCAGATGGTGGACCTGCCGGAGGGGACCAGCTTTGAGAGCCTGACCGAGAGCCATTGTGGGTTCAACGTGGCTGGGCCGAAATCGCGGGAGATGTTGCAGCGACTGACCAATGCGAGCCTTGCGAATGCGGACTTCCCGTTCATGCGATCCAAGATGATCGAATTGGCGGGTGTGGAATGCCTGGCCCTGCGCGTGAGTTTCACCGGTGACCTTGGGTGGGAGTTGCACTGCGCCTCGGTGGATCAGGAGACGCTGTATGCCGCGTTGCTTGAGGCGGGCAAAGCGTTCGGCGCCGGGCCTATCGGTTCGCGCGCGCTGATGTCGCTGCGGCTGGAGAAGGGGTATGGATCGTGGAGCCGCGAATACAGCCCCGAATATTGGCCCCATGAGGTCGGCTTCGCGCGGCTGTGCAAGATGAACAAGGATTTTCTCCACCGTGATGCGGCCCGCGCGGCTATGGAAAACCCTCCCCGAGAGGCGCTGATCCTGATGCAACTTGACGAAGGCGATGTGTCGGCGTCCGGCGCGGATGCCACGGGTGGCGAACCGATTTTCTTCCAAGGGACGGGCGTCGGCCGTGTGACGTCGGGCGCCTATGGCTACACAGTGGGGATGTCGCTTGCCATGGGCTATGTGAAATCGGGCACCGCACGTGCGGGCGATGACGTAGAGGTCATGGTTCTGGGGCAGCCGCACCGCGCGAGGATCTTGCCGGCACCACCCTTTGACCCCGATGGCCACCGTTTGCGCATGTAATCTAGCCAGGATGGAGGCGCTGCCCCCCACGTTAAAGCCGGTGGCTTCAACGCTCCCCCCGGGATATTTTCCTGCCAGAAGAAGCAAAGGATCGGACCCCTGTTGTTTCTTCTGGCTTAAAACATCCCCGCGGGAGGCATTCGACCTTTCAAAACGCGCGCGGCGTCGGATCTAGCCGCGCCAGATCCAGCCGCCGCCCAAGATGCGGGAGCCCCCTGTTTCGTAGAAGACGCAGGCCTGACCCGGGGAAATACCGGCCTCGGGGGTGAAAAGCTCGACCTGTGCTTCGGTCTCTGAGAGGGGCCGGATGATGGCTTCGCGCGGGGGGCGGGTGGAGCGGACCTTGACGGAGACGTGCCATTCATCGCGACTGGTCAGCGCCTCGTCGCCCAGCCAATTGATTTCGCGCACAGGGACGGTGCGGGTCGAAAGATGCTCTTTGCCACCCACGATCACGCGGCGGGTCTCGACGTCGAGTTTGACCACGTAAAGAGGTTCACTGAGGCCGCCGATCCCGAGGCCCCGGCGTTGGCCGATGGTGTAGTGTATGACGCCGTTGTGCTCAGCCAGCACGTTGCCTTCCATATCCACGATCTCACCGGGTTCCGCAGCACCCGGGCGTAGCTTTTCAATCACCGAGGCGTAGTTGCCATTTGGCACAAAGCAGATGTCCTGACTGTCGGGCTTGTTGGCGACGGTCAGGTTGTAGCGGGCCGCGAGTTCGCGAGTCGCATCTTTCGACGGCAGATGCCCCAGCGGGAAGCGCAGGAAGCTGAGCTGTTCGGGCGTGGTGGAGAACAAGAAATAGCTTTGGTCGCGGTTTGCATCCTCGGCGCAGTGCAATTCCGGGCCCAAATTGCCCATCTTGCGCTGGATATAGTGCCCTGTGGCCATGCAATCGGCATCCAGATCGCGCGCGGTTTGCAGCAGGTCCTTGAACTTGACCCGTTCGTTGCAGCGTATGCAAGGAACCGGCGTGGCGCCCGCGAGATAGCTATCGGCAAATTCGTCAATCACCGCGTCTTTGAAGAGGTTCTCATAATCCAGAACGTAATGGGGAAAGCCCATCTCTTCGGCGACACGGCGGGCATCATGGATGTCGACGCCCGCACAGCAAGCGCCCTTTTTGGCCAGGGCCGCGCCGTGATCGTAAAGCTGCAGCGTCACGCCGACCACGTCATAGCCTTCTTCGGCCAGCATGGCCGCCACCACAGAGCTGTCCACGCCACCCGACATCGCCACCACGACGCGGGTGTCGGATGGGGCCTTGGCCAGGCCCAGAGAGTTGAGATTGCGATCGAGTGGCATATCTTCTCAAATGCACGGTTACGGAATTGCTGCGGAATATAGGAAAATCCTAATTACTCTCAAGCCCCCAACGCGGTCCAATTTCACCGGCTGTTAAGCGAATTTGTCCATGAACGTCGTCGATAACAGAGAGTTGCGCCATGTATCTCAAGAAAGTCGATGGACCAAGAGCAGTGAAACTTCCCGATGGGACGGTGATGACCCGTGCCGATTTGCCACCCGACACCACCACGCGCTGGGTCGCCTCGCGCAAGCTGGCGGTTGTGCGGGGGGTGATGCATGGGCTGATTGGTCAGGATGAAGCGATTGAACGATATTCGCTGAGTGACGATGAATTTCAGGAATGGCTGACATCGTTGTCGGAACGCGGGGCGGACGGGCTCAAGGCGACACATCGCTAAGTAGAATTTAACAAAATATCTAGACAACTTTAAGTTGATTGGTATTTTCTTTCCTATCAGTAACCAGTGGTTAACCAAATCACGTCACTGTGCAATGGAAGAGGACGGTTAACTGGAGATCAAGGATGCGCGTGCTTCTTGTAGAAGACGACCCGACGACGTCGAAAAGCATTGAGTTGATGCTCACTCATGCCAATCTGAATGTGTACACGACCGATCTTGGCGAAGAGGGTATCGACCTGGCCAAGCTCTATGATTACGACCTGATCCTGCTGGATCTGGGCCTTCCGGACATGAATGGGCATGAGGTTTTGCGCCAACTGCGGCTGTCGCGGGTGGAAACCCCCATTCTGATCCTGACCGGGGAAGCCGACACAGAAAACAAGATCAAGGGCTTTGGGTTCGGGGCGGATGATTACCTGACAAAACCCTTCCACCGCGAAGAGCTGGTGGCGCGGATCCATGCGATCATTCGCCGGTCCAAAGGCCATTCGCAGTCCATCATTCGTACCGGCAAGGTGAATGTGAACCTTGACGCCAAAACGGTCGAAGTGGGCGGCCGCACCGTGCATCTGACCGGTAAGGAATATCAGATGCTGGAGCTTCTGAGCCTGCGCAAGGGCACGACACTGACCAAGGAGATGTTCCTCAACCACCTCTATGGCGGCATGGATGAGCCGGAGCTCAAGATTATCGACGTTTTCATCTGCAAGCTGCGCAAGAAGCTTTCTGAGGCGACAGACGGCGACAATTACATCGAAACCGTGTGGGGCCGCGGCTATGTGCTGCGTGATCCGGATCCGGCGGCCGATGATCCCCAGCCGATCGCAGTAAGTGCGTGAGGTGATCCCGGGCCGCTGAGGCGGCTTGGCCGTGACAATAGAGGTCAGCCGGGCCGCAAACGCACGCAAGCGCTGAAAACAGACTGACCACGGACTGGACCAAAGACATGACGCGCCCTATCACTAACCAGTGGTAGGGCGCTTTTTCATGCGCCCGTCACGGAAAGGCGGGCCTGTCGGTTGGGCCTGAAGAAGATGAGGCCCGACCATGGCGGATGAAGAACTCTCTGAAATTGAGGTGGAGGCACTAACACCCGAGACGGCATCGGCGGAGTTGGCACGGCTTTCCCATGTGCTTGGGGCGGCGAACACGGCTTATCATGGTGAGGACGCGCCGGAGATCAGCGACGCGGACTATGATGCGTTGAAGGCGCGCAATCGGGCGATCGAGGCGCGGTTTCCGGGGCTCAAGCGCGCTGACAGCCCGTCGGAGCAAGTGGGGGCCGCGCCATCTGAGGCCTTTGCCAAGGTGACCCATGCGGTGCGGATGTTGAGCCTGTCCAATGCGTTCGATGAGACCGACGTGGCAGAGTTTGATACGCGAATTCGTCGGTATCTGGGGTTGGATGATGATGCGCCGCTGGCGTTTACGGCGGAGCCCAAGATTGATGGGTTGAGCCTGTCTTTGCGCTATGAAAAGGGGCGCTTGATGCAGGCAGCAACGCGGGGTGATGGCGAGGTCGGTGAGAATGTCACGGCCAATGCCCGAACCATTGCAGATATTCCGCAGGTTATAGACGGCGCCCCGGATGTGATGGAGATCCGGGGTGAGGTCTATATGGCGCATGCCGATTTCGAGGCGTTGAATGCACGGCAGGCGGAGGCGGCGGGCAAAACCTTCGCCAATCCCAGGAATGCTGCCGCAGGGTCTTTGCGACAGTTGGATGCGGACATCACGCGATCGCGCCCTTTGAGGTTTTTTGCCTACGCTTGGGGGGAGCTGTCGGAGCCTTTGGCGGATACGCAGATGGGTGCGATCCGGCGCATGGCGGATATGGGGTTTCAGACCAATCCGCGCACCGCGATCTGCGACGGGGTTGAGGCGATGCTGGACCATTACCGCGGGATCGAACAGGCTCGCGCCACGCTGGGCTATGACATCGATGGTGTGGTCTACAAGGTCGATGATCTTGGCTTGCAGGGGCGGCTGGGGTTTCGGTCGACCACACCGCGCTGGGCCACGGCGCATAAGTTTCCCGCAGAACTCGCCTGGACGCGGCTAGAGGCAATTGACATTCAGGTGGGTCGAACGGGCGCGCTGAGCCCGGTGGCGCGGTTGACGCCGGTGACGGTGGGCGGCGTGGTGGTATCGAACGCCACGCTGCACAATGAAGACTATATCGCTGGACGGGATTCGAAGGGCAATCCGATCCGCGATGGCAAGGATATCCGCGTCGGCGACTGGGTGCAGGTCTACCGCGCGGGCGATGTGATCCCGAAGGTGGCGGATGTGGATCTGACCAAACGGCCGGAGGGTTCTGTCGCTTATGAGTTCCCCACGGTGTGTCCCGAATGCGGCTCACCGGCAATCCGGGAAGAGGGGGATTCGGTGCGCCGCTGCACGGGCGGCCTGACATGTCCCGCGCAGGCGGTGGAGCGGTTGAAGCATTTCGTGTCGCGCGCGGCGTTTGACATTGAAGGCCTGGGATCCAAGCAGGTGGAGCAGTTTTACCGCGACGGCTGGATCGCAGAACCGGCGGACATATTCACGCTGAAGACGCGGTACGGGCAGGGCTTGCAGCAGCTCAAGAACCGAGAAGGATGGGGAGAGAAAAGCGCCGCGAACCTTTTTGACGCCATTGACGACAAGCGGAATATCCCCTTTGCGCGCGTGCTGTTTTCGTTGGGTATTCGCCATGTGGGGGAGCAGGCTAGCACTTTGATTGCGCGCACTTACGGCGAGTGGGAGGCGTTTCTGGGTTCCCTAGATGCCGCCGAGCCGCAAAGTGGTGAGGCGTGGGATGGGCTTTTGTCCATCGACGGGGTGGGTGACGTGATGGCGCGCTCTTTGGTGACCGCCTTTGCGCAGGAGCGGGAGAGCATTGACCGATTGACCGCGCATCTGACAATTGAAGCCGCCGCGCGCCCGGATACAGATGGCAGTCCGGTGGCAGGCAAGACGGTGGTCTTTACCGGCACGCTTGAAAAAATGACGCGAGCGGAGGCCAAGGCACGGGCAGAGGCGCTGGGCGCGAAAGTGTCGGGATCTGTCAGTGCGAAAACCGATCTTGTCGTCGCCGGACCCGGGGCTGGGTCCAAGGCCAAGAAAGCCGAAAATCTCGGAATAGAGATGATCGATGAAGATGGCTGGTTGGATCTGATCGGGGACGCATGAGCACGCGACCTGAGATCCTTTTTCCGCTTTTTGCGGGGCTTGAAACGCTGGAGGGCGTGGGGCCGAGGTCAGTCGAGAATTTCAAGGCCTTGGCCGTGGAAAAGCCGCGCGATCTGCTCTTCACGCTGCCTTACTCGGGGATTGATCGGCGCCCGGTTTCGACAGTGCAGATGGCCGATCTACCCAAGGTGCTGACGGTGGAGGTGACGGTCGGGCATCATATGCGCCCTTCCGCGCGGGGCCGGCCTTATCGGGTGGAAGTGACGGATGCGGGCACCACGTTTCAGCTCGTGTTTTTCCATGCCCATCCTGATTACTTGGAAAAAATTCTGCCGACAGGTTCGCGGCAGGTGGTGTCAGGAAAGGTAGAGCTGTTCGATGGGATCGCGCAGATGACCCATCCTGATTACGTCATGCCGCCCCATGAAGCAGGGCAGATCCCGGAATTTGAACCGGTGTATCCCAAGACGGCAGGCGTCACGCAGAAGTTGATGTTGAAGGCCATCCGGGGATCGTTGGCGCGTTCTGCGGATTTGCCTGAATGGATTGATTCCGGGCTGAAGGCGGATCGGGACTGGCCGGATTGGAGGGCGGCGGTGGATCGCGCACACAAGCCGGGCGCGATGGCGGACGTTTCGGCGGAAGATCCGGCGCGTGCACGGCTGGCCTATGATGAATTGCTGGCGCATCAGTTGACCCTGGCGCTGGCACGCGCGCGGGTGCGGCGGGCTAAGGGTCGGAGTTCCAAGGGCGATGGGGCGCTGAGACGGGCGGTTCTGGAGGCGCTGCCCTATGCGCCCACCGGCGCTCAGACGCGGTGCATTGGTGAGATCGCTGAGGACATGGAAAGCGAGCGGCGGATGAACCGGCTGCTTCAGGGCGATGTGGGCGCAGGCAAGACCTTGGTGGCGTTGTCGGCCTTGCTCATCGCGGTAGAGGCCGGTGGGCAGGGGGTGATGATGGCCCCCACCGGCATTCTGGCGCAGCAGCATCTGGAAGGGTTGCGGCCTTTGGCGGAGGCCGCGGGCGTGCGGTTGGAGATATTAACAGGGCGCGACAAGGGTGCGCCGCGGCGGGAGAAGCTCGCGGCCTTGGAGGCGGGCGAGATACAGATCCTAGTGGGCACACATGCGGTGTTTCAGAAGGACGTGGTGTTTCAGGATTTGCGGTTGGCGGTGGTGGATGAACAGCACCGGTTCGGCGTGCGTCAGCGGCTGGAGCTGGGGCGCAAGGGGGAGGAGGCGGATGTGCTGGTGATGACGGCCACGCCCATTCCGCGCTCGCTTTCGCTGGCGCATTACGGGGATATGGATATCTCGGTGCTGGATGAGAAACCGCCGGGGCGCAAGCCGGTGACCACGGCGCTGGTGAATATTGAGCGGATGGATCAGATCGTGGATCGGCTGCGGCAGGCGATTTCCGAGGGGCGGCAGGCCTATTGGGTGTGTCCCTTGGTGGAGGACAGTGAGCAGGTTGATTTGTCCAGTGCCGATGCCCGCTTCAAGGCGTTGCGGGCCGCACTTGGCGAAGGCGTTGTCGGATTGGTGCACGGGCAGTTGGCGCCCGATGACAAGGACGCTGCGATGGCTGCGTTTCAGCGGGGTGAGACGAAGGTGCTGGTCGCCACGACGGTGATCGAGGTGGGGGTGGATGTGCCCAATGCCTCGATCATGGTGATTGAACGGGCAGAGCATTTTGGGCTCGCTCAATTGCATCAGCTGCGAGGTCGCGTGGGGCGCGGTGCGGCGCAATCGACATGTCTTTTGGTCTATCAGGGGCCGCTGGGGGAGACGGGGGAGCGGCGGCTGAGCACGATGCGGGATACCGAGGATGGGTTCAAGATTGCAGAGGTTGATCTGGAGATGCGCGGGGCGGGGGATCTGATTGGCACCGCGCAGTCGGGGGTGCCGCGGTTCCGGGTGGCGGATCTGGAACGGCAGACGGCGTTGATGGCAGTGGCGCAGACGGATGCGCGGAAGTTGCTGATGGATGATGCGGAATTGGTATCGGAGCGGGGGAAGGCGGCGCGGGTTCTGCTTTGGTTGATGGAGCAGGATCAGGCCATTCGATTGATTGATGTGGGGTGAAGTTAACCCGGCGCGGAATCAAGGGCGTAGCCCGCCGCGCCTTCCTCAGGCCCCCGGGAGGGCCTGGCGAAATGGTAGCTGCAGAGCGTCGCTCGAATGCTCAGCGGGAACTCAAAGATAAAGCTCTGCTGTGCGGAGATCAGGATCGCCAGACCGGGGCCTGACGAAGGCGCTATGTTGTCCTGTTTTCTTCAAGCTTGATTTGAGAACAAAAGTTTCTTGATAAATCAATGGCCTGCGCGGCTTTTCGGCAAAAAGTTCGCATTTGTTCTCATAAAGTTCTTTACAAATGGTTTCCAAAATGAGAACAAATAAGCAACAAACAAGAACAAATCCAAACGAGGCCACCATGAGCAAGCATATCAAAACCATCACCGCACGCACACAGGACACCCTAATTGGCGATCTGATCGGTGGGGCGGCTTTGATGGTGACGCTTGTGGGTGGGCTCTACCTGCCGGGGGTGTTCTGAGAGTTTAACCGTTTCTGCCTGCGACGCTCCTTGTCGCTCATGCGCTTTCGCATCCTCTGTCCCCAACACGTGATGCCACTGCGCTTTGTCCCGCAATGACCCGGGGTCTGCCTCATCCCCCCGGGCCCGCGTGAGAGACAGTTTAGGAGCAACGCATTCCTTCCGCCGCCGCTGTTTCAGTGTGCGGCGGTTTTTTTTGTTTAGGGTGGGCATGCTCATCCGTCCTGACGGACGGCCTCGCTGGTGTCAGGCGCAGGAGGTTTGGGCGGCGTCCGTGGCTTCCACCAGCGCATCGAGCGTCAGCAGGATGGAGGCGTGGCGATTGGCGAAGTCCGAAGCTGCCCGCAGAACTTCAAGCTCTTCAAACGGTGCGGGCGGGGTGGAACCGCCATCCGCGAGCATGGATTTGAGCGCATCGCGCGCTGCGCGCAGCTCAGATGGGGTGCGGCCGATGACATGCGCGCCCACGACGCTGGCGGCGGCCTGACCCAAGGCGCAGGCTTTCACATCGGCGGCGTAGTCGGTGATCGTGTTCCCATCGGTGACTATGTCCACGGTGACGGTGGAGCCACAGAGCGGTGCGCGTTTGGTCACGCTGGTCTGCGCGTGGGCCAGGCGCCCGGTGTGGGGCATGGTGGCCGCAAGCTCCAGAATGCGGGCAGAGTAGAGTTTGATGAGGTCGGTTTCGCCGCTCATGGGTTTCCCTTTTTACGTCGTCCCTATAGTTAGTCGCGCACACAACATGAGGCAAAGGATTTTCTGTCATGCTGGATCCCGACACGCTGAAATGGAATGCCGATAGGCTGATCCCAGCGATCGCGCAGGATCATGAAAATGGTGAGGTTCTGATGCTGGCGTGGATGAATGCGGCCTCGCTGGCGCGGACGTTTGAGACTGGTCGGGTCACCTATTGGAGCCGGTCGCGGCAGGAATTCTGGGCCAAGGGGGAGACGTCCGGCAACATTCAGGAACTTGTCGAGATGCGCGTGGATTGTGATCGAGATTGTTTGTTGATGAAGGTCAAGCAGACGGGGCCTGCGTGTCACACGGGGCGTCGGACGTGTTTTTACACGGCTGTGCGGGACGGGCGTGAGGTGATCCTGATGGAGCCGATGGCCGAGAATTTCGCGCGTGCTGTACGCGAAGAAATGTCAGCGAAAAAAGAACCTTAGAACAGGGCCTTAATGTCACTGGGGGCTAGGCCTCCAGCCCGGTAGGTGGCGATGGCGCGGGCGTCGTCGCGCTTGGCCAGCCGTTTTCCGTGCGCGTCGCGAATGAGGCGGTGGTGGTGGTAGATGGGCGTTGTGAAGCCCAAAAGCGCTTGCAGCAGGACGTGGATGCCGGTGGCAGGGGCGAGGTCTTTGCCGCGAATGACGTGGGTGATGCCTTGGTCGGCGTCATCGCAGACGATTGCTAAGTGGTAGGAGGCGCCCATGTCTTTGCGGGCGAGCGCGACGTCCCCGGCGGTTTCAAAGAGGTTTTTGACAGCAATTTGGCCGGGGGTGGTGCCGGTCTCAAGGTAAGTGAGTGGGCCTACGGTTGCCTCGGCACGCGCAGTGTCGAGCCGTAGGGCTGTGTCCGGCATTGGTCCTGTTGGTGGCATTTTGGGGCGGTGGGTGCCGGGGTAGATCAGGCCATCTGGGCCTTCCGCGCCTTCCTGGGGGGCGTTGACGGCGGCGCGGATCTCAGCCCGGGTGAGGGTGCAGGGGTAGAGGAGGCCCATGTCCCACAGGGTTTTCAGCGCGGTGCGATAGCGGGGAAGGCGGTCGGATTGGCGCCAGATGTCCGGCTCCCATGAGAGGCCGAGCCAGGTGAGGTCGTTTTTGATTTGGGCTTCCCATTCAGGGCGAGACCGGGACTGGTCCAGGTCGTCGATGCGCAGGTGGAATAGTCCGTTTTCTTCGCGCGCCATGTCGTGAGCGAGGCCGGCGGAATAGGCGTGGCCCAGGTGCAGCGGGCCGGTTGGGGAGGGGGCGAAGCGGGTGCGATACGTCACGCGGCGTGTTGGTTTGATTGGCCGAGCCAGGCGGTCCAGGCGGCTTTGGCGCGGTCGGTATAGGCTTTGTAGCGGTCTTTGCGGCCTCGGCGCCCGCCTTTGAGACCGTCGACGGGGCGGAAGAGGCCGAAATTTACGTTCATGGGTTGGAAAGTTTTCGCCTCGGCCCCGCCGGTGATGTGGTGGATGAGGGCGCCCATGGCGCTATCCTGGGGCGGCGCGCTGAGCGGTTGGCCGAGGATGTCGGCGGCAGCGAGGCGGCCGGCGAGCAGGCCCATGGCGGCGGATTCGACATAGCCTTCGACGCCGGTGATTTGGCCGGCGAACCGGATGTGGGGTTTGGATTTGAGCCGCATTTGGCCGTCGAGCAGGGTGGGCGAATTGAGGAAGGTGTTGCGGTGGATGCCGCCCAAGCGCGCGAAGCTGGCATTTTGCAGCCCGGGGATCATGCGCAGCACGTCTGTTTGTGCGCCGTACTTCATTTTTGTCTGGAATCCGACGATGTTATACAGCGTTCCTAATGCATTGTCGCGGCGCAGTTGGACCACGGCGTGGGCTTTTACATCCGGTGCGTGGGGATTGGTGAGACCCACGGGCTTCATCGGGCCATGGCGCAGGGTTTCGCGGCCGCGATCAGCCATGACTTCGATGGGCAGGCAGCCGTCGAAATAGCCTGCGGTTTCGCCCGGTTTGAACTCGGTTTTGTCGGCGGCCAGAAGCGCGTCGATGAAGGCCTCGTATTGGGCGCGGTCCATGGGGCAGTTGAGGTAGGCGGTGCGTTCTTCTTCCGTGTCGCCCTTGTCGTAGCGAGATTGCATCCAGGCGCGGGACATGTCGATGCTGTCGAAATAGATGATGGGGGCGATGGCGTCGAAGAAGGCGAGCGCCTCTGTGCCGGTTTCTTGCGCGATAGCTTGGCCGAGGGGCTCAGACGTCAGCGGGCCAGTGGCGAAAATCCAATGACCTGAAGGGGGTAGGGTGGAGACTTCATCTTCTTCAACCGTGATCAGAGGGTGGGATTTAAGGCGCTCTGTGACGGCGCGGGCGAAAGGATCGCGGTCAACAGCCAATGCGCCGCCTGCGGGGAGGCGGTGGCGGTCGGCCATTTCCATGATGAGGCCACCGGCGGCGCGCATTTCCCAATGCAGCAGGCCCACGGCGTTTTGTTCATCGTCGTCGGAGCGGAAGGAATTGGAGCAGACCATTTCGGCCAGATCGCCCGTGCGGTGGGCGAAAGTTTCGACCTTGGGGCGCATCTCATGGATTATTACGGGCACACCGCGCTCGGCCGCCTGCCAGGCAGCCTCGCTCCCGGCCATGCCGCCGCCAACGATGTGGAGGGGTTCGGTCATTGCGTCCACTCGGGTGGGCGTTTTTCGATGAAGGCGTTGATGCCTTCTTCGGTGTCCTTGACCATCATGTTTTCGACCATCACGTCGCGGGTGTAATCGTAGGCCGCATCAAGGCCCATTTCGAGCTGGTTGTAGAAGGCTTCCTTGCCGATTTTGACGGCGGAGGCGAGTTTGGAGGCGATGGTTTCGGCCAGGTTTTGGGCCGCGGATTCGAGCTCTTCATGGGGGACGGCGCGGTTGATGAGGCCCAATGCCTGCGCGCGGTCGGTGTCGATGAATTCGCCCGTGGTGAGCATCTCAAACGCTTGTTTGCGAGGGATATTTCGGGAAAGCGCGACCATGGGAGTGGAGCAGAAAAGACCGATATTGACGCCGTTGACGCCGAATTTCGTGCCCTCCGCAGCCACGGCCAGATCGCAGGACGCGACCAACTGGCACCCGGCGGCGGTGGCGATGCCGTGAGGGGCGGCGATGACCGGTTGCGGGAGGTTGCGGATCGTCGTCATGACGCGGGCGCAGCGGGTGAACAAATCGGCGAAATAGGCTTTTCCGCCGTCCTCTGATTGGCGGCCTTGCGTCATTTCCTTGAGGTCGTGACCGGCGCAGAAGGCCTTGCCTTCGCCCGACAGAGTCACGGCGCGGATGGAGCGGTCATCCCTGAGCGCGTCAAAACTGGCCTGTAGTTCGGCCAGCATGGCGTCTGAGAGCGCGTTGAGGCGCTCCGGCGCGTTCATGCGCAAATGGGCGATGCCGTTTTCGTCGTGACGTTCCAGAATTGCCATCTTGTCTCTCCATGCACGCTGTGATCACCCTTTTACGCGCAAGTTTGAGAAGGGGAAAGCATGCCGCTGAAACTGAATGCGGATGAGTTGATGGCGCTGATTGATCAGGTCTTCGGGCAGGTCGCGGGGCAGTTTGCCATTGAAGCGCTCGGCGAGATGGAGATTGCGGTGCGGCTGAAGGTGGGCGAGCAGCATTTGCGCCCTGGCGGGACGGTGTCGGGCCCGTCGATTTTCGCGCTGGCGGATGTGGCGGTGTATATGGCCGTCATGGCGATGACGGGGCCGGAGGTGTTGGCGGTGACGACCTCATCCTCGGTGGATTTCATGCGCAAGCCTGAGGGCGATAAGGATTTAATTGCGCGGTGTAAACTGCTGAAATTGGGGCGTGTTCTGGCCGTGGGGGATGTGCTGATCTTCTCGGAAGGGGGCAGCGATCCGGTGGCGCGGGCCTCGATGACCTATTCGATCCCGCCTGCGCGGTGATCTTCGGCCGATATGCGCCAGACAAGGCCTTTCCAGGCGCCAATGGGCGGGTAATGTTCTTCAAAATCCAGGTCTGGCATCCGGGTCATGCCAAGGCGGGTCATGACGGCTTGTGAGCGCAGGTTTGAGGCCGTGGTGTAAGCGAGGACATGGGGCAGGCCCACGCGGTAAAAGCTGTCCGACACAGCGAGGCGGGCCGCCTGCAGGGCGATGCCTTTGCCCCAGAAAGAGGGAAGGAGACGCCAGCCGATCTCATCATGGGGGCCGAAGGGGTGACCTGGGGTGTCGTTGTGCATGACGCCCACATAGCCTGCGAATTCCCCGTCTTGAATCACGGCCATGCGGGCATAACCATGGGTTTCGCTGGCCTCGATGAAATCGTGTAGTTTTTCGGTCGACTGGGTGTTGGAGAAAGGTCCGCCTAGGTCATCTGTAACTTTAGGGTCGGACAGTAACATGTTGATATAGTAAACATCACCCTGATTAAACGCGCGGAGTGTCAAAGCCATCCTGCTGCCCCCCAAAGAAGGCCGAAACCGATCACAGCCGCGCTGATGAGGGCGGAATAGCCTGCCAGTTTCCATTTGGAAAAGGGGCGTTCGCCGAAGGTACGGCCATTGATGCCGGAGACGACGATTTTATAGGGCTTTTCCCAGTACGTGTAATGCAGGATCCAGACCGGTAACAGGATGCGGCGGTAGTGGATGCCGGTGGTGTCGGTGCGGAAACGGATGGAGTGGACGCGGGAGCGGTTGATGTGTTGTTTGATCCGGTTACGGATGAGGAGGCGCTTGTCTTTGCGGTTGGCCTCCAGCCCTTGGGCGACCGTCATATGGTGGCGTTCAGCGGCGAACCCTGCGAGGTAGCCTGCACGGTAGCTTCGTAGTTTATCTGGCTGAAATTCATGTAAGATTCCATCCCTGATCAGGGGCGTGACATGGGGTGAGGCGGGCACGAGGAGGTCATCGAAATCGATTGTCATGTCGCCAGAGACGCTGTGGGTGCGTTTGTTGTCGCCTGACCCGGTTGTATATTTGGCCCAGTATTGCACGGCCTCTTGGCTGTCGAAGGTCCAGAAGGGCGCGTAGAGGCCTGCGACACGAGCCGGTTCCACGTGGTCTGCGAGGTCCGAGGGGGCGGCGATGCGGGAGGTGGCCCAGGCTTGGGCGTAGACTTGGGCGGCAGGGTCATCCACGGAGAAGGGGATGAGGGCCATAGTGTCGTAGCCATCGACCGGTTGGGAGAGGACCACGGCGCCGTCGCAATAGGGGCAGTTTTCTGAGAGTTGTTGGCCCATGAAAATCACGCTTCCACTGCAGGTTGCGCAGTGATGTTCAAGTGTTTCTGGTCGGGACGCGGGCTCTTCTTCCGGTGCTGAGGGATCATAGCCGTATTCAATATGGGCGTCGGCGTCATCGGGGTGCGAGAGATCGCGAACATGGCCGCAGCTGCTGCAGGTCAGGCCGCCGGTGTTGGGGTCAAAGACGCTTTGGCCTGCGCATTTGGGGCATTGCAGCGCGGATTGCGCGACACCGGGAGGGGCGGCGGAGACCATCAATCGCTCTCCGCCAGGGCGGCGAGGATTTCGAGCAGGATCTGGAAGCGGACCCAGCCGCGGTCTATGGCGCCTTCGAGGTCACCCGTGGCGCCCCAATCGCCGATGATTGTGGCGGCAAACCAGACGAGGCCGAACCAGATGAAGATGACGGACCAGCCGGAGATGGAGCGCAGGAAGCCGGCAGAGCCTTGCTTAAGTTCATGTTTTGCCTCTCGGATTTGGATAATTTTTTGGACTTGCCACATGCCGATCGCGGTGGAGAGGGCGAAGAGGGTGAGGCCGGAGAGGAGGGGCCCAGCAAAGATAGGGTCTGTGAGGATCATGGGCGTTTATGGCCTGACAGAGCGGCTTTGCCAGGCCGTGGCGTGGCGATCTGGCTTTTGGTCAGCAGCGGTTTATCGTTGGGATCTCGGACTCTATTCAAGCGAAGTGCTGACCCGTCCAATTCGCCATGCCGTGGGGACGGCCTGGCGAAGTCGCGGCGGACTGCGTCCTTGATTCCGCGACGGGCGATGAATGAAGGTTGCGTCTCACAGGGTGTGAAAGTGTGGGGTAAAATAATACCTATTTTATAAGCCATTGTTTTATTGCAATTATTACCCGTTTACCCATGTTGACTATGCGCGGCCATGCTGTAGAAAGCGCGGATCAACGATACCCTAGAAGGTAAGCAAGATGAAAACCTATTCTGCCACTCCGGCGGACATCGACAAGAAGTGGATCCTGATCGACGCAGAAGGCGTTGTTCTGGGCCGTCTTGCCTCGATCGTCGCCATGCGCTTGCGCGGCAAGCATAAGGCAAGCTTCACGCCCAACATGGATATGGGCGACAACGTGATCGTCATCAACGCCGAAAAGGTGCAGGTGACAGGCAACAAACGCAACAAGCCGAATTACTGGCACACGGGCTACCCGGGCGGCATCAAATCCCGCACCACGGGTCAGATCCTGGAAGGCGCGCATCCTGAGCGCGTGGTCATGCAGGCCGTCAAGCGCATGCTGCCGGGCAACCGCCTGAGCCGCCGCCAGATGACAAACCTGCGGGTTTATGCAGGAAGTGAGCATCCGCATGAGGCGCAATCGCCTGACGTGCTGGATGTGAAATCCATGAATTCCAAGAACACGAGAGGCTGAGGCGATGACAGAGGAAATCAAATCCCTCGAAGGGTTGGAAGCGGTTGCTGAGGGCGTCGAAGCCCCGGTCGTGGAAGAAGCTGTGAACCGGGATCCGGTGCGCGACGAGTTTGGCCGGTCCTACGCGACGGGCAAGCGGAAGGACGCGGTGGCCCGTGTCTGGATCAAGCCGGGCTCCGGCAAGGTCGAGGTGAACGGCAAAGAGATGAACGCATACTTCGCGCGTCCCGTGTTGCAGATGATCCTGCGCCAGCCGTTCTCGGTGGCCGGTGTCGAAGATCAGTTCGACGTGATGGCAACAGTGAAGGGCGGTGGCCTGTCTGGTCAGGCCGGTGCGGTGAAGCACGGCATTTCCAAGGCGCTGCAGTTGTATGACCCGTCCCTGCGCGGTGCGCTGAAAGCGGCAGGCTTCCTGACCCGCGACAGCCGCGTGGTGGAACGCAAGAAATACGGTAAGCGTAAGGCGCGCCGGAGCTTCCAGTTCTCCAAGCGTTAAGTTCGCGGCACTGCCCGCAACAAGAATTTGGAAAAGCGCAGTTTCGGCTGCGCTTTTTCTTTTGGGCGGCGCGTGTTATCCGGGCGCGCCTATCCCGAGAACGCGAGAAGAGTACAACCCTTTCTTGACAACATGGCCTGTTGGGGTCACTTAATTGCAAAAAAGAGGCACCGGGCAGGGTGTTACAGGCACAACCAAAAATTGCAGCGGTTTCAACTGCGTTGAAGATGTGAATCCGCGTCTCATTGCGTCTTGCTCTGGCCAATTCCAAACGCGCGCGCCACGCGCCTATTTGTGAACACCGCAGAGAGGAAACCAAAATGCACAAGACAGTCCTATGTTCCGTTCTCGCGCTTCAGGCCTTGATACCGTTGCGGGCCGATGCGCAAGGCGCGCCCAATCAGGACGGCTTTAGCCTCGGCTTGATCGCGACGGTTGGCGTCAGCCCTTATGTCGGCGAAGACACGGAGTTCGGCGGGTTTCCTTTGGTATCTTACCGCCAGGGGCCTTTTTCCATTGGGTTCCAGGGCGTATCTTATGAGTTTGCCAGCAGCGAACAGCTGACCTTTTCGGTTGGTGTGTCGCCCCGGTTTACGGGGTTGGAAGATCCCGATGCCGCTGAGCTGGCCGGGATTGACCGCGATTTCACCATTGATGCGTTTCTTGGGCTGAATCTCGACCTTGGGCAGGGCGTGAGCATGGAAACGACCTTTCGACAGGAAGTAACTGGCGAACATGACGGGCAGGAGGTTGAGATTGAAGTGGGCTATGGGACCGTTGCGGGCCGTACGGGTCTGCAGTTTAGCGCCGGTACAAAGTATCAGAATTCCGATCTTGCGAATTACACGTGGGGCGTGTTTGCGGATGAAGTGATCGCGGGCCGCCCTGTCTATGATACGGGCGATGTCTTTGTTCCGTTTCTGTCGGTCGGTGCGGCGCGTCCGCTGAGTGAGAACCTGACGCTGATCGGCAACATCCGGGCGGATTTTCTGCCCGATGCGGTCAGCGACAGCCCGATCGTAGATGAAAGCACGCCTGTGAGCCTGGGTGTGGGTCTGTCCTACAAGTTTTAAGGTTGCGCGAGGGCTGTGTGTCAGCTGTCAGGCGGCAGAAGGCCCAGGCCGCGAAGATAGACCCCGATCCCTGATTCCAGCAGGTCTTCGGGGGAAAACGGGCTTTGCGTGCCGGGGGAGTTGCGGGCGAACAACTCGACCACGCCGTGGGACATGGCCCAGACATGAGCAGAAAACATTGCGGGTGGCGGTCGTTTTTCGGGCGGGATGTGCTGGCTGAGTTCGGTCGCGGCACGTTCGAGGAAAGATCGAGCGCGGGCGGAGATGGCGGCGAGATCGGGATTGCGATTGACGGAGATGCCGCTTTCGAACATCGCGATGTAGTGGCCGGGGTAGCGGCGGGCGAAGGCGAGATAGGCGCGGCCCGTGGACATGAAGGCCGCCATGGCGGACGGCTGGCCTTTGTCATAGGCGTATTGCATGAGGTCGGCGAAAATCTCGTATCCCTGACGGGCCGCTTCGGCGATCAAGTCTTCGCGGCCGTCGAAATGGCGGTAGACGGCGGCGGGTGTGACGCCGGCTTGTTTTGCGGCCTCGGATAGGGTGAAGCCGGTGGGGCCTTTGGCCTCGATGAGGGTGAGGGCGGCCTCCACCAGCGCTTGGCGCAGATTTCCGTGGTGGTAGCCGCGTTTAGGCATCCCAAACCTCTGGCCCGCCGATGATTTTTGGGTCCGGCGCGCCGAGATTGGCGGGGGTTTTGCGGGTGTAATCGAGATGGTTGAGGACGTGGCGGATGGCCTCAAGGCGGGCGCGGCGTTTGTCGTCGGAGCGGATCACGGTCCAGGGGGCGGTGGGGATATGGCTGCGGGTGAGGGTTTCTTTGATTGCATCGCTGTAGGCATCCCAGCGTTGCAGGCCTTCCACATCGATCCAGCTGAGTTTCCATTGTTTGAGCGGATCGTTTTCGCGACCTAGGAAGCGACGCAGCTGCTCGGCGCGGCCCACATTGAGCCAGAACTTGAAGAGATGGATGCCTTCATCGGCGAGTAGTTTTTCGAAATCAGGGACCTGGGCAAAGAAATGTTCGCGCTGCTCTGGTTCGCAAAAGCCGAAGACGTGTTCGACCACGCCGCGATTATACCAGGAGCGGTCGAAGAAGACGAGTTCCCCTGCAGCAGGCAGGTGGTCGATATAGCGCTGGAAATACCACTGGGTGGATTCGGTATCAGAGGGTTTGGAGAGGGCGACGACGCGGGCGCCGCGAGGATTAAGATATTCTCGGAAGCGTTTGATTGTGCCGCCTTTTCCGGCGGCATCTCGTCCTTCAAAGATCATCGCGACGCGGGCACCTGTTTCCTTGGCCCAGGCCTGGAGTTTGACCAGTTCGGTTTGCAGGGCAAGCAGGTCCGCCTCATAGGCTTTGCGCTTCAACCGTGCATCATGAGGGTAGGTGTCCGACAGGATGTCGTCTTTGTCCGCCTTGTCGATGGCATCGCGTAAATCCTGCTGCGCGGGGTCTTTGTAGAACGCGCTGATGGCACCGTCGAAGGGCAGTTCCATGGGTTTCTCCTCACATTCACGCCACTATGGGGGAGAGGACGTGCGAGCGCAATCAGCGCAAACCGGCACGCGCCGCGACGCGGTCGATGGCCGCGATCACATCATCGGACGCGGTGTGAGTGATCATGTGGCCCTGGTTTTCCAGTACATTGAGAACGGAGCCGTCGATGGCTGCGTGCAGCGGCTCAGAATGGATATGTAGGCCCACGGCGGTGTCATCCGCGCCGTGCAGGATTTCCGTCGGCACGGTGACCTCTTTGTAGCGGGGGGAGAGGTCGACGACTTCTCGCAGGAGGTTGCGGCGTTGCAGGGCGTTGGCGGTCATGGCGCTGCGGCGGACGGTCATTTCGGGGCCGAAATGGGCGGCGTAGCCGTCGGGGGTTGGGAAGGGGGCGAAGACGGCGTCGAGTTGATCCAGGATGGTGCGTTCGCCCACAAACGCAGTGATTATCGGGATCACGATGGGGCCTGCGACCGGATGGGATAGAAGCTGATAATAGGGGGTAAGCCCAGTGTCCCAAGGGTGGGAGGCGGCCGAGAGTGTGACGAGGCCCGAAATTTGTTCCGGGTGGTTCACGGCCCAGGCCAGCGCCACCGCGCCGCCATAGGAATGGCCCGCAATCAGCGGTTTTTCGGCGCCGAGCTGGCGTGCGGCGTCCGAGATCACGAGCGCCTGGTCTGTGATGCTTGTGCCATTTGGCGTGACAGGATCGGAATAGCCGAGGCCGGGGCGGTCGAAGACGATGACGCGATAGCGATCTGCCAGCGCGGGGGCTAGGCGGTAGGTCATGTCGCGGGTCATGCCGGAGGAGCCGTGGATCAGGACCAGATCGGGGCCTTCTCCCATCACCACGTAGTGCACGCGGGTGTCGCCGACGGTGAGGAACTGGCCCTCGGGCGGGTAGGCGGCTTCATACCGCGCCTCATTGCGGGCAGCGAGCCACAGGACCAGCGCCCAGAAGAGGGCGAGGGTCAGGGCGGCGATGAGGAGGATCTTAAGAACCAATGGCATCGAGATCGAAATTCGTGGTCTGATAGATCTCATTCACCCAGTTGCCGTAGAGCAGATGGGCATGCGACCGCCAGCGGTTTTGCGGCGTGCGGGCGGGGTCGTCTTCGGGGTAGTAATTGCCGGGCACGTTGATGGGCGTGCCTTGGGCCACGTCGCGGTCGTATTCCTGCTTCAGCGTGTCGCTGTCATATTCGAGGTGATTGAAGATATAGAGCGCGCGGTTGGCGGGGTCCTCCACCAGACAAGGGCCGACCTCATCAGAGCTGAGCAAGGTGGTGAGACCGGGAGCGGCCTCAATCTCCGGCTGGCGCATTTCGGTCCAGCGGCTGACTGGGATCACGCAATCGTCTGAAAATCCACGCAAAAATGGCGAGGCGGGGGCCATGTTGCGGTGGCGGAAGCAGCCGAAGGCCTTGTGATCCAGCATGTGTTTGGGCACCCCGTGGAGGTAGTTGATCATCGCCATGCCGCCCCAGCAGACGCCCAGCGTGGAATGCACATGGGTGCGGGACCAGTCGAAAAGCTGGCAGAGTTCATCCCAATAGGTGACGTCTTCGAAATCCAGATGTTCGATGGGCGCGCCGGTGATGATGAGGCCGTCGAATTTCTCGCCCGTGGCCATGACCTCAGAGAATGGGCGGTAGAAGCTTTCCATATGCTCGGCGGCGGTGTTTTTGGTGCGGTGTTCGGACATGCGGATGAGGGACAACTCAATCTGCAAAGGCGTCGCGCCAATCAGGCGGGCGAACTGGTTCTCCGTCTGGATTTTCTTGGGCATCAGATTGACCAGCCCGATGCGCAACGGGCGGATGTCCTGGCGCGCCGCATCGTCGTCGCTCATTACCATGACGCCTTCGCGCGTGAGCACGGCATAGGCGGGCAGGTCGGATGGGATCTTGATGGGCATGGGGGTCTCTTTCGGACGGCGTGTTTCGCCAGTCGGTCTTACATATTCTGGTTCATCCGGCGCTCAAGGGCGAGGGACACAAGCATCTCGAAATCGTGAGAGGTTTGCACGGCGGCCACCTCATCTGCGGTGACGCTTATCCCCCATTTGGCCATGGCGGCATAACGCGGCGCGCGGTGGGCCAGCGCACGGGCATAGGTCCAGCGGATGAAGCTGTCGGGGTCAACCGCGTTGGCCTTGGCGCCTGTTTCCTTGAGATATGCGTCCCAGCAGTTGGTCAGGAATTCGGGCTGGTAGCACATCGGTTTTGGCGCGCGGTCGAAGCGGCGGATGAGCTCTTGCGTGTGGGCTTCCGTCCCTTCGATGCGAATGAGAAGGCAGTGGGCGGCGAGGTCACGCAGGATCGGATCGTCCGGGTCGTCGCCATCCACCCATTCGCAGATCGACCCGCCGGTGTCGCAGATGAAATGCGGGTAGCCGTAAAGCCGTCCGGCCCGTTCGATGAAATAGCCCGTGTCATGGAGGGCGTATTCTTCGGCCTGGCGGAACTGGCCCTGACGGCGGCGGTATTCTTCGATTTCCACGCCGCCCTTCGCTGGGTCACCCGGCTTGCCCAGATAGGTGGAGACAGGCGAGAGATTGTCGAAGGTGATGTTGGAGCCGATATAGATCGAATCCGTCATCAGAAGTTCGCGCAGGAACGGGATCTTCATCGCCTCGGCCTTGGCATTGTCGGCGATAAACTCGCCCATGTAGCGCGTGCCAATGCGGTAATCGATGGAGTAGTGGAACCAATCCCCACCGCTGCGCAGCATGTTGGAGATATGCGTCTTGCCCAGGCCCGACATGCCATAGAAGAGCACCCGCTTGGCGGGGGCCTTGAGCCAGTCATCCGGGGTTGCGTAGATCATTGCGGGGACCTTTCTTTGGCCCGTGGTAGAGCGCATGCCGGTCGGTTGTAAACAAAGAAAAACCCCCGCCTGACGGGCAGGCGGGGGCGGTGTTGTTCTGGTGTCGCGTCGTTTAGAAGCGGTAGCCCAACTGCAGGCCAAAGGCGATCGCGTCATTGCCCGCAAACTGCGAGTTGATCGTGGTCGTGTTGGTCGGCCCAAGATCAATGTAACGCACACCTGCCGTGATGTCGTAGGTCGGCGTGGAATAACGACCCGCGATCCCGTAAGCAAGGAACCCATCGCGGCCTTCGAGGTTACCTACCGGGTTCCCGCTGTCGGGTTCATAAGTAAATGTCCCGATTAGCGAAAACTTCTGCGTCAGGCGGCGCGCCACA
The DNA here is from genome assembly GCA_039026055.1 of Pseudomonadota bacterium. Classification (GTDB taxonomy): domain Bacteria; phylum Pseudomonadota; class Alphaproteobacteria; order Rhodobacterales; family Rhodobacteraceae; genus Roseovarius. The sequence goes on along the minus strand of JBCCNB010000025.1, from coordinate 26,554 downwards.
CCAACTTCGTAAGTTGTGTAGTCACCAGCGCCAAAGGCAATCGGCAACGCAGACGTGTTCAGTGCATTTCCGAGGAAGTCCTGCGGCGCGACCTCAAATTCTGACCATTCCTGCCACCGGATCGAACCGAAGACCAACATCTGCTCAGACACAGCCGAGCGTGCGTGGAGCGTGACCGATTGAGGAATTTCCACCGTGAACGGTACGCCATCATTATCAGCGAAATCGTGCTCCGTCTTGGACTCATATGTCAGGGCAAATTTCATCAGGATCTCTTCGATCGTGAAAGCGGCGCCCAATACGTATCCCCAGCCGATGTCAGGGCTGACGTCGAGGGTGTAGTTTGCTGCCGCAAAAAGCGGGTTCGAAGCTGCGAGGTCAGGCGCTAGGTTGACTTGGCCGTCCACAGATGTCGCACGTACACCGCCGTAGACGCTCCAGCGATCCGTTATGTTGTACTTAAGGTATCCGGTGATAGCTGTCGAAGAGATTTCGGCACTCGAACCGGAAAACAGGTAAGGAAGATTGTTGGATGCGTACTGAACATCCGCACCCACCGGGTTATTACCAACCAAAGCAAACGTAAGTTTATCGGTCAGTTCAACCTTTAAACCAACCGAATAACTAAGAAATGATTGAGCTATGTCACCGGAAGAAACGCCGGCCGGCTGTGTTACAAAGCCACCCAAAGCTGAAAAACCTGAGCTTGTCCCACTGATATCGGCATCTGCATAGGTCACCGAGAATTGCAGATAGTTTTTACCGCGCTCAAACAGAATTTGAGACGGGTCGGTTGCGCGCTGAATGCTGCCCGCGAATGCGCTTGTGGCCGTCAGGCCCAGCGCGAAAGCCGCTGTCGTTAGATATTTCATGTGTCTCCACCTCCGAAACTGGCAACCTTTCTAAGGGGTGGGTTGATTCTCGGTCAATCTTTGACCCCACGTCAACTCCTCCGCCCGCACCGCTGCGGCGCGGGATGCAACATAAATGTGACACTTTATGCGAGTGTCTGGCCGATCACGCCGGTTTTTTTCGGGTTTCAGCCCAGATATTGGCGTAGTTCGCGCCAAAAATGATCGCCGCGCCCAGGATGGTGAAGATGTCCAGCGGCTCGGCATAGATACTAAGGCCGATGATGGCGATGACCGGAAGACGCAGGAAATCCACCGGCACGATCACAGTCGCGGGGGCCAGTGTAAGCGCCTTGGTCAGGCAGAAATGGGCGCAAAGTCCGGCCAGCCCAATCAGGATGAGCCAAGGCACTGAGATGAGCGAGGGCAGGGCGATATCGCCGTCATAGCCCGCGCAGATGATGCCAAAGATCGCCTGCATCCCTGTCATCCAGAAGAGGATGCAAGTGAGGGATTGCGTGCGGGTCAGCCGTTTGGTCATGATCATCGTGCCTGCAAAGCCGACTGCGGCAGCCGCCGCCGCGATTGTGCCGCTGTTGAGCGTCTCGGGGCCGGGCCGCGCCACAATCAGCACGCCGATGAAGCCCGCGATGGCCGCCAATACCTTGATCTTCGTCAGCCGCTCACCCAGAAAAAGCGGCGACAGGATGAGCACCCAGAGCGGTGACGTGAATTCCAGCGCAACGACCTGCGCCAGTGGGATCAGGGTCAGCGCATAAAACCACAGGTTTTGACCCGCGAAATGGAAAACATTGCGAACAGCGTGCTGGCCCAGCCGGTCGCGTTTGACCTCATGCAGCGTGCCTATGCTACGAGCCACAGCGTAGACGACGGCAAATCCGACAAAGCTGCGAAACATCATGATTTCAAAGGTATCAAGCTCAAAGCTCACACTACGACCACCTACGGCCATGCAGGAAAACGACACCACGGCGCCCATCATCCAGGCCGCGGCCTGCAAGATGTCGGCCGTGTCAGGGCGTGCGGTATCTGTCATCGGGCGGTCCAGTTAGGCTTTGACCCGACCAGTGTTACGGCGGGTGCGGCAAGGAGTACAGCGCAAAACCGGTTCGGCCGGGCACACGAAATCCCCACGGGATTTCGCCACCGGCGTTGGCGGAAGAATTTTCAAAATTCTTTTATGTTCAGAGGGGTATGAGGCGAAGCTCTATTCCCATTCGATGGTGCCTGGGGGCTTGGAGGTGATGTCATAGGTCACCCGGTTGATGCCCGCCACCTCGTTGATGATGCGCGTGGCCGTCTCGCCCAGAAATTCGTGGCTGAACGGGTAGTAATCCGCTGTCATGCCATCGACTGATGTCACGGCCCTGAGTGCACAGGCGTAATCATAGGTGCGCCCGTCGCCCATCACGCCCACGGTGCGGACAGGCAGGATGGCGACGAAAGCTTGCCAGATGTCATCATAAAGCCCGTGTTTGCGGATCTGGTCGATGTAGACAGCATCGGCCAAACGCAGGATATCCAGCTTTTCGCGCGTGATTTCCCCGGGGCAGCGGATCGCAAGGCCCGGGCCCGGGAACGGGTGGCGGCCAATAAAGCTTTGCGGCAGGCCCAGTTCGCGGCCCAGGGCGCGGACCTCATCCTTGAACAGTTCGCGCAGAGGTTCGACCAATTTGAGGCCCATCTTTTCAGGCAGCCCGCCCACATTGTGGTGAGATTTGATGGTGACCGAGGGCCCGCCTGAGAAGGAAACGCTCTCGATCACATCCGGATAGAGCGTGCCCTGGGCCAGGAATTCGGCGCCTTCGATCTGGTTGGCGTATTTCTGAAAGACATCAATGAAGAGCTTGCCAATGGTTTTGCGTTTCGTTTCAGGATCAGATTCGCCTTCCAAGGCATTGAGAAACAGATCACTTTCATCTGCGTGGATCAGCGGGATGTTGTAGTTGTCGCGGAACATGCCGACAACTTCTTCCGCTTCCCCCTGACGCAGCAGTCCGTGATCGACAAAGACGCAGGTCAGTTGATCGCCGATGGCTTCATGGATCAAAACTGCCGCGACCGAGCTATCGACCCCGCCCGACAGCCCACAGATGACCTGTTTGTCACCGACTTGGGCGCGGATTTTGGCCACGGCCTCCTCCCGGTAGGCGCCCATGGTCCAGTCGCCGGTGAAACCCGCCATGCGGACGAAGTTTTCGTAAAGCTTCGCGCCGTTGGGCGTGTGATGCACCTCAGGGTGGAACTGCACGGCATAGAAGTTGCGCGCGGTATCGGCGGTGATGGCATAGGGCGCGTTGGGGGAGGTGCCATAGACTTCAAAACCGGGGGCGAGGCGACTGACGTGGTCGCCATGGCTCATCCACACTTGCTCGCGGCCCTCATCCCCGTCAAACCAGCCATTGAGAAGATCCAGCTTGTCGCCCGCAGGCGTGACATAGGCGCGGCCGAACTCCGCCGTGCCGCCGCCGCCGGAAATTTTGCCGCCCTCCACCTGACCGCCCAGATCCTGCATCATCACCTGCTGGCCGTAACAGATGCCAAGGATCGGAACGCCCATGTCGAACACGGACGACGGGGGTCGGGGGCTGCCGTCGCGCACCACGCTGTCCGGCCCGCCGGAAAAAATAACTGCTTTTGGGGCGAAATCGGCGAGAAAGGCATCGCTCACCTGCTGATAGGGGTGGATTTCGCAGTAGACACTCAGTTCCCGCAACCGGCGCGCGATCAGCTGAGTGACCTGGCTGCCGAAGTCGATTATGAGTAGGCGATCGTGGCTTTGTGCGCTCATGCCGGGCTGATATGTCGTTAGGCCGGGCAAGACAAGGGCAGAGAGCGCCAATTCGCATCTAAACTCTAGCCTTCAGATCCCGGGGCGCGGCGGTTGGCGATACTGAGCGCGCTCATGTGCGTTTTGTGCGACGCGCCCTGCATTGACATCGTCGTTTTCACTGTGATGTTGTCTCGTGGGTTGTTTTGATCCGACCCCATCCCTAGTCCGATCTCTGGTTTGATGCCTGGGCGGATAGGTCTTGACGATAGATCATTGAGGCAGAACCAACTTGAAAAAGACACCCGAATGACGCGACGAAATCCTGGAGTTCTAAAGATTGCCGTTTTCGTCTTGATTGCGGCGCTTTTCTTTCCGATTGCCTTTTCGCTCAGTTCAAATGTCATTTCAGCCGATTTCGACCGAAACGCGCGAGCTGATGACACCACTTTCCTGATGAAAATCAACGCGCTGTTCGGTCGAGAGAACAAAATCAAGCGGCCGATTGATTTTGTCCCCGAGGCTCCGGAGGGCTGGTTTCGCGTTACGATTTTCGAAGCGAGGGACCCTGACACGCTGTCGCAGCTAAAAGAAAAATGGCCTCAAATTGGGCCCAGTGATACCTTCCCAGTCGAAGAGAGTCACTGTTTTGATACGCTAACAGACATGATCGGGAGCGTAGGGAAAACGAGACCGCTGGCTGTGTATCTCAATCCCAATCGGGAATGCATCTGGATTTGGATTCAATTTCGCGGGGTTCTTGGCCCGAAAGACGACCCCGAAATGTGGCGGGAGGCGGTTTTGGAAACGGCGCGACGCGATTTGCGGTCTGGTCAGTACATTCAACAAGTGCAACTGGGGGATATTCTTGTCGTTAATAGAGGCAACCGCGCCTGTCTTGATCTTCCCTGTAAACCGATAAAACTTGGACAAGACGAAACACTGTTTTTCAGGATTTGGGCGGCCCTCACCAATCGCAGCGTCGTCGAGTTGCGCGGTGTGGCAAAACAGAGTGTCGTTGAGGACATGCTGCTGTCTATCGATCGCGAGGCGCTGTGGGATAAATTCGACTGACGTAGGGGCAGCACGGACTGCGCCGGATGCCGGGGTGACACGGCGGGTGCTTGCTGTTCCCGTCAAACGCTACCTTTGGTGATATTCTCTTGTTAGGGGAATGTCGCTTTCCCGTCTCAAAGGACGCAATCCCGCCGGAGTGCCTGGGCGCAAGCCGATAGAACCCCAACCAACGCATGAGAATCCATTGGTGAGGGAGAGCGGTCATGGCGGAAGCAGCAGCGCGCAGGCGAGGTCGCGGCGGAGGCGGAGCGGCCCGGCGTGCGGAACGGACATCGGTGAAGATCGAAACCGCCAAATACATTGAGCGCAACATCCCCAATTTCGAAATCCTCAATGAGGAAGCGTTGGACATCATCGAAACCAATGCCGAAACGATACTGGAAGAGGTGGGCGTCAACTTCATCGACAATCCGGCAGCCCTTGACCGTTGGCGTGAGGCCGGGGCCGATGTGCAGGGCGAACGCGTACATATCCCCCGCGGCCTGGCGCGTGAGTTGATCAAGACCGCGCCGAGTGAATTCACTCAGCACGCCCGAAACCCGGAGCGCAATGTGGTGATCGGCGGCAAGAACCTCGTGCTTGCACCGGTTTACGGCCCGCCTTTCGTGCGCGATATGGATGGTGGCCGTCGCTATGCCACGATGGACGATTTCGAGAAATTCGTGAAGTTGGGCTACATGTCCAAATGGCTGCACCATTCGGGTGGAACGGTGTGTGAGCCTACCGACGTCGCGGTCAACAAACGGCATCTGGATATGTTGCGCGCGCATATGGTCTATTCAGACAAGCCTTTCATGGGGTCGGTCACAGATCCATCCCGCGCGCAGGACAGCGTGGAGATGTGTGAGATCCTGTTCGGTAAGGACTTCGTGCAGGACAACACGGTGATGACCTCGCTCATCAACATCAACTCGCCCATGACATTCGACGATGTGATGATGGGCGCTTTGGAGGTCTACGCCCAGAACAATCAAGCCGCGATCGTGTCGCCTTTCATTGTCGGCGGGGCGATGGCGCCTGTTTCCGTCGCGGGCACGCTGACGCAGGTGATGGCCGAGGTTCTGGCGGGCATTTCCTATTCTCAGCTCTGCCGCAAAGGCGCGCCCGTGATCATGGGGGCGTTTGTGACGTCGATTGATATGAACTCAGGCGCGCCCACTTTTGGCACGCCCGAGGCCAGCCACATCACCTACGGCGCAGGGCAGCTGGCGCGGCGTCTGGGGCTGCCCTACCGGTCGGCAGGGTCTTTCACCGGGTCGAAACTCCCCGATGCACAAGCCGCCTATGAGACGGCCAATTCGCTGAATATGGGGCTGCTGGCGGGCGTAAACTTTATGCTGCATTCCTGCGGCTGGCTGGAAGGGGGCCTTGTGTCGTCCTTTGAGAAATTTGTGCTGGATGCCGACCAATTGGGCGTGCTGCATCATTTGGCCCGGGGTGTTGAAACGGACGAAAACGGTCAGGCAATGGACGCGATCCGTGAGGTGGGGCCGGGCGGCCATTACCTTGGGTGCGCGCACACGCAGGCCAATTTCAAGACGGCGTTCTGGCGGTCGGGCGTGTTGGATTACAAACCGTTTGAGACCTGGGCCGAAGAGGGCGGGCGCGATTCGATGATGCTCGCCAATGAAAAGATGAAACAGATGCTGGCGACTTATCAGGAGCCAGCGATGGATCCCGGTATTCGCGAGGCGCTGGATGCCTATGTGGCGCAGAAAAAAGCGTCAATGCCGGACGCTTTCACCTGACGTTGTCAACTGGGTGTCGCGCGGCCCTTTCACGTGTTACACGCGGGCCGATCTTAGTATGTCGGCTTCGCTCATGAGGGCGATCATCACATCCACATGACGCATTGGCGAATAGGTGGCCGAATTGGTTTCCCGACCGTCATTCATTTCGGCCTCAATCTCCATCAGCGCTAACACGACGGGCGCGGTATCTGTGGGGTGATTAAATCCCAAAAGCCGCCGCAAGGACGCGTCACGGCGATAGTCACGCATGCCGATACGTGCGGCACGGATCAAGGTTTTTGGGCGCTTGAGCCCGGCGAGCATGGTCAGCAGATCAGTCATTTTCACCTCCAGCGTGGTCAACAGGCCTTCAGGCGTAAGACAACTTAAGCGTGTGTTGCGTCATTTTTTGGCAGCGTACGCTCCTCTGCTTTTTTGTTCACAAATTAGAAACAATCATGACTTGACCGCCGATAGTTAACGATCCGGTAACAATTGGCACCCACTGTGGATAAGTCTGTGGATTAACGGGATCTGCAGATATACATCCCAAGCAAGGCTGGAGGGCCTCTTTATGTCTGACGTATTCGCGCCGGAGGACATTTCTGCACGCATACCCCCTTGGGTTCCCAAGGAAACATACTCATATCTTGCACATACGGAAGGTGGCGCATCGCTTCGGGCTTTGGCGCGGGACGCGGGCGTTCATGCGTCCACGATCCTGCGGCAGGTGCGCAGCATTGAGGCCCGTCGTGAGGACGTTTTGGTTGATCTACTGCTGCAACGCTGGGGCCGGCGGGTTCAGACCGACGAGGAACCGGCGCGGCCTGCGGTCGATGACGACTTGTCAGGAGAACAACTTAAACGGGAATCATGTCGTGTACTTGGCCATCTTGCGGACCCGGCCGCTGTGCTGGCGGTGGTGGCCGATATGGAAAAGGCGGTGATCGTGCACGAAAATGCAGATGGCGACACCACGCGGCGTGCCACGCTTGATCGCACGGTGGCCGAGGCGCTGGCCTTCAAGGGTTGGATTGCCTGCGACACGCCCGGAAAGGTCTTGAAATACCGCATCACGACGACGGGACGCGCGGCGCTCGGCAAGATCATGGCGCAGTCGGAAATGCGTGCGATCGGGCGGTCTACTGGCCAGTCGATGGGCCAGTCGATGGGGCTTGATGAAGATCAATCCGCCGTTCAACGCGATACGGCCCACACCGATTTGGACGGGCAGGGCACTCTCAGCGCCCGCCAGGGCCGGTTTCAATCCAATGAGACCCCGCTCGCTCTTCTCGCGCGGCGGCGGGATAAAGACGGGCAACACTTTATTGGCCCGGATCTGGTGGCGGTTGGGGAGCGGACTCATGAGGATTTCGTGCTCACCGGTTTGCCCCATCGTCGTGATGAGACCTGGGATCAATTCCTCAGCCGGGCGCAGGATGCGCGCTCTGACAGCCCGCAAGCCCGACGCGCGCAGGACCGTCTGATCGGCGCGCTGCGGGACCTTGGGCCAGGGCTGGGGGACGCGGTGCTGCGCTGTTGTTGCTGTCTGGAGGGGTTGGAGCTCACGGAAAAGCGCATGGGTTGGTCGGCGCGATCCGGCAAGATTGTCCTGCGCATAGCACTGCAAAGGCTCAAGCGTCATTATGACGCTTTGGGCGATGATGGCGCGCTTGTGGGCTGAAAACCTGAGGAAACTGGCACGTGTAACGCGTGGCCTGACCCGATAAATGCCGGTGGTCACTCGTTAATCCGACCCCGCCCCGCGATCTGCGGCGCGAGAAACTGGTACAATCCACCTGCCTGCGTTATCATCGAAAGAGATTACGAATTCGTATCTGGGACACGACACGTGCGAGACCTCAAAATACCGGAGCAGCGCCACCCGGAAAAGGCGCACCGCCCCGACAATGCGCAGCCCAAGAAACCCAATTGGATCCGCGTGCGCGCGCCCACGTCCGAGGGTTATTTCGAAACACGCAAGATCATGCGCGACAACCGCCTGGTAACGGTCTGCGAGGAGGCAGCATGCCCCAATGCCGGAGAATGCTGGAGCCAGGGACATGCGACGATGATGATCATGGGCGATATCTGCACGCGCGGTTGCACGTTTTGCAACATTGCGACCGGCAAACCGGGGGAACTGGATCAGTTTGAGCCCGGTCGCGTGGCCCATGCGGTGCAGAAACTGGGCCTCAATCACGTGGTGATCACCTCAGTGGATCGTGACGATCTGGGGGATGGTGGGGCAGCGCATTTCGCCCAGACGATCCGAGCGGTGCGACATCGGTCGCCCAAAACAACGATCGAAATTCTGACGCCCGATTTCATCAAATCCGACGCGGGGTCATTGGAGGCGGTGGTCGAGGCGCGCCCGGATGTGTTCAATCACAACTTGGAGACGGTGCCCGGGCTTTATACCCGCGTGCGGCCCGGGGCACGGTATTTCCATTCCCTGCGGATTTTGCAGCAGGTGAAAGAACTTGATCCGTCTATTTTCACCAAGTCAGGTATCATGGTTGGCTTGGGCGAGGCGCGGCCTGAGGTGCTGCAGGTCATGGATGACATGCGCGCTGCCGATATCGATTTCCTGACCATCGGGCAGTATCTGCAGCCCACGCCGAAGCATCATGCGGTGGATCGGTACGTGCACCCCGATGAATTCAAGGCGTATGAAAAGGCGGCCTATGGCAAAGGATTTTCCATGGTGTCCGCCACACCCTTGACGCGGTCATCCTACCACGCTGGGGACGACTTTGCGCGTTTGCGAGAGGCAAGGATGCAAAAACTCAACGCAGGCTGATACGAAATTTCTGCGAAATTTCTTTTGAGTGGTGGTTTGTTGTGGGCCACACCCGACAGCAAATTCGTGTTTTGGTGCCGATTGAGAATTGTTTGGGTGTTGCGTTTAGCCGCCCCAGGTACGCACCGGCCCACAATCCATGTGGACAAAGTTGCTGCGTGAATACCGCCCCACGCCGCCACCTTTGCAGGCCTTGGCTGCGCGAAACATCTGGCTGACCGAACGCGATTTCAGCTGAAGGTCTGCCGCCTGGCCCAGCAAATGGCGCGAATTCTTGGCCACACCGCGCGACCGGCTGCGCAGAAGCGCATTGGTGGCAGGGCTGCGATAGCCCGACAGAAGGGTGTAGGGTTCGTTCGTGTCCATCATGTTGTGCGACGCCGTCATGATGTCGATGGTGCGCAAATCGATGTTGTGGACATCGTCCGTGCGCCAGTCGCGCATGAAATACGCAATCTCTTTCACCGCGTCGCGGATATATTCGCCTTCGATCCAGTAGATGGTGTCGATGGTTTCGCCAGTGCGCACGGAGCTCATGGAGATGCGGCGGATATCGCCGGAACCTCTGAGAAACCCTGCTGCGTTTGAGAAGGTGGGTGCCGCGGTGACTGCTGTTGCGGCGAAAGCCGCGAGAACCGCACGTCTGCTCATGCCTGTTGAGAGGCTCTTTTTATTGTATTCATTCATAGCGTTATACGCCCGTCCCGTCGCTTGCCTTTTTTCTAAGCCTTGCACCGACCTGCCTAACCGGTTCCCCACAAAGCCTTGCGTGATTTAGATCACATACGTTGTATTACATACCTGTCACAATGTACCAAGACATGGTTTCAACTTCCTTTCCTCTTAGGCAAAAATTGGCGAAAAACCGCGCAAAAAGGCCGTGAGGCTTCAAGGGGGAGTCGTTTTTTGGGTGTGTGGCCCGGTCACTACAGCGGGCAGGGAAGTTTTCGGCGGGCTCGGAATGACTAAAAGGTGACTGGACAGGTGGTATAGAGTGACATTGAATATCGGTAAAATTTCAGCATTCCAAACGGGGAACGGGATACATGATTGCATTATCTAAAAGTTTGAAAACAACGCTGAAGGGCACCGGATTGGCGATGGCAGTGAGCGCATTTGCCATCCTCGCAGGCAATCCAGCACTGGCACAGGTTACGGCGTTCAAACAGGCCGTCGCCGAAGAGGCCGCCGATGATCGCGATATTGCGGCGTTCTACCGGTCTGTGAAATTCGAAAGCGTCTGGACGGGAACGTCTGATGCTGACAAGGCACGTCGCTCCGCGCTCTTCACGGCGATGACCACGGTTGGCATGCACGGCCTGCCTGAGGCGCGTCACGACACCGACCGCCTGATGCGCGCGCTGGAAAACATCCGCACCCCGCAGGATCGTGCCCGCGCCGAACTGGCCATGACCAAGGCGTTCATTCAACTGGCCCGCGATATGCAATCCGGCGCGCTGGAGCCGAGCGAGGTCAATGATGAGATCAAGCGCAACGGGGTTTATTCCAGTGCTACGGTCTATCTGACCGGCATTATGGAGAGCGACAAGCCGCGCGCCTTCTTCCGGTCCATCGTGCCGCAGACAGGTGAATACGCGCGTCTGATGAAAGAAAAGCTGCGGTTGGAAAAACTGATCCAATCCGATGGCTGGGGCCCCGCGGTGCCTGCTGGCGCTTTGTCGCCTGGTCAATCGGGCGGGGCCGTCGTGGCCCTGCGTGACCGGTTGGTGGCGATGGGGTATCTGGAGCGGTCCTCCACCATGACCTATGACCGCAACATTCAATCCGCCGTGCAAGTCTTTCAGGCCGCGCATGGGCTCGACCCCGATGGCACCGCAGATCAGGCCACCATGCGCCAGATCAATGAAGGGCCCGAGGCACGTCTGCGCGCCGTGATGGTCGCGATGGAGCGGGAGCGGTGGCTCAACACCGACCGCGGTGAGCGGCATATTCTGGTGAACCTTACCGATTTCTCCGCGCGGATCATCGACAATGATGACATCACGTTTGAGACGCGCTCGGTCATCGGGGCGAACACGTCCGACCGTCGGAGCCCTGAATTTTCCGATGAAATGGATCACATGGTGATCAACCCCACCTGGAACGTGCCGCGCTCGATCACGGTTGGTACGTACCTGCCGCAAATGCAGGCCAATCGCGGGGCTGCGGGCCACCTGAAACTCTATGATTGGCAGGGCCGCGAGGTGCCGCGCTCTCAGGTGAACTTCAACGCCTATAACGGCAACACCTTCCCCTTCGACCTCAAACAACCGCCGTCGCAGGGCAATGCGCTGGGTCTGGTGAAGTACATGTTCCCCAACAAGTACAACATCTACTTGCATGACACGCCCTCCAAGCACCTCTTTGCCCATGAGCGTCGCGCCTACAGCCATGGCTGCATCCGCCTCGCAGATCCGTTCGATTTCGGCTACGCGCTGCTGGCTAAGCAGGAAGATGCGCCGGTGGAGTTCTTCCACTCGGTGTTGGACACCGGCCAGGAAACCCGCGTTGAGCTGGAACAGCCGGTGCCGGTGCATATCATCTACCGTACGGCCTTCACCGACAGTAAAGGGCGTGCGCAGTATCGCTCTGACGTCTATGGTCGCGATGCGCAGATCTGGAACGCGCTGGTGCGGGCCGGGGTAACATCCCCCGCACTTGGCACCACAGGGCTGGAAGTTGCCGCGATTTCCGGCGACCCGGTACAGGTGAATGTGTCTCGGGCCCGCGCGGTTGCGACGCAGCCGCTGGCGGAAACCACGGCCAGCTACCAGCCGACCGTGCGGGTGACCACACGCAACCGGGCCACCACGTCATCCGGCAATCGCAACTTCACCAGCAACAACGATCGATGACCTGACTTTCAATTCATAGAAAGCGCCGCTTTGAGGGATCGAGGCGGCGCTTTTCTTTGCGGCCTCGAAGTCTTCAAAAGACTTCGTTGGCATTCTTTAAAAGAATGCGTGGCGCGGGGCTTTCACCCTCACGCCATCCCGTTTAAACCGGTTCGACACGCAAAGAACGGGATTAAAGGACTGCCATGGCCCACACGATCCAAGAGATTGCCACGCAAATGGCTATGACCGCTGTTGGTGACGCCTCCATCACGGTGGAGGCGCTGGCGGAACCTCAGGACGCCACCCGCGATCACCTCGCCATGGCGATGAAGCCGGAATATGCCGAGGCGATCGGGCAGGGATCCGCGAGGGCGGCCGTTCTATGGGATGGCGCGGATTGGCAGGCTTTGGGGCTGGAGGCTGCGATCCTTGCACCGCGTCCACGGTTTGCCATGTCGGGGCTGACCAAGTTGATGGATCCTGGGCAGGGCTGGGGCGCGGGCGTGCATGCACAGGCCATCGTGTCACCGGACGCGGATCTAGGTGATGATGTGTCCGTGGGACCGTTCTCTATTATAGAGGCGGGCGCGAAGATCGGCGCAGGCACGGTGATCGGGCCACAATGCTATGTGGGCGCGGATGTGATGATCGGGCAGGAAGGTTACCTGCGCGAGGGCGTGAAGATCGGCGCAAGGGTGAAGATTGGGGATCGGTTTATGGCCCAGCCGGGTGCTTCCATCGGTGGCGACGGGTTTTCCTATGTCACGCCAGAGACATCGACGGTCGAGGAAGCGCGCAGCACTTTGGGCGATCAGGGTGAGGCAGAGGCGCAATCCTGGGTGCGCATTCATTCGTTGGGCTCGGTGACCATTGGCGATGATGTGGAAGTGGGCGCAAATGCCACCATCGACCGCGGTACCATTCGCGACACGCGCGTGGGCGACCGCACCAAGATCGATAATCTGGTGATGGTGGCGCATAATGTGGAAGTGGGCGACGACACGTTGCTGTGCGGTCTGGTGGGGATCGCGGGCTCGACCAAGATCGGCAATAATGTTGTGCTGGCGGGCAAGGTGGGCGTGACCGACAATATCTTCATCGGGGACAATGTGATCGCCGGCGGGGGCACGATTATCCTCGCCAATGTGCCGAAAGGCCGCGTTGTGCTGGGCTATCCGGCGATGAAAATGGACACCACAATGGAGGTGTTTAAAGGCGTTCGGCGCTTGAAGCGGCTGTTCGATGACGTCGCAACCCTTAAGAAAACGGTTTCCAACGGGCAAAAGAGCGACTAAATCGCTGGCGGGACGGAACGGGACGCATCAAATGGACGTCAAGACACGAGTGATTCATATCATCGCTGAACAAGCGGTGCTTGAGCCGTCTGACGTGACGCTTGAGAATACGTTGGATGACCTTGGCATTGACAGCCTTGGTCTGGTGGAAAGCATCTTCGCGATTGAAGAAGCGTTCGACATCTCTATTCCGTTCAACGCCAACGAACCTGAGGCGAGCGAGTTTGATATCTCCAATGTCTCAAGCATCGTCACTGGTATTGAGACGCTGATCGCGGAGCAGTCGTGAAACGCGTCGTCATTACGGGTGCTGGCACGATCAATGCGCTCGGATTTGATGTGCCTCAGACCCTTGAGGCGATGCGCGAAGGCCGGTGTGGCATCGGCCCGCTGGAATTTCGCGATGTGGAACGGCTTGCGATCCGCATCGGCGGGCAGGTGAAGGGCTATGAGCCCGATGAGGTGTTCAACCGCCAGCAACTGTCGCTTTACGACCGCTTCACCCAATTCACTCTGATCGCTGCGCGAGAGGCGATTGGCCAATCAGGTCTGGAGTTTTCCGGCGATCTGGCGGCCAAAGCGGGCGTGGTGCTGGGCAATTCGGGTGGCGGGATGACCACGCTCGATGACAATTACCGCACGGTGTATGAGGACGGCAAAAATCGGGTGCATCCCTTTGTCGTGCCCAAACTGATGAACAATGCCGCCGCGGGACACGTGTCGATGGAGTTCAACCTCAAGGGCCCCAGCTTCACCGTGTCGACCGCCTGTGCGTCGTCAAACCACGCCATGGCGCAAGCCTTTCAACTGGTGCGATCCGGGGCCAGCCCGGCGATGATCACCGGCGGGTCTGAATCCATGCTCTGCTTTGGGGGGGTGAAGGCATGGGAAGGGTTGCGCGTGATGTCCAAGGACGCCTGCCGCCCATTTTCGGCCAATCGCAACGGGATGGTGCAGGGCGAGGGCGCGGGCGTCTTTGTCTTTGAAGAGCTCGAACACGCCAAGAAACGCGGCGCGCCGATCCTGGCGGAAGTGGCCGGGTTTGCCATGTCTTCGGATGCCGGTGACATCGTTATGCCGTCCAAACAGGGGGCGGCGCGGGCCATACAGGGCGCGCTACAAGACGCGCAGATCAATGCGAGTGACGTGGGCTATATCAACGCCCACGGTACAGGCACGGCCGCCAATGACAAAACGGAAAGCGCGGCGGTGGCGGATGTGTTCGGGGCGCATGCAGACAGCTTGATGATGTCTTCGACCAAAAGCATGCATGGTCATCTGATCGGGGCCACGGGTGCGGTGGAACTTTTGGCCTGCATCATGGCGCTGCGGGACGGGGTGGTTGCACCGACCATCGGTTATGAAGAGCCTGATCCCGAATGCGCGCTGGATGTGGTGCCCAATGTGGCGCGCGAGGCGAAGGTGGATGTTGCGCTATCGAATGCGTTCGCTTTCGGCGGGCTGAACGCGGTTCTGGCGCTGCGGCGGGTGTAACGCCGGGGTGTCGTGATGAACCGCCACGTCTTTTTTGAATGCGGTCTGTCCCAAATGAAAACGCCGCGCATCAAGGCGCGGCGTTTCAAAAAGTCGGTCATGAGGGACTTACTGATCGGTCACCGTCACGTTTTCAAAGGCCGCGGTGAACCCTTTTAGAGAGGCCTCGATCAGCACTGTCTCATCCGGCGCTTGTGCCGGTGCGATCACGATGAAAACTGTTTCACCCGCCTTGAACGCTTCAATATCTTCCTGCGTGAACCCGATCCGGGCAAAGCAGCCGATCAGCGAACAGAAAGAATAGTTGTAGGCCTTTGCCGCACCGCTATCGACATACATCTGCAAACCCGCAGGCAGCAGCGTGCCAAGCGGTACAACGATCGTGGCACCGGCCACGACGGCGCTGTCACCAGGCAGTTTGAAGATGGAAAACTCTGCCACCGGGTTGCCTGCTTCTTCGCGCAGCAACTGATACATCTGGCAAGGGTCTTCTTCGGCGTCAGAGCGGAAGCATTGCAGCTGCCAATCGTCATAGACCTCTTTGATGTAGGAAGGATCCTCCTGCACGGTCTGGCCAAGATCAAGCCCGGTATCGGGATCGATTGTGCTGGTTGCGCCGTCTTCTTCGGTGGCTTCCTGTGCGACAGCCGCGCCGCCAAACGCAAGCCCTGCAACAAGCGTCAGGGTCGAAAGCATTCTGATCATAAAATCCCCATTTTATCTTTGGCCCGTAGCACCAACATCCGGGCGGGTTTTCGTCACGCGATGTAACATGGGCCGTGGCCCTTGTCAGCGGGAAAATAGGCAGACCACATTGGCCTGATGCAGGCCCTTGGCTGGCATGGCATATTCTGGCGAATGTGCCTGGCTGAGCGGATGAACTTTGCCCGATAAGCCCCCCGTAAAAAAGGAAAAGAGGCCTTGCAGCCTCTTTCCCGTCTTCTCCCTGCCGGACTGGCCGACTTAGTAATTGCCGTGACGCTATGACAGGATGGTCTACCCGTCAACAGGTAAGCGGAAAAAAATCCATAATGGCGGGTAAGAATATGAAAACGCGCCGTATTTTATCGATTGAAAGCGCATTGTGCCGCGCAATAGACACGTCAAAGTTGTCCTAAAAAAAGGGCCGCACCCAAAGGCGCGGCCAGTCTGACAGGGAGGAATTCGCCCCGCAACCAAGAGGACTTGAGGCGCGGGACAATTTCCACTGTGGCGCATAATGGTTAATTTTGTATGTTCGGATCGAAATCACCTTAGGAAAGGGCGTCAAGTGGGGCAGGATCATGTGTTTATCGGTGGCGGCGGTGAAGGCTATGGGGAGCGCCAGGGCCTTACGCTGAAATATGCCAACCGCCACGGTTTGATCGCGGGCGCGACCGGAACGGGCAAGACGGTGACCCTGCAAATTTTGGCTGAAGGCTTTTCGGCCGCGGGTGTGCCGGTGTTTTTGTCGGATGTGAAGGGCGATCTGTCCGGCTTGGCTGCCTCGGGCAGTGCCGATTTCAAGCTCCACGACGCGTTCACCAGTCGGGCCGAAACGATCGGGTTTGCAGATTACAGCTATGGCGCCTTCCCGGTCACCTTCTGGGATCTGTTTGGCAAGGATGGCCACCCGGTACGCACCACGGTGGCAGAGATGGGGCCGCTGCTGCTGTCCCGTCTGCTGCAACTCACAGAGGCGCAGGAAGGTGTGATGAACATCGCTTTCCGCGTGTCGGATGAAGAAGGACTGCCGCTTCTTGATCTTAAGGATCTGCAATCGCTGCTTGTTTGGGTCGGGGAAAACCGCGATGCGCTGTCGATGCGCTATGGCAATATCTCCCCTCAATCTGTGGGGGCCATTCAGCGCCAACTGCTGGTCATTGAAAACCAGGGCGGAGCGGGGTTTTTTGGCGAGCCCGCGTTGGAATTGGAAGATCTGATGCATGTGGGTGCGGATGGGCGGGGGCAGATCAATATCCTGGCCGCCGACAAATTGATGGGCGCGCCACGGCTCTATGCGACCTTCCTGCTCTGGCTTTTGAGCGAACTGTTTGAGACGCTGCCGGAGGTGGGTGATCCGGACAAACCAAAACTGGTCTTCTTTTTTGACGAGGCGCATCTGCTGTTCGAAGACGCGCCCAAAGCATTGGTTGACAAGGTGGAACAGGTGGCTCGCCTTATCCGGTCGAAGGGCGTGGGCGTCTATTTCGTGACGCAGAACCCTGATGACATCCCCGAAGACATTCTCGGCCAATTGGGCAATCGCTTCCAGCACGCCCTGCGTGCCTTTACCGCGCGCGATCAGAAAGCCTTGCAGCGCGCAGCAGAAACCTATCGCCCCAATCCCCGCTTTGAAACGGTGGAAGCCATCCGCGATGTCGGCGTGGGCGAGGCGGTCACATCGATGCTTGCCAAAAAGGGCGTGCCGGGGATTGTAGAGCGGACGTTGATCCGCCCGCCCTCGTCGCAACTGGGCCCGGTGTCGGCTGCGGGGCGCAAAGCTGCGCTGCAGGCCTCTCCCGTGGCGGGCAAGTATGATCAGGCGGTCGACAAAAAATCTGCCTATGAAATGTTGCAGGCCCGCGCGCAGGCCGCAGCACAAGAAGCGGAAGTGGTGGAAGAGGCCGCAGAAGAGCTGTCACCGGCAGAGCGCGAATTCAATGCAGGTCGGCGGTTTTCCGGCAGCCGGGTGACACGATCGTCATCACGCGGATCGCGCAGTCTCAGCAGCCAGATCGGCTCAGCGGTGGGATCAGCGGTGATAAAGGAACTCAAAGGCACCACCGGGCGGCGCATCGTGCGGGGAATTCTGGGTGGTCTCTTCAAGGGTCGGTAGGGGTCCCGAGTGTTTTTGGCAAGATGAAGCCGGATCCGTTCTTCATCTTGCCGGAAATACTCCCGCCGGAGGCATCAAGTCTTACAGAAAGATCATTGCACCTCAGGCATCAATCGCGCGCAAATCCGTCAAAAGCGCTTCATAAAACCGCTCTGCATGGCGCAGGCGGCCACGCGACAGGGTGTTTGTCTCCAGCTTCAGCATGGCCTCGATGCCGATCATGAAGGGCAGCCAGACCTCGCGTTCGGGCGTGTTGAGTTCAAACACCTCTGCGAACATGTCAAACACGCCCGCATCAACGCCGAACCGAACGTTGCCGGTGGGATGTATGCCGCGTCGGCCCATATGGGTCAAAAATCGCGCCATGTCTTTGTAAATCGGCAGCTTTGCTGACCCGCCTGTATCGATCCCGGTCAACACGCCATCACCCATCAGCAGGTTGTTGGGGTGAAAATCTCCGTGGCTGATGGTTACGCGCCAGTCATGGCCTTCCATCTTTGGCAAAATCCCGTGCATCAGCATATTGAGGTCAATCAGCAGCGGTCTAAGCCGCGCGCTGCCCTGTTTTCGGATCCGCTTTTCGGCCTTGGCGAGCCACGAGGCCGCCCGCATCGGGGAAGGTCGTTCCATGGGCAGGGTGTATTGCCTCAGCCAGTGAACGGCAGGCGGCATCATCTCCGCGCGGTCGGCAGGGTCACTGTTCCACAGTTTTTCCAAAAGCGGCTTACCATCATCGCGCCGCACCACCAACAGGCCCAATTCCGGCAAATGAAAGAGCGGCTCGTTCACGCGGTAGGGCCCTTCGGTCATGAAGGGCCGGGTGCGTTGTAGCTCCGCCCAGTCACGGCGGGCGAAGGCACGGGGTTCTTCGAGGTAAAAGCGCGCGATGGCGGGGATGTTTTGGAAGGTTGCGGTGAAAATCGCGCGTTTACCCTCAACGAACCGCAACACCTCGTCGAGCTCCAGATCCTCCAATTCAGGGGCCTGCGCGGTCGCGTTCTGCACACGCGCCATGAGGGCAGCGATGGCTTCCAGATCGGGAACAAGATCAGCGTTTGGGTTCATGGCCGCACCCTGTCAGCCGTGTGGGGGCTGCGTCAACCGCAAGTGGGTGCGGGATCAATTGAACCTCGCTTGATCCCCCGTTACTGTGGCGGTCAGACCCTAGTCATTGAGGCCCAATATGTCCGATAAACCCGTCGCAGAGATGTCCTTTGAAGAGGCGTTGCAGGAGCTTGAACAGGTGGTGGGCCAGTTGGAGCGCGGAGATGTGGCGCTTGAGGCCTCTATTGCGCTTTACGAGCGCGGGGCTGAGCTTAAAAAACGCTGTGAAACCAAGCTGAAAGAAGCTGAAGAGAAGGTGGCCGCGCTGACCCTCGACGGTGACGGCGTGCCCACGGGAACAACGCCGGTTGAAGGGCTCTAGACTTTGGACTGGGACAGTTTGCGCGCCCGGGTAGAGGCGCATTTTGAGCATGTTTTGACAGCGTTTGGCGACACGAATGTCGCGCAGGGTATGCGTTATGCGGTGTCGGGCGGCAAACGCGTGCGTGCGATGCTGGTGGTGGAAGGCGCGCGGCTGCATGGCGTGAACCTGAACCGTGCGATTTGGCCGGCCTGCGGGATCGAGGCGCTGCATGCTTACTCTCTCGTCCATGACGATCTGCCCTGCATGGATGATGACGACCTGCGTCGGGGGCAACCCACGGTGCACCGCAAATGGGACGAAGGTACGGCCGTTCTGGTGGGCGATGCATTGCAGGCGCTGGCCTTTGAGATGGCGGCGCACCCACAAGGTGCCGAAAGCGCAGAAGCGCGCGCGGATCTGGCGTTGACGTTGGCGCAGGCAGCAGGCGGGCAGGGGATGGTTCTGGGCCAGGCCCTTGATATTGCAGCGGAAACGGCTGCTATACCGCTGACTTTGGACGAGATCATCACCTTGCAGGATGGCAAGACGGGCGCGCTTATTGTTTGGGCGGCGACAGCGGGACCTCGGATGGCGCGTGCGGATGTTGGCCCGTTGGAGACCTATGCCAAGGCGCTTGGGCTGGCGTTTCAGGTGCAGGATGACATTTTGGATGTGACTGGTGATGCGGCGGCCACGGGCAAGGCTGTGGGCAAGGATGCGGCGGCGGGCAAGGCTACATTCGTGTCTCTTCTGGGGCTCGACGCGGCTAAGGCGCGTGCGAGGCAGCTTGCGGATGAGGCCTGCGAGGCTTTATCACCCTACGGAGAAGATGCGGCGGGCCTGCGCGATTTGGCGCAGTTTGTGGTGTCGCGAACGGTGTGACTTCGGATAAATGCGATGTAGAGCGGCTTCGTCTGGCCCCGGTCTGGCGATCCGAACTGAAAGCAAGGGCACTTTATTGTGACGTACCGCTGTACATTTGAGCGACGCGCTGCAGTTGCAATTTCGCCAGGCCCTTGGGGGGGCCAGGCGAAGGCGCGGCGGCGCAAGCGCCTTGATTCCGCGCCGGGGTGGCTACGTGACTGATCGTCCTTCAACGCCTCTGTTAGACCAGGTTTCCGGGCCTGATAATCTGGATGGCCTCAGTGATGCCGATCTGCGCCAACTCGCGGACGAATTGCGTGCGGAAACGATCTGGGTCGTTTCCCAAACCGGGGGCCATCTGGGTGCAGGGCTTGGAGTTGTGGAACTCACCGTCGCGCTGCATCACGTGTTCGATGCACCCAAAGACAAGATCATCTGGGATGTGAGCCATCAGTGCTATCCCCACAAAATCCTCACCGGGCGGCGCGATCGTATGCTTGCCTTGCGACAGGCAGGCGGCCTCAGCGGGTTCACCAAGCGCGCCGAGTCCCCCTTTGATCCGTTCGGGGCGGGGCATTCTTCGACTTCCATCAGTGCAGCCCTGGGGTTTGCGGTGGCCCGCGATCTTGGCGGCGCATGCGACGAGGGGCTTGGCGATGCCATCGCCATCATTGGCGACGGGGCCATGAGCGCAGGGCAGGCTTTTGAAGCCATGAACAATGCAGGGCATTTGGGCAAGCGCCTCGTGGTCATTCTCAACGACAATGAGATGTCGATTGCGCCGCCCGTGGGGGCCATGTCGGGGTATCTGTCGCGGCTTTCAGAAAAGCAAACGAAGGAAGATCTGGACGCCGCCGCCAAGGCCGCCGCCGATCTTTTGCCCGATGACACGCGGCCCGATGATACCACGGGATCCACCTCATCTTTCGGCGGTAAGATATTCGAAGAGCTGGGATTTTCCTATATCGGTCCCATTGACGGCCACAATATGGATCATCTGCTGCCTGTGCTGCGCACGGTGCGGGATCGCGCCTCGGGACCCACGCTCATTCATGTGATCACCAAAAAGGGCAAAGGCTATGCCCCGGCAGAGCAATCCCGGGACGCAGGGCATTCCCGCGCGAAGTTCAATGTGGCCACGGGCGAGCAGGCCAAAACCCGCTCCAACGAGCCCAATTACACCAAAGTCTTTGCGACGGCCCTGACGGATGCCGCGCGCACGGATGCCCGGATTTGCGCAATCACGGCGGCGATGCCCGATGGCACGGGGCTTGACCTTTTTGCCCAGGCGCATCCGACCCGCGTGTTTGACGTAGGCATCGCTGAACAACACGCGGTGACCTTTGCGGCGGGGCTTGCAGCGGGCGGGATGAAGCCCTTCTGCGCGCTCTATTCGACCTTCCTGCAGCGGGGTTACGATCAGGTGATTCACGATGTGGCGATCCAGAACCTTCCGGTGCGCTTTCCCATTGATCGCGCGGGCCTGGTGGGGGCCGATGGCCCCACCCATGCGGGCGCGTTCGATGTGGCCTATCTGGCGTGTCTGCCGAATATGGTGGTCATGGCCGCCGCCGATGAAGCGGAGCTGACACATATGGTGGCCACAGCCGTGGCCCATGATGCCGGGCCCATCGCGTTCCGCTACCCGCGCGGTGAAGGGCAGGGGGTGGAACTGCCAACGCCGCAGGTTTTGGACATCGGCAAAGGCCGGATCGTGCAGGAGGGCGCGCGCGTGGCCGTCTTGTCGTTTGGGACGCGCCTGAGCGAGGTGATGAAGGCCGCAGAGAGCCTGCGCGATGAGGGGATCACGCCCACCATTGCAGATGCCCGTTTTGCCAAACCGCTCGACCGGGACTTGATCCTGGATCTGGTGGCCCGGCACGAGGCTCTTATCACCATCGAAGAAGGCTCCATCGGTGGCTTCGGCAGCCATGTGTCGCAGCTTTTGTCGGAAAGCGGCGTGTTTGATCGCGGCTTTACATTCCGCGCGATGGTGTTGCCGGATCGTTATCTTGATCATGGGCGGCCGCAGGAGATGTATGCCGACGCAGGTCTGTGTGCCGCGCAGATCGCCGCAAAGCTGCGGGACGTTCTGGGCGATTAAGTCAATCAGGTTTTGCGGCGGCTGTGGTTTTTCACCTTTTCGGCCCGCATCAGCCGGGTGATGCGCAGCACCTCTGATAGGGTCAGCACCGCCAGAGCCGTCAGAAACGCAAGGGTGACAGAGGATAGTCCTGCAGTCGTGTGAAATCCGGCTTGAAAGGCCGTTACCGCGGCCAGGCCCAAAATGGCCCATGTCGCGCCAAGGCCCCAAAGCGCCAATTTGTAATGTGTCAAAGCTTGCCCTCAAAGCAGCATAGGTTGTGGCGCGTGTTCTACGCAGTTAGCGCTTGGCGTGGAAAATAAACCCCAAAAGGTTAAGAAGGACTTGAGCGGCGAGGATGGATGTGCTGCCAGTCGGGTCGTAATCAGGGGCAACCTCCACCAGATCGATGCCCACGACCTCATGGTGCTGCGCCACCTGCTGCAGGATTTCCAGCACATCATAGTAGAGAAACCCGCCATGGCTGGGCGTGCCTGTGCCTGGCGCGATGGAGGGGCAGAAGGCGTCAATGTCGATGGTGATGTAGACGCGTGCGCCCTTGGGCAGACGGGCGGCGGTGGCCTCGGCCCCCAGTGCGCGCACTTGCCGGACCGAAAGTATGTCAGATCCCCGCGCGCGGGCGTCCTCGTAGCCTTCTTTGGCAGTGGAACTCACATTGCGGATGCCCAGCTGTGTCAGCCCGGTGACATAATCTTTCTCGGCCGCGCGGCGCATCGGATTGCCATGGCCAAACCGCACCCCGTGGCGTTCATCGACAAAATCGAGATGGGCGTCGATTTGCAGGACGTGGATGTCGTCCTGTTGGTCAAAGGCGTTGATGCAGGGAATATTGATCGAATGATCCCCGCCAATGGTCACGGGTAGGGCGCCCGCCTTCAGGATCGCGCGGACACCTGCCTCAATATTGGCGTGAGACTTGATCGTGTCTGTGTGGACGATATCGGCATCGCCAATATCCACGATGCGCACGTCACCGGGCAGATACGTCGCATCATCCTCATGGTCATAAGCGCCCGCATGGCCGAAACTGAACAGCGTGGAGGCCTCCCGCACCCCCCGCGGCCCAAACCGCGCGCCGGATCGCCACTGGGTGCCGAAATCAAAGGGCGCGCCGAGGATGGCCACATCGGCGTCAATCGCGCCCCAGTCGGCAATGTAGGGCCGCTTGCCAAAGGTAGAAATCCCCACAAACGGAAGATCCAGTCTGCCGCCCTCATACCCATGTCCGCTCATCCTACGCTCCTTTTTATTGCCGCTGGGATGATAAACCAAATATTCTGGATAGCCCAAGGTCGGCTTTGAGCCCATACTTCAATCATTCTGCGTCGTCGCGAATGGCAGCTTCAGTTGGGCATCTGGTAGAAGTCTCGAAACTCGATGAGTGCCTTCGGCCGTGTTTCGACATAGCGCAGGAAACGATCCCGGAACTTTTTGGATTTTGCTTTCTTCGACAATCGGCTAAGCCAATGGCTGTTCAGCTCATGGCTGTCGGGCGATCCTTTGAGAAATGTTCTGGCGGTTGGGAACGGCGTCATCGCAAAAACTGTGCAATATGCTTCTAGCTCTGCCGGGAGCCAAAATCCCAATGAAACATCATCAATCTCTATAAGGAGTTGCGCCCATTTAGTGCGACCGCCCTTCACTTCCGCTTCAACGAGTTTTCTGATCTCTGTCGAAGAGGCCCGACGCAGATAGGTTTCCTTGCCTTGAACACGGACTGGCCTGCTTTCCGCGCTCTCGGGAAGAACTATACGCGAACCGGACTTCGTCGCATCATTGCCGTCGAAGTAGGTTATAGACATGTTTTTCATAACAGTGCCGGGTTAGCATCATGAGTAATCATAAACAACTGAAGCAACTCAACTGCAGACATTGGCGAAGGCGTAGCGAAAGCTCACTTTGTCCCGCATTTGAGACGTTGAAAATCGTGCAGGCACGGCGAATGGCGGCTATGCGGGCTGCGACCGCAGAAACTTGATCAGTGGGCCAATGGCGGATTTGGGCCGGGCGCGCAGCTATCGGCATACAAGCTGGATGACGGAACTGCGGACAGAATCGACCTTCGTTTTTCGCACTTTTCTGACGCAGCATGTTCTCGCGGCTGCGGCATGTGTTACGTTGCGGTGTGGCGCATGTCGTCATTGCGGTCGTTCGCGGTGGTCGATTTCGCCTGATCCGATACCGCAGTATCGCTGCAGCTAGATCAGACAGGAAAGGTGCTGGACAAAAAGAAGGTTGCTGTTCGTCGGGTAACCGGCAGATTTATACATTTGACCACTGCACGAAGCTGATTTGCGACACCACCGCTGACATACCTGTATTGTTCAGTTTATCCCCGGCCGCGATACGGTGGGACACCCTGGTCCGGGATCCATACACCTTCGATCATCGCTCCTGTTTGCCAGAACACATCAATCGGGATGCCCCCGCGAGGATACCAATACCCGCCGATGCGCAGCCAACGTGGCTCTAGAAACGCCACCAACCGCCTTGCAATGGATATCGTGCAATCCTCATGAAATGCGCCGTGGTTGCGGAACGATGTCAGGTAGAGCTTCAGCGATTTACTTTCGACCAGCCAATCACCGGGCACATAGTCCAGAACCAGATGGGCAAAATCAGGCTGTCCGGTCATCGGGCAAAGCGACGTGAATTCCGGGCAGGTGAATCGCACATTGTAATCAATGTCCGCCTGCGGGTTTTGCACCCGTTCCAGCACGGCTTGCGCTGGATCCTGGGGTACAACGGTTGCGCCGCCCAGTTGCTGCAAATTGCTATAGATGGTGTCGTCGCTCATGTCTCTCTCCTAATCCTTAAACGCCGCGCTCATTGCCCCACATCAGGACATGCAGTTGCGGCAACACGCGCGCATTGAACCAACGGTCTTCGGTGACCTTATCCACCAACCAACGCATGCGCTTGAGGCTGTCTTCGGGGGCCACTGGCGTGTCTGGGTCCACCTCTGGGTTGCCGGGCTGAATGTAGAGGGGCAGTTCGGGGTATTGCGCCGCCACCTCTTGCGCCCAGACGTAATCAGTATCGTCAAAGATCACGATTTTCATCACCTTGCGGGCGCCCGTGCCTGCGGCGAGGCACGCGTCATAGGCTTTCCAATTCACGGTCTGACCACTGGATGGGGGTTTGGGGCTGACCACCAGGGTGTCCAACGCGCCAAACCACGGCTTGGAGATGGAGCCTTGGGTTTCGCAAGCGAACCGGTACCCTTGCGCCTTGCCCAAAGAGATCACAGGCCCAAAATCCTGAATGGCCGGGTTGCCGCCGCTGATGGACACGGTCAAGGGCACCCCGCCGGACAGGCGTTCCACCTCAGCCCACACAGCGGCGGGTTTCATCACCGCCCAATCATGGCGATGCGCGCTGTCTACTGCGTGCATGGAATCGCACCAGTTGCAGCGATAGTCACAGCCGCCTGCACGGATGAACACCGTGGGTTCGCCAATCAGGGCGCCCTCACCTTGAATGGTTGGCCCGAATATTTCGGCAATGCGAAGGGTCATGTTTGGCACATCATGGCCGGAACTCAGCCCAGATTTTGGGTGTCTCAGACACCCGCACTGCCGCAGTCTGGGGCCAGCGCGCCTTGCACCAATCGTAGAAATGCTTGGCCAGATTTTCCGTGGAGGGCGATAGATCCATCACGTCATTCAAATGCGCGTGGTCAAACACATCGTCGATATAGGCCTTCAACGCCCGCAGTTCATACACATCGATAATGAAGCCAGACGCATCAACCGTGTCTGAAGCAAGTTCCAACAGGACCACGTAATTGTGCCCATGCAGACCCGCGCATTTGTGCCCCTCGGGCAGGTTGAGCAGCTGATGCGACGCGCTGAAGTGGAATTCTTTGGATATCCTGTACATCACGCCACCCCTGTCGCGGCTTTCCAGAAGTGCGGGTCCTCATAGACGGTCGGATCCTCAACGCCCGCCAGGTGAAACGCCTCGCGTCGTTCCACACAGGTGCCGCAGCGCCCGCAATGTACCTCACCCCCTTTGTAGCAGGACCATGTCTCTTCAAAGGGGGTGTTTGCGCGCGCGCCTTCCCGGACAATGTCGGCTTTGGTGCGATGCACGAAAGGCGTGTGCAACCGGACATTGGCATAGCCGTCGAGGGCCTGTTGTTGCATAGCGTCAAACGCCGTCGTGAACCCTGGGCGGCAATCGGGGTAGATGAAGTGATCGCCCCCATGCACGGCTGTGGCCACAGTGTCATCCCCTTTGGCGGCGGCCACGCCAAAGGCGATGGTTAGCATGATCGCATTGCGGTTGGGCACCACGGTGACCTTCATCGTCTCTTCCGCGTAGTGCCCATCTGGCACGTCGATGTCATCGGTCAGGGCAGAGCCCGACAAGGCCGCGCCGACCCCGCGCAAATCCATAAGATGAAACGGCACATCAAGCCGCTTTGCACAGCGTTCGGCAAAGACCAGTTCTTTGCGATGACGTTGGCCATAATCGAAG
>JBCCNB010000024.1:0-49429 GCA_039026055.1 Pseudomonadota bacterium | reverse complement strand
TTACAGCATCGAACAATTCAGAGATGTCCGGCGGTTGGAAATCAAAAGGCTCTTTCGCGCTTTCCTCAGCCAAGGACACGATCAGATCGATCACTGGCTGGATCTGCTCATGCGCAAAGGTCACAGCGCCGAGCATTTCTTCCTCGGAGAGCTCATAGGCTTCCGATTCCACCATCATCACGGCGTCTTTCGTGCCCGCAACCACCAGATCAAGACGTTGATCAGGATTGTTGCGCAGGTCGTGCATATCGTCGACCTCGGGGTTCAGGATGTACTCGCCATCCTCGAAACCAACGCGTGCGCCAGCAATCGGGCCCATGAACGGCGCACCGGAGATGGTCAGCGCGGCAGAGGCGGCGATCATGGCGACGATATCGGGATCGTTGACCAGATCGTGGCTCAGCACCGTGCACATGACCAGCACTTCGTTTTTGAAGCCGCTGACAAACAGCGGACGGATCGGGCGGTCAATCAGACGCGCGGTGAGGGTTTCCTTCTCGGTCGGGCGCGCCTCCCGCTTGAAGAAGCCGCCCGGCACCTTGCCGGCGGCGTAGTACTTTTCCTGGTAGTGGACGGTGAGGGGGAAGAAATCCTGACCCTCACGCGGGGCCTTGGCAAAGGTCACCGCCGCCATGACGGAGGTTTCACCAAGGGTGGCGATGACACAGCCATCTGCCTGACGGGCAACCTTACCCGTCTCCAGTGTGAGCGTTTCCTCGCCCCACTGCATGGTCTTTTTCACTTCGTTAAACATGTATCGTTTCCTGTATGGAGGCACTCTTGAGCGTTCCCAAGTCCTCCGTTTCAATGGCGGCCCCATTGCCGCCGACCCCAATCATTCCCATGCGCCCGGGGTCGAGGCGTCACGTCTCAGATACGCGCCCCCTACAGGAGTTTGGGGCAATTGGGAAGCGGTTCGTGTTTCACGTTAGATTTCGGGCTCGCCAAAGCCCGCGCGGCCAATACTTTCATAGGCCACGAAGCCTGCGCGTTTGGCGTCTTTTGGCGAATATATGTTGCGCAGGTCTGCCAGTTTGGGCTCTGTCATTTTCTTCGCCATGCGTTTGAGATCCAGTGCGCGGAATTCGTTCCACTCGGTCAGGATCACCAGAAGATCGGCCTTGTTGGCGCATTTATAGGGGTCTTCCACCCAATTCACACCGGGCAGGAGCGCCTCGCCTTCGTGTCTGCCCTGCGGATCGCAGACACGCACTTTCGCGCCTGCGCCAATCATGGCCGGGATGATGGTCAAAGACGGGGCATCGCGCATGTCGTCGGTGTTGGGTTTGAAGGTGACGCCGAGTACAGCAACTGTCTTGCCGTTGAAGCTGCCCCCGCACAGGTCGAGTAGTTTGTCGACCATGCGGCCTTTAACCTGATCGTTCACTTTGATTACGGTCTCAGTGATGTGCATCGGCACAGCGTGGTCCTGTCCCATCCTCGCCAGCGCAAGTGTATCCTTGGGAAAGCAGCTGCCACCGTAACCCGGCCCGGCATGGAGAAACTTGTTCCCGATCCGTCCGTCGAGCCCCATCCCGTGGGCCACCTGTTTCACATCTGCGCCCGTGCGTTCGCAGAGCGCGGCCATTTCATTGATGAAGGTGATCTTGGTCGCCAGAAATGCGTTTGCGGCGTATTTGATCACTTCGGCGCTTTCCAGATCTGTTGTGATGATTGGAAAGTCGCGCAGATACAGTGGGCGATAGATCTCCGCCATGACCTCTGCCGCACGGTCTGATTGGACGCCGACAACCACGCGATCGGGTTTCATGAAATCATCAATCGCAGCCCCTTCGCGCAGGAATTCTGGGTTCGATGCCACATCGAAATCAAGGTCAGGATTGGCTTTGCGCACTGTCTGCTTCACTTGCCGGTTGGTGCCGACGGGCACTGTCGATTTGGTGACAATCACGACGTAATCCTTGGCGAGCTTTGCCACCTCCTCAGCTGCTGCCATCACATAGGTCAAATCAGCATGCCCATCGCCGCGCCGCGTCGGTGTGCCAACGGCAATGAAAATGGCCGTTGCCCCGGATATCGCCTCTTCAATGTCCGTGGTGAAAGACAGCCGCCCGGCAGACACGTTCTTGCTGACAAGATCTTGAAGACCCGGTTCAAATATCGGAATTTCGCCCTTCTTCAGGGTTTCGATCTTTGCGGGATCCTTATCAACGCAGATCACGTCATGGCCGAAATCTGAAAAACATACGCCTGAAACAAGGCCCACATACCCGGTCCCGATCATCGCGATTTTCATGGCTGCCCGTCCTTCGACCCTTGTTTTTCTCCATATGGCCGGGGTGGTGGCAGTAAGTCAATCTGACACAATCCGTGACCTGTATGGGCGGATTTCACCTCTCTGCCGTTGGACAGCTTTGGAAGGGCGCGGTACAACGCACTGATGCATCGGCGACAGACCGGCAGCGGGCGGAGCGAAAGGACAGGACATGTCGGACAAATTGTTTGGCACGGACGGAGTGCGGGGCACAGCAAACACCTGGCCCATCACGGCGGATTTGGCCTTGCGCCTGGGTGCGGCGGCAGGGCGGTACTTTCGTCAGGACAAGAATGAGCACCGCGTGGTGATTGGCAAAGATACGCGTCTTTCGGGCTACATGATCGAATACGCGCTCACGGCCGGGTTTGCCTCGACAGGCATGAACGTCTTTCTTTTGGGCCCGGTGCCGACGCCCGCCGTGGGGTATCTCACCAACTCTTTGCGCGCCGATGTGGGGGTGATGATTTCGGCCAGTCACAACCCGGCCGAGGATAATGGGATCAAGCTGTTCGGGCCGGACGGATTCAAACTGTCTGATGAGTCCGAGGCAGGTATCGAGGCCTTGCTGTGTGACGGCGTCGAGGCGGCATCGCCATCCAACATCGGCCGCGCCAAACGGTTTGAAGACGCGCGCGGACGCTACACTGAATATGTGAAAACCACCTTGCCGCGCGGGCAGCGGTTGGATGGGCTTAAGATCGTCCTCGATTGCGCCAATGGGGCTGCCTACAAAACCGCCCCCGCCGTTCTTTGGGAACTGGGGGCCGAAGTGATCCCCATCGGGATCGAGCCAAACGGCCATAACATCAACTCCGATTGCGGCTCCACCCATCCCGAAGCAGCCGTGGCCAAGGTTCTGGAAACTGGTGCCGATCTGGGCATCTGTCTGGATGGTGATGCCG
Source organism: Pseudomonadota bacterium (assembly GCA_039026055.1). GTDB lineage: Bacteria > Pseudomonadota > Alphaproteobacteria > Rhodobacterales > Rhodobacteraceae > Roseovarius. Next base: position 46,249 of record JBCCNB010000024.1, on the reverse strand, counting down.
ACCGCGTGGTTCTGATCGATGAGACCGGCAAGGTGGCCGACGGCGACCAGATCATGGCTCTGATCGCCACGCGCTGGGCCGAAAGCGGGCGGTTGGTGCATAACACGCTGGTGGCTACGGTGATGTCCAATCTGGGGATGGAGCAATACTTGAATTCAAAAGGCATCGCGCTCAAACGCACCTCGGTAGGCGACCGTTATGTGGTGGAGGAAATGCGCTCTGGCGGGTTCTCCCTTGGTGGCGAACAGTCCGGTCATATCGTCATGACGGATTACGCGACGACCGGCGATGGCCTCATAGGCGCGCTGCAGTTTTTGGCCTCGATGGTGGAAACCGGCAAACGCGCTAGCGAGCTGGCGCAAGTGTTTGAGCCCGTGCCGCAACAATTGATCAATGTGCGCTACGACAAATCCAAAACGCCATTGTCAGAGACATCCGTGCGGGAAGCAATTACCGCGGCAGAGACACGGCTTGGTCGCGATGGCCGGTTGCTTATCCGCAAATCGGGGACGGAGCCGCTCATCCGTGTGATGGGGGAATCCACGGACGTGGTGCTTTTGGAAAATGTACTGACTTCCGTCGTGGATGCCGTCAAAAAGGCGAGCTAGCCCTTCGGCCCATCTTTGCGCGCGTAGATGTCTTCGTAGCGCACGATGTCATCTTCGCCGAGATAAACACCTGTCTGCACTTCTATGAGTTCCATCGGCACTTTTCCCGGGTTTTCCAACCGATGCTTGGCACCCAAAGGGATGTAGACGGATTCATTCTCAGCCAGCAGGATGATATCGTCATCAATCGTCACCCGTGCCGTGCCTGCCACGACGATCCAATGCTCGGACCTGTGCATATGGCTCTGCAAAGACAGCGCGGCACCCGCGTTCACGACAATCCGCTTCACCTGAAATCGCCCACCCAGAGTGAGCGTTTCAAAGAACCCCCAAGGGCGGTGATCCACCGGGAATGTGTCGGCCTGCCGGATCTCTTCCTTGCGCATGGCCTTTACCAGAGTGCCGACATCCTGCGCCCGATCCCGGCTGGAAATCAGAACGGCGTCCTGCATGGCAACCGCCACAACATTCTCAAGCCCCAGCGCCACCAATCGCAGTTGATCGCTTTCGGATCGGAGCAAACTGTTCGAACAATCCTGTGCAGACACAAGGCCCGAGGTGACAACCCCGTCCCCATCGGCCTGCCCGTGATCGCGAAGCGCCTCCCAGCCGCCGAGGTCAGACCAATCGCCTTTATGCACGACAACGGACAGATTGCTGATTTTCTCCATGATGGCGAAGTCGATGGAGATGTCCTCGCATTTTCCCCAAGGGCCCGCCGCCAACCGAAGGAAGCCGAGATCTTCTTCTGCATCCTCCACCGCCGCTTTGACGTGATCCAGCATCTCAGGCGCATGCTGCGAAAACGCATCAATCAACGTACCAGCGGCAAACAAGAAGATGCCCGAATTCCACATGAAGTTGCCCGCATCCAGCATCTCTTTCGCGCGCTGGGCTTCCGGCTTTTCCACGAAACGCTTCAAGGGAACGGCATTGCTCTGGTCGCCTTCGCTCAGCTCCAGATAGCCATATCCAGTCTCCGGCCTGTCAGGCGAAATCCCGAAGGTCACCACATCGCCCGCCATGGCCGCATCCGCGCCGCGCAGAACGGTTTCGCGAAACACCTCTGCCTGCTCAATGTAGTGATCCGATGGCGCTGCCAGGATCAGCGCATCATTGTCCTCCTGTGCAGCCACCAATGCGGCGGCGAGCAAAGCAGGAGCCGTGTTGCGCGCGTCTGGTTCGATCAGCACGGCGCCTGGGTCGATGCCGACCTCTGCCAATTGTTGTGTCGCGATGAACCGAAAATCGGAATTCGTCACAATCATCGGCTCGGCAAATTCGATGCCCGACAGCCGCCGCGCCGCCTGTTGAAAGAGGGACCCATCCCCGATCATCTGCACGAACTGTTTGGGATAGCTTTTTCGCGACAGCGGCCAAAGGCGCGTGCCGGACCCGCCGCACAGAAGAACCGGGATGATCTTTTTGCTCATGACGTGCCTCATCTAAGCGCTGTCGCGGTGACTATCAGCCAATCCGCGTCGGGCACAACAGGCTTTGACCCAAACCATACAAGGCTGTATTGTCCATGCACCTCTGTATGGATTCGCTCATGACCCTACTCACCGCTGTCAGACCGGACCGGCAATCGCGGTTGACCGCTGCCGATTGGATTGAAGCTGCGCTGCGCACTTTGGTCGAAAGCGGGATCGAGGCCGTTCAGATCACCGCGCTCGCCCGCGCGTTGAAAGTCACGCGCGGCAGTTTCTACTGGCATTTTGATACCCGCGATGATCTCCTGGCCGCGCTTACCTCCGAATGGCGCGCCCGCAATACCGGCGTGATGGTGGAGGCCATCGCGGACGCGCCGACGCTGGATGAAGGCATTCTGGAGCTTTTCGCCGTCTGGGTCGATCACACCCGGTTTGATCCTGACCTCGACAGTGCCATCCGCGCCTGGGCCAAGCATGATGCCCAACTGTCCAAGATCCTGAAGGCCGAGGATGCCGCCCGCATCCATGCCATTGCTGACTTTTTCCAACGCTTTGACTATGACAGTGAAGACGCGCTTATCCGTGCCCGCGTCATCTACCTCACGCAGATCAGCTTCTACGCGCTGGGCATCGACGAAGACGCCGACGTCATGCACCGCCTTGGCTATCTGGAGGCGTATTTTCGCAGCTTCACAGGCCGCGAAATAGACCCTGATATTGCCGAAACCTACCGCACCCGCGTCCGTCAGGAAGGAAGCTCATGAACAGACCCCAACGTCGCGGCCGCACCGCCAAGCGCGCCAGTTCAAGCGTTAAAGCGTTCGATCAGGCCTGGCGCCAATGGGTCCGTCCCTACCCGCCCATCGAACAGTTCAGTGCCGATGAAATCGAAGCGATCCACGACGCGTCACTGCGGGTTCTGCGCGATATCGGGATCAAAGTTCTGAGTGATGAGGCCCGCGCGCTTTACGTCTCCGCCGGCATGACCGAGCATGAGGATGAGGTGATCCGCTTCGATACCGATGCGCTGATGGATCTAATCGCCAAAGCGCCACCCAAGGTCACACTTCATGGCCGGGGTGAGGGCCGCGAGGTGGTGATTGGTGGCCAGAATATCGGCATATGCACCACCGGCGGCACGCCCAATTTCTCTGACATCAAACAGGGGCGCAATCCGGGCACGCTGGAAGCGCTCGATAACTTTTGCCGTGTGTCGCAATCCTTTGACGTGATCCACATGATCGGCCCCTTCGTTGAGGCGCAGGATATCCCGCCCAACATCCGCCATTTCGCCATGACGAAATCGGTGCTGACTATGACGGAGAAGGTCCCCTTCGTCTTCTTCCGCGGTACCGAGGCGGTGGCCGACGCTTACGAAATGCTCCGCATCGCTCACGGTCTGAGCCACGAAGAATTCATCAACACACCGGTCAGCTATTCCGTGGCCAATTCCAACTCTCCATTGATGCTCGACCTGCTGATGTGTCGCGGGATCATTGACGCGGCCAAAGCCGGACAAATGATGGTGCTCACCCCCTTCACCTTGTCCGGCGCAATGGCCCCTGTCACCCTGCCTGGTGCACTGGCCCAACAAAACGCGGAAGCCTTGGCGGGCATTTGCCTGTCCCAAATCGCCCGTCCTGGCGCCCCTGTTTGCTACGGCAGCTTCACGTCCAATGTGGATATGAAATCCGGCGCCCCCGCTTTTGGGACACCCGAATACGTCAAAGCGGCTTTTGCTTCTGGTCAACTTGCCCGCCGCTATAACCTGCCCTTGCGGTCCTCCGGTGTGACAGCTGCCAACGCGCCCGATGCGCAAGCCGCCTATGAAACGCAGATGTCCCTCTGGGGCGCTTTGATGGGCGGCACGAACCTGTTGCTTCATGGGGCGGGATGGCTCGAAGGTGGGCTGACGGCGTCGGCCGAAAAATTCATAATCGACGTCGAAATGTTGCAGATGTTTGCCGAACTGTTCAAACCAGTGGAGGTCAGCGATGCGACCCTGGGCGTCGACGCCATCGCAGATGTGGGCCATGGCGGGCATTTCTTCGGCACGCAGCATACGCTGGATCGGTTCGAAACGGCATTTTATTCGCCGCTCGTTTCAGATTGGTCAAACTATGAGAACTACACCGAGCGGGGGTCTATCGACACGGCCCAGCGCGCGCACAAGATTTTCTACGATACGGTCAAAGCCCATGAACCACCGCCCATGGACGCATCCCGCTTGGAAGAAATGAACGCCTTCATTGACCGCCGCATTTCTGAAGGCGGGGCGGACATTGATCGCTAGTCTTTCTTGATCGTCTCCACAGTCAGATTGCCGTTGGTATAGACGCAGATATCGGCCGCAATCCCCATCGCTTTGCGCGCGATCTCTTCCGCGCTCATCTTACTGTCCATCATGCCTCGTGCCGCCGCCAACGCATAATTCCCGCCCGACCCTATCGCGGTCACATCATGCTCGGGCTCCAACACATCGCCTGCCCCGGTGATCACATAAAGCTCCGCCCCATCGGACACGATCAACATCGCCTCAAGCTTCTGCAGGTATTTGTCCGTTCGCCAATCTTTCGCCAGATCCACGCTCGCGCGCTGCAACTGTCCCGGTGAGGCTTCCAGTTTCGCCTCCAGCCGCTCCAGCAAGGTAAACGCATCCGCCGTCGACCCGGCAAATCCGGCAACCACGTCATAGCCGCCGGGCGACAACCGTCGCACTTTTCGCGCGGTCCCCTTGATCACGGTTTGGCCAAGGCTGACCTGCCCATCGCCCGCAATCACCACTTCACCGCCCTTTTTGACGCCGATGATCGTGGTGCCATGCCACCCGGGAACCTCTTCTCTCATCTCACTGCCCTCCGCAGCCGCAGGTCTGCCCGCGGCTTCACTTTGATAAAAATACTCATATCCCTAAACGCACCAAAGGCCCAAACCCAAAAGAAAAGGGCCGCTTACTTGCGGCCCTCCCAAACACATATCGGCACTCGCCTCAGATGCTTTCTTCGATCCAGCTTTGCAGCGCCGCCTTTGGTGCGGCACCCGCCCGGTTCGAAATGATCTCACCATCTTTGAAAATGAACAACGCTGGAATACCGCGAATGCCCAACTGCGTGGCGGTGTTGGGGTTGCTGTCCACGTCCACCTTGGCGATCTTCACCTTGCCGCCCATTTCGTCGGAAAGCTCTTCCAGCGCCGGGCCAATCTGTTTGCACGGGCCGCACCACTCGGCCCAGAAATCCACCACTACGGGGATGTCGGAGTTTTTCACTTCTGCGTCAAAAGTGTCGTCGGTAACGGCCACGGTGCCCATGTTCATGTCTCCAAAAGAGCTGCAATTGAGGATTGGAACGTAGGTACGCGTGATCGGGACGTCAAGCTATATAGGTGTTGGTCAAAGCTTCTGTCACAATATCGTGTGGCAAATGCATAAGAGAGGCTTCCCTTGTCCACAAAATCGCCGTTTCAATTTCGTGACTTGGATAGATTTGCGACAACGCGTGCGCATAGGCCCCCATCTGCCGCAATAGCCCCTCGGGACAGTCCTTTACGCACGTCGGCACCATTGCATTGGTTTTGAAATCCACGGCGAGGATCGTGGTGTCCGACAGAATCAGCAGATCGACGACGCCGTGTATGCGCCGCCCGCCCAGCGATTCAAGACTAGCCGTAATGGGCACCTCGCTCAGCGCATCCTTATCAAAAAGCGGTCTCAGCTTGGGATTTTGCAGCACCCCGACAGCCTCCGACAAAAGAGCCTCAACGTCCTTGGGATCAGCTGCATCGGGGCCCTGCCTCAGCAATTGATCCGCCACATCGTGCCAGCGTTCTGGCTCAAGATCAGGCAAGACTTCCAGCAACAGATGCACCTGCCGACCGCGCCTTTTGGCTGTTTCTTCGTCGAGCCCCTGTTCGCCTGAAAGCGCCTTGGCGCCGCCCAAATCTGAGGGGCTCAAGGTTGCGGTCACGAGGTCCGCTTTCTTGGCCGGTTGCCGCATGAATTCTGGAAGCGTTTCGTTCACGTCCTTGCGATCTTCCGCCATCTCGGCTGCGGGCTGATCCCAATCCCCATTTTCCAGGCGCAAACCATCTCCATGTGTCTTGGCGTTCATTGCTTCCATTCCGGCCCGGATTTGATCATGCCAACTCCGACCGTCGCCGCCCAAGTCCCCAGCGGCCGCCACAACCAACCACTGTTCCGCCCGCGTCAACCCGACATAAAGCAACCTGTCGCGCTCTGCCTCTTCTGCTGCGCGCTTTGCGTTATCCATCTCCTTTTGCAAAGCAGTGGCTTCATTTTTGGGTGCCTGCCAAAGCACCCCTGATTCCGTCTGTGCAAGATCAGCCGTACTGCGCATTCTCCACACGCCAGTATCCGGGAGGATCACAATCGGCGATTCAAGGCCCTTCGCACCGTGTACTGTCATGACGCGGATCAGATCCCCGGCGCTGTCCATCTGTCGTTTGATTTCCAGATCGTCCGTTTCCATCCAGACAAGAAATCCAGTGAGGCTATCGACCGAACTGCGCTCATAGGCCAGCGCTTGGCTCAGCAGCGCATCGATGCCGTCCTCTGCCTCCTGCCCTAAACGCCCCAGCAGTTTCCGCCGGCCTTCATGGCGGGTCAGAATGCGATCTATAAGGTCGTAAGGGCGCAAGTAATCCACCTGATCGCGCAGATCGTTCAGGATCGCCATCGTCAGCGGAAACTCTGCCGCCCTATCGCGCAACTCTGCCACCAAATACTTCTGCGTTCTGCCTTGGGCGAGGTTGTAAAGCTCTGCCTCACTCCACCCAAAGAGTGGGGATCGCAACGCACAAGCGAGTGAGAGGTCGTCCTCAGGCGTCGCCAGAACCGATAAAAGCGCCCGAAGGTCTTTAACCGCCAATTCCGCCCCGACCTTCAACCGGTCCGCCCCGGCCACCGGCAAGCCCCGGGATTTGCACGCCCGGATGATGTCGTGGAAGATATCTGATCTCCGCCGCACGAGGATCAGAAAATCGCCTGCCGTGATCTTCGCCGCTTCGCCCTCTTGCCCAGGCAGTGTCTTGCCAATCGTGTTCTCAATGAAATCTGCCAAGCGATGGGCCAGAATGGCTTGCGGGTTGTCGGGCGACTTGATGTCGACCGGATCATACCAGGGCGGCTTTTCCGGTGCCTCTGGTGTTTCAATTGCGTTCCAAAGATCGACGCGTCCGGGCAAGTTAGATTTGAAAGAAATGTGGCTCTGATCTGGCTCAAAACCGCTATTTTGGCGGCCATCAAAGACCGCATCGACCAATTGAAGAATGGCCGAGGCGGAGCGGAAAGAAAACTCCATCCGCAGATCCTGGAGCGGTGACGGCCTGTTCTGCAATCGTGCTTCGAAATCTGCCTTCATCCGGTCGAATTCTCGCGGATCGGCACCCTGAAAGGAATAGATCGACTGCTTTTTGTCACCCACCACAAAAATGGTGCGCGGTGTGTCGTCCTTGGTGCCCTGCCCACTGGTGAAATCCCGCGCCAGCGCTTCGATCACTTGCCACTGTACTGGGCTTGTGTCCTGCGCTTCATCCACGAGGATATGGTCAATGCGCCCGTCGAGCCGGTAGAGCACCCAATCCGCCACGTTCTTGTTCTGAAGCAAATCGCGCGCGCGCAGGATCAGATCGTCAAAATCCAGCCAACCCCGCAGCATCTTGGCGTGTTCGTATTTTTCGAGGAACGCGTTGGCGAAGCGATGTAGCGCCTCAGTCTTTCGCAGTGTGATTAGGCCCAATCGCCTTTCGCGGGCCTTCTCCACCCGGCCCATCAAATCGTCAAGTTGTGGTATGAGATGGGAAACAAGATCCCGGCCGGATTTTGTCGGAAAAGACCCTATCTTGGCCCCAAATGGCGATTTGGCCGATCCGCCAAATAGTAGAACACCCTCCAGTACCTCAAGCGCCTTGATGTTGATGTGGGTCACTTGGCGCAGCTTTTCCGCCGCTTTTTGATCATTCGAACCGCTTTGTCGCAACGCCGAAATGAGCTCCGTCAAAAGCGTCTCTTCTCCGCCCAGAAAGACACTTGCCATTAGATCTGCCTCGTCAAAATCGGCGGGCAAAGAAAGCGCGGCTCTCATTTTGTCCCCATCAAAGGCGTGAGCGAAGCCAGAGCGATGGGCGGTCACGCTCGCGGTCAGCTTCTCTAGCGTCATGTCATTGGCGTAAGTGGCCACACCTTCCACCAGACGCCGATCTACGCCCGCTGCCATGGCCTCTACGATCTCATTGCGTAACAGGATGGCTGCGCGATCTTCCATTTCCTTGAAATTGGGGGTTACCTCCGCCTCAAGCGGGAACTTCCTCAGTAAAGCGCCGCAAAATGAGTGGATCGTCTGGATTTTCAAGCCACCCGGCGTTTCTATCGCGCCCGCAAACAGCCGACGTGCTTTGGGCAGCATGTCATTTGTGATCACATTTTCCTGACCCAGCTCGTCTAGCGCCTCCCGCAGCTTTGGATCCGGCAGCATTGCCCATTCACCCAAGCGTTTGAACAGCCTGTTCTGCATCTCCGACGCGGCCGCCTTGGTATAGGTCAAACACAGCACATTCTGCGGATCGACCCCGCCCAACAGAAGCCGTGCAACGCGGTCTGTCAGAACCTTCGTCTTGCCTGAACCCGCATTGGCCGATAGCCAGGTGGACCGATCCGGATTAGATGCCTCGATTTGGCGCAGTGTGGCTGCATCGCGCCGGGTCACCCCATCACCTCCGGGGTGGGGTCATCGCTCATATCCCACTCGCCGAACCGTGCGAGGTGATCGTAATCCCCGTCGTGTTGTGTCTTTTGCGGTGCGCGGCGCGATGTGAATCCTTGTTTTTCGCTAAGATAGACACTGATTAAGCGGTGAAACCCATCCCAGACGATGTCAGGCGTTTCCGTGTCGATGGGCGCCGGCTCCTCTCGCTTGCCACTGCCCAGACCAATGAATACTGCCCGCGCGACCGGCGCTGGGGGAAGGTCGCCAAAGCCATCCCGTTCGGCTATTGCGGCCTCCAGCAAGAGCTGCTTGTCAAAGTTCTTCTGGACGTCGCGCGTTGGTGGCGTGCCTGTCTTGTAGTCATAGATGTGGAACTGACCCTGAGCATCGATATCAATACGGTCTGCTTCGGCCGTCAGGGTGAAACCGAGATCAGTCAGTTCCGATTTTCCCCGGGTTTCGAGAAGGCTGGGCTGCGCCAGCTCGCGGCGCGCCGCTTCCCCTTCGACGAAATCCTCCGCCTTGCGGGTCAATTTCGCTTCCCACATCAATCTTGTCTCGGCCCAAGGCACGGCTTCTTCCAACTTCGCGCCGATGGCCGCCATGAAGGCCTCAGCCGTCACACCGCTGACATCTTGGCGGGTATTCTGAATGAAACCCTCCAACGCCTCGTGCACGACTATGCCGCGCAGCAAGGCGTCAGGGACGCGCATCAGCGGGTCAAGCGGACGAAGGCCCAAAACATGACGGGCATAAATGGCATAGGGATCACGGATCAACGACTTGATCTGCGTGACAGAAAGCTGCCGGGGTCGCGCGGTCAATGGAGGCCGAGGAGAGGGCCTTTCCGCCGAATCAGAGTCTATTTTCTCTTCCTGCTTTTCGGCAAGTTGCATCCAGCGCGCGCCGCGTGTGCGCATGTCTTCGAGCGCACTTTTGCCGCCTTGTTCTGGTAGGCCTGACAGAAAATTCTGCAATCGATTGAGCCATCGAGACGGAACAGTTTCTGCATCATCCGACCGGATTGAACGGGTCAAAACCACGTCCTTGCACAGCACGGCCTGTTGAAAATCATGCGCAGACAGCCCAATGCGCCTGTCGGGCAGCAAAAGCCCAAGCTGCCGCCGCATATCACGGTTGAGCCACGGATCTGGCGATGGCGCTTCCGGCCAACTTCCTTCGTTTAGCCCGGCCAAGATGATTAAATCCGCTCCTTGAACCCGCGCTTCCAGCGTGCCCCAGATCATGATGTCCGAATGTGGGGTGCGGGCGCTGCGCACCTGTGCAGAAGATAGGATCGAATGGAAAAGCGACGCGTAATCCACAGGGCGCATTTTGCCACCAAAAACGGCGTTTTCAGCCAGATCAGAAACGATTTTGCGCGCCTCGGCACCTGCCTCCCCGGACCAGAGCGAACCGCATTCTGCACCGGCTCCGGCGGCTATTTGTTCTGCGCGTTTCAGATGTGTTTTGGTAAGCTCAACAAGGGCTATGGGGTCCTGCATGGGCTCAATGAAGATCGTGTCGACCAGCCACTTGGTCCAACTCTCAATAAACGGATCGTCCATGCCCGTCGCCCAACTGGAAATCGTTTGCGCGGTGGGAAAAGGTGGGCCGTTTTTCCTCAGGTGTAGTTCCAATTCACGGGATAGCCGCAAATGAGGGCCCCGGTCTGATCCACTATGCGTGATTGGATGTTTGAGCAGCGTCAGAAGCAACTCGGATGACAGCGGGCGGTGCAAAAGTTCCGCCACATGCCTGAGAAAGCGGCCTGGTGCGGACAGGTGCAGGGGTACGCCGGCACTGTCATCGGCGATGATATCCCAACGATCCAGAGCGGCGCTAACTTGCCGTGTCAGGGCGCGATCAGGCGTGATTAGAGCCGCTTTTACCCCAATCTCTGCTGCTTCCCGCAGGCGCATGGCAATCATCAGGGCCTCGATGCGCTGGGATGGGGCCTCGATCAGAGTGACGTCTTCAAATGCCTTTTGAATGCCTTCAAGCTTTGGCCCTTCTTTGAGCCATTGATCTGTCACTGGCGCAGGCCGCATGGCCAAAGACAGAATGGCATTGCGCGCGGGAACGGCCGGTCGCGCCTTGGTCCACTCCAAAACATCGCGGTGGGACATGCCCAACGCGTCAAACAGCGCGGAAAAACGGTATTGCGGGTGATCTTCTTGGGGTGACGGCCCCCGCAACGCATCCCAAACATGATCTGGCATCCCGTCATCGAACCCCGGCAGGATAACGGCCCCATTTGGCAGCTGTGCAACGGCTTGCATCAGTGCGTGCGTGGTGCCTCGTGATCCCGTGGATCCGGCCAATATGATCGGATGTTTTGGCGGATCAGACTGCCAATACGCAATCAAGGCATCAACCACGCGCCGCTGACGATCTTCCGCATCAGGTGCGTTGGAGCTCTCAAAATAGTGTCTAATTATGCCTAAAAACGACGTGATGCGCGTCCAATGCCCCGATTGGTCCGAGATGTCGAGCGTGTCAAACCCAGCGGGATCAACGGCCTCGCCGTGCATTTCTCCCATCAGCTTCACGAGGCTGTCGGCCAGATCGTAAATGGAACCGCGCGGGGCGAGGCCCGGCTCGCTGTCAAGAAGGGCAGTCACAAGTTGCACCAATTCCAATCGACGGCGCAGCGGGGACACGGCCTGAGGTATATTATCGAGGTTCCAAAGGTCGCCGGGCTGGGTGATCAAAGTGATTTTGGGCAGCAAACATGGCGGCCCTTTATCGAAAAGGCTTCGGATTCTGCGAGCCATGCGGCGCGTGTTGACGATGACTTGGGCGCGGGCCAATTCCTGAGGCGGTTGATCATGGGAACGCTCCAGAAGCCCGTCGACCAAGGCCTTTGGAAAATCAACGCCCAGCGGCACGGTGTAAACGCGGGGGCCTGTCACGGGATCAAGCATTCGGCGCCCTCAGCATGCTTTCGGCCAATGTGATTCCAGAAGGTTGACCGACATCGCACCATTGTCCGGGGTAAGACGCCCCAAAGACACGACCGTTTTCCAGCAGGATATTCCAGACCTTGTTCAATGAAAAAACCGTATCCTGCACAGCCTTGACCACCCCGGGTTTCATGATTTGCAGACCCGAATATACCTCACCCGGGCCGCGTAACAGGCGCCCGTCTCTATCTTGCAGGAAATCCCCGGTTCCGGAGTGTCCCACGGCTTGCCTCAGCGGCACACAAAGCAATAGCGCATCCATTTCATGCGGATCCCAACGCGCGGCCAGATGCCCAAGCGGATTGGGGCCAGACCAGACAGCATCGCAATTCATCGTAAAAACTGGCCCATCGCCCAGCAAAGGCAGCGCGGCCTTAAGCCCACCGCCGGTTTCCAGAATATCGGGGGTTTCTTCGGAAAATAGAACATCTCGTCCCGACAGGTGATCGCGAAGCATCTCTGCCTTGTAGTGAAGGTTGGCCACAATCGTCTGAGTGCCAAAGCCTTCAACCCATCCCAACGCATGATCAATAAGCGTGTGCCCCGCGACCTCGATCAGCGGTTTGGGCCTGTCCTTGGTCAGTTCACCCATACGCGTGCCGAACCCGGCCGCGAAGATCATGGCGGATGTGGGATTGTGCCGCATTTCGATTTCAGGACTTTCAGGGAGCTTGCGTCAGGATGGGGTAGATAATCTGTCAGTACGGTCTCCAAATAGGTGAAATTCACGCTTTTCAGATCACGTAGCATATGGGCCCAGACACGGGGTATCAGGTCGACATAGTGGGATTTACCGTCCCGGAGGCATAGGCGGGCAAACACTCCGATGATGCGTAGATTGCGTTGCAGACCCATCAAAGCATATGCGCTTTTGAACTCGCTTGGATCAAGCCCGGTTGCCTTTATGTAGTAATCGATCATCTGTGCCTCGATGGCCGGAGACACGTCTCGTCTTGCATCCTGCAGAAGAGAGACGAGATCATACGATCTGTGACCGGCCATGGCATCCTGAAAATCCAACAGCCCGACACGCGCCACGCCGTCCCGATCTGGCCGCCAAAGCAGGTTTTCAGCGTGGTAATCGCGCTGGATCAGAACGTCTGTCATGTCAGTCAGATGTCCCACCGCCTCTTGGAAGCCTGCAACGAATTTGGATCTAACATCCGAAAGATCCTGCCCGCTTATGACAGTGGCATACCAATCGAACGCCAACCTGGCGAGATCAGCCATCATAGGCCCGTCATAAGGTGCGAGGTTCTTGTCTATCGGCGCATTATGAAGCGTGATCAGAACGTCGGTTGCGGCCTGATAAAGTTGCTCCTCCATTGCTGGATCTTTGGTCAGAACCCGTGCGAACAGATCGTCGCCCAGATCTTCCAGCAAAAGAAAACCGTTCTCTCGGTCCTCAGCCATGATCTCCGGTGCGCTGAGGCCGGCAGAGCGAAGCACCTGCGCAATCTTTATGAACGGACGCACATCTTCGCCCTTTTCCGGCGGTGCATCCATCAAAACGGCCGGCGTGCCTTCAAGCATTAGACGGAAGTATCGACGGTTTGACGCATCCCCCGCCAAATCCATGCGTTCCGCCTCTGACCAACCAGAAATGTCCAAGAAGTCCCTTCGAAGCGATTCCCGATCAGGCATCGAAAATCCCTTCCAATCGCGTCCGCCATCGCGGATCCGTCCAGGAAAACGACAGAACGCGGTCCTCTTCCTCAGCTTGTGGCGACAGCGTTACAGTCAGAGCCGAAGTTGGAGCTTGCGTGCCAAGCCGATCCGGCCACTCCACGAAACAGATCGCGTCTTCAAACGCGGCCCACAGCCCAATTTCATGCACCTCACCCGCATTACCCAGCCGGTAGAGATCGGCGTGCCACACCTCCGCCTTGGGGCTCAGATAGGTTTGCACAATCGTATAGGTGGGCGAGGGGATGTCCTCGGGCACCGACAGAATTTGAAGGATTGCGGATCTTGTGAAATGGGATTTTCCAGCACCGATTGGCCCTTCGAGCAGAACTGTATCACCGGCGTCCAACAAGGGCGCAAGGGCCGCGGCGAACCGCGCTGTATCGTCCGGCGAATGACTGTGAAGGTCGAGACGGTCAAGTGTCATTCCAACGACACTACACCCCTGACCTTTCCCCGCAACAGGCTTTACGCGGAGAGCGGCACCGGTTCGGACAGGGCGGACAGATTGAGCATGATCAACCCTTCATGCAGCGGTTCGACCCGGAACTGCACGGCCTGGCCTGATGCGTCGCGCAGCCGTGTCTCAAGGGGCTGAAATGGTGCGCCTTTTGCAAGATCATTCCAGATTGTGGCATTTGGGAAGCGGCTGCGGCAGGCATCCATGACGTCGCTGAAGGACGTGGGCGACAGGCGGGCATCGGGATCGAACCCCATGACCTCACTGAAAGACGCATTGCAGACCAAAAGCCCGCCATCCGCGCCTATGACGGCGATGGATTCCTGCATCGCGTCCAGAATGGATTGATGGGTCTCAAGTTGGGATCTTGATTGCCGGGTAAGTGTCATCTCATCAGTGATGTCTTCGATCAGAAAGGCGATTGCACCGTTGGGATGTGGCCGACCAGTCAATTTGTAGGTCATACCGCCGGGCAAGGACCAGCTTTCGGAATAGAACCCATTGACGGCTGAGGTGATCATTTCTTTGATCTGCTTGCGCCAGGTGGAATAGCTTTTGGGCTCCGGCATCACGTGGTTGTCCCGCAACCTGTCGAAGAATTCCATCATATGGGGGCGCGTGGCAAGGAAATCGGCGGGCAGATTGGTCAGATCCAGAACCGCTGGGTTGAACAGAACAAGTCGCTGATCGCGGTCAAAAACAGCCAGGCCGGTGGACAGATCAGCGAAGGTTTTCGTGAGCGTCTGTACGAAAGAACTGCGGACATTGTCGGCCTCCACCAACCGTGTCACGTTGTTGGCATAGATCACTGTGCCTTCGGAATTGGCCATGAACGAAAGCTCATAGTGTTCCTTTTGCGCGTCATCTGGTGCCATGATGCACAGTTTTGCACTGACGTCTTCTTCGCGATCTCTTGCGGCCTCGATAAATGCGCATCGTGCATCCACCGACAGCGCCTCAAAACGGCCATTGCCCCAAAGAAGCTTGCCGGCACCATCAATGGCAAAGACCACTGCGGGAGCCTGCTGTAAGATGGTCTGCAACCTGTCGGCGCGTTGATTATCCAGCAAAAGAGCGTGGCGTCCGATGGCGCTTCCACTCGATTGATCTTCCAGTGTAATGGACTGCCCCAGTGGCGTGGATTGGATCGTAAGCAGTGCCTCGTCGCCTTGTTCTTTGGCTCGAAAAACGAGGGGTGGGCTGTCGGCTTGGTCGTTGAGTTTATAGGGCACATCGCGAAAACGGTCGCCCAGCCAGTTACGCAATTCCGGCCAGGTGGAGACCCCGACGATCTGCGGGGTTTTCTGACATTGATCGACGATCTTGCCATCCTTGATCAGGAACACACTGCGCGTGTCTTTTATGCTGTCGCCTCTGGCCGTCTGCAGGCCGCCCGTGCGGGATACCAGCCACAGCAACACAACAGAGATCACTGCCGAAAGCAGAACCGCAACAGCCATCCATCCCAGAGAATCATCCGAACCGCTCATCACAGGCGGAGGTTGGTCATCTTTGGTTAATACCCCGTTAACACCCGGTTAACGCTTTGACCGCCGTCGTCTTTGCGATCAAACCTCGATCGGTTGGTTCTTTCCAAGGGCCGTCCATTTGCGCCCCTCGGATGTTTCCAGCTGGGCGCGGGGCCATGTCACCTCCACAAAGGCGCCGGACCGGAAGGCCAGTTCCGATCCTTTTTCAAAGGTCTCTGCTCCGTTGGCGAAGCTCAGTACTGCGCCGGACCGTTCCAGCAGGGTCTTGGCGATAAAAAGGCCAAGCCCCATTCCCTCATATTCAGGTCGCGCCGGGTCTGTGCCCGATCCACGTCGGCGCATCAGCGGGTCACCGATACGGCCCAGAAGGTGCGCAGGATACCCTCGCCCGTCATCCATGATGCGCAGGGAAATTGTTTCTTCATCCCAGCGGCTTTCGATCCAAACCTGAGTGCGCGCGAAATCCACGCCATTCTGCACCAGATTGCGCACCCCATGCACAACTTCGGGTTTACGCAAAATCTCCGGTTGCGCGGCGTCAGAGCCCGGCAGGGCAGAGTGTTCGAAAAGCAGTGTCTTGCCGCGCGCCGCATGGGGATCGGCCGCCTCCTCTATGACGGCGCTCAGTGGGGCCTGTTTGAGATGCAAATCATCTTTACCCGCACGACCCATGGACTTGAGGATATCACGGCAGCGATCCGCCTGTTCCCGGATCAGCATGGCATCTGAGTGAAGCTCCGGGTCGTCGGACAATTCTTCAGCCAATTCCCCACTGGCCAGTTTGATCGTGGCCAGAGGCGTGCCCAATTCATGCGCTGCGGCCGCGACCACCCCGCCCAGATCGGTCAGTTTCTGTTCCCGTGCCAGAGCCATCTGCGTGGCTTGCAGCGCCTCGGACATCGCGCGCATTTCTGTCATGATCCAGCGGGAATAGACACCAAGGAACACCACGGCGATGACAATTGCCACCCAACTTCCGAAGAGGAAAACATCGGGCATACGCAGGACAAAACCGGCTTGCGTCGTCAGCGGCAGGTGGAACACCATCAAAGCTGAAACGAGCAGTATCGCGATCAGTGCGAGGGCAGATGTGGATCGCACCGACAGCGTTGTGGCCGATACGATCACCGGCCCGACAATGAGGATCGTGAACGGATTATGCAGCCCGCCGGTGAGATAGAGCATCAAACCCAGCTGCAGCAGATCGAACAGAACGACCATGAAGGTCTCGGGTTCCTGCAAGCGCTTGCTTTCGGGGAAGATGAAAGACGCCACAAGGTTCGACAGCACCGCCGCACCGATGGCCAGATAGCAAAACCCCATTTGCAGATCCAGATCATAGAGCCGCTGTGCGACGATCAACGCCGTCACCTGCCCAATGATCGCCCACCACCGCAAAACGATGATCGTCCGCAGGCGAACCCAGTTCTCTCGCTTTTGCAGGCTGGTGGTGTCCGATGTGGGTTTGCGCATTTGTGATCCCGTTGGCGTTGCAACTCGCAGTATCATTGATAGATGTGTGTTAGCGCAAGGCGAGACACGCTTTGGTTACCCAAAACGAGGTGTGATGATGGTCAAGACAATAGCAATCGCTTGTGGTGTGGCCGTGGCCATTCTGATCGGTGGGTTGGTCTGGCTCACCTCTGTTTCCGATCCTGATGAACAATTTGCTCAATGTCGCGCCGGTCAAATCGCGGGGGGTCAGGCGGCGATTGGCGGGCCTTTTGAACTGGTTGATCAGACCGGGGTGACCGTCACAGATGCAGATGTGATTGATAAACCGACGCTGATTTACTTCGGCTACACCTTCTGCCCTGACGTCTGTTCCATCGACGTGGCGCGCAACGCCGTTACGGTGGACATTCTAGAAGAAGATTACGACTCCATCGTGAAACCAGTGTTTATTTCCATCGACCCTAATCGCGATACGCCGGAGGTCATGGCCAATTACACTGAGATCATGCACCCAAGAATGCTCGGTCTGACTGGAACTGAGGAGCAGGTCAAAGCGGCCAGCCAGGCCTACCGCACCTTCTACAAGTCCCATGATGAAGGTAATGACGAGTTTTACCTCGTCGATCATTCCACTCTGTCCTATCTGGTTTTTCCCGAAAAAGGGTTCGCAGAGTTCTTCCGCCGTGATGAAGCGCCCGAAGCGATGGCCGAACGCATACAGTGTTTCATTGATGCCGCCTGAACCAGCAATTTGACGTTGCCCCGTGCAATCCTAAAACAAATTGAGTAAAAACAGCTGTCACAAGCGGGAATGATGACACATGGCTGAAGCACTTAAAGACATTGGCGAAGACAAATCGCTGCTTCTGGTTGATGATGATGAACCCTTTCTGAGGCGCCTTGCCAAGGCGATGGAAAAACGCGGGTTCGCGGTGGAAACGGCTGGGTCGGTTGCGGCCGGTCGGGCGATCGCCACAGCACGCCCACCGGCCTATGCGGTCTGTGACCTCCGGCTGGATGATGGCAATGGTCTCGATGTGGTGGAAACTATCCGCGAAAAGCGGCCTGACAGCCGCGTTGTCGTGCTAACAGGATATGGCGCGATTGCGACAGCTGTCGCAGCGGTGAAGATCGGCGCGACGGACTATTTGTCAAAGCCGGCTGATGCCACGGATATCACCAACGCGCTTCTGGCCTCTGACGATGAAATGCCCCCGCCCCCGGAAAACCCCATGAGTGCGGATCGCGTGCGCTGGGAACATATTCAGCGAGTGTATGAGCTGTGTGATCGAAACGTGTCAGAGACAGCGCGACGCCTAAACATGCATCGCCGGACATTACAGCGCATCCTGGCCAAACGGTCCCCCAGATAGGATTTACGTGCCTCCGGCAGGATTATTTTTGGAAAGATGAAGCACGGGGCCGCGCTTCTTTTGGCCAGAAATATCCCCGCCGGAGGCATTAAATCATGCCAAACCGCTTGTGGATTTGATCCCCGTCTACGCGGTAGGTTTCAAACCCTCGGCTTTGGTAATACGCAAGACCACCCTCGTTACAGGCCCTGATCGTCGCGTTGATCCATTGAAACCCCAGTTGTTTTGCCGCTGTACGTGTGGCGTCAAACAGCGCTGATCCCGTGCCCAGACGGGTGCGACCAACCTGAGTGAAGGTAGCGATGTTGCAGGCCTCTGGCGGCAGACCAGTTTTGGGTTCAATCCATTGGAAACCAAGAAGCGCGCCATCTTCATCCTCGGCCACGAACCACGCATTTCGCCTGGCATGATGGTGCATCCACTCCGCCAGATCGCCGCGTGTGACCGTTTCTTTCAGGGCCGTTGTACCGCCTTTTTCGATGATCTCATTGAGCAGTTCAGCCATAGCGCCTGTATCCAAGGCGCCCGCCCGGCGCACATGGATCATCCCATCGCCTCAAGCAAAGTGGCGTGGCGGGCCAGATAGGCCTCCCTCGCTTCCATTGGGGATCGCAGAATGAGGTTCAGCCCCTCCATCACGGTTTCGCCGGGTTTCCCGAAGAATTTGTTGGCTTCTTCCTCTGTGAAGCCCGCGATTTGCGTGGCTTCCATCCAGGCGCTGATTTTATCGGCCTTCTTGATCTGTTTTTTCACCGCCACCGGGATCGCGGCGGGCAGGCCGTAGCGGATGTGGATCGCGGCCGTCAGCCGTTTGTCGAGCTCATCATACCCTGGACCCACCGCGTTCTTCACGGGCGAAATCATATCGCCGATTACGTATTCTGGTGCATCATGTAAAAGTGCGGCCATACGCCATTTGGTGGGTGCTTTAGGGTCTATTCTGCCAAAGATCTCTTCCACCAAAAGCGAATGCTCAGCCACGGAATAGGGGTAATCACCCAATGTCTGTCCATTCCACCGGGCCACGAAGCTGAGACCGCGCGCGATGTCTTCCACCTCGATGTCCACGGGCGTCGGGTCCAGCAGGTCAAGCCGTCGGCCCGAAAGCATCTTTTGCCAGGCGCGGGGTGGGGGCATGGAGTGTCTCCGGTTTGAACGTGGTCAGGGTTACCGATTTAACAGGGTTTGAACAATGGCCGTCAGAAGCGGCGAGTCCTTGTGGCCTGCCAGGAAGTTATAGCCTTTGTAGCGATCCGTCTTGATCCGCGTCAGGTGATCCGGGTTCTCCACAAGAAGGACCTGTTTTTCGATGGAATAGACTCTGATATCGGGCAAATCCATCAAATGCGCACTGACCTCTGAGGTCACGTCAGACCCGTGATCTTCATAGATCAAGACACCTCCATCCCGTATCGCCCGCTGCGCCCCAGTGATGGCCGCAATCTCCGCCCCTTCCACATCCAGCTTCATGATCGCGGCCTGACCCTTTGGCACGATGTCATCAATTTGCACTGTCGTGACCTCTTCGACCGTGTCTTGGGCTCCGCTCGGCGCATCAAGGTCCAGATGCGCCGAGGCGTGGCTGTTGTGGACATTCACGAAGCGTAACACTTCGTCCGATCGGTCAAAAATCGCGGCTTTGTGTGTTTCCACATTGCTGAGCGGTGCGGCGTTCTCTGACAGCCGGGCGTAGGTAGTTTGGGAGGCTTCAACCGCGATCACGCGATCAAAGAGGGCTGAGCCATAAACTGACCACAGCCCCGAATTTGCACCAAGGTCGCAAAATAGGCTGGTATGCCCAGCAGCGGCATCCAAAACGCGGCGGACCTCAGGCTCATAGTCGCGGTGATAGAGAATGAACCGCGTCCAATAGCCATCATTGAGGTAGACACGAAAGCCTCGACCATCTCCGAGATCTAGGACCACCTTGTTTCCGGCACCAAAAAACCGCGCCAGAGAGCGGCAAAAAATGCCGTAGAGCCAGCGGTTGAACACCAGCGCGTAAAGCGTCATCAGCACCCGGTATTGTACCCGCGCCCCACGCCCTTCAAATCCAATGATCCGTTCGTCCATGACGCCATCTTTGGCCCGGATTGTCGGAAAACACCATGGCTGCAAATCACACCCGGATAATGCAAGACACTCCTTTGTTGCCGATGCTCTGTTGCGGTGCTATCTGCCTTCCAAATCCCTTATTCCCAAGGAGCCGTTTCATGGCAAAAGACTACGTGGTCAAAGATATCGATCTGGCTACTTTCGGGCGCAAAGAGCTGGATATCGCGGAAACTGAAATGCCCGGGCTGATGGCGCTGCGCGAAGAATATGCGGGGCAGAAGCCGCTTGAGGGTGCGCGCATCGTCGGCAGCTTGCACATGACGATTCAGACCGCCGTTCTGATTGAGACGCTGGTGGAACTGGGCGCTGACGTGCGCTGGGCCAGCTGCAACATCTTCTCGACACAGGATCATGCGGCAGCGGCGATCGCCCAAGGCGGCGTACCTGTGTTTGCGATCAAGGGTCAGACGCTTGAAGAGCATTGGGATTATCTCGACAAATCCTTCATGTTCGAAGATGGCCCCAACATGATCCTTGACGATGGTGGCGATGCCACACTCTACGTGTTGCTGGGTGCCCGCGCTGAGGCCGGCGAAGACGTGATCCCGGTCCCGTCCTCGGAAGAAGAGGAAGTGATCAAGGCGCAGATCAAGAAGCGGATGGAGGCCAGCCCCGGTTGGTTCACCAAGATCCGTGATCAGATCAAGGGCGTGTCTGAGGAAACGACCACCGGTGTGAACCGCCTTTATCAACTGGTCCGCGACGGTCAACTGCCCTTCCCGGCAATCAACGTGAACGACTCTGTCACCAAGTCGAAATTCGACAACAAGTACGGCTGCAAAGAGAGCCTCGTTGACGGTATCCGCCGCGCCACCGATACGATGATGGCGGGCAAGGTTGCTGTGGTGATGGGTTATGGCGACGTGGGCAAGGGTTCTGCTGCCTCACTGAAAGGTGCAGGCGCCCGGGTGATCGTAACGGAAGTGGATCCAATTTGCGCGCTGCAGGCGGCGATGGATGGGTTTGAGGTGACGACGTTGGAAGACGTGGTTGGCACGGCAGACATCTTTGTCACCACCACCGGCAACAAGGACGTGATCCGCATCGAGCACATGCGCGCGATGAAGGACATGGCCATCGTCGGCAACATTGGCCATTTCGACAATGAAATTCAGGTGGCCAGCTTGAAGAACCACAAATGGACGAACATCAAAGAACAGGTGGATATGGTTGAGATGCCGAATGGCAATCGTCTGATCCTTCTGTCAGAGGGTCGCTTGCTGAACCTCGGCAACGCCACTGGCCACCCGTCTTTTGTGATGTCGGCCAGCTTCACCAACCAGGTGCTGGCCCAGATTGAACTGTGGCAGCGCGGGGATGACTACAAGAATGAAGTATACATCCTGCCCAAGCATCTTGATGAAAAGGTCGCGCGTCTGCATCTGGATCGGATCGGTGTCAAACTGACCGAGCTGGACAATGATCAAGCGAATTACATCGGCGTGAAGCCTGAAGGCCCGTATAAGCCGGAACACTACCGCTACTGATGCTGGACAAAATGACTGAAGAGCGCCGGGTCCACTGCCCGGCGTTTTTCGTTGAAGCCTATCGTCCTTCTCGCATAGCCTTTGGATAAAACAGCAAAAAACGCGATTGCGCCATGCAACAATCAGATCCCGACATGTTCAAATCTCGCAAACGACTGCGGTTTGTGGTGGTGATCTTGTTGATTGTCGTTGCAGGGACCCTGTCTGCTTTTGCCAATCCAACGGTCAAGACCAATTGGGCGACCTATTCGGTCAACTCAACCGGCGTGGATCAAATCCTGCGGGAAATGCAGCAAAAGGGGCCGAACGGCTTTTGGGCATTTACCCGTTGGTATGTGCGGTGGACCGGCTCTTGTCAGGTGTCGTTAGAGATCAACTACACCATGCCCAAACACAGCCGACCCGGCGCGATGCCAGCCAATATTCGCAGGGAATGGGATAACATGATTGCCGCGCTCAAGGCCCACGAACAGCAGCATGGCCGCCATGGGATCAACGCGGCGCGGGAATTGGTTCAAAAGGGGTGTCGCAATGGCAATGCCATCGTTGCCAAATGGGCCGAACAGGATCGCATTTATGACCGAAACACCGGTCATGGCCGAACCGAAGGCGTGATTTTTCCCTGACGCAATGTCATTCCCGCCCAAGGGAGTTCGAATATCAGTTTTCACTTTTTCCATTAGGCAACTGACGCTATCGTTGACCGTGCCCCGGTAGGGGAAACAGGAAAATTATTGTTTAGTGGGACACAAGGGAGTGAAACATGGGAAAACGCGATGAATTGATCGCCAAATACGCGGACGATCTGCGCAGCAAATGCGGCATGGAGCCTGATATGGACCTGCTGACCAAAGTGACAATCGGCTGTGGGCCCGCGATTTACAACGCTGACGCCTCCACCGTTGCGGCGGGACAGGAGCATGAGCTGGAAACCGTGAAAGACAACTTCCTGGTGAAGAAATTGGGCCTGGCCGACGGGCCCGAACTGATGGATGCGATCAATTCCGTCATTGAAACCTATGGTCGGTCTGAGCGGAACAAGTACCGCGCCGTCATCTACTACATGCTGACCAAGCATTTCGGCAAAGACGCCGTCTACGGCTGATACCGCAAGGTTTTGGGAAGGGCCTGTCCGATGTGACAGGCCTTTTTCGTTTTTGAATGAACCCCTCTGACACAGATATCGAAGCTATGATCCTGGCGCTGTGCCTGGAGCGGGGCGCGGGAAAAACGATCTGCCCGTCAGAGGCAGCGCGCGCGCTTGGTCGCCAAGAAGACGCTTGGCGCGCCCTGATGCCAGAGGTGCGGCGCATAGCGCAGGGTTTGGCGCAAACGGGCCGGATCGCCATCTTTCGCAAAGGCATGCCCTTGACCGATCACGATGTTACTGGTGTGATCCGACTGGGTTTGCCGTGCTGAGCTTTGCCACAGTGCAAAGACAGATTAGGCCGGAATGGCCACGCCAGTGACGTTGATATCATCATCCACAACAATCGACGCGGCAACGCCTGACGGGTCAAGGAAGCTGTAGAGCGTGTACATTTCACCATTACTATCAGTCGCTTGTCCGGTCTGAATGATATCGCCGTCCGGGTTCGACAGGTTCAATGTGTCGGTGCTGTCACCAATCACCAAAATTGTGCTGTCGGGGTCAAACACAAAACCCTGGAACAGATCCTCTACAAATCCACTGGCTTCATCCGATAGGCCCGCGATGTCAGCGGCGGTCAGATCGAGAGAGTTTGCTTGCCCGTTTTCCATATCCAGCACTTCGATATCGCTGACGATCAAATCGCCCAGAATATCGGTCAGTTCACCATCCATGGTAAAGCTGAGCCAATCGTCATCGCCCGCGCCACCATCAATGATCGTGCCAGCGGTTGGCACCTCATTGACCACCAGAATGTCGTCATCCGCGCCGCCGTAAAGTTCATTCAGGCCGCCGCCGCCGAACAGCACGTCATTGCCTTCATTGCCGGTCAGCGTGTCATCTCCATCCCCGCCCAAAAGCAGATCGGCACCGTCCAGACCGGACAGATCCACATCTGACGTCGGCGCGTTAAGCTGAATGGTGCTGACGACAGTGATCTGGTCATCTGTGGTGCTTGGGTCATTATCGACGTCAAACACGGCCGTGGCCTGGAAGTTGTTCACGTCACCCAGCATATCCTCGATCCCGTCTACCTCTGCGAAGGAAAGAAGGAAGCCAAGATCTTGTTCTTCGAAGGCAGCGCTGGTTTCATCAGCGATCACACCCTGGTCACTGCCATCCGACTCCAGCGAGAGCTCAAAAGACGAAAGTTCCGCCCCGAAGATCGCAGAGTCCAGCAAAGCCGCGGTCAGGTTATTGCCTTCCTCAGAGCCATCAAGCGTGACAACCGGCGCCACACCGTCAGTGTCGAAGTCGTAAGTCACGCCGTCCACTGTGTAGGAAGCCTCCAGATCCGCACCAATGAACGCGTTGCCGATCCCGAAGGTTTCGATGAAGATCGCCTGCTCTGACAATGCTGGGTTGGACAGCAGATTGGCGAGCGATGCGGCGAAGGGGTCCGTGCTGTTGGGAAACCCATCCGTGATAAGATAGAAGAAGTTCACGGCATCGCCGAAGACTTCCCCTGTCTCCTCGGTCAGGGCGTCGATCACGTCGATCTGATCGGTGAAGAAGCTGTTGGCTTCATCCAGAGCCACCGACCAGCTTGTGCCGCCGCCGTTATCACTGGCCAGAATCGTGTCGAAAGCCGTGTCGAATTCACCGGTATCCTGGAGGTCGAACGGGCCGTATGAGATGGAGGAGTTGTCGAATGTGACCAGTTGAACCGTAACAGGTATGTCGGACTCTGAGAAAAATTGCTGCAGTTCCGTGATTGCTTGCTGAACGGCCTGAACCTGCAGTTCAAAGAGGTTCGTGGCAACGCCTTCCACGTTGACCGAATTGAAGACAATACTGCCCGACTCGTCCATCGCAAAAAGAATGTTGATGGGCGTCGCAGCAGCCGGTGTCGCGCTTATGACAGCGCTGCCGGCCGGGGCGTCTTCGGTGGCTTCCAGGTTGAATTCCACCCCAAGGCCAAGGTTTTCAGCCTCGTCACCGCCGTCACTTTCCAAGCCGAAGGTCACATCAAACGTGGTGATTTCCTCACCGTCGGTGACTTCGATGGTGAAAGTGTCAAACGTGCCCGCAACATTGTCGGGGAAATAGTCGAAGGAGCCATCTTCATTCAGCTCCAACACCCCATTTGTGCTGCCCGCTGTAGTCACGTTGAAGAATTCAACGCTGTCGCCATCAATATCAAAGGCTTCCAGCGTTCCAGAGAAACCCTCCAACCCTGTCACGGCGAAAAACTGATCCTCCGCCGTGGGCGCATCATTTTGTTCGGCAACAGTGATTGTCACGGTTCCGAATTGCGGCACGCTGTCATCAAAGCCTTGATCCAGGAATTGGCCGTCCGTGACCTGATAGGTGAAGGTATCCGTGCCGTTGAAATCCGGGTCCGGCGTGTAGGTGAATGTCCCATCGGTATTCATCACAACCGTGCCGTTTGCAGGTTGCGACGAGACGGTGAAGAACAAGGCTTCGTTGTCCGGGTTTTGGGCAGTCACTTGGACCCCGGCACCGCCGAGCGTGCCATCTTCATCAACCGAAAAAGACACGTCATTCGCGATCGGTACATCGTCCACCGGGTTCACAGTGACAAAGACGGTGCCTGTCGATGTTTCCCCATCGGGATCGGTCACCTGGTAGTCAAAGCTGTCCGTGCCGTTGAAGTCGGCATCAGGCGTGTAGGTGAAAGTGCCATCTTCATTGATGATCACGCTGTCGTTGAACGGCCCACCTTCGGACGTGGTTTCAAACTGGAAAAACTCGTCAAATCCTTCGTCGAACTCTTCGTCGTAATAGCTGTCGACCGAAGAGAATGTCAGTTCTTCGTCTGTGTTGTCGATGTCAGAAGCTAAATCGATCAGGTTGCCGGAGAACGATCCATCTTCATCCAGCTCAATATCGCCGCTGCCTGCGACAGGGGCATCATTCACAGCATTTACTGTGACGGATACGGTGCCCTGAACAACGCCGCCATTCCCATCATCGATTTGGTAGGTGAAACTGTCTGTGCCTTCGAAATCTGGATCGGGCGTGTAGGTGAAACTGCCGTCCGGGTCCATCACCACGCTGCCACCGAAAGGGCCCGGCCCCTCATCAGCGGTTTGGCCTGTGTCGATATTCGCGGCCACCTGCGATATCGGACCCTCTTCGGCGCCCACAAGGCTGTAGGTCAGCGTATCGCCGTCCACATCCACGAATGAACCGGCCACTGTTCCAGTGACCGTACCCGCGTCTTCGGTTGCGGTTACATCTACGGTAGTGACCAAAACCGGCGCGTCGTTCACTGCATCGACCGTGACGGTCACCGTCGCGGTGCTGCTGCCGCCAGATTCGTCTTCGACTGAATAGGTGAAACTGTCTTCGCCGTTGAAGTCATCATCGGGCGTGTAGATAAAATTGCCATCATCTGACAGCGCAACAGTGCCATTTTCCGGCCCTGTGGTGAGTGTGAAGTTGACTTCCCCACCTTCCGGGTCGTTCCCGGGTAGGGCGCCGCTGAGTCCGTTGTCTTCATTTGTCGTCAGGGTCGAATCCGTCACGGTGGGCGGCGTGTTTGTCGCCTCATCTTCCAGAGTATCCAATTCGGTGGGATCATCCGGAGCCACGGGCGTTGTCGGGCCAGAATCGCTGCCGCCGCCGCCATCGGATTCGCCTTCCCCATCCGTAATGCTGCCACCTTCATCTTCGGGGCCATCATCCAGTTCAGTCGGTGTGTCATCCACGATCGGGCTGGCGGTGCTGCTGGTGCTGTCTTCTTCTACAAAGTTCTCGCCATTGGCGAAGCGGGTGTAGGCCTGTGCAAACGCATTTGCGGCATCTAGGAAAATGGCCTCATAATCGGTTTCATCCGCGTTTGTCCACGGCAGCACATAGGGGTCATCATCACCTAGCGGAACGACCCATTTTGCATCGACAGACGTGATCGTTGTGATCAGAATCCCGTCCAGATCGAACAGCTGAACTACACCTGTTCCGCTCCCGTCGAAATCTTCCAAAAGTTTGACGGTCAGCGCCAGAACGCCATCAACTGTAGAGATGTTGGCCGATACGGTGGTGCCGCGAATACCCATGGTGGCCGACGGCGTGGCAACATCCATCTCACCGGTCTTTGCGACTTGACCGGCCACAAATACAAATCCACCCTGAATCAGACTGAAAGTGGCCGAATTGTCATCGCCTTCGGGCGAATAGACAAGTTCATCCAAGACCATCCGCGAATTGGCCGACAATGTGAAGATCGTACCGTCCAGGAATGTCACAGACAGACTGCCATCACCGGTGGTGCTGACCACGTCGTTTTGGAACACCTTCATGCCCAGGGCCAAATCTTCGACAGTGCCATCCGCGCGCTGCACTTGTGCCGCGCCTTCGAGGGTTTCGACCTGGCCGATGGCTTGACCGCCATCTGACGTGCTCGCCTGCGCATATTGGCCTGGCGCCATCGGGCCAGCGAGCTTTTCAACCGTTTCACCCGTCAACCGGGCACCGTTTTCCGCGACCAGATCAGCGGGAGGCGTTTGTGCGAAATAATCGACAATACGTACGTTTTCGCTGCCATTGTTCGTTAAGACGAGATCAGCACCATCGCGGACAAACTTGGCATTCAACAAGGTTGCAGCGGTCCCAACAGCGATTTCACCACCTGCATTGGGTGTGACTATTGTCTGGCTAACGCCTTGAAAATCCTCGCCAATACCGGCGCGATAATCGTCAAAAAAACGCTTCATCATTCCCCCAATGCCCGGACAAATTCCCGGACCAACGAACAATACAGTTGTTAACGATTCGAACCAATTTTTCAGTAATTTAGGTCACTTTGGGGCCAAGAGTGTTGACCCAGGGACATCGCCGGGTTTTGGATTGGTCCGGAAGGGGGATCCGATGATCTGGCGCGTGATCAGATGGGCCTTGGGGGGCCGAATGCTGGCGGTTTGTCTTGTTGGCGTGCTGCTGGCCGTGCGCGTGGCGGATCCCGGTCCGGTTCAGCAATTGCGCTTTGCCGCTTTCGATCTCTACCAGCAGATCAAGCCTCGGGAATTCACGCCTGCCCCTGTCACCATCCTTGATATTGATGACCCAAGTCTGGAGGCCTACGGTCAATGGCCTTGGCCCCGCTCCCGCGTGGCGGACTTGGTGATCAAAAGCTTTGAGGCGGGCGCGGTGGCGATGGCGTTCGACATCGTTTTTGCCGAAGCGGACCGCCTGTCGCCTGCTGCCATTGCTTCGGACAATGAAAGTTTGCCCGAAGACATTCGCGCACAGCTGTCGAAGCTTCCCGACAATGACGCCCGCTTTGCCGAGGCCATTGCCCAGACCCGCGTGATCCTCGGCCAGACCAGTGTCCGTTCCGCCCGTACGGGGCTGGAGCGCAAGGCCGACATACGCCCTGCTCCTTTCGCCATTCTGGGGGAAGATGCCCGCCCCTTCCTACCGCGCTTTCCCGATCTGGTGCAGAACCTGCCCGTGCTGGAAAATGCCGCCGCCGGGCGTGGGGTGTTCAGTGTGCGCCCTGACACAGATGGCATCTACCGCCGTGTCCCGATTGCCATGCTGGTGGAGGACGAATTGCGTCTCGGCCTTGCGCCCGAACTGCTTCGCGTGGCGACGGGGGGCAATGCCTTTGCGCTTCGCGGAAACGCGGCGGGCGTGGATGGTGTGGTCCTGGGGGGCAAGCTGATCCAAACCGCCGCCGATGGCACTGTCTGGCCCTATCTGTCCCCCAGCAACCCGGCGCGATATGTGTCCGCCGGTGCGCTGTTGTCGGGGGAGGTGCCGCAAGGGCGGTTGGCGGGTCAGCTTATCCTCGTCGGCACGTCTGCCATCGGCTTGGAAGATTTCCGCCCCACTGCTCTGGGCCAATCCATGGCGGGGGTGGAGGTCCATGCTCAGCTTCTCGAAAACATCCTCGCCGACAGTCTACTAATCCGTCCCAACTACACGCTGGCGGCGGAACTTTTCACGCTTGCCGGACTGTCTTTGCTCGTCATCCTTCTGGTTCCGATCATGGGCGCACGGACGATCATCACGCTTGCCGTGCTTCTGATCTCCGGCTACGTCGCCGGGGCGTTTTACCTGTTTCAGGAAAAGCGCATCCTTCTTGATCCCACGTGGCCCGCGCTGGGCACGCTGCTGACGCTGATGATGATGGCCAGCGCCAACTACATTCGTGAAGAAAGGGAGCGCCGGCAGATACGTGGAGCCTTTGGTCAATACGTCTCCCCTGATCTGGTGGAGAAACTGCAACAAGAACCCGAGGCGCTGACGCTAGGCGGCGAACGCCGTGATCTTACTCTTCTTTTTAGTGACGTACGCGGGTTCACAACCCTGGCGGAAGGCTATCGCGATGATCCCGCGGGCCTCACCCATCTGATGAACAGCTTCCTGACCGTGCTGTCCAACGCCATCCTGAAAGAGAACGGAACCATTGACAAATTCATGGGCGACGCCGTGATGGCCTTCTGGAACGCGCCATTGGATTTGCCCGATCATCCTTCCGCTGCGTGCCGCGCGGCCTTGGCCATGCTTGCGGATGTGGCGGATCTCAATCGCACCCGCGCGGAAGAAGCGGAGGCCAATGGAGAGGTTTCACTGCCGATAAATGTGGGCATCGGGCTCAATACCGGGAATTGCGTGGTGGGCAACATGGGCAGCGATACGCGATTTGATTACACGGCATTGGGCGATGCGGTGAACCTGGCCTCCCGGCTTGAGGGGCAATCGAAAAGCTATGGCTTGGGAATCATTCTGGGTAACGCCACGGCGGAGGCGGTCAAAGACAGGTTTGCGATCCTCGAACTCGACCTGCTGCGCGTCAAAGGCAAACAGGAGCCGGAGCGTGTCTTCGCCCTATTGGGTGATGAGGGGGTCAAACCGCGCCCTGAGTTCCAGACGTTGGAAGCCGCAAATATCAAGATGCGAGAGGCGTATGCAGCGCAAAACTGGGATGTCGCAAGAAAGGCTCTGAAAGATATTGATGAGGCTGGAAGCGCGATCGGCTTTGACATGTCTGGCTACATTGAGCTCTATACCGCACGCCTTGCCGATTTTGTCGAAAATCCGCCCGGTAAGGATTGGGATGGCGTTTTCGTGGCGACCTCAAAATAGGCTCTAACGCTCGCGAAGTGCCTCTGCCTGAGCTCGGCGCAGGGGCCGCAGAAGGTAATCCATCACCGTCTTTCGCCCCGTTTGAATATCCACCTGCGCGACCATGCCTGGGCTGATGGGCAATGTGCCCTCACTGGCCGCTGGCAACGCGCTTTCTTCGGTGCGCACCATGACCTGAAAATACTGGTTGCCTTCGGGATCAGTCAGCGCATCAGCACCGATCCGTTCCACCGTGCCATCAAGCGCGCCATAGACCAGAAAATCATAGGCCGTGATCTTTACGGACGCGGGATGCCCGGGCCGAATGAACGCCACATCGCGTGGGTTAATCTGTGCCTCTACAAGCAGTTGGTCATCACGCGGCACAATCTCGACAATCGGCGCGCCTGGCTGCACGACGGCACCAATCGTCGTGACATGCAGGCGGTTGACCGTGCCAAGGACGGGCGCGCGAAGGCTGGTGCGGGTCAGCCTGTCGTCTGCGGCGCGCATCGCCTCTCGAAGAATGGCCAGTTCCCCACTGATTTCTGCGCCCTTTTCCCGCGCTGTCAGCACGTAGGAAGACTGCGCCGATGCGATCTGGTTCTGCGCCTCGCGGATCGATGCCTCAATCCCCGGTATCCGCGCGCGGGAGATATCAAGCTCCCCCCCGATCTGCGCCAAATCCCCTTGCAGACGCAAAAATTCAACCCGCGGAACTGATCCGGACTCCACCAACCCCTCGGTCAGCTCTGTCTCTTCCCGCAAAGGTGCCAGTTGCGCTTCCAGCTTGGAGACATTGGCCGTGGCTTCCCGAAATGCCGCCTCGCGCTGGGCAAGCTGGTCATCCAATACTGAAAGTTCCGCCAGAAGTTGCTTTTGACGAGACAAGAACACTTGGGTTTCCGCTGCCACCGCCGCCGGGGCGCGGTTTGCCAGATCATCCGAGAACGCGATGGTGTCGGACCCTGCAGCTTCTGCCTCAACCCGCGCTTCGGCGGCCATCAGCGCGGCTTCTCGTTCCCGCAATTCACCCAGATCAGAGCCTGCACTGGTGTCATCAATCCGGGCAAGCTCATCGCCCTCGTGCACCAGATCGCCCTCACGCACTTGCAGCGCGGCCACGATTCCGCCCTCTAAGCTCTGAACAACCTGAAGCTGGCGCGATGGTACGACCTTGCCGGTCGCGCGCGTCACCTCTTCGATTTCATAAAGCCATGCCCAGGCGAAAAACGCGGCCATACCCAATCCGATCACCACAAGAAGCGCCCAAACACCGCGCCCGCCGCCGGTTTGCACTGCGGCGTCATTGACGAACCGATCTTCCACACGAGAGCCAAACATCGCCTAGATCGCCCCCTTTCCCGCTTTTTTGCGCAACTGTTCCGTCACGGCCGCTTTCGTGTCATCCACGATCACCCGGCCGCCATCCATCACAACCCAGCGATCCGCCAATTGCGCCAGCGCAGGGCGATGGGTGCATAGGATCATGCCGATGCCTGACTTGTTGAGCGCGCGCAGTCGCTTCACTATTTCCATTTCCATGTCGTGGTCCATGGCGTTGGTTGGCTCATCGAGAAATATCAGTTTCGGTTTGCGCAGCATCAGGCGAGCGAGTGCAAGGCCCTGCCGTTGCCCGCCAGATAATTGTGCGCCCTTTTCGCCGATGAACCGCGATATGCCAGCCGGGTCAGCGGCCACAAACCGGGCCATGGCTGCATCGCGCAGCGCCTCCTCCAGCTCTGCGTCGGTCGCATGGGGTTTGCCGATCACCAGGTTTTCGCGCAGCGTGCCTGTGAAAAACTCTGGATCCTGCGGCATATATCCGACACCGGCACGCAGTTCTGCCGGATCGTATTGCGCGGCACTGCGCCCGTCGATCAAAACAGACCCGGTTTCAGGCTCTAACAAACCGCAAAGCAACTTTCCCATGGTGCTTTTGCCCGATCCCACGCGGCCCAAAAGCGCCACGCAACCGCCCGCCTCCAGCGTCATGGAAAGCCCAGAAAGAGCGTAGCGTTCCGCGCCTTCATACTTGAACCGCACATCATCCAGCACCAGCGCGCCGGTGGTGATGCGCGCGCTGCTTTCCACCTCGGCCGACCGCTCCGGCGCGATGGCCATGAAGTCCGTCAGCGCGCGAAGTGATCGGATCGCGTATTGCGCACGGAAGATGGTCTGGGCGATCGCGCCAAGCGGGGCCAAAGCACGTCCCGCCAGAATATTCGCGGCAATCAACGCGCCCACGGTGATCTCCACGTCAAATACCAGAAACACACCCCAGACGATAATCGCGACCGACACGAATTGCTGGATCATCTGCGTGCCAGAGGTGGCGAAATTGGACCAGAACCGTGTGCGTCCGTTTACGCGAGCCGACGCCGCGCTCGCCCGCTCCCATTCGCGCTGCATCACGGGTTCGGCGTTCAGTGTCTTGATGGTTTCCAGCCCGATCAGGCTTTCGATCAGCACGGATTGCCGCCGCCCGGCCAGTTCTTGCGCCTCAATGGCAATGCGGCTCATGGGCAGTTGAGAGATGAAGGCGAGGATCAGCACGGCGGGTATGGCCAGCAGTGGCACAAGCGCAAGCGGGCCCACCAGCACGTAGAGCACGAAAATGAAGACGCCGATGAAGAGCAGATCGATGAGGGAGACGAAACTGGCCGAACTGAAAAACTCCCGCACCGTTTCAAAATCGCGGATGTGACTGGCCAGCACAGATGTGCCGTTCTTGCGCGACAGCGGGCGCATCGCCATCGCATGACCGAAAAGCGAGGACGCAATCCCGGTGTCCAGTCGCCGCCCCACCGTCTCCAATGCCCGGGCGCGTATGCTCCGGAGCGCGAGATCCAAAACCAGCGCGATGATCACGCCGATGGCCAGCGTCCACAGCGTGACGAAGGCCAGATTGGGGATCACCCGATCGTAGACATTCATCACGAAGATCGGCAGGGCGAGGCCCAGAAGATTGATGCAGAGTGCGGAGAAAAACACCTGCGCCCATCCGCTGCGGTTTTCTCGAATTGGCCCCCAGAACCAGTGCCTTTGATGTTTCTCAGGCGCTTCAGACAACTTTCTATCGGCCAGCGCGCCTTCGGGCGTGACCAGCATCACCTCTCGCCGGGTGCGTTTCTTTAGGTCGCGCAGGGATGTTTCCTGTTCCGGTTCGTCCCGTTCGGGATCGATGACGCGCGCGCTGCGTTTGTCAGGTGAAAACCCCACCAGCACCAGCGGCGCACCGGCATCGCGAAAAAGAAGGCAGGGCAGAACGGCAGGGTCAATAGACCCTAACCTGCGTAAAACGATGCGGGATCGCAGGCCCACGGCGGCCAAGGCGCGCGAAATGCTGATCGGATCGCGGGGGTCGAACCCTGCCACCATGCGGGCGCGCACGGCCTCATCGCTCCAGGGTTGGCCATGGAAATTGGCCATCCAGGCGACCGTAGACAGGCCCAGATCAGGCGAGGCAGACTTCAATCCTGCCGTCTGCCCGGAATTCATTCTAGGGCCTTGATCTCAGTTTTGAAGATCGATTGCGGACGACCCGAAGATGTGGCGCGGGCCACGAAATCAGGGTTCAGCGGCACATTCGCCGCTGTCACGCTAAACCGCTTGGCCAGAACGCCTTGGGAGGCAAGCAACCGGTATTGGCTGAAGGTAAAAGACGCCTCCGCACTGACCTTTTCAAACTGTACGTTAAATACGGTCGCTTCGGCATCCAGCACGTCAATCAGGCTGCGCGATCCGGTTTGAAACTGTTCTTCATATTGCTTGGAGGTCTGACGCGCAGCGGTTAGGCGGCGGCCTAGCAAAACCGTGCGTTCGATATTGGCGTCATAGGCGTGCCATGTGCGTTCAGCCATCTCAAAGACTTCACGCCGCACCGCGTCGCGTTCTGCGCGCGCCTCTGACGTGCGATGTTGCAATGCTCTTTCACGCGCCTTGCGACCGCCAGCATAGAATTCCCAATCGGCGCGCAGCCCCACGAATACATCCGATTCACTGCCCTGCGTTCCGCTGACTTCCCGCCCATGGCGCGCACCTGCCTGAAGGCTGACCTGCGGCAGTTCATCTGCGGTTTGCACGCCCTCATCGAATTCCGCCGCCTGAATGTTGGTTTCGAACTGCTTGAGGCGGAAATTGTTGCGAACGCTGCGAATAACGAATTCCCGCTTCTGCAGCGGCAAGTGCTTTACGAACGGCACATGCATATGTCCATCGGGGTCCTTGCCCACCACGGCGAGGAACCGTGAATTGGCGTCAAACAGAGCCTGACGCACCTCAACCTGGCTCATTTGAGCGGCCAACAGACGTTCCTGAGCTTCAAACCCAGTCGAGGAGGGCAGACGGCCCGCATCAATCAGATCCTCGACCTGTCGAATGATTTCGCGATGCCGCGCAATATTCTGGGCGGTGACGTTCAGTAGGCTGCGATGGCGCAGCACGTCGATATAGGCCTCCACCGCGTTCAGCGCCATGGTTTCCGACGCGTCCAGCAACCGGAAAATCGCGCCATCCAGCGCAGCGGCGTTTTGATAGACCAGATTGGCGCGGCGGTAGCCGTCAAAAAGCGTGAGTTCCCCAACGATGCCAACCTCGCGATATATCTTTGTATCGCGTTGATCCTGAGCATTCAGACGGTCGGCATCGTCAAAATAGGTGCCGCCCACTTCGCCATAGAGGCTGACGCTGGGCATATATTCGCGTTCCAGCTGCAACAATTCCAACGCAGAGGCCTGAACATTGGCGTCTGCGGCCTTGGATGTGGGATTTGAGGTAACCGCGGCACGCACCGCGTCTTCCAGCGTGATGGCGTGGGCCGCGCCAGACAGCGCGATCAGCCCGACACTGCTGACAGTCGTCAAATACGACTTCAGTCTTCGAAAATTCACCATAAAATCACCCCAAGAATTATCGCAAATGAGCGTGCTCACTTGTGTTTAACAAGTCAATATTTTGATCGTTCGGCGCAATTATTAGCACTGTTTTCAGCGATATAGTGTGAAGCACGTCACATTGAGGCGGGTGCTCAAGCCTCTTTTGTCGCGGAAAGCTGCAAATTCGCCTGCATCAGCTTCTGTTTGGTCGATGTCGACAGATGCGTTTCAAGATAAAGACTGGTTTGCGTGTCTGCCTTCGTCATCTGGCGCAGCGCCTTGCCGGATACGCAGAAGACCCGCGTATTTTTAAGGGCGATGACCGACGCAGAAGCCGGGCCACCTTCCATCACGTTCAATTCGCCGATGAATCCCTCGTGCAATTCGGCCACCTTGTTATTCATGACGAACACGCCCGCCGTGCCATTCAGGATGAAGTAGAGATGGGTCACCGTTTGACCTTCAAAGGTCAGGTTTGTGTCCGGCTCCAAGGTCAGCCAATTGCCGGCATTCAGGATCCTGCGTGCCACTTCCCGCGGGACGCCGGGCAGCCCGCTTTTCAGGAACTGTTCCTCTTCCGATGAAAAATGCAGTTTTCGTTTGATTAGGAATGTCCGGGTGATGCCCACCAGGCTAATCACAATCCAGGCCACACTGATCATCGCCGATGCGCGGTTCCATTCGTGAATCAGGCTGATCAAAACCAGTGATGCACCCGTCAGGTTGCACAGCGCATAGGCGTAACCGACGCCGGGAATGAAACCGGTCTGAAGCCCGATATAGGAACCAATGTAGAAGGCGACACCCAGATAACCCGCCCAAAGATAAATCATCTCCGGTGTGATGGATGAAAGCATTTATACCCCCAAGTCTTCGTGTTGAAGGGCTATGATTCCACTTCGACGCGTGAGCGTTGCACGCTGAAATTCATCTGACAAGTTTGGAGTCGCGCCTCATGCCTCGCCGGGGAAGGGGCCAAGGATCGTTGTCTGACGCTCTGCCTGAAACACCTGATTATAGAGCTGTGCGACCCATTCCTTGCCTTCCATGGTCAACTCAAGCATGCCAAGTGCTGGTTGGATAAATGGCGACACCTGCGACCAGAAGAAATCGGGGTATTTCTCCATCAGGTCCATGGGGTTGTCATACCCCAGTTTTTCATTGGCGCCGGTTTCCTGAAACTCATGGAACAGCGCGTTGATTTTGCGGTGATAGAATGGATCGGCCATCTGCCCGATCAGATCAGCGGCGCGTACCAATGCCGGTTCGCTTTTGGTGTCCTGATAGGCTGGATCATCCGGCACCGGAAAGCGCGTGTAATCCACCGCGCGGACGATGCGCTCCTCATCGATCGTGTGCGACGGGCCGAAACGGTTGCGGATATACATGATGCCGCGATCAACGTGATAGGCGCTCAGAAATGCGTCGGAGGCGCCGCGCGGCGGTGTGATCGTATTTCCGTCGAGATCGATGACAAACGACCTGTCCGTGTCGCCGGGGCACGCGCCACGGGAATAACCTATGTCGTGAACCAAAAGCGCAAGAATGAAATGCAGCCAGTCATCGGGATGCAGCGCTTCGGTCAACAAGCGCCCGCGCAGGATTTGCTGGCCCACCAGCGTCACCATCATGGTGTGTTCCGCGTTGTGATAAAGCGCATCAGAATTGGCGAGCCGTTCCAGTACGAGCCGCGCCGCCCCCTTCAGATAGGCTGCATGTTGCGGTGCGCGACCGGAGAAATATGTCAGGTATGTATCCGAAAGATGATCACCAAACGCATCCGCCGTGACGGCTGTTGGATTGAACATGATTCCCCCGCGGTACTGCCTTCTTCCCTCGCCCTACCTTATTGGAATGAACGGCGATGTCTTCTGAAAAGCGAAACGCGCCAGTTTTTGTGAAATTATTGCTTTTAATGAGTGGGTTAAGTGAAGTGGATAGATCTTTTTCTCGCTAATGGTGCGTGTAAACTGTGCTATTCTTGCATTGGTTGATCCCGGTATTTCACTATTTTTGCTATGCTTTGCGAAATGCCTTCGCCACAATCTGAAGCTTGGTCATCCGATCGTAAAGCGTGTTGCGCGGGACACCCAGGCGATTGGCGGCGGCTGCTACCTTGCCATTTTCAGCCGACAAAGCGTGTTCGATGATCTGCCGTTCATGGGCCTCCAACCTTTCGGTCAGCGATCCGGTTTCATTGGCCTGTCCGTCCTGATCCAGTTCTTCCCGCATCGCCCGGTTTTCCAAAACCACGGTGCGATGCTCCAAAGCGCGGGTTAGAACGTCAACCAGCCGCCTCGGATCACACGGCTTTTCCAGATATTCATAGGCCCCATCGCGCACCGCCCGCATCGCCGTTGGCACATTCGAATGACCAGTCAGCAAAATCACCGGCAGATCCGCATCCCGTGCTTTGGCAAATTGCAGCACTTCGAACCCGTCGCGGTCTGGCATTTGAATGTCAGACAGGATCACCCCGCGAAAATTGGATCGAATGGAACGCCGTGCTTGAGTGAAGCCATTGGTGGGGATCGGTTCCAAATCCTCCAGCAATAGTGTTTGTTCGATGGAGGCGCGCAGCACCGGATCGTCTTCGATCAGCAGGACTTTCCTAAGCATCGGTTGGTGCCTCCGTTTGAAGAGGCAGTGACACACAAAATTCCGCCCCTTGTTCCAAGTTGCGGCAAGACAGCTGACCGCCAAACCGCGCAATGATGCCATGGGACAGGGCCAACCCCATCCCGAGGCCCTTGGATGACCCAAGCTCTTTGGTGGTGTAAAAGGGCTCAAACACTGCGGTTGGGTCGGCGATGCCGCCGCCCGTGTCGGTGACTTTCAGAACCGCGGAGTCATTCTGTATGCTCAGGTCCACATCAAGGGTCTTTTCATTGCTATCCGCCATGGCATCCAGCGCGTTGGTGATAAGGTTCAGCACCACCTGTTCCAGCCGCACCTGCCCGGCCAGAACGGGCACTTCGTCTTGCGGTATGTTCTGGCGTAGTTTCACACCTGCGGCGGTGATATCCTTTTTCGCCAAAGACATCGCCTCTTGCACGGCGGCTGCAAAATCCACTGGCCCCGTCGGTGCTGTTTCCTGCCGCGCAAAGGCCCTTAGATTGCCGATGATCCGCGTGATGCGACGTACCTGATCGGAAATCAGCGTGAGGTTCTGCGCGGCGGTTTCCGGCTTGCCGCGTGCGATGAAGGTCTGCCCGTTTTCGGCGAAATTCAGGATCGCCGCCAGCGGCTGGTTCAACTCATGACTGACACCCGCCGAAAGCCGCCCCAACGCGGCGAGCTTTGATGCCTCCACCAACGCCCCCTGTGCGCCGCGCAGTTCCGCCGTGCGGGCCTCCACCCGGGCTTCCAGTTCGGCGCTGTACTGTTCCTCAAGCACCCGTCGCCGCCTTTGTTGCAGGGCCACGGTGCCGATCAGGCCAAGCACCACGGCACCTGCCAAAAACAGGATCGTACGCTGTTGCGCGATGGCCCGCGCGCCGGCGGTATCCAGGAAAATCACACCGGTCAGGTTGAGATGTGGCACAAACTTTTCCGACTTGATCACCTCAATCGCCGCGCTGTCAGGTGGGGCAAATCGCCAAAGCTGCAGCGTGCCAATCTCACCGGTCTTTGTTAGGTCAAAGGGCGTTTCTTCCGGGTCTTCCCCTCTGGACAACAGCAAAAGATTGGGGCGGTTCGATGAAAACGCGACCTCTTCTGCGTCAAAAAACACGATGGTTTCGGGTGAAACCGGCCATTCGAATTCCAGCGCGGATAGGGAGATCGACACAACCACAACACCGCTTGGCCGGGCGTCTTGCACTAGAACCCCGCGGCTCAACCGAACGATGCGTTGCCCGTCCTCTTGCGCCAAACCAAAACCGAGCCGGTTATTCAAGGCCGCGCGCAACAGTGGCCGTGGATAATTCACAGTGGGATCTGCCGCCGCTGAAGATGACAAAAGCTGTCCCTGTGGGCCGACCAGATCAATCCGCCACGGGCCATAAGTTGCTTCAAAGTCCTCAAGCGCTGTGTCGGCCTGCGCGTAGTCCCCGATCAAAAGCGCCTGTTTCATCTGCGGATCGTCCGCGATGACATTGGCCAATGCGCGGTATTCATCAATCTGAAGCCGCAACACGCCGACCGCTTCGCTGAGTCGAACCTCCCCGGCCTTTTTCAGTTCCGTCAGCGTGCTGCGGACTGTGTTTTGGTAGAAAAACAATGCCAGAACGCTCATCGAAATGGCGTAGAGCACGTAAGTGATTATTAGGCGCAAACGATTTGGAGACACTGTTTTCATCAGCTGCAGTTTGTCCGAAATTTCGGATAAACGCGCAAGTCTTCGTCTGGATTGATCAACAACGCATTGAAAATAATACGAAAATAGATTCGCGAAGATTCTGTCTTGTTGTGAAAAACAATGTCGGGCGTAGTCTGTACATTGGCGCGGAGGAGCGCCAACAAGGAGGACAGTATGAAAAATATTCTAAAAGCGGCCTGCATTGCGGCCGTCGTATCCGTGCCATCCATCGCAGCCGCCGCGTGCGATGATGGTGAAATCGTTGTGAAGTTCAGCCACGTCACCAACACCGACAAGCACCCAAAGGGCATTGCCGCCTCTCTGCTTGAGCAGCGTGTGAATGATGAAATGAATGGCAAGATGTGCATGGAGGTCTTCCCGAACTCCACACTCTACAATGACAACAAAGTGCTGGAGGCGATGCTTCAGGGTGATGTGCAGCTGGCCGCGCCGTCGCTGTCGAAGTTTGAAAAGTTCACCAAGCAATTCCGCATTTTTGACCTGCCGTTCATGTTCAAGGACATCAACGCGGTTGAAGCGTTTCAGGCATCTGACGCCGGTCAGGCCATGCTGGACAGCATGCAGCGCCGCGGCCTGCAGGGGCTTGCCTACTGGCACAACGGCATGAAGCAGATGTCAGCCAATGTGCCGCTGGTTGCGCCGACGGATGCCAACGGTCTGAAATTCCGCGTGCAAAGCTCTGACGTGCTGGTCGCGCAGATGGAAGCCATCGGCGGTAGCCCGCAAAAAATGGCGTTCTCGGAAGTCTACGGCGCGCTGCAGCAGGGCGTTGTTGATGGGCAGGAAAACACCTGGTCCAATATCTTCGGCAAGAAGTTCTTTGAGGTGCAGGATGGCGTGACGCAGACCGACCATGGCATCATCGACTACCTTCTGGTGACCAACATTGATTGGCTCGAAGGTCTGGATGCGGATGTGCGTGATCAGTTCCTCACCATCGTCGCGGAAGTGACCGAGACACGGAACAAGGAATCCACCGCCGTCAACGCAGAGGCCAAGCAGGCGATCATCGATGCCGGTGGCGTTGTGCGTGAGCTAAGCGCGGAAGAGCGTCAGGCCTGGGTCGACGTGATGAAGCCCGTCTGGGACAAGTTCGCCGGTGACGTCGGTCAGGAAAACATCGACGCCGCTCAATCGATCAACGCGTCGCTGACCAACTGATTGATCCAACGCTCGGGCGCCGGGAAACTGGCGCCCGATCTTTTTTCTGAACAGCATATCTTCGGGGGTGATCATGGCTGCGAAATCTGGCCCACCCAGCCGCTTTGACCGCGTTGAAGAAACCTTTATCGCGATCATTCTAGGGCTGATGACCCTTTTTACCTTTGCCAATGTGGTCGCGCGTTATGTCTTCAACGCCAACATCTTCTACGCGCTGGAACTGACCGTGTTTCTGTTCGCCTGGCTGGTTCTCTTGGGCGCCAGTTATGCGGTGAAAAACACCCTGCATCTCGGCGTGGATGCGATCGCAAACATGGCCTCCGGCGGAACAAGGCGCATTCTCGCGCTGATTGCCGTCGCGGTCTGCCTTGCTTACGCGCTGCTGTTTCTGAAAGGCGCGTGGGATTATTGGGCGCCCTATGCGAACCTTTACCCCACCTCCGGCCACTGGTTCCCCACTGGTTTTGAAGAAGTGCGCGGCCAAGGCTGGTACGAAACTCAGGACATTCCCGTGCCCTTCTTTCTCACTTGGCTTGAGGACGCGTTCAATGAAGGGTTCGAATATGAAAAGCTGCCCAAAGTTGTGCCCTATATCGTGCTGCCTTTGTCCGCCCTGCTTCTGGTGATCCGCTTCATTCAGGTCGGCCTGCGCGTGTGGCGGGGGGAGCAGGACCTGATCATTGTCTCCCATGAGGCCGAAGAAGAGGTGGCCGAAGCCGCCGCCAAATTGAAGGACTAACCCCGGTGGAAATCCTACTTCTGTTTCTGATGGTCGTTGGCCTGATGCTGATCGGTGTGCCGATTGCCATCTCGCTGGGTTTCTCATCTATCGTTTTCCTTCTGGCCTTTTCGGACACGTCTCTGGCCTCTGTGGCGCAAACTCTGTTCGAAGCGTTTGAGGGTCACTCTACCCTTCTCGCCATCCCCTTTTTCATTCTTGCCTCAAGCTTCATG
Source organism: Pseudomonadota bacterium (assembly GCA_039026055.1). Lineage (GTDB taxonomy): Bacteria > Pseudomonadota > Alphaproteobacteria > Rhodobacterales > Rhodobacteraceae > Roseovarius. The sequence continues at coordinate 4,956 of JBCCNB010000024.1, read as the reverse complement.
TCGACGGGCGGTGTGGCGCAGCGGATCATCCGCTTCTCCATCGCGTTGGTGGGTCATTTGCGCGGTGGGTTGGCCATTGCAGGCGTGCTATCGTGCATGATCTTCGCCGCCCTATCGGGGTCGTCCCCCGCGACTGTGGTCGCCATTGGGACCATTGTGATCGCAGCCATGCGGCAGGTGGGCTATACCAAGGAGTTCGCCGCCGGTGTAATCGCCAATGCGGGCACGTTGGGCATCTTGATCCCACCCTCCATCGTGATGGTGGTCTATGCGGCGGCCGTAGAAGTCTCCGTTGGGCGCATGTTCCTTGCCGGTGTTATCCCGGGTCTGATGGCCGGTCTGATGCTGATGATCGGCATCTATGTGATGGCGCGGATCAAGGACATGCCGAAGGGGGAGTTCGCTGGCTTTGCCGAGATTTTCGCCAGCTTCCGTGCGGCAATCTGGGGTCTCTTGCTGATCGTCATTATCATGGTGGGCATTTATGGCATCCCCGGCGTGACCGGCGCGATCTTCACCCCAACTGAGGCCGCTGCCGTTGCCTCTGTCTATGCCTTTTTCGCGGCCTGTTTCATTTATCGTGACATTGGGCCGCTCGCGGGCGGGCAAAGCCTGCTGCGTAAACCTCAGGCCATTCTGACCGCGTTCTGGCACCCGGACACGGTGGGCACTCTGCGCGATGCGGGCAAACTGATCATCACACTGATGTTCGTCATCGCCAACGCGCTTCTTCTCAAGCACGTCATCACCGACGAACAGATCCCGCAACAGATCACGGAAGCGATGCTGTCCTATGGATTCGGTCCTGTGACCTTCCTGATCGTGGTCAACGTGATCCTTCTGATCGGCGGGCAGTTTATGGAACCCTCCGGCCTGCTTGTCATCGTTGCGCCCCTCGTATTCCCCATCGCGATTGAGTTGGGAATTGATCCCATTCACCTTGGCATTATCATGGTCGTGAACATGGAAATCGGGATGATCACGCCGCCCGTCGGGCTCAATCTATTCGTCACTGCGGGGGTCGCGAACATGTCGATGATGGGTGTCGTGCGCGCGGCACTTCCGTTCCTGGGCATCATGTTCATCTTCCTGATCATGGTCACCTACATCCCGGCGATTTCCACCACGCTTCCAAATGCGGTGATGGGGCCTGAGATCATAACCAAGTAGGAAAACGGGCTGGCCATCTGAATGAAGGCCAGCCCTAAAGCGTTCTTATTGCGCGGTTGCTTTCTGGATCGGAATGTTCACTTCCAGCGACAGACCCCAGATATCCAGGTCGCTTTGCCCAATGCCGTCGTAGCTGCTGGCGACATTTACCGTCGTGCCATTGGTTAGGCCATAATCAACCCCGACTTGCAACCGCCCGCGCCAGCCATCCGAGGCTGAGGACGGTGTCGTCACCGTAACACCGGATGTGTCGGAGTGGGTATAGATCGCGTCAATCCCAAAACTTGTGCCATACCGCACGCCCCGTGGCGAAACGTAGGAGTGGATGAAGTTCGGGCCCAGTTTGAACTGACCCACAGTCACCGTTTGGGATGGGATGAACACGTTGGCCCCATCGACATAGCTGTATTGCTTTTCTTCAAAGTAGGACAGGCTGGTCGAGGGTCGGATCGTCCAATGATCGCCGACCTTGAAATCCCCGATGAATTCAGCCGACGCCATCCAGCGGAACGTGTCGAATTCATCCGTATAGGTGCCAAACGGGCTGATATCGTTCGTTGATGTACCCGCCGCGATCCGGCCATCAAAGTACAGGTTTTCCTGCAACCGCGTCGTGATGTAGGGCCCGATCATCCAACCGGTGCCATCCACGCTGGAATTCTGCGCCGCGTTGCGATCTTCCAGGTAATCCACCTGCACCATCGCCCCCACCAGAAGGTCCGGGTTCAGCAGGTAATCCACACCGAAATGCAGGATGGTGAAGCGGCCGTCATCTTGTCCGCTTTCAAACCGCTTGTGCTGCAGCTGAACCCAGACATCCCATTTGTAGGTATTGATCAGCCGACTGTCGCCCGGCTCTCCAAAGGCCAGCGGGATGGAATTGATCGCCTGCGTCACCTGGGAAAGATCGGTGGAGAAGGTGTAATCTCCCCCATTGCCCAACTGCATCGTGAAGGGCAGCAGCGCGTTCAGGTCACCCCGGGCGAAGTTGAGCCGCGTGGGGTTGTCCGACCCGCGTTGCAAGCGGCTGATCCGGCGGGAATTGTCAGGTTCTGTCGACAGGATCAGATCGGCCCGCTTGGTCAGGAACCGGTTGATCGTGTTCACGGTCGCTTGCCGCGTTTCAATCGACACAAAAGTGCAGGTCAGGTTTTCCAGCACCTCAAGCCTTATGGTCAACACGCCCGTCGAAGGATCACCCGTGCTGTTGGCATCGTTGCAAGTGATGGAGCTGTTGCCGACACCATCAGGCCGGCTTTGCGTGATCTGATAGGTCCCGGCGGCCACCGCCAGCGGCCCAAAAGTCGCCGTTCCACCCACTGTATTGAGGGTGAAGTTCAGATCCGTCGTGGTCGAGGTGAAGGTAAAGGCGCCATCAATATCGGCGTTCTGAATGATCGTCAGATTGCCGGAGACCGCCATGTTGACTTGAAGATTGGCAGAGGCGGTCGTGGATGTGCCCAGATTGGATGTCAGGCTTTCGCTGGAGTTGGTGAAACTGCCCTGGGTGGCCGCGATCACGGAAACACTGATCTCACAGGTGTCGCGATCAGCATTCACACCGTTCGCCAGCGTGATGTCAGAACTTCCCGGTGCCGCACCAAGCGTGCCGCCGCAGGTGGAGGTGGCCGCGTTCGGATTGGCCACGGTGACACCGGAGGGCAGGGTGTCTGACAAAGCCACGTTGGTCGCCTGCAGGGTGGAGAAGTTACGGATCGTGTAGGTGATGACCGTTGTTTCAAACTGGCTGATCGTGGTCGGGTTGAATGCCATCAACAGGTCCAGCGGGAAGGCCGTGACAGTCAGCACATCCTGCGACGCCGTCGCATCCGGCAGGTTGGATGTCAGGATCGACGTTGTGTTCACGAACACCCCGAAGCCGACGCCGCGCACATCCACGGACACTGTACAACTGTTTCCAGCCGTGACTGTCCCGCCGCTCAAACTCAGGCTCGTGGCACCAGCGGATGGGCTGAAGGCACCGCATGTCGATGCGGCGTTCGGTGTGGGCGTGATTTCCACGCCAGTCGGCAGCGTGTTGGTGAAGGCCAACGCGCTGGCATCCACCGCATTGGCCGTGTTGTCGATGGTGAAGGTGACGGTGGAGATATCGCCCTGCACGATAGTGTCCGGCGCAAACACCTGCGTGAAGCCAAGCATCGGGACGATAACCGAGGTGTCGTTGTCCGTCGCGCTGTTGTTGGAGGTGTCTGGATCGTTGACCGAAGCCGTCGCCGTGTTGCTCAGGGTTCCCGTCGCTGTGGCCGACACCACGCAGGCCGCTGTGTATGTCACGCTGGATCCCGATGGCATGGACAGGGTTTCCGACAAGTTGCCACTGCCCGACGCCGTGTTGCCCGTGGCCCCGCCCGCCGCGACGGATGTGTAGGTACAGGTGAGATCGGACGAGAACGTATCGCCCACACCCACGCTTGGGTCGGTACATGGCCCTGCATTGCTGACCACGATGGTGTAGTTCAGCGTGTCACCCGCCCGGACTGAGGTCAGGCTGTCCGTCTTGGTGATTGAGATATCCGCGCTCGGGTTCACGGTCGTATTCTCAGTGCCCGTATTATTACCAGTGTCAGGATCACCGGCCGAGGATGACACGGTCGCCGATGCGGTAACCGCGCCGGTCGTCCCGGCATCTGCCGTGGCCGTCACCGTGTAGCTTGCGCTGCCGCCCGAAGCGACACTGCCCAGGGAACATGTCGGCACACCATTAGGGTCTTCGGCGCAACCTGATGTGGATACCAATGTCAGGCCCGCAGGCAGAGTGAATGTCGATACTGTATCTGCCGCCGGGTTGGGTCCCGCGTTGGAGACATTCACTGTGTAGACAACCGTGCCACCCGCCAGAACTGGGTCCACGTTGTCGGACACCGTGACGCTCAGATCGGCAGAGTTCACGATATCAATGCTGGCCGATGCGGGCCCGGTGATTGACAGACCGCTTGAGAACAAATCAGACGTCGTGTTCGTGAATGTCCCGGTCGACGCGCCTGCCGGTATCTGAATTGTCGTGGTGATCGTACACGTGCTTCCCGCAGCGAGAGACCCGCCGGAAAATGCAAGGGCGGATGTCCCAGACAATGTCCCGCTGCAGCCTGATACGGGGGTGTTGGTGGCCTGCGTACCCGTCAGGAAGGCATCCAAATCATCCGTGAAGGACAGACCCGACAGCGCGGTGGACCCAGGATTTTGGATCGTGAACGTCACGTCGACACTGGAGCCGACAGGAGTGCTGGGCACGCTGAACGCTTTGGTAAATATCGGCGCGGTCGAGGACGTAACGCTGAGCGTTGCGCGCGCCGGATCGCCATTGATGACAACTGATCCCGGACTGGACAGGCCGGTCACGGCTGACGTCACATTGTCATAGGCGCCTGCAGCTGTCCCGCCGGGGATTGAGACCGGCACAGAGAAGCTACAGCTTGCCCCCGGGCCAAGCTCCCCACCGCCAAAGGTGATCGTGGATGTCCCCGAAACGTTCGATGATGCCCCACACACTGGCTGTCGGCTGTTTGCCGTCAGCGCCAATGTGACAGTTTAGGGTAATTTGAAAGGAGAGGGTTTCTGGCACATCGTAACCACCAAGGAGTGGAGATGAGACAGAAACCCTGAACCAAGCGAAGCCACGGCGATAAGGTCGTTAAAGACATCCGCCGCGCGACGCGCAAACAGTATTCAGCCGAGGAGAAGATCAGGATCGTGCTGGACGGCCTGAAGGGCGAGGACAGCATTGCTGAGCTGTGCCGCCGCGAAGGCATCGCTCAGAGCCTGTAC
>JBCCNB010000023.1:0-49548 GCA_039026055.1 Pseudomonadota bacterium | reverse complement strand
CCGCCATCGACGCCCTGACGCATTTCCAAACGGAATGAGAGTGGCTCAACATCATATTCGACAAAACCACCTAGCTCGATTGTGCCGTCGACATCGCCCAAACCAACAAGATCGGTGCTGTCGCTACTATCCACAACAAATGGGCTGTCATCAGGATCTTCATCGCGGCCAAAATTGTAGGCCCCGACGACCCCCGCGCTGAAGCCTCCCTGGGAGAAAACCTTATACCTCACACCATCCAGCGAGGCTGTGAACCGTTCGCCGTAGCTCAGCATCACGTTGGGAAAAACGCTGATCTGTTGCTCGTTGTCGCCAAGAAAGCTTGGCGCAGAAATCACGCCAGCCGAGATCGTGAAGCGGAGCCCGTTATCGGTGTCATTGCCAAAGTTCTGTGACCAGCTCACCGTGGGAAAGAGCAAGGTTGTACCGAGAGCGGCTGACGCCAGAAACTTCATACTTGTGCCTTTAGTCATCAATGCGCGGGGTATGTCATCCGCGCTCAAGGCGATGGCTAAAGGCAGCTGGTGTCGTCTGTTTTGCGCCAAAGTAAAGAATTGTTAAGTTGGAAATCGAACGACCCCCCGCGTTTTGGCGGGGCCCATTGTGACTTCACAAAACTTTACGTGCAGCAGAACTGAAAGAATGGCAGGACCGCTATAACACAACCACAGGAACCGGGGGAACCATGGCGGACAAGGTGTTGATGATCGAGGATGACGCCCGCCTCGCAGCTATGGTGCAAGACTATCTGAGCGAAGCAAACTTCCATGTCACTGTGGCGGGCAATGGCGCAGATGGCCTTCGGAAAATCAAATCCGGCGCTTACAAAGCGTTGATCCTTGATCTGATGCTCCCTGACATGGATGGTTTTGCGGTCTTTCGAGCCATTCCCGAAAAGCATGCGCTGCCTGTGATCATGCTCACCGCGAAGGGCGATCCACTAGATCGTATTGTGGGGCTAGAGCTTGGCGCAGACGACTACTTGCCAAAACCCTTTGAGCCGCGAGAATTGCTTGCAAGGCTCAAAGCGATCATCCGACGCAATACTGGGCCTGCTGCCAACGAATTGCTGACATTTGGCAGGCTCGAGATTGATCGCGATGCCATGGAGGCCCGGTTGGACGGGGAGCGATGTGACATCACAAACTACCAGTTCCAAATCCTCACATTGCTTGCCGAAAGCGCGGGCCGCGTGATGACCCGCGATCACCTTGTAAACGAGCTTCAAGGGCATGATGCTGACGCCTTTGATCGTTCGATTGATGTCCATGTGTCTCGCATTCGCGCGTCCATTGAAGACGATCCAAAACGCCCGAAGCGTTTGATGACAATTAGGGGCAGCGGCTACGCATTTTCCCGAACGCAGGAGTGACCGATTGATCGCAAGAAGCTTTTTTGTTCAGGTCTTGGTCGTCTCGCTATTCGGCCCGACGCTCTTCGCTGTGCTCGCCTCCTTGGCTTGGAATGCGATTGAAGACAAGTACAATCAAAAACTGTTTGAGCTGTCATCTGCTGTCGCGGAAACCTTGGTGCCTGCATTTGACGCACCGCATCATACCCAAGAAGAAGACCTGCGGCATATCTCCAGCAAACTCGACTTAGATGCGTCTCTTTACGATAGGAGCGGAACGCTCATTGCATCGACCTCAACGAAGATTCCGTGGGTCGTGCCAACTGTGGGACCGGGCCAGTGGCAGCCCACCCAAGACCAACGCCGTTGGCTAACACCGCTCCAAGACGGTCGTGTGTTGTTTATAGAGTTGGACCGTGCGCCGCTGCCGAACGAAACCTTTGCTGGAACAATTGTGTTTGTTCTTCTGGCATTCGTAATTTCGTGTTTCATCTATCCGATCACGCGCCGTGTCACCCGCAGGTTGGAGCAACTGCAATCTGACGTTGCTCAAATCGGCCCCGAAAACTTGTCTGCACGCCTGACTGTCGACGGCGAGGATGAGATCGCCAAACTCGCGCAGAGCTTTAATCAGTCTACTGAGACCATCGAAGATCTCGTGAACCGTCAGAGGCTCTTTGTGGCCAACGCCTCGCACGAACTTAGAACACCCCTTGCGCGCATTCGTATGGGCGTGGAACTGCTCGAGACGAAGAACACCGAGGCGCGTCGCGATGAGCTGCGTCAAGATATCCGCGAACTCGACGCCCTTATCGATGATCTTATCACGATGGCGCGATATGATGCTGGTTCCTCCCGTGACATATGGGAACAGGTTGATCTGCTGGAGCTGGCCCAAGAGGAATGCAAGCGCGTAGACGGCTGTGAAGTCAGAGGCCAGACTGCAAAGGTGAAGGGAGATCGCCGGATGCTTCAGCATCTCTTGCGCAACCTTGTGGAAAATGCGCGTCTCCATGGCGCGGCTCCAATCACAGTAGATGTCGATAACGATGATAGTGGGGTGTGCCTCGCTGTTCGCGACGCAGGCCCTGGGATCCATGAAAGCGAGTGTGGAAAGGTTTTTGAGCCTTTTTTCCGTGGTCGTGGAAATCAGAACAAGGACGGCTATGGGCTGGGCCTGTCCTTGGTCGCACGCATTGCGTCACTGCACAGCGCCCGTGTCAGTGTCAGTCGCGACCCTCAGTCCAAGATCGCCGTGCAGTTTTCCAGGTAGCTCGCTCCCCAATTAGGCGGTGGCATCTCACCCCACTTGACGGTTCTTTGCATGTCCGAAAAAGGCCGGAAACGCACTGGCGATAACCGTGAACGAAGGCACCTCAATTGTTTGCGGTGCAACGTGTTGGAGGACGCTTAATGAACAGTCTGAAATTGCTTGCTCTGGTCGCCGCGCTTGTGATTGTGCACGTTTTTGAACTGGACGACCCATCCAATGCAGACAGTTCGCATAGGGTGGGCAGTACCTGGGCTGTAACCGCAGATTTGTCCGGAATACGCGCTTTTGAGGCTTGCGAAGTGAGGTTTACAGAAGACCACACTACACACAAACCGCAGAAACGCGAAGCCATTACGTTGTGACAACCGTTCGACGGCTTGAGCGAGATGTGAGCGGTTTAAACAGGCGAAATGCGCCGCAAATCACCGCAAAAGGAACCAGATCATGCAGCACGTTTATCGACGCGTTTTTGGATTGGAGCTTGCAGGTCTGCCAGTGATGCCGACCCTTTTGGGCAGCTTCCTTCTCATGTCCACGATGTTTATGTGGTATGGGGGGTTCTTCAAAGACATTTTTTACCTTGGGATGGGTATCACCGAAGAGGAAGTGACGGCAGATGCATTGCGTTGGTGGTATCCGATCGGTTTGATCCTTTCGATGTCTCAGGGGATTGGACTGGCAATAGTGTTGAAGTGGCGCAACTGGCCACCGATGCTTCAAACCATTCAAACCGCGCTTGTGACAAGCGTGTTCTTTGCGGCTCTGACTTTTAGCTATCGGCTCGTTATTCTACCTGATCACAACCACAATCTGTTCTACGTAAATGCTTCGGGCATCGTCACCGCTTTCACGATTTGCGCCATTGCGATCTGCGCGTTACGGCCCGGAAAACTCGAATGTGATGCAGGATGCACCCAAAGACTACTGAAATCACAGGACTAGCCAATTAAACGAATTTTTGGTGCCAAATGGAGGGTGATTTTGCGCGTCTTTGTCATGACGGCCGTCACCGAAATTCACTCTGCGGTCCCGGCATTCGCGGAGGCGGCGCGTGCCTAGGTCGCATCGTCTTTTCCCTAATTCAAAAAATGATGGCTTTCGGAGCCAGCGGTCCTTGTGTCCAAATGAGACTTGTACTCCGGATCTTTCATGAAGTTCACGGTAGCCTCGTTCGACGGCCATTTGATTAAAGTGCAAAGCACGGACAAGCTAGGTTGGCCAAAGTGATTTCTGCCCAAACCTTCCATTCAACGACGAGTCAAGATGCTGCGGTAGCAGCCTACATTGCAGACATTCGCTGCAGACAAACGGACTGACCACCGTTGGACGTCTTCAGTGCGGACAAACGCTGCCTTTCAATTTCTAATCCTCAAGGACCGCTTTGTGTGAGTTGCGCCATCGCGGCAAAGCCGCCAAGGTGGAATGTGGTCAATTGATACGCGAAGACGTTTTTTCAAGTGAGCCGGGCGCAACGAACCCTATTGCTTGTGCGTGTTGGCGGAGACGACGCTCAAACAAGCCATAAACGTCTAATCAAAGTCTGATCCCACGAAAACCGACTACAAAGCGCCCAACGTTTCGGCAAAAACAAACCCGCCCTTTGTGGTTGGAAGTACATCCTTGCCATAGCGTCACGACCGAAGGACATTGTGTTGGGATGTAGAGTTGGGGAATCAATGACGGGGTACTTGATCGCCGAGACAAATGAGCTTGGCAGCATTGAATGGGTATGGGTTCACCGAAGCGGACAACGGTCACCAAAACCGATCGACAAAACCAAGCTCACAACGTCTGACATTGATGGTTTTGAGATCCATGGCGCCTCTCGGAGAGCATTGGCAGATTGGTTGCGCCAAGACGGCGGTTTGCAAGCTTGACCCTGATAGCCCCAAAACCAATCTAGCGCACCATTGTGAGGCGGTCCCAGTCTGCGTATTCCGGTGATCCTTCGCTTTTGATCTCGCCGTCATATCCGAATTCAACCTGATGAACGACGGTCGAGGCAGTATCTGCAAATACGACCGAGTACGCCTCAATCAGATCAGCGGATGAAAGCAGCCGCTTTGCAGAAAAGTCGGGCCAACCTGCATGATTGGTGCCGCGTGGCGCGGAAAACGGGATGCCCTGCATGGATCCCGACAGGGTCAGATGGCAATGACCGTGAAAGATGTGGCGGATTTTGTCGCGATACGGTGCCAGTGTCTCGGCAAATCGGTCTCCGTCCAGCAGCATGATTTTGTCCATCGGCCCCACATGCGTGGGCACCGGGTTGTGATGCATGAAAATCCAGATCGGGGCCGGAAGCGTTTGCAATTGATCGTCTAACCACGCGGCCCGGTATGCACAAAAATGCCCCGCATGGGTTTCCGGCCCCCAGGTGTCGAGCGTGATGGCATGGCCCAGGGAAAGCGGGATCACATGATGCACAAAGCCGCCTTCGCCTTTTAGCTTAGGAAACGCCTTGAGCAGCGTGGGCCGGTCATCGTGGTTTCCGATCAACAGATGAACCGGCATCGGCAGCGTTGCGATCCTATCCTTGAGGCGCCGGTAATCTTCCAAATCTCCCCAATCTGACAGATCACCGGTGATAAACAGCGCCTCCGCATCCGCGTGCAGCGTAATGGCATGGTCAAGCCCGCGTTCAAAATTGGCATTTGGATCGCGCCCACCGATTGTCCTGCCCGGCGTCGTCAAATGAATGTCAGTAAACTGGAGGAGTTTCATGGTCTTCTTGTGGCTGAAAATATCCTGAGGGGGTCTGGGGGAGCAGAGCGCCCCCAGTTTTATGCTTTAGGAACCGGTAGGAAGCAGGTCCTGAACCTCTTCGCTCAGCTCTTGCTGCAGCTCTTCCATGTCGTCGAATTCACCCGTCACGATGCCTTCGAGCGCGTCGTAGATCACCTGCGTTGCGGCAAGGCCGTTGTCACCCGGATAGGCCTGCCATTCGCGCAGCAGGGGCAGCTGACGCACGGCGGTGGCCTTGGTCGGGTTCTCGGCATAGAAATCCGCAAGGATGATTTCATTCGCGGCCTGGTTCGGCGGCATGTAGCCCGTGGTCCGCGCCACATCCGCAGCCCCTTCACCCGAGGTGATGAACTTCAACCATTTCCACGCTGCATCAAGCTCTGCCGGATCCTCGGATGTCGACACCATCATGGCCGAATTCCCACCCGCAGGCAGACCCAGCGGGCCTTTGTCCGTCAGACCGGGGAATTCATTCGTCACCAGCGTGAAATCCCCCATGGAGCGTTCCACCGCTCCCACGGCTGAGGTGGACCAGAACATCATGCCGACGTCGCCCGCCGCAAAGGAGGCCAGCGCCGCCTTCCATTCCAGGTTCTGCATCTCACACCCGCGGAAGATGTCGTGCATCGTGTTGAGCGCGGTCAGACCTTCGGCTTCATCCAGCGTGAAATCCGTACCCATGACGGTGGGTTTGTCCTGGCTCCACATCAGCGCCTGCAGGAACCAATTGCCCGTGATGTTCCAGCCCCAGAAAATGGGGTTGTCGACACCGGCCTCTTGCAGCTTTTCACAGGCCGTGATCACCTCATCCCATGTAGTGGGCAGGTTTTCCGTGGTGTAGCCCGCCTTGGCCATCGTCTCCATGTTGTAGTAGCTGACAGGCAGCGAGATGGAGAACGGCAGACCGTGCACATCGCCCTCAAACGTACCAAGATCCAGCATCGCCTTGTGATAGCCATCCTTGGCGAAATCAACCTCTTCCGCAATGAACGGCTCCAGCGATTTGGCGATGCCTTTTTCCACCAGGATTGCCTGACGGTTCAATCCTTGCATGGTCACATCGGGCAGCGTGCCGGCGACGGATTCGCGAAGTATGGTGTTGGTGCCATCCTCATAGCTCTCATATGTCGCGCGCATCTTCACTTCGATATTCGGGTGCGCCTCATAGAATTTCGGCAGGATCTTTTCATAGGTCACGTCAAAGAGGTGGCTATAGGGATAGGCGAATTCGATGACGATCTTGTCTTCTGCCAAGGCGGGGCCTGCGAGCAGTGCAAGCGCCATTGCGGTTGTGAGTTTTTTCATTACTCTCTCCAGTTGCTTGGGGCCTGACGGTTTGGCGATTGGCAGCGCCCCGGTTGGTATCCCTGTTGGGATGTCGTGGTGGGGTGGGCAAATGCCCGCCCTACTTCATTCCGGATAGTGTGATCCCTTCGATGAAACGGCGTTGCGCCAGCAGAAAGGCCACGATCAGCGGGGTCACGATGATGCAGGCGGTGGCCATCATCGGCCCGAAATTATCTCCATCCGCATCGCCCTTGAATTCGCGCAGACCCAGCGGTGGCGTGAACAGATCACGGTTGCCGGTAATCACGATGCGGGGCCAGAAATAGTCATTCCAATGGGCCACCACGCTGAAGATCCCAAAGGCCATCAGCGCAGGGATTGCAGTGGGCAGCATCACGTTCCAGACGATGGAATATTCACTCATCCCATCCATCCGTGCGGCATCAATCAAATCGTCGGGCACGGTCATAAAGAACTGCCGCATAAGGAAAATCCCAAAAACCGAGATCGTCCATGGGATGATAAGCGCGGCGTAGGAGTTGGTCAGCCCCAGCTTGGCCAGCATGATGTAAAGCGGCAGCGCAATGGCGTGCACCGGGATCAACAGGCAAAAGAGCACCAGCCCAAATACCGCTTCCCGCCCCCAGAATTTCAGCTTGGCCAGCGCATAGCCACAGGGCAGCGCGACGATGACTTGAATGAGGAAGATCGAGACGGTGACGATCACCCCGTTCAAAAGGTACCGCACCAAAGGCGCTTTCTCAAAGGCGGTGGTGTAGTTGTAGACGATGGGATTGACCATGCAGTCTTCCACTGCATTCCCGAGCTTCACACAGAAATCGTCGCGGAAAGGCTCTTGCGACCCCAAGAAACCACCCGTCTGCTGCATGATCTCTGCGGGCGCCTTCAGTGAATAGCTGACCATCACATAGAAGGGCAGCAACACCACCACGGCACCGAGGATCAGCACCGCGTGCTTCATCGCCTCCCGCGTGGAAAAAGCGAGACTGCCCGTAAGGGCGGACGAGCGGGCGCTTGCATCAGACATAATGCGTCCTCCGTTCCACAAGCCACCGCTGCAGGATGGTCAGGAACATCACGAAGCCGAGGAACACGACCGTGATCGCAGCCCCGATCCCCATCAGGTTCTGTTGAATGGCTTTTTCATAGATGGCAAACATCATCACATAGACGGATTTCGACGGCCCGCCGCCTTGGGGATAGAACGCCTCCACCGTGTCAAAGACTTGGAAAGACCGGATGAAGCTGATCGTCACCACGAACACTGTGGTCGGCCCTAGCATCGGCCATGTCACCAGCCGAAACCGCTCCCATCCCGATTGCGCACCATCCATGTCGGCAGCGTCATACAGCGTGCCTGGGATCGAGGTGAGCCCGGCCAGATAAAGCACCATGTTGAAGCCAAAGCCCTGCCAGACGCCGATGAACGCAACAGTCCAGATCGCGTAGTCCCGATCCGTGAGCCAAAGCGGGAACGTCCGGTCACACTCGGCGGCGTACCAATCCCACGCCTCCAACCACGTCCCGCAGCCCCGTTCCAGTGTCGCATTGATAATCCCAATGGTGGGGTGGAAGGCAAATTCCCAAACGATCGCCATGGCAATCAGCGCAAACATCATGGGCAGGAAATAGATCGTCTTGTAAAGATCCCCGAACCGCGTCAGCGAGTGTATCAGCAGCGCTGCCCCAAGGCCCAAAAGCACCGTCAGTGGCACCACCACGAACACATAGCGGAACGTCGCACCAAACATTTTTTCATAGGTCGTGCGGGTGAAGATGCGTTCATAGTTTTCGGTGCCTACGAAATTCGCGCTCGTGTTCCCCAGCGAATAATCCGTAAAGCTCAACGCGCCCGCGATCCCGATGGGGAGAAGCAGGATCAGAACCATAAGGATAATCGCCGGCCCGATAAACCACAGATAGGCGCGTGAGCCGGGCATCAGGCGACTTCCACCAGGCTGGGCCGCGCCACGCGCAGGCGTTGGCCGTCTGCGCCAAAGACATGGACCTCATCCACAAGCGCGGAGATTGTCACCTCTTCTTCTAGCCCCGTGCCCGCCAAAACCTTGGGATGGCTGCGCAAGATAACCGTGCGCTCCAGACCCGCGATCTGAACATGCAGGAAAATGTCCGACCCAAGGTTTTCGCGGTGCCGTACAACGCCCTTGAACGGGCCGTCGGGGTCCAGTGTCAGATGTTCCGGCCTGATCCCGACGGACACAGGTTGTCGTGCAAGCTGCGTATCCGGGATCAGTGCCCTGCCCATCACTGAAAGCGCGCCCGTGCCATTCACCTCACCGGGCAGAATATTGATGGCAGGCGAGCCCACGAACTTGGCCACCTCCAGCGAGGCAGGCGCGCTATAGACATGCGAAGGGCGTCCGTATTGCAGGATCTGCCCGTTCATCATCACCGCCATCTGATCGGACATGGTCAGCGCCTCAGCCTGATCATGGGTCACGTAGACAAAGGTGGTTTGCAGCCGCCGGTGCAGCTCAGAAAGCTCCGAACGCATGTGCACACGCAACGCCGCATCAAGATTGGAAAGCGGCTCGTCCATCAAAAACGCAACCGGGTTGCGTACCATCGCCCGGCCCAGAGCCGCGCGTTGCCGTTGACCGCCTGACAACTGCCCCGGCTTGCGGTCCATGAGCGCCTTTATCTTCAGGGTCGCGGCCGTGCGATGCACTTGTTTTCTAAGGCGCAGATGCTCCGCTCTCGCCAGGATCGGCCCCACGAAAGGCAGTCGCCCCGCCAGCCCCAGATCATGCAGCTTCAGTGGCGTCATCATGTTCTCGGCCACGGTCAGATGCGGGTAAAGCGCGTAGGATTGAAATACCATTGCCAGATTGCGGTCCGCAGGGCGGGTGCGCGTGACGTCCTCGTCGCCAATCATCACTGTGCCAGTATCCGCGGCCTCAAGCCCCGCTAGAATGCGCAAAAGCGTGGACTTGCCGCAGCCCGAAGGCCCCACCAACGTCACGAACTGACCGGCCTCCACCGTCAGGTCGATGCCGCGCAGCACATCGGTGCTCCCAAAGGATTTGCCAATACCTGACAGTACGATCTTCGACATCCCACCCTCGTTCGTCATGCAGCTTGAGGCAAAGGGTAGGCCGCGCAAATCTCGATTCTGTGACGACAAATAAGTGTCACTTATGCCTGCTAAACTGGTCACCGAAAGGAGCAAGCCGCGTGTTCAACCCCTACCAGTTCAAAGCCTTCTCTCAGGTCGTGCGGACGGGCAGTTTTTCCTCTGCTGCTCGCGCGATGGGTGTGTCTCAATCGGCCGTCACGCAGCACGTGGCGAACCTGGAAAACACGGTGGGTGTGCGCCTTCTGATCCGCGCCCGCGACGGGGTGCAATTGACCTCCACGGGTCAGAAATTCTTTGATCTGGCGGAAAGATACGCCGTGATCGACGAAAAACTGCGCGGCTATTCAGAGTTTTCCGAAGGCCATTTGCGCATCATCGCCAACGCGCCGCAGCCCGCGCTGCGGCTAATTTCTAAGTATGCCGCCCTCTACCCGGATGTGAACATCGACTTTGCGCTGTGCGATTGGACCACGGCGATGGAACTGTTGCAGGGTCAACAAACCGACATCGCCATTGTCACCGACCCCAGCCGACAGGACGATTGGCACTACATCCCTGTCTGCCGAGCGCGCTATGTCCTTTATCTGCTCAAAAGCCACCCATTGGCATCGCGCAACATCGTGTCCCTGCATGATCTTCTGTCCGAAACACTGCTCTTGCCCGAAACCGGGTCGCTCACCCAACGCATCGTGACCAGCGCACTGAAGAAAACCGGGCTGACCATGCGGCGGGTCGTCAAAGTGACCAGTTTTCCGGTGATGAAAGAGGCCATACTTGAGGGGCTGGGCGTGGGCATTTTCCTCGAAAACAGCGCGCAGAAGGAAAGCCAGCTGCACGAGGTCCGCATTGAGGAATTGAGCCAGGTCCATGAGACAAGCCTTGTCGTGCCCAACTACAAACTGGACCTGCGCCTGACGCAAAGCTTTCTGCGGGTGCTGTAAGTGGGTGTTACTGGAGGCTGGCCCGAAGGCGATCCGTGGCCCACTCCATCAGCAAAACCACCACGAAAATCGCCAGAATGATGGTGGAGGCGTTTTGATACTGAAAGAGGTCAAAGGCCACTTTCAATTCCTGCCCAATCCCGCCCGCGCCAACGAGCCCCAGCACGACCGACGACCGCACTGCCTTTTCCAACGCAAAGAGCGATGTGTTGATCATGGACGGCGCCGTATCGGGCAAGATCGCGCCAAAGAAAATGGATACCTTGCCCGCGCCAATCACGGACAGCGCCTCTTGCGGTTCCTTTTCGGCGTCCTCAATGGCTTCGGCAAAAAAGCGGCCGCAGAAGCCGATCGTGTCCACAACAATCGTCATCGTGCCCGCCACAGCGCCCAAGCCCACCGTGGCCACGAACAAAAGCGCCCAGACCAGATCGGGGATCGTGCGCAAGAGCGACACAAAAGCCTTCACCAGATACCCGCCGCGCCCCAATGGCGTCACACCGCGTGCGGCCAGCCAGCCGATGGGCAGGCTCAGCAAAATCCCGATGGCCGCGCCCACCAGCGCGATCTGAAACGTCTCCACCATGCGCCAGAAAATACGGGTCAGGAACGCCGGATCCAAATTGGGCGGCATCATCCGGTTCGTCAGGCGGATCATGCCGGGTACGCCGTCGGCCAGTTGCTTGGGCGTGGGTGCTACCTGGGTCATGGACGCCACGATCAACGCTAGCACCGCCACCAGCAGCACGAATTTGATGGGCGACAGGCCCGACCACCGCTCGGGTGCGGCATGCAGGCGCGCCTCAGCCATCAAAAGTCTCCTGCAGATCGCGCTTAGTGATATCTGCACTGGGTCGGTCGATGAAAATTCGACCGCGTCGCAGGGCCAGTGTCCGATCCGAAAAATCGCGCGCATGATCCATGTCATGGGTGGTGTAAAGCAGCGTGATCCCGCGGTCGCGACACAGCCGTGCAAAAAGATCCATCACATCCCGGCCCGACACCGGATCAAGGCTCGCCGCCGGTTCGTCCGCGATCAGGATTTGCGGCCCACACACCAAAGCCCGGGCAATCGCGACCCTCTGCTGCTGCCCACCTGACAGTGCATCCGCCCGCGCGTCTGCAAAGGCGGCCAGGTTTACATCCGCTAGCGCCTGCATCGCCGCCTCGCGCCAGGCTTGAGGGGCCAGCGTCTGCGAAAATCCTCTCCAACTTCCCGATTGCCCAAGCATCCCATGCACGACATTCGAGAGGACAGACCGCCGCCGCACGAGGCAGTGATTTTGAAACACGAAACCCGTCTTCAGGCGCAGCCGACGCAGCACGCGCGCATGCGGCCTATTTGTGAAGGTATTTCCCATAACCTCCACTTCGCCGCCAGAGATCAGGTGCAACCCAATCAAGCATTTCAGCAAGGTCGATTTGCCCGATCCGTTGTGCCCGATCAGAGCCACGCGCTCCCCTTCACGGATGGTCAGGCTGACCCCATCCAGGATTTGCGCCCCGCCGGGATAGGCCTTTCGCAGATCGCGCGTGATGACCACCGGATCGCCAAGGTCATTGGGCGCCACACCGGCGCGAGCCTGCGCGGCGGTGATCTCAAAAATATCAGCCATTCAAACCGCACCAAACGCAAAAACGGGCGGCGCGAACGCCGCCCCAGTTTGGTTGGGAAAGGGGCTTATTCACCAACAAAGGAGGACGTGTCGACGCCAATGGTTTTGTACATGTCGCGGACATAATCGTAATCCGCGTCATCCACTTCGGTGAGGAAGAAACCGCCGTCATATTTCTGATTGTCTTCACCTGTCAGCACGGCTGTCATTAATGTGTCGGCATCATTCAGAAACGCATTGGCCACCTTTTCCAGCACATCCGCGTCAATGCCTTGCCGCGCAACAAGAATATCATTGGGCAGATCACGGCCACGGGCCACAACGGTGAAGGCCTGATCGGGGAAGGCCGCGCGGATACGGCGCAAGTGGCCTTCATTCATGCCCACCGCCTGCACATCCCCGCGAATAAGCGCTTCAACGGCCACGTTGCGCGAAATGATTTGCGGGTTGTAGTCTGTGCCGTAGGCCATGCCGAAATCCGCCAGAACCTGAGCTGGCCCCAAATGCTGCGAGGTGGAGCCCACCGACCCGAAGGTGACAATCTTGCCCTTGAGATCCTCGACAGTCCCGATACCGCCTTCCGACATGGTGACAATCTGCGCGAAGTAATTCGGACGCTGCCAGGCAACGACGATCTGCGCGTCGGTCAGTTCTTTCATCACCACGTATTCGGCAGGCCCAGTCAGCACCAGATCGACCTGTCCTTGATTGATCGCCTCCACAGCAGAGGTGCGCGATGACACCGGGAAAAGCTCCACATCAAGCCCTGTCACCTCTTCCAAAGCCGCTTCAAACCCCGCAAATTCCTGTTGCAGCGCCTCCAGACCTTCAACATCTGTGACGGCAAATTTAACCGGTTCCGCCAAAAGGGGCGTCGCCACGGTCAATGACAGGGCGGTGACAATGGATTTGAACATGAAGCTCTCCTTGAGGTGTAAAAGCAATTTCAAGGAAGGTGTGGCGATTCCTGTGACGCGCGCGTGACGGTCGCGTAACAGGCGCATGACAAGACGGGTTCGCGGCCTGTCACCAAACCGTCACAAACAGGACCTAGGACCGTCGGAGAAACCCAAGTCATGAAGGCTGCCCATGACATTCACAGTTGAAGGCGCGCAGGTCATCCTGGCGGATGAAGTGGTCGAGACCACGGTCACCGTCGCGGACGGCCTGATCGCAGAGATCGGCGGCCCCGTGCAGGGGCAGGTGATCGACGCGCGCGATCACATCCTGGCCCCTGCCATGATCGACGTGCATGGCGACGCGTTTGAACGCCAGTTGATGCCGCGTTCAGGCGTGTTCTTCCCCACAGAAGCGGCGGTGATCGACACCGACCGACAGCTGGCCTCAAACGGGATCACGACCGCCTATCACGCGATCACGCTCAGTTGGGAGCCGGGCCTGCGCGACATCGCCCGGGGGCGGGATCTGATGGAGGCGATGCAGCGCCTCGCGCCGCGCCTCACAGTCGAAAACCGGGTGCAGCTCAGGTGGGAAACCTTCGCTTTTGAGGCGCTCGACACCATCAAATGGGCGCTCAGCGGCCGGCTTTTGCCCTCTATAGCCTTCAATGATCACACCTCCATGACCATGCGCGCCTATGACGTGCCGATCCAGGATCGCGGCTTTGAACTTAGCCCGGATTTCTCTGTCGCCGCGCTCGATGACGCCCGCATGAAACAACGCACCAAATCCAAGGCAGAGCGCGCGGGGCTCAGCAATCGAGACTACGTGGCCCTTCTGGGCGACGTCTGGAACCGCCGCGGCGATGTGCCCGACATGATCACACGGGTGGCCGGGCTCGGCCAAGCCGCCGGTGCTCCAATGCTCAGCCACGATGACACCCGCGCCGAAACCCGCGCCTATTTCCGCGATCTGGGCGCGTCTGTGGCGGAATTCCCCATGGTGCTTGAAGCCGCAGAGGCCGCGCGGGCCCATGGCGACCCGATCATCTTTGGCGCCCCCAACGCGGCGCGTGGGGGCAGCCATATCGGCTCTCTGGCAGCAGCAGAGATGGTCGAGGCCGGTCTCTGCGATGCCTTGGCCTCCGACTACTTCTACCCCTCGATGCTTTCTGCCGTGACCCGCCTCCACAACGAAAAACGCGCATCCTTGCCAGATCTTTGGTCACTCGTCTCATCCGGCCCCGCCCGCGCCATGAACCTTACCGACCGCGGCAATGTCCGGGTTGGTCAAAGGGCAGATCTCGTTTTGCTGGATTGGCCTGATGGCGGAACACCATCGGGCACTCGCACATGGGTGGCTGGCCGTACCGCGTACCTGGGCGTCGGATCAGAAAAGGCTTAGTTCTTCGCCGGTTCAACTTGTCATTGCCACCAGCAAGCTACGATGTTGTGATCTGGTGAAGATGAAAGTGGTCGATGTGATGGCGTCGGGACAAATCAACGAGCGCGCGTCCGTTTTGCAAAGCAAGACCCAGAAACCAGTCTGCTTCCAGATTTCTGAAGGCACTCGGGCCTTGGTTGAGAAGTGGATGGAGGACGAGTTGATGGTCCAATCGGAGTATCTTTGGCCAGGTCGTTTCCATGAGCGCCTTTACATTTCAACCCGCCAGTATGCTTGCATTTTCCGGGATTGGGTCGCGTAAATCGGCCTGGGAGCCAGCGCTTATGGTACGCATTCGATGCGCAGAACCAAGGTTACTCAGATTTACAAGAAAACGGGCAACCTACGCGCTGTTCAGTTACTCCTAGGTCACACGAAGATGGATAGCGCCGTAAGATACGTCGGCATAGAACTCGAGGATGCTCTAGCCATTGCAGAAGCCACTGAAATCTGAAGAAAAAGGCCGTCTTCAGGGCGGCCCAAAGCCGACATCTAATTAGCGAACAATATGCTGCAGTGTAGCCGGTTAGAGTTGCCATTTAAGGGGCTAGCCCACCTGCGTAACAAGTCTGCAAGGCAAAGCTAGCCGCGTTGATTGCCGAGATCGCAACCCTGGATCGTTCGACGTGCCTTGATCGACGGAGGGCGGTGTTCGGGCGCTCTCCGCCCAAACATCTGTCTTTGCGATTCATGAGACGCGTCTTGATCTGGGAAGTGCAGAACAGCGCGCTGGGCGGCGTGTCTGCTAAGGTAAAAAGTCGGCTGGCTCAGATCGCGTCCGGCAAGTCGATGCCGGTGCAAGCAAGACCAGGATCGTACCTGCTCAGCGAGTGGAATGGTCGGACCTATCAGGTTGAGGTCGTCGAAGGGGCCTACGTCATAGACGGTAAGACCTGGAGGTCGTTGTCGGCGATGGCCAAGCACATTACGGGCGCACATTGGTCAGGTCCACACTTCTTTGGCGTTCAGTTATGCGTCGGATCCTTTGCGGCATCAACACCCGCAAAAGCTCGGAAGTCGGGTCGGAACAGGACTTCAACTCGCTCGATGCCCAGAGGGAAGCGTGTGAGGCCTAAATCGCTAGGCAGAAGTATGAAGGCTGGGACATGCTGTCGGAACGGTTTGACGATGGCGGGATCTCCGGTGGACGCCTGGACAGGCCTGCGCCGCAGCGGTTGAAGGGGCCCGTCGATGAAAAACGGGTTGATCAGATCGTGGTCTACAAGATCGACCGTCCGACCCGTTCACTGGCAGACTTCGCCAAATTGGCCGAACGGTTGGATTGGGCGGATGCGTCCTTTGTATCGGTCGCTCAAAGCTTCAACACGGCCACAAGTATGGGCAGATTGACGTTGAACGTGCTCTTGAGTTTTGCGCGGTTTGAGCGGGAGGTAAGGGCACAATTCAACCGGGATAAGATTGCAGCCCCCAAGCGCAAAGGTCTTCAGATGGGGAGACGTTCCGCTCGGCTATGAGGCTGATGGGACAACGTTGTAGATCAATGAGTTGGAAGCGGACACGGTCAAAGCACTGTACGATCTGTATCGAGAACATGGTGCCATCGGCACTGCAAAAGAGCGTGCAGACCGAATGGGCCTCAAATCGCGTCTTCGGATGCGCAGGGCAGAGCGAGTTTCCTGTGGCACGCCTTTTGATCGCGGTCACATCCATCACATCCTGACCAATCCGATCTATGCCGGACGCATTCGGCACAAAGGGCAGGTCTTTGAAGGGCAACACCCGGCGATCATCGAGCCGGAGATCTGGGATCGAGTGCAGGAGAAGCTCAAGGCGTTGGCAGCGAAAAAGAGAGGGGCGAGAAGAAAAACAACACCGCCCTTGTTGGCAGGACAACTCTTCGACGAGACCGGCGACAGGCTCACGCCCAGCCATAGTCGAAAATACGGAAAGCGGCTTCGCTATTACATCTCGCATCGGTTGGTGAAAGACCGCAGTCGGAAGCATCCTGACGCATGGCGGTTGCCTGCAGAACAATTGGAAAGCTTGATTGCAGATTTGATCGGCAGATCTCTTACGCGCAAAGATGCCTTCGCCGGACTAGTGCAGGATGCCACAGCGGCAGAGATCGCTGACATCCAGTCACAACTGCAATCGGTCCAAACTAAGAGCAAGCGGATTGCTCTGGTTGAGAGGGTCGATATCCAACCAGGCAGGATTGGCGTCAGTATCAATCGCAACCATATCGCAGATCTGTTTGGTTTAGATGCGGAACGTATTGACCCAAAAGGGATGCAGCTTGACGCGCCGTTCCAAGTACGTTGTCGCGGTCTCGAGCTCAGGCTGCATCTTAGCAACACTCCGCCTGAGATCGACCGAACCCTTGTGCAAAACGTTATTAAAGCGCAGCGTTGGTTGTCGATGATCTTGGATGGCAAGTCCTTTGCAGAAATCGCTGTCGCAGAGAACCCTTCAAAGGGCAGGGTCCAGGATGTTGTTGATCTTGCCATGGTGGATTCCCACTTGTTGGACGCAATCTCCCGCGGCGAACAACCCTACGAACTTACATCCGACTATCTCGTCGAGAAGGGTGTACTAGCTATCTGGACACAGCAGCGCTCGGAATACGCGAAGCTCTAAGGCGAAAAGCCCAAAAGTACACGAAACTCGTACTGCCACTATCGCAAACGGAGACTAGTGGCCGAGTTTGCTGGATTAAGCGGGTTATGTTCGGTCTCCCTGAGCCACCAAGTCAGCCAACCGTGGGAAAACGGGCAACAATCCTGCCCTAACGTCTCTCATATCAAAATCGGGGGAGTGCTTGGCTGGGGTGGTAGGATTCGAACCTACGATACACGGTACCAAAAACCGCTGCCTTACCACTTGGCTACACCCCAAACGTGCGGTGCGACATAACTTGCGGTGGGCGGTACTGCAAGACCGGAATGCGGTATTTTTATCGGAAGATGGGTGCTGAGCGGATCGACTGATCAATCCAGCACTTCGCCGGGAGCCACTCCCCAGAGCTGCGCTTTGGGCGCCCAGCCTCGGTGACCTGAAACCGACAGCCGGCACCAATCCAGCGCGCATTCATCGACGCGCGCAATCACGCCCATTTCCAGTTGCGCCACCGCGCGGGCTTCTGCGTGGGGTTTGGATTTCAAGGTCAGCATATCCTCTTGCACAAGCGCAGTGCGAACGCCCGACAGCAAAGAATAATGGATCCACCCGCCCGCGCCATCGCGGTCGCGCACGCGGCGCCAGTGACCGTGCTCTGCGATGATCTCAAGGGGCACATCCTCGACCTTGAAAATCCAGTCGATCCGGTGGGTCAGGCTGGGGCCACGGCGGACATTAGCCTCGGACGCCTTCATCGAAACGAAGCGCGGCAAAGGCAGGTTTGTCACAGGGCCGCGATCCTGTGAGGCGGCCTGCGTGATCATGGCAATCCCCAATGCAAGGCCAATGGCAAAGCCCAAACTGCACGATTTCAAACGTGAAAAACTCATCCTGCTCTCATCTCACATTCGGGAGGTTCTTGTGCCTCGCCCGTTTACGCGTCACTCTGACATCCAAGATGCATCTTTGGAAGGGCAAGGAGGGAGGCCATGCCAATTGAGCGGCTAAGTGTTGTCGTTACGCGACGCTTGCCCGAGCCCGTGGAGGCGCGGCTTGAGGAGTTGTTTGATACCACGCTCCGTCCGGATGACGCGCCCATGAGCCGGGATGAGCTGGTAACGGCCATGAAAACGGCGGATGTGCTGGTGCCCACAATCACGGATCGGATTGATGCGGGCATGCTGGGGCAGGCGGGGGAGCGGCTGAAGCTGATTGCCAATTACGGGATGGGTGTCGACCATATCGATGTGCACACGGCGCGGCAGCGGGGCATTCTGGTGTCCAACACCCCCGGTGTTCTGACGGATGATACAGCTGACATGACTATGGCGCTGATCCTTGCCGTGCTGCGGCGCATACCGGAGGGGCTCTCGGTTATGCAGGAGGCCGCTTGGGATGGCTGGTCGCCCACGGCCCATCTGGGCGGGCGCGTGGCCGGGCGGCGTCTTGGTATCCTCGGCATGGGGCGCATTGGTCAGGCTGTGGCGCGGCGTGCAGCGGCTTTCGGCATGGATGTCCATTATCATAATCGCCACCGTCTTCGCGCTGAGACGGAAGAGGAGCTGCAGGCGAGATACTGGGAAAGCCTCGATCAGATGGTGGCGCGGATGGATGTGCTTAGCGTGAATTGCCCGCATACGCCCTCGACCTTTCATCTTATGAACGCGCGGCGGCTGAAACTGATGAAACCCGATTCCGTGCTGGTCAATACATCGCGCGGGGAAGTGGTGGACACCAACGCGCTGACCCGCATGTTGCGGGCAGGCGAAATCGCGGGGGCAGGGCTCGATGTGTACGAACAGGGCGCTGACCTCAATCCTCGTCTGCGCGCGTTGAAAAACGTGGTGCTGCTGCCCCATATGGGATCGGCCACGCAGGAGGGCCGCCTTGAGATGGGAGAGAAGGTTCTTTTGAATATCAAGACCTTCGATGATGGGCACCGCCCCCCCGATCAGGTTGTCCCATCCATGCTTTAACCCTGCAAAGGAGTTTTGCCATGATCCGATTTGCTGTCTTTGCCTGTTTTCTGCCGCTGGCGGCGCTCGCGCAGGAGGCCGCCGATGCCGTAGCACCCGAAGGCGCCGGGGCAGGCCAGGTGACGGCGTCGGACGCGGCCAATCAGGCGCAAGCCAGCAAAGCCGAAGGTAAGCCGGTGGAGGCGCAAAACTGGATGGTTGCTGCCGCCAACCCGCTGGCGGTCGACGCCGGAGCGCGGGTGCTGAGACAAGGCGGCACGGCTGCGGATGCCATGGTTGCGGTGCAGGCGGTTCTGGGTCTGGTAGAGCCGCAAAGCTCTGGTCTCGGGGGTGGGGCGTTTCTGGTGTGGTATGATGGCGCGTCGGGTGAATTGACCACGCTTGACGGGCGCGAAACCGCCCCCCTGGCGGCCACCCCGCGGCTCTTTCAGGATGAAAACGGGGAGCCGATGGGCTTTTTCGACGCCGTGGTCGGCGGGCGGTCGGTTGGCACACCGGGCACGCCTCTGTTGATGCGAAAGGCCCAGGAAAAATGGGGCCGCGCGGAATGGGCAAGCCTTTTTGATGACGCCATAGCGCTGGCTGAAAAAGGGTTCGCCGTCAGCCCGCGCATGGCCGGTGCTGTCGCGGGCGATGCCGAGCGTCTTTCCACCCATCCTGTCACGTCCGCCTATTTCCTGCCCGGCGGGGTTCCTGTCGCCGAAGGGCACATCCTGAAAAATCCTGACTATGCCGAAAGCCTGCGCGCCTTGTCGATTGGCCCGCAAGCTTTCTACACCGGTGACATCGCGCGCGATATCGTGAACGCCGTGCAGGGTGCTGACAATCCCGGCGTGCTCAGCATGCTTGATTTCGCCATCTTTAAAGTGAAGGAGCGCGAGGCCGTCTGCGCCGTTTATCGCGGGCATGACGTGTGCGGCATGGGGCCGCCTTCGTCCGGTGCGCTGACCGTGGGGCAAATTCTTGGGCTTCTGAACGGGTTTGATATCGCGGGTCTCGGCCATGAAGATCCTGAAACGTGGCGTCTCATCGGTGATGCCAGCCGCCTCGCCTTTGCCGATCGCGGTCGCTACATGGCAGATAATGATTTCGTGCCGGTGCCCGCTAAGGGGCTGGTTGATCCCGCGTATCTGGCAGAACGGGCCCGGTTGCTGACAAACGATGAAGCCCTGCCCGAGGTCGCCCCTGGCAGTCCGGACTTCGATCATGCGCTCAACTGGGCTGATGATACATCGCTGGAGTTGCCATCGACCTCACATATTTCCATCGTAGATCAATACGGCAATGCGCTGTCTATGACGACGACGATTGAAAACGGGTTTGGCTCCCGCGTTATGGTGCGCGGGTTTCTTCTGAACAACGAGCTCACCGATTTTTCCTTCCGCAGCCACGTGGACGGCGTGCCTATCGCCAACCGGGTGGAGCCGGGCAAACGGCCGCGTTCCTCGATGGCGCCCACCATCGTGTTGAAGGATGGAAAGCCTGTTCTGGTTGTCGGATCGCCAGGGGGGAGCCGGATCATCGGTTACGTGGCCAAGACGATCATTGCCCATCTTGACTGGGGAATGGACGTGCAGGAGGCCATCGATCTGCCTCATCTGGTCAACCGTTTTGGCAGCTACGATGTCGAAGCAGGCCGCGTGCCGGCTCGCATGATCAATGCGCTCAGCGATCAAGGGTATGAGATCAGCCCTCGTCCGCTTATCTCCGGATTGCATGCCATTTCCATCGGTGAGGGGCTGCAGGGTGGGGCGGACAATCGCCGCGAAGGGGTTGCGATCGGCGAGTGACGCGCAAAACCGCGAAACCCGGCGGATTATGGCCATCTGACAACCCAAATTTTGCCCGATTTACTTCGTAGTCTCAGATAATTTTAACGAGGTTGTGTGTTGTGCCTAATGTAAATCCATTCGCCATCGGGTTCGCGGTTGTTGCCGCGGGCGCGTTCGTGGGCGCTGATTTCTGGGATCAGGCTGGTAAAAGCCAAACCGATCCGGAGGCATTTTCAAAGCACGCCTATCTAGACACTGTTGAACAGCGCGGCGAGGACACCGTCGGCTGGTTCAAGAAGAAACAGGCGCAAAGCGTCAATGCCCGTGATCATCTGCCGGACGCCCCCGAAGGTTGGACGCGCGACGCTTGGGATGTTGAACGCATCGATCTTGCCGCGATGACCAAAGGCATGAATATCGTTGAAAAATCACGTGCCAAACAGGAACATATCGCCGCCCGTCTGGTGGCAGACGACGATGTCTGGGAATATCGCCGCGAAAGCGAAGTGTTGCGCATTTTTGTCCGTTTTGATCGCGAAAGGTACGAGCCCAAAGTGCCCATTTCCGGCTGGCTGACCGAACGGTTCGCCCCCATGAACAAACCGGTCTATTCCGGCTACGCCGTGGTTCAGGGCGTGCCATTTCTTAAGGTGGAAAGCGGCCGTGACAACGACCTTATTCAGCCTTTGATGTTGGAGGCCGTGTTGGGCGACAACGTTACGCTGGCCATCGCGGGCAAGGCCACGCGCCAAACCGTGTTGGAATTGGTCGAACGCATTGATTTCGACGCGCTCAACGAAATGCTGGATCATTCCATCCGTCCCGTTGGTTCGGCGGCCCCAAAGCTGGATGATAACGAAGCGATGACCCTTGCGCGTTTGCACGCAGATGCCCGCAACCGTGGTGTGATGCTGTCGCTGACGGATATGAACGCGACGCTGATTTCACAGGTGGACAACTGGGACGCTTTCTTGAATGAGCGGGGCCTCGCGGATGCCACTCTGAGCCAGAGCGTCGCCGAAGGGATTGCAACGGCCGTTACTGAAAATGTCGGTGTGAACTCTGCCGAACCTGAAAAACCCACGGTGCGACGTTTGCAGCTGTCCGGCGGCGGGTTTTGCGCTGTCGGCTCCTCTGCCGGCTGCTGAGACCCTTCACATCCATGACCACAAGGCCAATGCCGCGTTACGCGTCGGTTTTGCGCGCTCTTGCGTCGGCTGGACCCTGCGCGCGAATGACGGCGTGATAAAACTCCCTTCAATCGGGATTTGAAGGAGAGTGTCCATGAAAACGCAGGTCAAAGCTCTGGTCGTGGGCGGCGGTGCCGTTGGGACATCCATTGCCTATCATCTGGCCCGCGCCGGATGGGACGACGTGATGCTCATCGAGCGTGATGAACTGACGTCTGGCTCCACCTGGCATGCCGCTGGCCTTCTGCCCTATTTCAACATGTCCTATGCGACGACGCATATCCACGACTATTCCATCAAGTTCTACAAAACGCTGGAGGAGGAGACGGGGCTCAATGCAGGCTTCTACGTGGTGGGCAATCTGCGTATGGCGCAAACGCAAGAGCGGATGGATGAATACATGCTCTATGCGTCCACCGCAGAAACCTGTGACGTGCCTTTTGAGTGGCTCAGCCCATCCGACATCAAAGACCGCTACCCGCTGGTGCGCACAGAAGACCTCGTGGGCGCGATCTATCACCCGACCGACGGCTACATTAACCCCGCCGATGTCACCATGGCGATGGCCAAGGGGGCCCGTCAGCGCGGCGTCACGATTGAGCGTAAGTGGCAGGCCGATGGGTTCGAATGGAAAGGCGATCACTGGGATGTGACGCTCACCAAGATGGTGGAAAAGGGCGGCAATCTGGTGGCCTCCGACGAACAGATCGTGGTCAGCGCCGAACATGTGGTGACGGCGTCGGGCAACCACGCCCAACGCACCGCCCGCATGCTGGGCATCAAGATGCCCGCGATCCCGGTTGAGCATCAGTTCATCGTGACAGAGCCCGACCCCGCGCTCGTCGAATGGCGCAAGAACAACCCCGAACATCCCGTGCTGCGCGATGCCGACGCCAAGTGGTATGTCCGCGAGGAACGTGGCGGCTGGATCCTTGGGCCGTATGAATGGAACGCGCCCGCCCGGTTTGAATATTCCGTTCCCGACACATTCCGCGCCGATCTGTTCCCGCTCGATCTGGAACGGATCGAGGAAGAATACATGTCGATGATCCATCGCATTCCGTCTTCGGAAACGGTGGGCCTGAAGGACGACTATAACGGCCCCATTTGCTATACGCCGGACGGTAACCCGCTTGTCGGCCCCGCGCCGGGTTTGCGCAACATGTGGCTCGCTGAAGGGTTCTCCTTCGGGATCACGGCGGCCGGTGGCACGGGCTATTACCTTGCCCAGATGATGGTGGAAGGGGAGGCCGAGATTGACATGGCGTCCCTCGATCCCAAACGCTATTCGCAAAACTGGATGACGACTGAATATGCCGCCCGCAAGAATGAGGAATGCTATTCCCACGTCTACATCCTGCACCACCCGGACGAAGAACGCGAAGCCTGCCGCCCCCTGCGCACCGCGCCCGCCTATGACCGCCAAAAAGCACGCGGCGCGCAATTCGGGTTTGTGAACGGGTGGGAACGGCCCAACTACTACGGCCCCCTCGATGCCCCCGACAATTTTGACCACGACGCACGGTCCTTCCGGCGCGGCGGCTGGTGGGAACACGCGGTGGAGGAAGCCAAGGCGATCCGCGAGGGCGTAGGCCTTATCGACGCGACCGCGTTTACCAAGCATATCGTGCAAGGGCCGGGCGCGACAGCGTTCCTTGATTGGTTCACCTGCAACAAACTGCCCAAGGTGGGGCGGATCAACCTGACCTACGCGCTGACTGCCCATGGCACCACGCGCACCGAGTACACCATCGTGCGGCTCGGTGAGGACAAATACTACCTCGTCTCTGCGGGCGCTTGGACAGAATATGATGCCGATTTTCTGCGCAAGGCCGCCGAGGACAAGATGGGCGAACTTGGCTACATCGAAATTCAGGATGTCACATCGCAATGGGGCGTGTTTGCCATCGCTGGTCCCAAATCGCGAGATGTGCTGGCGGAGGTGATCAAGGATGTCGATCCCGCTACGGCGCTTTCAAACAAGCGCTTTCCGTGGCTGTCGGCCCGTCAGATCGAACTGGGTATGTGCCCCGTGAACGCGATCCGTGTAGCCTACACAGGCGAGCTTGGCTGGGAATTGCACCACCCGATGGAAATGCAGAATTACCTCTTCGACCTGCTGGAAGAGGCAGGCGCAAAGCACGGGATGAAACTGGTCGGCGCGCGGGCCCAAAACTGGCTGCGTCAGGAAAAATCCTACCGCGCTTTCGGCACGGAACTCGGCCGCGATGCCAACCCGCTTGAGGCCGATTTGCCTCGCTTTGTGGATCTGGAAAAAGACTTCCACGGCAAGGACAAGATGGTCGAGATGGGCGTGCGCGTGAAATGCTGCACGTTGCTGATCGACGGGCCTGAAGATGCGGACCCGTGGGGCCGTGAGGCGCTTTACACGGAAGATGGCACCCGCGTGGGTCGTCTCACTTCAGGCGGGTATTCTGTGCATTTCGGCCAGTCCATCGGTATGGGCTATGTGACGCCTGATCTGGCGGTGGAAGGCACCAAGCTGCGCGTCAAAATGCAAAACAAGCTCTGGGACGCGACTGTCACCTGTGATAGCCCCTATGACCCAAAGAACGAAACGATCCGCAAGGACGGGTAAACGCATCACGGCAACGGGTGGTCAAACACCGTTGCGGCCCGTTCCGCCCATTCCCGATAGACCTTCGCGCTGGGATGAAACCCGTCGGAGGCCATGTTTTCGCGCTCCAGCGGAAATTCCATAGACAGGTGAACGGTGTCCGACCGCTCCGCTGCGATCTGCTGTAAAATCGCGTCAAACCGTTCCGCCCGTATACCCAACACATCGCTGAGTGGGCTCGGCAACAACGGAAAATGCCGCAACGGTCGCATGCCTGAAACGCACATGCGAGGCTGACCGAACTTTTCCGCCACCGTCATCAGCAGTGCGCGATACCCTGCCTCCCAGGTCTTAGATCGCCACCCGTTTTTGACGTCATTCACCCCAAGCGCAATCAGGACCATGTCAAAGGGTTAATCCGGCACATCCTCGAGCATCTTGAGCGTACTTGGCACCGTCGCGCCGCATTTGGCGAGCACCTTCCAGGACACCGCGTGTTGATGCGACAGGGCTTGGGCCAACCGACAGCCGAGTGCCTGCGATTGGTCACCAACCCCGACACCGGCCGCAGAGCTGTCTCCAATGACCAAAAGACGCCGCGCAGGGCCGTATCCGATAATACCTGACCGCGCGCCCGCCGCCTCAGGCAGACGAGAGGCGCGTGCCATCACCCAAGCGGCTTGCACGACCAGCACGGGGGCCAAAAGAGGAGTTGCGAATGTCGTCAAACCCATGATGTAAAGATGTAGGTCGCTTCAGGAAAAAGCCTCAGGCCGCGCTTCGCGGGCCATATGATCGAGCACTGCATTGACGAATTTGGGTTCTTTGCCTTCGGGGTAAAAGCTGTTCGCGACGTCGACGAATTCCACGATCACCACCTTGGGCGGGGCATCGCCTTCCAGCAATTCCGCTCCGGCTGCCCGGAAGAGCGCGCGCAGGGTGGGATCAATTCGGTCAATCGGCCATTTCGCCACCAGGGCCCGGTCGGTCATCTGGTCAATCTTGGCCTGCCAGTTCACCGCCTCTTCCACGAGCGATTTGAACAGATCCACATCGCCCTCGTTCATCTCCACCCCGTCATCAACTTCCGCCCCGAAGCGGTGGGTCAGAAACTCCGCGCCCACGGCTTCTGCGCTTTGGCCGGAATGCTCCATCTGGAATAGCGCCTGTACGGCATAAAGCCTCGAAGCTGAACGCATTTTACGTCTGGCGTTTCCGGAAAGTGTGGGCTCTGCGCTCATGCTGTTTTTGGCCCTTTTGCATCGCCGGCCAGCCGGTATTCCTCCAACTCAGGTTTGAATCCGATACCGCCCTTTGGCTTACCCCATTTCCGCGAAAGCGCGATCAGATGCAATGCAGCTGCTGCGGCGCCTGCGCCCTTGTTCATCTGCGCAGGATCGGCCCGCGCCACCGCCTGATCGCGGTTCTCCACCGTCAGAATGCCGTTGCCAACAAGCGTCCCCGTCAGACCCAACATCGTCAGACCCCGAGAGCTATCGTTGCACACCGTCTCATAATGCGTCGTCTCACCGCGGATCACGCAGCCAAGCGCGACAAAGCCGTCGAAATTGCTCATCCGGTCGGCCATGGCGATGGTGGTGGGGATTTCCAACGCGCCGGGCACTTCGACCAGTTCATGGGTGCCGCCCGCCGCCTCGATCTCGGACAAAGCGCCTTCGATCATCATATCGGCGATATCGCGGTAAAACGGGGCCACCACGACGAGCAGCTTCACCGGATCGCTGAACTCCGGGCGGGGCAGGGTGTATTCGGTGCCGGCCATGTTCTATCCTTCACTCAAGGGCTGCGTGCTCACAATGGAGATACCGTAGGCATCCAGGCCCAGATACCGCGTGTCGGGGTTGTCCGTCAGCAAAATCAATTGCTTCACGCCCATCGTCACCATGATCTGGCTGCCCAGTCCGGTTTGTTTGATCGTGCGCGGCCCTTCTTCATCAGCATGTTCCTTGGCCAGCGTTGGTCTCGGCTGACGGTACAGAAACACCGCCCCGCGTCCTTCTTCAGCGATGATGTCCATGGCGCGTTGCAGTTTGCCCGTCGGTACACCGTCGGAGGTATCAAGCGAAATACCCAGCACATCTTCCAACGCATTGAGCGCGTGGGTCCGCGCCAACACCGGCTTGCCATCCTGCACATCACCCTTTGTGAGCGCCAGATGCTCTGTGCCCGTCTCATCGACGAAAACGCGCATGTCCCATGCGCCACCATGGGACGAGGTGACACGCTCGCGCCGCACTTCCCGGACCAGATTATCATGTTTGTGGCGATAAGCGATCAGGTCGGAAATCGTGCCGATCTTCAGCCCATGTTTCTTCGCAAACGAGATCAGGTCGGGCAGCCGTGCCATCGTGCCGTCATCCTTCATGATCTCGCAGATCACGCCTGACGGATGGAGCCCGGCCAGTCGAGAGATGTCGACAGCTGCCTCCGTATGCCCGGCCCGCACCAACACACCGCCCGCCTTGGCACGCAGCGGAAAGACATGGCCCGGCGTGGCAATCGCCGCCATTGTGTTTTGATCATTGATCGCGGTGGCGATGGTCAGCGCGCGGTCGCCTGCTGAAATTCCCGTGCTCACGCCTTCCCGCGCCTCAATGGAAACTGTGAACGCCGTCTCATGACGCGATGAATTGTTCACTGCCATCATCGGAAGGCCCAGCCGGTCAATCCGGTCCGCTGTCATCGGCAGGCAAATCAGCCCTCGCCCATGGGTGGCCATAAAATTCACAGCCTCCGCATCGGCAAATTCGGCTGCAATCACCAGATCGCCCTCATTCTCGCGATCCTCGTGATCGACCAGAACGTACATCTTCCCGGCGCGCGCGGCTTCGATGATCTCCTCTGTGGAAGAGATCGCATCGCGCAAATTGGCTTCTACGGGCCCAGGATGTTCGTAGGCTGTCTTGGACATGTGACTTCCCTGCTTCTTGCAGACGGCAGGGATAGCGCAGGGGCCAGCCAATGACCAGAGGCGTTGATGTGCCATTCCCGCCTGCGTCAATTCGGATCAGAGAAAATTTGCCATTCGTAGGATGTTTACTTGAGCGTCAGGATTCCTGTGCTAAGCTTTAGGCACTGCCACAGAAAGGTGGATGCAATGTCCAACCAAGGCCAATTGTCTCGAAAGAATGTCTTCATCGGTTTCGGCCTGTCGGCTGTTTTCCTGTGCATGGCGCTGTGGTTCAACATCGCAGGATTGATGAGTTACATCGCCGAAACGACCACGGGCTGGATCGTGGCTCTGCTGATGTGGCTGGTGAACGGTGCGGTGTTTACGTGGGTTCAAACGGTAATCTCTGCGGCGTTCATGGACGACGACGACGAAGATGACCATCACGGCGGCAGACGGATGCGCGACATGGAACATGATCATGCAGTGGTACGTGTTCCCGTTGACAAACCCCGCGGTCCTTTCTGAACGCCATTCATTCAAAGCACACGCCTTACGTTTTGAACGGGGTCCGCGGCTGGTTGATAGAACCTGTGCCAAAAAGGTGTGACGAGCCCGCACGCAACCGTTTGGTTCTCTCATTCCCGAGGACCTGTATGTACAGGTGGGTGCCAGGTAACCAGGCCAGGGCCAGGACAGAGCCAGCTCCCTCGGAATTGTTTAAGGCCACCGGAATGCAACCGTTCACGAGAAGGGCAGCACTCGCCACCCGCCTGACCTAGTGCATGGGGCTCACACCATCAAGGGGTTGCGTATGTTCATGATTTGTTCATAATTGTCGCATGCTGACATCGCCCGATCCTAAACTCAAACCCGGCCAACTTCTGGCGCGCGGGGTCTGTCGCCACCTGCTTCAACATGATTTCGCCTGTCTGGAAGAATTCACGCCAGAGCGCGGCAAACGTGTCGATGTGATGGCTTTGGGCCCCAGAGGGGAAATCTGGGTGATCGAATGCAAATCCTCCCGCGCTGATTACCAGTCTGACGGCAAATGGGAGGGTTATCTTGACTGGTGCGACCGCTATTTCTGGGCTGTGGATGAGGCTTTCCCGACCGAGCTTCTGCCACTGGAAACCGGCCTCATCATAGCTGACGCCTACGACGCCGAGATCATCCGAATGGCCCCGGAACACAAAATCTCGGCTGTGCGCCGCACCGCATTAACCCGCCGCTACGCGCGTCAGGCCGCTATCCGACTTCAAACCGCGCGTGATCCCGGGCATTGAAAGCCCCCAGGCTTTTGAAGTTTTAAGAAGGTCCGCTTTGCGCGTTAAAGCGTGCCTTCTCGGTCTTTTCACGAATGGCTGCTGTACTTTCTTCTCCGCTTTCCTGCTGAGCAGGCGCCTGAGGGGTTTGTGCAAATTTAGGTGGTTTTTGGCAGTGGAAACGCAATCTCTATAGTTTACACGGTATTAGTCGAGGATCCCTGCGGAGGCATCAAGCGTTGCGTCAAGACTATCCCCAAGGAGGTCCAATTCATCGCCCGGAGGGGCCAGAAACACAGGCGGCGTGCCATCGGAGACCACGCCGAAGCTGAAATCCTCGCTCTCTCCAAAACTCAACCCGTTTGTGGGAGGGTTGAATTGGAACGAGCCGCTGCCACCACCGTTCCATTCGGCGGAGTGGGCGGGGGGTATCACTAATAGCTCAAAATGCAGACCGCCATCTTGCGCTTCGGCCAAGTCGGGCAACATCAACCCAGTCGTCACGGCAGCTAGGAGTGCATAGGTCGCTTTGTTCATCTTGCTCGCCTTCAAAAGTAATATCCAATTTTGAACGACACCTGCGTGTCGCCAGCCACATTTCCAACGCCACTTGTGGCCCTCAGGGTGATAAACGTATCGATAATGCGGTGGGTTGCGCCAAGGCTGACATAATTCGCCTGATCGACCAAATGCGCCGTAAAGCGGTCTGTCGAAAAGAGCGAGCGCGCGCTTGCCGTCAGAACGGTTTTTCCAGTTATTCGGTACCCGTAAAGTGCTGAGACACTGGTCACCTGCCTGATGTCCGAAAAGGGCCCGCCGAAGTTTTGGTCAAGGTCACTGACGGCATGATTGATCGCCGCTGTCAGATAGGACCGGGGGCCCTGACCCATCAGGCGCTGCAGGCCAAAAGAGAGGGTTTTGGCATCTCCGTTGCTGGCCACCGGTCCGCCGGCTGCGGCGAAAATCTCAGCATTGTCATTGATGCCAAAGCCAATCGTGGCGGTGGTGAAGGCGCCGGTCTGATAGGTCAGGCCGAAGCCCGCACCGTTGATATCGGCGTCGGATTTTCCGAAAGGGTTGCGCGCCTCGAGAGTGGAGTTGAGAAGGTAGACGCTAAACTTTGCGCGCGGGTGGAAGTTCTTGGAACAGCGCAGGATGTGGGTATATCGCTCACGAACGCGATTATTGCTGGAACTGTCGGAACTGGCGTAGCGCAGTTCATAGGATAGGGTTTGCGTATTCTGTTTTTGCGTCTCTTGAGACCAGACGGGTGGAGCAAAAGCCATCGCAGTCGCTATAATGGAAACAAATAGTCGTCTCATGTAGTCCTCGTTGTGTTGAGACGACCCGACGCTACTGGGCAGGAGAAGTCAACAGCGTTGAAATTTAGTGCAGCGGAACGAAAAAGCGCGTGCCGTTTGTGCAGGATGACTTGTTTGGCTGAGTTGGAAGGCTCGGATTGTTGGTGCGAACACATCCTATGTTTTGCCCTGCGGATCATCAGTTTCCAAAAAAAGCGGCTGTTCGCTGTGGGTTGCCTAACGTGAGAGTTGGGCTCACGCCAATCCCCAAGCGTGCAACTGTCGACCACTTCCATTGACTATGGCAAATGCCCCCAGACTGCGCCCCACGATAGGGCGCTGATTTTAGTTGCCGATCGTAACGGAACAGCGTTAGCTGCCCAAAAAGGGGGTGTTCACATGTTACGGTTCTGGATTGCTACGCTGGGTCTGAGCTTGGTTGGTCACGCGTCTTTGGCTGACCAACTTGATGATCGCTGGCAGAAGCCGCGCGATTACTTCAATGAGATAACGCCAGACCTGTGTGCCGGTAAAGATTGGGCCGTCGACGCGCTCTACAAAGCCTACCACGAAGAAGATCCCGTGGCGATTTATCAATGGGCGTGGATGGTCAATCCTGACACGGAATGTGCCATGGTGGAGATGACGGGGGAAGCCGCCTGGAAAGAGTGGCGCGGTAATGTGGCGAAGTCTGCGCGCGCGGGCTATCCAGTGGCCCAAGGCGTGTATGGAAGTACTCTTGTACAGGGAATTCATGGGGTCAGCAAAGATGTGGATCGTGGCATCCGGCTGTTGCGTTCGGCCTCGCGCGCAGGTCATTCGTGGTCCAGTTTTCAATTGGCTGCGTTCTATTCGAACGACACTTGGGTGGATCTCGACCTGCCGCTGGCGCGTGCCTACACTGACCTTGCCGGGAAGCAGGGTTACGCCGCCAGTGAAGTCAGTGCCAGGCGATCCAGGCTGGATGCCAGGGGCCCCGGGGTTTCATTCGAGGCGCTTTACAACCGCTTTGAGACCCAATGGTCCGTTAAATCCAGCGGGCCTGACTGGCTGATGACGGTCAATGAGAGGCGGGTTTCCTCGCAATCGGATGAAACCGGCGGTGCGCATCTTTTTGGGCTCTACCAAATAACCATCGACAACGGGTCCTGCAAAGGCGAAACGAGCAATTTTCACCGCATCCTTCTTACGTCCAGGGTTGAAAGCCTAAAGGACCGCTGCGGCTTTTTCGAATTCACCGAAATCGACCGGATTGAAATTCATTGGAATGACGGAACAGGGCGCCGGACCGATAATCTGCGTCCATCGCTGGTCGCATTGTCAGCCGAACGCCGGGGCAGCAGGCCCCAGTAGGTGGCGGTCATTTTCGTGTCTGAACCGCCCACTTTTTCGGTGATTGACCGGCATGGCATGATGGTATTCTCAATTGCCTCAGAGGAAAGAAGAGAATGCTAAGCCACGCGTGGCGAGCAATCACAAACGTCGACCATCAGCTGTTGCGCTTTCCTAACACTACCAAGGCGGGTCTGCTTTCGCGAAGCAGTATTGCGGCACAGTCGATTTTTTATGGTAGCATCGGGCGGTCAGTGCATAACGCAGTGTTGGCTTTTGGCACTTCACGGTTATTGGGACGATGTGCAGCACGTGTGAGTTATGGGGTCCATGCAGACTTTCGCTGCGAAAAACATACCGGTTTTGTCTTACTTGCCGCGGCCCTCAGCCACTTTGGCCGCCGCAATAATCTCTTCGGCGATCTCGCGGGCTTCGTCGGGGTCAAAATCCATCGGTATTTCGGTTTTGCCTGCCTCAATGAATAGCCGCACCATGCCCTGATCGGTCGGACCGATTTGCAGATTTGCTTCAATGTCGCGTTCGCTGTTGATGCCCATGGGATTCCTCCGAAAGTCAGAGCGGACCTACCGCGTCACCCGCAGGCTGGCAAGCCTACATGATGGCCATGGCCGACAACACCATGGTGCCCACGATCACCCCGTAGACAATGGCCAAAGCGTGCCAAGTGGCTGCCTGCAAGCGCATTTCCTTGATCAGGTCGTCCCGTTTCATCTGCTCGATCCTTGATTAACCCTTGGTAAAGGGCGTCCCGGGTTTCAACACAAACGCCGAACGATCTTGCATCGCTCGGCGCAGTCAGGGTTTTTTGGTCTGGGTAGGCCCGTCGTCGGGCCCAAACCTAAGGTGGCGTTTCGCGGCGTCTTAAGCCGTCATCGCCATGGCCGACAGGACAAATGTCCCGAACAGCACGCCGTAGAAAATAATCACAGCCTGCCAGTTGGCACTGTGCATACGGATTTCGCGGTTGAGTTCATCGCGTGTCATGATCGCCTCCTGGGTCTGGTTGGCTTTGGTTTGCGTAAGAAGCGTTGCTCCTATGACCGCCATATATGTGCGCAGATCGACTTGGCAATGAAAATCAACGCGCAAATCTATGCGAATTTTGCATATCGGATAACGCCGCGCAGCATAGCTGTGGATAAGGCGATAAAAAGTTTAAG
This sequence comes from Pseudomonadota bacterium, assembly GCA_039026055.1. GTDB lineage: Bacteria > Pseudomonadota > Alphaproteobacteria > Rhodobacterales > Rhodobacteraceae > Roseovarius. The sequence continues at coordinate 16,791 of JBCCNB010000023.1, read as the reverse complement.
TTTCAGCATCTTAACCGTTCAAGCTGCATTAGTCTTGTTGCCCTGCAAAGGCATAACCTGGAATGCCCCTTCTTGACGATCCTTCATAGCCAGTGCGGCCGCATGTGCGGCGGCGGCCGTCGTGTAGTAAGGGATCTTGTCATAAAGTGCGACCGAGCGGATTTCGCGGCTGTCCTCCACCGCCTGCGCGCCTTCTGTCGTGTTCATGACCAGCGTGATATCGCCGTCCTTCATCATGTCCACCACATGGGGGCGGCCCTCATAGACCTTGTTGACCACCTCGCAGGCAATCCCGTGTCCTTCGAGGAAAGATGCCGTGCCCCGCGTCGCCACGATGAAGAAGCCCAGATCGACCAGCATCTGCGCGGTTTCCACCAGCTGATCTGTCTTGTCGTCGTTCTTTATGGAAAAGAACACCTTGCCGCCTGCGGGCAGTTCCGTTCCTGCGCCCAGCTGCGCCTTCAGAAACGCGCGTGGGAAGGACACATCCCACCCCATCACCTCACCGGTGGAGCGCATCTCCGGCCCCAGGATCGTGTCTACACCCGGGAAGCGGGCGAAGGGCATCACAGCTTCTTTGACCGAGAACCAGGGCATTGACGGATCGGCGAGCGACATTTGATCGGCCATTGGCATGGATCCGGGCGTGGCACCGGACGGGTAGGGCCCCCGATGCGGGAAGTTCGAAAGCGGCTCCCCGGCCATCAAACGCGCGGCGATGGATGCAATGGCGCTGTCGGTTGCCTTGGCAACGAACGGCACGGTGCGGGATGCGCGCGGGTTCACCTCAATCAGGAAAATATCGCTGCCCTGCACAGCGAATTGTACATTCATCAGGCCGCGCACATTGAGCGCGCGAGCAAGTGCCTCGGTCTGGCGCTCAATCTCTGCGATGATGTCTGCGGGCAGGGTGTGGGGCGGCAGGCAGCACGCGCTGTCGCCAGAATGTACGCCTGCCTCTTCGATATGTTGCAGGATGCCGGTGACATGCACCGCCTCCCCGTCAGAGAGCGCATCCACATCGCATTCAATCGCGCCCGACAGGTACCCATCCAGCAGCACAGGGCTGTCGCCTGACACCACCACCGCTTCGGCGATGTAGCGTTCCAGTTGCGCCATATCCCGCACAATCTCCATCGCGCGCCCGCCCAGCACGTAGGAGGGGCGGATGACCAGCGGGAAGCCGATTTCCTCTGCGATCGCCAATGCCTGTTCATTGGTGGACGCAATACCGTTGCGCGGCTGTTTGAGGCCCAGTTCATTCACCAGCGCCTGGAACCGTTCGCGATCCTCGGCCAGATCAATCGCATCGGGCGAAGTGCCCAGGATCGGGATGCCCGCATCATGCAGATCATTGGCGAGCTTAAGCGGCGTCTGCCCGCCGAATTGCACGATGACCCCATGCAGCGTGCCCTGTTCCTGCTCCTTGAGCAGAATTTCCATGACGTGCTCAAAGGTCAGTGGTTCAAAGTAAAGCCGGTCCGAGGTGTCATAATCCGTCGACACGGTCTCCGGGTTGCAATTGACCATGATCGTCTCATAGCCCGCATCCGTAAGCGCGAAACAGGCGTGACAACAACAATAGTCAAATTCGATCCCTTGGCCGATCCGGTTTGGCCCGCCGCCGAGTATTACAACCTTTTTGCGGTCTGAGGGCCGCGCCTCGCATTCCACTTCGCCCATCATGGGCACCTCATATGTGGAATACATGTAAGGCGTTTGCGCCTCGAATTCGGCAGCGCAAGTGTCAATGCGTTTGAACACGGCGCGCACGCCAAGATTCAGCCGTGCCTGACGAATATTGGCCTCATCTCGCCCGGTAAGCTTGGCAAGCCGTGCGTCAGTGAAGCCCAGCATCTTGAGCCTGCGAAGGCCCTGTTCATCGCTCGGCAAGCCTGCGCGTCTCACGTCTTCTTCGGCCTCGATGATCTCGCGGATACGCGCCAGGAACCACGGGTCGAATTTGGTGGCGAGGAAAATTTCATCGTCTGTAAGCCCCTCGCGCATCGCCTGCGCAATGGTGCGCAGTCGGTCGGGCGTCTGGGCGGAGATGGCTTTGATCACCGCCGCTTTGTCTGGCGCGCCTTCGATCTGCACCTCGTCGAAGCCTGTAAGGCCGGATTCCATACTCGCCAGCGCCTTTTGCAAGCTCTCATGGATCGTGCGCCCGATAGACATCGCTTCCCCCACCGACTTCATCGCGGTGGTCAGATGCGGTTCACTTCCTGGGAACTTTTCGAAAGCAAATTTAGGGATCTTGGTCACGACATAGTCAATCGTCGGCTCGAACGACGCAGGTGTGACCTTGGTAATGTCATTATCCAGCTCATCGAGAGTGTAGCCTACGGCCAGCTTCGCCGCGATCTTGGCAATTGGGAAGCCGGTCGCCTTGGATGCGAGCGCCGAGGACCGCGACACGCGCGGGTTCATCTCAATAACCACCATGCGCCCGTCATCTGGGTTGATGGCCCATTGTACGTTGGACCCGCCCGTCTCCACCCCGATCTCCCGCAGCACGGCGATGGAGCCGTTGCGCATGATCTGGTACTCTTTATCGGTCAGCGTCAGGGCAGGGGCCACGGTGATGCTGTCCCCGGTATGAACCCCCATCGGGTCCACGTTTTCGATGGAACAGACAATGATCGCGTTGTCGGCCTTGTCGCGCACCACCTCCATCTCAAACTCTTTCCAACCCAGCAGGCTTTCATCAATCAGGATCTGACTGACCGGAGAGGCATCAAGCCCCGACTTGCAATAGTATTCATAATCATCGCGGTTATAGGCCACGCCGCCGCCCGTGCCGCCCAGCGTAAAGGCCGGTCGAATGATCGCTGGCAGGCCGATCTCCTCCAGCGCGTCCACGCATTCTTCGATTGTATTGGCGATGGTGGCTTTGGGATTCTCGATCCCCAACCGGTCCATCGCCTCGCGGAAAAGCTTGCGGTCCTCGGCCATCTCAATGGCTTCCCGGTTGGCGCCGATCAGTTCCACGCCGAACTTATCCAACACCCCCATATCCGCCACGGCGAGTGCTGTGTTCAGCCCCGTCTGCCCGCCCATCGTGGGCAACAACGCATCGGGCCGTTCCTGCTCGATGATCTTGGTGACGACCTCGGGCGTAATAGGCTCAATATAGGTGGCGTCTGCCAGTTCTGGGTCGGTCATGATCGTGGCGGGGTTGGAGTTGACCAGAATGACCCGGTAGCCTTCCTCCCGCAATGCCTTGCACGCCTGCGCGCCGGAATAGTCAAACTCGCAGGCTTGCCCGATGATGATAGGGCCCGCCCCGATGATCATGATGGATGAGATATCTGTTCTCTTCGGCATGACGTGCGGCCCCCCGGCTATATGCAAATTGTCGGCGTTATAACGACCGGGCAGGGGGGCGCAAGGGGCTTTGGCCACAAGATGTAGGGTGGGCTCGAAAAGGCGGAACTGCCGTTCGGTTCACATTTAGGCCGGTTTCAATATTGCGCACCCGAGGCGCGCATTGTCGCGCCGCGGTATGGCGATCCGAGCTTTGTTCAGCCGCGTTTTACCCCAACCAAATCCGTGCCCCATTTGAGCGACGCACCAAGCCCAATCCAATCGAAGCACCGTCGCGCCAAAGGCGCGCCAATATGGTTGGCACACCTCTGGTGTGACGAGGCGGCCCGACGATGCGCGGCGGCCCAAGGTCCTTGATCCCGCGCCGTTCTTTATTGAGGGCATAAAGCTCTGCCGAACGTCAGGAACGCGGACTTTTCAGCAATTTGCCTTTCCTAGGAAAATGGCGGCTCTGTGTCGTTGTCGCTTCCTTCAGGCAATACAAAAACACGCTTTTGAGATGATCTCAAAAGTGTTAGTCTGAGTTAGAATTGGGAAGCTATTCTCCGTTTTCTAACCCACGCTGTGCATCCACTGCCTCTCCCAAGAAATTCACAAAGACCGAGCTGAGGCTTGTGCGATTTGCCTTGTCCGCCCAAACAGCAAAAAGGTGGACTTTCGACATCCGCCAATCCTCGAAAAGTCGGATAAGACTACCGTCTGCAATGCTATCGCGGCAGATTTCAATTGGCACAACGGAAATGCCGAGGTTCCGTCTTAGCAGAAAATGCAACGCGTCCAGGTTATCCACTTGTAGCCTAGGGCGCTTACCAGTCGATATTTCCGCTTTCCGTCCTCCGCTCGCGACGAGTTTGAACTTTCGCTCTCTGCTACGGTAGGTGATCCAATTCCAATTCTCTAAGTCCTTTGGGTGCTGGGGTGGCGGTTTCTTGGCATAGTAATCTCTCCCAGCCACGACCACACGTTCAAGCTCTCCAAGTTGTCGCAACGAAACAAGGCCATGATAGTCTTGCGTGCCGCCCTGAATACAGACGTCGAAACCGTCCGTTATCGGGTCCATATGTTTGTCATGAAAAGATGTATCAATATGGACCTCTGGATAGGCTTCTACGAAACTACCGATCGCGGACAATACGGGCGACCCAGTCAGATAGGATGGGACAGAGATAAGCAGTGTTCCCGAAGGCATGGCCTTACCGCTGCTTAAAGCATGCAGACCGTCTCGAGCTTCGCCAACCATCAACGATGTGTATTTGTAAAACTCCCGTCCTTCGCTGGTGAGAGTGACCTTCCGGGTCGTGCGGTTTAGAAGCGTCGTATCAAGGTAAACCTCAAGCTTGGAGACGGCTTCGCTGACGCGCGACGGGGCGATGCCAAGGGTATGCGACGCTTCGGTGAATGACCCCTTATCCGCCACCGCTGAGAAGATGGCCATATGTCTCAGATGCTCAATCATTATTCCGTAATTCGTAAAAGACTCTTTTGCTTTTATCATCTTATCACGAATTATTAACCCGCTAAATTACAGTACGGAAAGCAAAGTTCGAATTGGCTGCTCTCTCACGTGTGAGAGTGGGTGCCAAAATGAAAGGAACATCCATGCAGCGAAGAACCGTAATCAAAACCTCAATCGCGGCTGCACTCGCGACAACACTAGCAAGCAAACTGGGAGCACAGGAAATGAACGCAGAAGCTCAAGCATCCTTTGACACTGTCATGGCCTTCATGGGGGCTATGGGAAGCGGCGATATGGAAACGATGAGCGGCCTCATGGCTGACGATATGGTGTGGCACAATGAAGGCGATAACACGCTCCCATGGATCCATGGGGACATCGAGGGCAAGGCGGCAATCTTTGAATTCTTGCCGGTGTTCTCACGTAACTTGCAAACCACCAAGTGGGAAAACAGCGATGCATTCGCCAGTGGTGACACGGTTGCTGTGTTTGGGACTATGGCAGCAACCGCCACAAACTCAGGACAATCCACGGGCGACTTTACGTTCGCGCTCCGCGCCAAGGTGCGCGACGGCCAACTGGTGCTTTGGCATTGGTTCGAAGACAGCTTCGCCGTCAGCCAGGCCTATCACGGCAAGCTTTAGAAACTCAGGACACCTGACACATGAAAGACAAGTTAAAGGTTGACGGCATCCCTTTATGGGTCACCGTCTTCCTACTTCTGATCATCCTCTTCGGGGTAGGTCTTGGCGCACCGGCCATGGTTGGTCACGGTCTGATGGAAGCTCACACAATCGGTTGGGGAGGTCGCCAACTCGGAATTGCGGTCGGCAGCATCTTGGCCATAGTCTATCGCAGCCAAATCGGATACGTGATCGTTTTCACATGCGCACTCTTCAAAGAGACCAGTGACCTGATTGAAATTCTATCTTCACAAACTCCTGACATGGGAATGGCGCTCGGGTTTGCCCCGTTCTTAGCTCTAGAGCTTGTTTCTCTTTGGTATAGCCACAAAGCGACCAAGATGCATTAAGAATGCAGTTCGAGCGCCGCGGGGTTCTAGGCACAACAATGCGCGAAACACTGGACGCTCAAGCCGAAACTCTGACAGTTCGCGGCTCGGCATTTGGCAATTGCCCTGTTCGCGACCCGCATAGGGACAGGACGGAACGGTATAAGTTCTAGACCCGACATTCGTGCAACTCGCAGCATTTGTCATTTTGGGCTCAAAGCAGACATCGCAGCGTACTATCGGGGAGTAGCGCCCAAGGTGTAGGGTGGGGTTTTACCCCACCACGTGTTCTTCATTCAGCTGCATGTTTGATCTGTTTTTTCTCGCCGCTGTAAAGGTAGTCCCGCGTCACCGGAACCGCCGTCAGGCTGGGCGATAGCTGGAACTGGTACACCACCTGCTTTTGGTGCCAGAAAGACACCTCACAGGCGAGCAGATAATACCGCCACATGCGGCAGAATTTGGCGTCATAGAGCGCCTCCGCCTTGTCGATATTGGCCATGAAGCGTTCATGCCAATGATGCAGTGTGTGGGCATAATGCGTCCGCCAGACCTCAATATCGGCAAAGTGGAAATCGTTGTTCTCGATGTGGTTCGTGGTTTCCGACAGGGCCGGGCAGTAGCCACCCGGGAAGATGTATTTCAGGATCCAAGGGTTGGTCACGCCAGGTTCATCACAGCGCCCGATCGTATGGATCAATGCGATACCATCCTCGGTCAGCAACTGCCGCACCGTTTTGAAATATTCGTTGTAATGCAGCACGCCCACATGCTCGAACATGCCGACGGAGACGATCCGGTCGAACTTCCCCGTCACATCGCGGTAATCCATCAGCCGGAAATCTACCTTGTCCGACAGCCCTGCATCCGCGGCCCGCTTATTGGCCAGCGCATGCTGTTCCTCCGACAGGGTTACACCCACAACCTCCACGCCATAATCGCGCGCCAGCATCAGGCCCATGCCGCCCCAACCGCAGCCGATATCCAGCACCCGCATCCCCGGCTCCAGCCGCAGCTTTTCGGCGATGTGGCGCTTCTTGGCCAACTGCGCCTCTTCCAGCGACATATCGGGGGTTTTGAAATAGGCGCAGGAATACTGCCGATCCTCATCGAGGAAGAGATCATAGAGCTCGCCCGACAGATCATAGTGATGCGCCACGTTGGATTTCGATTTCTTCGCCGGGTTGAACTGAGAGATGTAGCGGTGCACGTATCGATACGCCTCCAGCGGCCGGTGGAACCACGGGCGGCCGTGATGCGCCATGTTCATGACGGCCAGATCGAGGAACCCGCGCAGGTCATCGTCCTCAATGGTCATGGTGGCGTCCATATAGGCCTCCCCCACTGCCATCTCGGGTGAGACGATCAGTTTACGCGGCAGCGCCGGATCATGCAGGGTAAGCGACACCTTCCCGCCATTCCCATCGCCATAGGATTTCATCGTTCCGTCCGGATATTTGACGGTCAATTCGCCTGACCGAAACAGATGGGTCAGGAAGGTGTCCAGAATTTTGCTCCACATATCTCACCCCTCTCTGCACACGCCCCCCGCGGTGCTTCAAAAACCAATGATATATGCCCAGTGATTTGGCTGTGCGTTCGCTTTGTGTCCCAGGCTATTCGCGCGTAGCGGAGAAAGTTTTGCCCAATTTTAACTCTCTGTAAACATTTTAAGCTCTCAAGCGGGCTGCTCAGCCAAGCCTTGCCGCAAAAGTGATCGTTGCCGATTGCGCCTGCAATGCCTTGACTTTGCCGCCTGACCCATGTGTATCGGCGCGACCAGCTAAACGAGGTTTCCATGCACGCTTATCGCAGCCACTCTTGCGCCGATCTGACCAAAGACAACGTGGGTGATAATGTCCGCCTGTCAGGCTGGGTGCATCGGATCCGCGACCATGGCGGGATCCTCTTTATCGACCTGCGTGATCACTATGGCATCACGCAGGTTCTGTGCGACCCGGACAGCCCGGTGTTTGCGGATGTGGAGAAGGTTCGATCCGAGTGGTGCATCCGCATTGACGGCAATGTAAAGGCGCGTGACGCGGACCTTGTGAACCCCAAAATCCCCACCGGTGAGGTGGAGGTTTTCGTGCGTGATATGGAAGTGCTGGGTGCCTCTGAAGAGCTGCCTCTCATCGTCTTCGGCGATCAGGAATACCCGGAAGAAACGCGCCTCAAATACCGCTATCTCGACCTGCGTCGTGAGGTGATGCAGCGCAACATGGTGCTGCGCTCTGACGTGGTGTCGAGCATCCGCCGCCGCATGTGGGACATTGGCTTCAAGGAATACCAGACGCCGGTGATCACCGCGTCCTCCCCCGAAGGTGCGCGCGACTTCCTCGTGCCATCGCGCCTGCATCCGGGCAAATTCTACGCTCTCCCGCAGGCCCCTCAGCAATTCAAACAACTGATCATGGTGTCGGGCTTCGACAAATATTTCCAGATCGCGCCCTGTTTCCGTGATGAAGACCCGCGCGCAGACCGTTCGCCCACCGATTTCTACCAACTCGACCTCGAGATGAGCTTTGTCGAACAGCAAGACGTGTTCGACACCATTCAGCCCGTTCTAACCGGCCTCTTTGAGGAATTCGGGGGCGGTGCGACAGTCGATCAAGACTGGCCGCAGATCTCCTACCGCGACGCGGCCCTCTGGTACGGCACCGATAAACCTGACCTGCGCAACCCCTTGAAAATGCAAGTGATCAGCGACCATTTCCGCGGTTCCGGCTTCGCTATATTTGCCAAGCTTCTGGAACAAGAGGGCACCGAAATCCGCGCCATCCCCGCCCCCAAAGGCGGCTCCCGCAAATTCTGCGACCGCATGAATGCGTTTGCGCAAAAAGAGGGCCTACCCGGTATGGGCTACATCTTCTGGCGCGATCAGGGTGAGGGGATGGAGGCTGCAGGGCCCTTGGCGAAAAACATTGGCCCCGAACGTACCGAGGCCATCCGCCAACAGCTCGGCCTCGAAGTGGGCGATGCCGCCTTCTTCCTGGGCGGCAAACCCAAAACCTTCGAAAGCGTCGCCGCCAAGGCGCGCAATGTGATCGGCGAAGAACTGGGCCACACCGAAGAAAACCGCTTCGCCTTCGCCTGGATCGTCGATTTCCCGATCTACGAAAAAGACGAAGAAACAGGTGCGATTGATTTCGAACACAACCCGTTTTCCATGCCCCAAGGCGGGATGGAGGCGCTGCAGGGCGATCCACTCAAGGTGCTGGGCTACCAATACGATCTGGCCTGCAACGGCTATGAGCTGGTCTCAGGCGCCATCCGGAACCACAAGCTCAACATCATGATCAAGGCCTTTGAAATCGCAGGCTATGGCGAAGACGAGGTGCGTAAGCGTTTTGGCGGCATGGTAAACGCGTTCCAATACGGCGCGCCGCCCCACGGTGGCTGCGCGGCGGGCATTGACCGGATCGTCATGCTGCTGGCGGGCACATCGAACATCCGCGAGGTGATCATGTTCCCGATGAACCAGCGCGCTGAGGATCTGATGATGAACGCGCCAAGCGAGCCCACATCGGACCAACTGATGGAACTGGGCTTGCGCGTGATCCCGCAGGAGTAAGGCGCGTCGGGCGTCATCCTTCGCTCCGCGCCGGACACGTATCGAAATTTAAACGACGGATCATTCAGAAACCTTCGTATCATCCTTATATTGGCCCAAAGCCAGGCGAGGACTGACCATGAGTTTCACCCCCGAGCGCGCCGCGATCCGATTTGGTTGTGGCCTGTCGCCCAAACACGCGGCGCCCGCCTCGGTGGGCCACATGCTGGGCGCAATCGCCGGCCGAGATGTAGCCGCCGAAACGTTCCCAATTCCGGGTATGGACCCCGTCTATTCGAATCTCCTCAAAGAACGCGACGCGCGCCGTGCCTATCGCAAGGCAAGAACCGATGAAGAGATTGAAGCAGCCAACAAGCAACTCACGCAAGTTCGCCGCAGCCTGCGCATTGAGGCCGGTGGTTGGTTCGGTCAAACCCTGCTGCGCCGCGCGCAAACGCCAGACGGGTTTCGAGAACGTTTGGTGGCCTTCTGGTCCGACCACTTCACCGCGCAGGGCAAGATACAGGCGCTGATCCTCGCACAGGCCAATTACGCCGAAGAGGCGATCCGGCCCCACATCACCGGTCGGTTCGCCGACATGCTGCGCGCGGCCATCACGCATCCCCTGATGCTGCACTATCTCGATCAGATCACCTCCATCGGCCCCAACAGCCGTGCAGGCAAACGCAACCCCGATCGCGGCCTCAATGAAAACCTCGCCCGGGAAGTGTTGGAGTTGCACACGCTGGGCGTGGATGGGCCATACACGCAGAACGATGTGCGCGCGTTTGCGAAGCTGCTCACCGGGCTGGGTTTTGATTTCAAGCGCGGTTTCGCCTTCCGAAGGGCCGCGTCCGAGCCTGGAGAGCATGCAATCCTCGACGGGCGTTACAACGGCGATGGCGGGCTAGATGCGGTTCATGCCGCGCTCGAGGACCTCGCCACCCACCCGGCCACCGCCCGCCACATCGCGGGCAAACTGGCCGTGCATTTTGTTGGTGACAGTCCTGATCCCGCGCTGGTTCACGCGCTTGAGACGCGTTTTAACGAAACAAGCGGCGATCTGATGGCTGTCTATGAAGCCCTGCTGACCCATCCCGCTGCGTGGGGCAGTCAACCTGGAAACGTCAAGCAACCCCTTGATTTCATTGGTTCCAGCCTGCGCGCGTTGGATGTGCAACCCCGCCAGATGCCGATGAAACGCCTGGGCCGCATGCGCCGGTTTTTCTACGATCCGCTCACCTTGATGGGACAGACCTGGGGCCGCCCGACAGGCCCTGATGGCTGGCCTGAGGCGGATGAAGACTGGATCACGCCGGCCCGTCTGGCCGCGCGTCTGCAATGGGCGATGTTCACGCCACTGCGCTTGCGCCGGACCTTGCCTGACCCGCGCGACTTTGTGGATGTGGCGCTGGGCGGGCTGGCCCCTGAACAGGTCCGGTTTGCCGCCAAAGCGGCTGAGACCCGACCAGAAGGCGTCGGCATCGTGCTCTCATCTGCTGCGTTCCAAAGGATGTGAGGTGACCATGACCCGACACTCCCGCCGTAGCTTCCTCACCCGGTCTTTGGCTTTAGGCTGTTCCATGGCCGCAAGCCCGTTGATGACGCCGGTCACTTTTGCAAGTGCCCCGTGGGACAATCGCCTTGTGGTGATCATCCTGCGCGGTGGGCTTGACGGGCTTGACGCGGTGCGGCCAGTGGGTGCGCCGGAATTCAACGCGCTGCGCGGCGGGTTGTTGAACACCGCCGAAGACCCGGCTGCGCTTGATCTGGACGGCTTTTTCGCGCTGCATCCGGGTCTTTCCGATCTCATGCCGCTTTGGCGATCGGGGCAGTTGAGTTTCGCCCATGCCGTCTCTACCCCCTATCGCGACAAACGCAGCCATTTTGACGGGCAGGATATTCTGGAGGCAGGCACCGGGGCGCCGGGGCTGGAGCATACGCGCAACGGTTGGCTCAATCGGCTGTTGAGTGAAGTGCCGGGCGCGACGGCGGAAACGGCGTTTGCCATCGGTCGGCAATCCATGCTGCTCACCAAAGGGACGGCACCGGTCTCTGATTGGTCGCCCGAGGCGTCACTGGTGCTGAGCACACAGGCCGAACGGCTGCTTGATCTGGTCACCCATGATGATCCGCTGTTCCGCGACGCCCTGATCGAGGCCATCGATCTGTCCCAATCCGGCGTTATGAACTTGGATGAAGAGGTTGATACAGCCGATATGCTGAACGCCATGCAGGACATGGCAAAGCCCGCTGCACGGGGCAAAGCGGTTACTCAGATTGCCAGCTTTGCCGCGTCGCGCCTGAAGATGGACACCCGCATAGCCGCGTATTCCTTGAGCGGGTTTGACACACATGCCAATCAATCCCGCGGCATTTCCCGCGCTTTGACGCAGATCGCTGATAATATCCTGACGCTGAAGGCCGAACTGGGTCCGGTCTGGGGCAAAACCACCGTGGTTGCCATGACGGAGTTTGGCCGTACCGTTCGGGTCAACGGCACCGGCGGCACTGATCATGGCACCGGCGGGTTGATGATCATGGCCGGTGGGGCGCTCAAGGGTGGGCGCGTCGTGACGGATTGGCCGGGTTTGTCAGAAGCGGCGCTTTATCAGGGGCGTGATCTGATGCCCACGCGGGATCTGCGCGCTCATGCGGGTTGGATCATGCGGGGGCTTTTTGGGCTGGATAGAGGTCTGATCGAAAACACGGTGTTTCCGGGGCTCGATTTGGGCGATAATCCGGGGCTTTTGCTATAGGTGAAACCGGGTATGATACCACCAGCGGGACGACAAGAAGGCCGTGGGGATCATGACAGTGGAGAGGCCGGTCGGGCCACGCATTCCAAATTGGGCGGAGCCGCCGCGGCCGGAAATGGCCCCCCTTGAGGGGCGCTATGCAAAGCTTGTGGCGCTGGATGCAGAGGCGCATGCAGCGCTGCTGTTTCGAGCCTATGACGGGCATGATTGGGTGTGGGATTACATGCCCGTGGGGCCGTTTGCCTCGTCCGCACAGTTTCACAAATGGATGCGAGGGGCGACAACCGCCGATGACATCCTGTTTTACGCCATTGAAGATCGAACCAACGGTCAGCTTGGCGGGTTCGCGTCCTACCTGCGCATCAAACCTGACAGTGGGTCAATTGAGGTGGGCTTTATTTCCATGGCACCGCAACTTCAGCGCACCCGCGCTGCGACCGAAGCGATGTACCTTATGATGAAATGGGCCTTTGAGGCCGGATATCGCAGGTTTGAATGGAAATGCGATGCGCTCAACATGCCATCTCGCCGTGCGGCCCAGCGTTTGGGGTTGAGCTTTGAGGGGGTTTTCCGCCAGGCGACCGTGGTGAAAGGACGCAATCGTGATACCGCCTGGTTCGCCGCCATTGACAGCGAATGGCCTGCGCTGTCCGAGGCCTATGAAATCTGGCTTTCGCCTGCCAACTTTGATGCTGCTGGTCAGCAAAAGGAACGGCTGAGCGATCTGACACGGCTAGTCCGTGTGGCGGGCGACCCCGCGCAGCTTTGACGCCCTTTCGCCTTTATCAAATGGCTGGCCGGATGGCCCGCGCGCGGATGTGCCCGTTCAAATAGCCAACTGGTTCTGGAGACGATCATTCACAAGCTCTAGGATATGTGAGGCCTGCGCCCGCCTTCTGCCCTCTCCCGGTTTGGCTTGCGACAGCAGGTGTGCGGCTTCAATCAATTGTGTGTCTTCCGCCGACCGGGCCACGCCTGTCAGGAACTGCGCCACGTAGTCCAGCGTTTGGCCGTCCTGCCGTTCGGTCAGAATTTCGGACACGAAAGAGATGTCATCGCGATAGGCAGAAATATCAGGCTCCACCACCTCTTCTGACACGACACGGGGCCCCAATTGCAGTGCATCGTCGGGTATGGCGGCCAGCACAGTTTCCTGAAACGCCGCCAGGCTAACAATGGGTTTGGCGAGGAACCCATCGGCCCCCGCGGCCATGGCGCGCTCCTTCATGCCGTCATCGCCACTCATCCCCAAAAGAATGCCGACACGCGGCTCTGCCTTGGCCATATCTTCAATCAGCTGCTCACCCGGGCCATCGGGCAGGCCAATATCGATGATCACGGCCGATGGGCGGTACACCTTCAGGTGCCGTGCCGCCGCTGTCAGGCTGTCCGCCCGTCGAATGCGCGCGCCGCTGCGCAGACACATCAGGCGCAGCGCCTCACACGCAAACCGACTGTCGTCGACAACCAGAACCGTCATGCCCAAAAGCGGCCGCTTTGCGGTGGGGCGTTTTGGGTCGAATAAGTTGAGATCATCCATCACTCGGCCTCCTGACCAATCCCGTTTCTTTGGTGATAGCCCCGCATGGTGAATCAAGGGTTAAGGCATGCGCACGTTTCTGCGACAGGGTGGTTCTTGCCTCGGCGCGGCCCGCACGGCATAAGCGGGCGATGCATCACAAACGGGGGTTTGCACATGATTGGACGGCTCAACCACGTGGCCATTGCAGTGCCTGATCTGGAGGCCGCAGCGGATCAATACCGGTCTGCGCTGGGTGCCAATGTCGGCGCGCCGCAGGATGAACCTGATCATGGCGTGACGGTGATCTTCATCGAGCTGCCCAACACCAAGATTGAACTGCTCTACCCCTTGGGTGAAGACAGCCCCATCAATGGATTTCTTGAAAAGAACCCCTCAGGCGGCATCCACCACGTCTGTTATGAGGTCGACGACATCATCGCGGCGCGCGATCATCTGAAAGACACTGGCGCCCGCGTGTTGGGCAATGGTGAACCCAAAATCGGGGCCCATGGCAAACCCGTACTGTTCCTTCACCCGAAGGATTTCAACGGCTGTCTTGTGGAATTGGAGCAGGTCTGATGGGTCCCGTTTCTGGATTTGTTCTGTATGCCGTGATCTGGTTCATGACTTTTCTGGTCATCCTGCCGATCAGGATCCAGACGCAAGGCGACCTGGGTGAGATCGTGCCCGGCACACATGCGGGTTCGCCCGAACATCACCATCTGAAAAAGAAGATGTGGATCACGACCGGCGTGGCTTTGGTGATCTGGGGCATTGTGGCGGGGCTGATGCTGACTGGCACGGTGACGCTCGATGACATCGACCTTTACAAACGGTTCGGCCCCAATCCCTAAACCGGCAATTCCGTTGTGGATTTGATTTCTTCCATCACGAAACTGGCGGAAACGTCGCCCATAGGCACCTGCGCCACCAAACGCTGATACAGCCGGTCATAATCCGCCATATCCCGCACCCGCGCCTGGATCAGGTAATCCAGATCGCCGGTCATGCGGAAAACGCCTTGAACTTCTGGCTGATTGCGGGCCGCGCGGGCGAAGTCTTGCATCCAAGCGGCATCATGGCGTGCGGCCTTGATCTGCATGAAGACCGTCAGAGAGAGGCCAAGCGCCGCAGGATCCAGCAACGCCACCTTGCCGCGAATGATACCTGCCTCTTCCATCAGCTTGATACGCCGCCAGAGCGCATTGCGTGACAGGCCCGCTGCCTCGCTCAACTGGTCCAGAGGTTGGTCTGCATCGCGCTGCAATTCGCGCAGGATGCGGGCGTCTATTTGGTCAATTTCCCTCATAAATTTATTTTATTGGGAAAAATTACCAAAGAAAAGCGATCCGTGCCCACTTTTGGGAAAAGTGTACGGAGCAAACCGCATACTGTGCCGTCAAACCCAAAAAGGAGGATAACCATGTTTCGCAAAGTATTTCTGGATCACCCGCAAAGCGTGGACGAATCCTATCTCGAACACGCGCTTTTCGCCGGGCGCTTTAGCCTGATGCTCTTCGCTGCCGGGTTCTGTGCGCTGATCCATGCCTTCATCCCGGCTGCATTTGAGAAAACAGCCAGCCGGATGATTGCGAAGATGTACGCCAAAACCCACAATCGCGGTCAGTAATCTGCGGCGTCAGAGGAAAGTGATCAACTGGCGATGTATCGATCTCGGCGGTGGTTGAAGGCGATGACAGAATTCAAAACCACCGCCCCCAAAAGCGAGTAGGCCACCACGTTCAGGGGAAACATGAATAGCGCCACTGCAAAGATCGCGGCATCGACCATCAACTGCACATAGCCCGCTTTGAACCCCGTCCGGTCCTGCACCATCAGACCGATCACGCCAATGCCGCCCAAGGACCCTTTGTGCCGGAAACAGGCCAAAAGCCCAAGCCCCACGCAGACCCCAAAGGTCAGAGTGCCGATGACCGGGTCCAACTTTTCGAAGACGATCACCTGCGGCAGGAATTCCGACATCACGGATACGGCCGTCACGCAGGCCACGCTCTTGATCGTAAACTCCGGCCCCAGCCGGATATAGGCCAGGGCGTAAAATGGGATGTTGATTAGAAAAAACACCAAACCGAAGGACCATCCCATCGGGTAGGCAATGAGCAGGGCAAGCCCCGCTGTCTGGCCGGTCAGGAACACAAGATGTGTCAGAAAAACCAGCCCCACAGATGTCAGAAAACAGCCCACGGTCAGGCCCTGAACATCCTCCAGCGGGGTGTGGTCCACGGTTTTGGCGTCGGGAAATTTCGTTGGTGCGGGCATGAGCGATAGATAAGCAGAATTTGTGTGATGCCAGATACTTGGCGCAAAAAAAACCGGGGGGCATATCATGCCCCCCGAGGTCTTGGATCATTCTGCCGCTTAATTCAGCGCTTTGCCCAGGTTTTCGTCCACTTTTTCGAGGAAGCCCATGGTGGTGAGCCAACCCTGATCAGGACCAACCAAAAGCGCCAGATCCTTGGTCATGAAGCCGCTTTCCACGGTGTCCACGATCACTTTTTCCAGTGTTGTGGCGAAGGTCATCAACGGGTCGTTTCCGTCAAGCTTGGCACGGTGCTTCAACCCGCCCGTCCAGGCATAAATCGAGGCGATGGAGTTCGTTGATGTTTCTTCGCCCTTCTGATGCTGCCGATAGTGGCGTGTGACCGTACCGTGGGCCGCTTCGGCCTCCACGATCTTCCCATCGGGCGTCATCAGCTGCGACGTCATCAGACCCAGTGAGCCAAAGCCCTGCGCCACGGTGTCGGACTGCACGTCGCCGTCATAGTTCTTACACGCCCAGACAAAGCCGCCATTCCACTTCATCGCGCAGGCGACCATGTCGTCGATCAGGCGGTGTTCGTAGTGGATGCCCTTTTTCTTGAAGGCGTCTTCGAACTCTTCTTCGTAAACCTTCTGGAACAGCTCCATGAAGCGGCCATCATATTGCTTCATGATGGTGTTCTTGGTGGAGAGGTAGCACGGCCAGCCGAGGTTCAGCGCGTAGTTCATCGATGCGCGGGCAAAATCAATGATCGACTGGTCGAGGTTGTACATCGCCATGAAAACACCGGAAGCGGGCGCGTCGAACACTTCGCGTTCATCCACGGTGCCATCTTCGCCCACGAATTTCATGGTCAGCTTGCCGGGCCCGGGGAATTTCAT
>JBCCNB010000022.1:0-52903 GCA_039026055.1 Pseudomonadota bacterium | reverse complement strand
TTTCTTGGTTTGGTGGCAATAGCAAGAGCAAAACACCCGGTCCCATCCCGAACCCGGCCGTTAAGTGCCTTAGCGCCGATGGTACTGCGTCTTAAGGCGTGGGAGAGTAGGTCACTGCCAAACCTAGCAAAACCTTTGAAATGTATCTCTCAAACGATGATCAAACAAAAAAAGGCCGCCCTATGGGCGGCTTTTCTTGTTTCAATATTCTACGAGTGTTAAATTTCGTTACTCAATGAAGTAAATCCAAGCACATCACGCGTTAACGGCCGTTGTCGATGATTACCATTGGAACGGCTTTATAACGACTCGAGTCGTCCAAAAGAACGTCCTGGTATTCGGCGACACTTTGAAAGTTTACAGTCGCAGTTTGTTGTACGCCCGTCCCATAGATTGGCATGGCACTTTCGTCACTCTTAAGGGGTACTACTATAAACTGGTCCACTACTTTTGCTCCCATCCATCGAATGATACCGCAACTTCTGTGCTAATGACAGTCATTGGCGGAGTATTTGGGGCCGTTTGTTGTTGATTTTGTATCAAACGAATTGTTCCTTTAGTCAACTGTTGAGTACTTCCACCGGATACACTTTCAATCAAAACACGCTGACACTCGAAATTTGTATTGGGCTTGCCGGCTAATTCTTGCATGACATCGAACTTTGATCGAAGTTGCATGTCTTCGGCAATGTCTTCGTACAAGTCATTCATCAATTCATACAAATCTGCGGATGGCTTTTCGACGTTGAGGCCCAGTTTGGCCGCTTCCCGACGATTGATTGTCCGATCATGAGAACCGGAATCAGAGCACAAGAAGTCAACTATGTTGACTTTATCCTTTTCTTTTACACCTTGATGCTCAAGCAACCCTTCCGCCAGACCTCTGATTTGGTTTCTGCTTCGGAAAATCTGCCCTAGAACTAATGGATGGACCTGTTCCGTCAACTTGACCAAAACTTCGGACAAAGCCTGACCGTCTTCTATTCCCAACTCTTGCTTTGCAAGATCTATGTATCCTTGGACAGCTTCCACGCTCACTGGAACCCGTTGATTTGGGTTGTCTGGGACGGCCGGCGATAGCGGACCACTCAGACTGGGGTCAATTGGACCAAGAGTAGCTTGTTTTGTAAGCACTATTCGATCACATCCTAGGCTAATGAGCGTGCCAGCACTATGAGCTCTATTGGGCACCAAAACTTCAAGATCGTCGCAAAAAATGCGTAAAAGATTAATGATCCTCCATGCCGCCGCGCTGTCGCCGCCAGCCGTATGCAAGATCAATGAAATCTTTTTTGTTTCTTCCGGCCAAATCCTGTCCAAGTGATGAACGAAGTAGTCGAAAGCATCGTTAGCAATCTGGGCTTCCATGTTTTGCCGATTACCTGTTGCGTAGAGGATCACTTTTGACTTTCTATCTGCTTCAATTGCTTTGAACAGTTCAGCTCTTTTTTCAATCGACATGCATTACCCCAGTTAAGCACTACTGCTAAAGTTGAATACCACACCGAAACTGTTAGGCAATGCGTAACGCCTCGCCGAATGGTCGTCACGAACATTGGGGGATGGCTTAAGCAAGTACGGTAGGTTTTCAGCCCACCACTACCGTCCGCGGCAAGGCCAACTTCCGCTTATATCCCCCGTGAATATTAATCGAGTGTTAACCCTCAAAATATGTACAAATTGGGTTTCCCCCTCCCAAAACCTACCCCAAATTGTACAAACCCCCTCAGATCACCCCCATAGCCTTTCCCTCCCAAAGACCCACGCTGCATCGCAGCAATCCATCGGAGGCCGGTTCCATGAGCACTCACATCATCTCGTGTCGCGCAGCAAAAGGGCTGGGAAGACGACGCTTGTGTGCAACCTCTCCACCTTGTCCCAGGTCCTACACCAAACGCACGAAGGTTAACGTTGTCACCAACACCAGACGTCTGCCCGTGAGCGGTATGTCAGCATGTCTTCTGTTGAATCCGACCGGCGGTTATAGACCGAACAAAGTGTTACACTCAGATGTCGTTTTCAACGCCATCTCTTTCAGCCCATCGTACCCGCTGTCTTTCAAAACCCTAAAATAGGTTTTCTTCTTAGCCTCTTTCGTTGCGTCAAGTTCATCCTGAACATCAGCGCTTTTCACGTCACCGCCCCCATCAAGATCTTCGCTACTCAACCCACGGAAATGCCTTGAAAACTTGTCACTGGCCGACACCCAAAAGTTCGTTTCCTGCACGTCAATATTCATAGGAATTCGAGCGGCCTGGACAACCGTCATGATCGAACTGAACTCGGCCCTGCATTCAATCGCATCAGACAGTGTGGGCTTCGCGAAAGATGATGTCGGCACCAAAAAAACTGCCACCAAAGCTCCCCAAAATTTATTCATCGACCGCTATCCCCAATTAAGACGTTCAAAAACAGGAGTCTTAGCAAACTAAACAAGCCGTGAAAAATCAAGCTACTCTGGAAGTGAGCCTGCCGACAAATTGTACAAAAGGCGCATCGGACTCAAGAATTCAGGCCCATAGTCTTTCACTCCAAAATGATTTATGCTGCACTGCAGCACGCCATCGGAGGCCGGTTTCATGAGCACTCACATCATCTCAATCGCGCAGCAAAAGGGCGGAGCGGGGAAGACGACGCTGGTGTGCAACCTCGCCACCGCCTTCCTGGCTGAGGGCAAATCCGTGGCCCTCATCGACACCGATCCGCAGGGCAGCCTCAGTAAGTGGTTGGATATACGCGAAGAATCCCAAGGTGTGGATGACAACCTGCATTTTGCTACGGCAACCGCCTACGGCATCTCCCGCGCGATCCGTGGGGTGCGCAGCGCCGATATCGTCCTCATCGACACGCCCCCCAAAGCGGACAGTGACATCCGCCAGGTCCTTCGCGAATCCGATCTCATTCTCATCCCCGTCTCCGCCAGCCAGGCCGATGTCTGGGCCACCCACGACATCATCGACCTCGCCGACCGCGCCGATAAACCCACCCACATCGTCCTCAACCGCCTGCGCGCTGGCACTCGTGTGGGCCAGGACGTTCTTGCTTCCGTCGCCGAACTTGACGCGACACAGGTGCAATCGACCCTCGCCAACCGTGTGGTCTATGCCGAAGCCATGGGTCGCGGCCTTGGTGCGCTGGAGGTCAAACGCAACAGTGCGGCCGCCGACGAAGTCCGCGCACTGGCCCAAGAGGTGACGGCGCTCTTGACCGCTTGAAAACCGGTCCTGTCAAAACTGTACAAAATGGGTTTCAACCTGTCGTAACCTAACCCAAAATGTACAAAACCCATCCAGTACCCAGATATCTTGCCCCCTTGTCAAACCTGCCCTACGGTCTTGTTGACCTGCCCTATGGCCAGGAGTGACCATGCTCTTCAGATCCCTCACCTGTGCCCTCATGCTCTCGCTTAGCCTCGTTTCGCAAGGACCCGCGTTCGCCCAGGACAGCGAAGTAAACGAGTTTTATCAACAGGTAATCGCGGCACTGGCCGGCCAGCCCCGCCCGACCTTCGCAATGGACGCCGAAGCCCTCGTGACCTTCACCATCGCGGAAGACGGCACCCTTGCCAAGGCTGAGATTGCGCAATCTTCCGGCTCGCCCCCGCTCGACCAAACCGCCCTCCAAATCGTTCAGGACGCCGCACCTTTCCCCGTCCCACCCGAGGGCGCGAACCGCGATTTGTCCATCACAATCAAGTCCAAACGGCCCGAATTGGGCTTTGGTAATCTGAACCGGTTGCGCCCATGAAAATCAATAAAATCAAAATCTTCCAGGTTGACTTGCCGATGAAGGAAGGGGCTTATGCCTGGTCCAATCAAAGCTTTGCCGCCTTCGATAGCACTGTCATTCAGATCGAAACGGATGAAGGCATCTCAGGCGTCGGGGAGGTCTGCCCCCTTGGCCCGTCCTACCTGCCCGCCTATGCGGAAGGCGCGCGCATCGGCATGGCCACACTCGCACCAAATCTGATTGGGGAAGACCCGACGCACCTAGCCCGCATCAACGACAAAATGGATCGCTTGCTTAAAGGTCATCCATACGTCAAGTCTGCTATCGACATTGCGTGTCATGACATCCTGGGCAAGGCCATAGGGCTGCCTGTGTGCAATATCCTGGGTGGGCGTTTGCAGGAAAAGGTGAAGCTTTTCAAAGTGGTATCCCGCGCGGACCCGGATGAGATGGTCGACAAAATCACTGGCTATCAGGAACAGGGGTTCAGGCAGTTCCAAATGAAAGTGGGGGCCGATCCGGATGTCGATATTACCCGTATCAACAAGGTTGCGAACGCGCTGTGGGAGGGCAATGTGCTGGGTGCGGACGCCAATTGCGGCTGGCGGCAGCATGACGCGGTGCGCGTGGTGAAAGCCACATCTGATGTGAAGTACTATGTCGAACAACCTTGCGAGACCTACGAAGAGTGCCGCGTTGTCCGCGACCACTGCCACCACCCCATGATACTTGATGAATGCATGAACAGCCTTCAGGCCGTTTTACGTGGTCATCAGGAACGGGCGATGGATGTTATCAATCTAAAAATCAATCGCTTAGGGGGGCTGACCAAGGCCCGTCTCATCCGCGATGTCTGTGTCAATCTGGGCATCATCATGACCATCGAAGACAGCTGGGGTGGGGAAATCGGCGATGCCGCTATTGCCCATCTGGCGCATTCCACCCCGCAGGATTTCCATTTCCAATCCTCGGCCTTTCATGAATACGCTACCGTCGATATCGCCAGCGGTGCGCCGGTGATTGAAGATGGCTACATGACTGCTTCTCACGCGCCTGGTTTGGGGGTGGAACCCAATTGGGATGTGCTGGGCGCGCCGATCGCCACAATCAGTGCGTGAGCCGCTCTTCAGCGCTTAAGGGCTGCCTCGCCGGTTAGGCGAGGACCAGATCCGACGCTTTTTCCCCGATCATGATCGCCGGTGCGTTGGTGTTGCCCGACACGATTTCCGGCATGATCGAACAATCCGCGATGCGCAGCCCGTCAATGCCGTGGACCTTCAATTCGTGATCAACCACAGCATCCTTGCCTTGCCCCATCTTGCAAGTGCCGGTGGGGTGGTAGATCGACACGGAATTGTTGCGCGCCCAATCCAGGGTGCCTTCATAGTCATCCATGTTGAGGTCTGCCGTGGGGCGGAATTCTTCTGAGATTTTCGACTTCAACGGCGCATGCTGCGCGATCTTGCGGGCGATGTTCACCCCCTCCACGATTGTCCGGCAATCGGTTTCCGTGGACAGGTAATTTGCGAAAATCTTCGGATAGGCCCGTGGGTCCGAGCTTTGTAGCCGGATTTCGCCGCGGCTTTCGGGGCGCAGCTGGCAAACGGACATGGTGAAGGCGGAGAAAGGGTGCACCCCTTCGCCGGGGCTGTCAGCGGACCAAGGTTGAACGTGGAATTGAATATCCGGTGTCGCCAGATCCGGGTTGGTTTTCATGAACCCGGTAGCGAGTGAGGCCGCCATTGTCATCGGGCCCGCACGGAACATGGCGTATTTGAGGGCAATTCTGGCCTGATTGAAAAGGCTGCGCACCTCGTCGTTCAAGGTGGGTTCGTTGCATTTGAAAACCAGCCGCGCTTGCAGGTGGTCTTGCATGTGCTTGCCCACAGACGGCAAGTCATGGACCACATCGATGCCTGCATCTTTCAACTGCTCTGCCTCGCCGATGCCAGACAGCATCATGATCTGCGGCGACCCTATGGCCCCGGCAGACAGGATGACCTCTTTGCGAGATTTGATAACCTTCTGCTGGCCCGAACGATCCGTGTAGCGAACACCCACCACGCGTTTGCCGTCAAACTCAAAACAATCCACGGCGGCGTTCGTGACAATCTCAAGGTTCTCGCGCGATTTTACAGGGTTGAGGTAGGCCACGGCCGCACTGCACCGCCGGCCATTTCGTGTCGTAAGTTGGAAATAGCCGACGCCTTCCTGTTCGGCGCCATTGTAATCGGGGTTAAACGCATAGCCGGCCGCTTGTGCTGCTGCGACCCACGCATCGCAGATCGGGCGTTGAATGCGCATGTTGGACACCGACAGGGGGCCTTGGTCGCCGTGATAGTCATCCGCGCCGCGTTCATTCGTTTCGGCACGTTTGAAGAGGGGCAGAATATCGTCCCAACCCCATCCGGGATTGCCCATTTGCCGCCAACGATCGTAATCTTCAGCTTGGCCGCGCACATAGAGCAATCCGTTCAGCGACGAGGATCCGCCCAGAACCTTGCCGCGCGGCCAATCAATGGATCGACCATTGAGCCCGGGATCAGGTTCCGTGCGATAGCACCAGTCCAGTTTCGGATTGTGCATGGTCTTGAAATACCCGACGGGAATGTGGATCCATGGGTTTGTGTCCTTGCCACCCGCTTCCAGCAAAACAACACGGTTTCCAGGCTTTGCGCTCAGCCGGTTTGCCAGAACACAGCCTGCTGATCCGGCGCCAATAATGATGTAGTCTGCCTCCACGGGCCCCGTCCTCCCAAAAATTCCACCTGAGTCGAAAAAAAATGTAGCCAAAACGGAAATACTATTCTAGGCTTTTTTGAAACCAAACGTCTCAATAATTGCCAAAAGGGAGGAAACTTATGGGACTTTATGATCGGGTGCGTGGTGTTACGCGCCGGGATTTCTTTAGGATTGCAGGGACTTACGGGATGAGCTCGACGCTGATGGCGGCGGGTGCATTTGGTGGTGCCATGACTGCGGCGAACCTCGCCGCGGCGGCAGAATCGACCTACAACAAGCGGTTTTCCAAAGAACCCAAGCACACGCTGAAGTTTGGCGCGGCCGGTTTCAACCAGCAAAACCTGCTGATTGAGCGGGCGGGCTGCCTTGAATTTGCCCGCGATCTGGAGGAACGCACTGACGGTGAAATTCGCATCGAATTCATCGGCAACAACCAGATTTGTGGCCAGCTGTCCTGTGTTGAGAAAGCCCAGCAGGGTATTGTCGACATCTACGCGGCTTCCACGCAGAACTCTGCCGGTGGTGCACCTTACCTGAACGTTCTGGACTACGCCTACATGTTCCGTAGTCGCGCAGACCAGTACTACTTCATGTACCATCCGAAGTCGCAGGAAGTCCTGCGCGACCCCTTCGAGAAGCGTCACGGCCTGAAGTTCCTCTTCACCCATGCCGAACTTCGCGGGATCCAGCTTGGTCTGGCATGGCAGGATAAGCCGGTCGTTGAAAACATCGACACTCTGCGCGGTACAAAGAACCGTGTGACGGGCACTCAGTTGGGCCGGATCGCGATGGACGCACTTGGCCTGAACCCGGTGCCGGTTGCTTGGGAAGAAACCCTCGACGGTCTGAAGCAGGGCCTGATCGATGGTGCGGAAACATGGGCTTCGGCCGTGGCTTACGCCAACATGTCTCCGGTCGTGTCCCAGTGTGTCGACCTGCGCTTCTTCTGCGGGACAGAGCACACAGCCATGAACGCAGCCAGCTTCGACGCCCTGGGCGGTGAGCTGCAGGATGCGGTCATGGAAGCGTCTTACCTGACGCAGGTGCATGTGCAGGCGGCTAACGAGGCGGCTCTGGTCAACACGGTTGGCTTCAGCCACCCGCACCAGGGACCTGACACAATCTTCGCTAAGAACAATGTGAAGGTTGCAGCGCTCTCCGACGCCGAGATCAAGAAGGCCGAAGAGCAGTGCTCACCCGAGTTCCAACCGCAGCTGTGGGAGCAGTGGCGTGAGCGGATCAACGGCTGGGCCGGTGGCATCGACACCTACCAGGAGATCTACGACACCGTGCGTGAACATGACATCACGCTGGCGGAGAACGTCGAACCCCGCCGCTGGTGGAAGGGCTGATCTGAGCCTGATCTCTCGCGAAGCCACATTTTGGTTTCACGATAAAATTGACCCGGGCGAAATTCGCCCGGGCCATGTAAGGTCCAATCTATAAACAAAGAATCATGCGTCGTTTGAGTGAGGAGCTTTGACGCCGCGGTCCACATGAGAATGTGGGGGGACACTGGGAGGTGCGATCATGGAAATGATCAGCGGCATGGGCGAGGTAATCTCCGCCTTCATGAGTGGCGACTCATTCAACGTACAATCGGCAATGAGAGGCAACCCCGGCATATGGCCACTTGGGTTGATCGTCACTTTGGTAGGTGGCTTTGCGATGATGATGGTGTATCGGGCCGTTCCGGTCATTGAACGCCATCTGGAGCCAACCATCATGGTCGTGGCCTACCTCGCCATCGGGTACATCATTTTTTCTGGCGTGGTGCAGCGGTTCTACCTTTCGGGGCAGCCACCATGGTCCACCACTATCCCACCTTTCTTATTCCTGATCATGGCTTGGGTCGGGTGTAGCTATAACGTTAAACTGCGCACTCATTTGGCCTTTGCTGAATTCCGAAAATCCGCGCCAAGAGGCGTACAACTGTTGCTCTTGCTGCTAGACGCCCTGCTGTGGTTGGGCTTTGCGTGGATTGTCGTGGTGACGACCACGCAGGAAACCGTCCGCGCCGCGGCGAACTTTTCGATCATGCTGGGCACGGACAACGTGATGCAGTGGTGGTTCCTCGGGACCGTCCCAATTGCATTCATCCTGTTGACCGCACGAGTGATGGAAAACGCCATCGCGGATCTCAAAAAATACCGCAACGGTGACGAAATGATCGAAGCCGCTGTGATCGGGGGTGACACATGAGCGATCCAACCATCATCACGCTCATCTCTATTGGGGTGACCATTCTGTTCATGGCGGGTGTGCCCGTGTTCCTCGTCATCGCCTATTGGGTGATCGGCATGTCATTCGTGCTGGAGCTTCAGCTGCTCAACATGGGGGCCGCCCTTCAGGACGTGTTCACCGACGGTTTTGCGCTGCTTGCGATGCCGCTCTTCATTCTGACGGGTGACTTGATCAACCGCTCAGGGATTGCCCGGCGCCTGTCGGATTTCGCCTATGCCTGTCTCGGTTGGATCCGGGGCGGTCTGGCGATGGCCTCGCTCGGCGCTTGTGGTCTCTTCGCTGCGATCTCGGGGTCGAACTCCGCCACAACAGCCACCATCGGCTCCATGCTTCACCCTGAAATGGTGAAGGGTGGATACGATGAACGCTTCTCGGCCGCGACCGCGGCTGCGGGTGGTACCGTGGGGATCATTATCCCGCCGTCGATCATCTTCATCGTCTACGGCTTCTTGATGAACCTGCCCATCTCTGACCTCTTCGTCGCGGGGATCATCCCCGGCGCCATGATGGTCTTTGGCATGATGCTGGCCTGTTTCCTCGTCTGTTGGAAAAACGGCTGGGGCTACATCATCGCCCTCAACCCGATGCGTGTGATCAAAACAGCCGTTGGTGGCTGGCTTGGCTTCTTCGCGATCGGTCTTGTGCTTTGGGGCATTTACACCGGTAAGTTTTCGCCAACAGAGGCCGCTGGTGTGACAGTGGGCTTCGGCATCATCGCGGGCCTTGCCAGTTTTGTGGTGACCTACTTCCTTAAGATGGACCAAACCAAAGACTGGTCGGAAAAATCGATCGCTTCCATGCTGGTGGTCGAAGGCTTCACCATTCCTCAGGTCCCTGGCATCGTGATGCGATCTGCGCAGATCACGGGGATCCTTGCCCCGCTCATCGCCGTCTCGGTGGTGATGCAGCAGATCCTGTCGCTTCTGGGTGCACAACAAGTGATCGGTGACTTTGTGACCTCGATGGGCGGCTATCACGCGGTTCTCTTCACGGCGATGGCCATCGTGTTTGTCTCTGGCATGATCCTCGAAAGTCTTCCCGTCACGATCATCCTTGCGCCCATTCTTGCGCCAATTGCGGCCAGTGTCGGCGTAGATCCTGTGCACTTTTCGGTGATCTTCCTCGTAGGGGCCTCTATCGGGTTCATCACGCCGCCATATGGTCTAAACCTTTATGTGGCATCTGGCGTGACGGGCGTTCCGTATTTCCGGCTGCTGCGCTACACGACGATGTATCTCTTTGCATTGATCAGCGTTTGGATACTTGTGGCACTGACACCCGATCTGGCCCTGATGCTGCTACCGGATAGATAAACGACGAGGCTATGCCCGAAGACCAGGATATCGACACCAAGAAAGGTCAAATGCCGACCAATCTGCGCCTCCTTTATCTGATGGAGGAGGTGGCCCAGATGGGCACGCCGGTGTCAGCATCTTATCTGGTGGGCGCGTTGGGGTTGCCGAAGCCAACTGTGCATCGGCTGCTCCACACCGCGGAGGCGGAGGGGTTTCTGCAGCGCGACGTGGATGGCAAATCCTACGGTCCCGGTTTCAGGTTGCGGCGGTTGGCCACCAACACGCTGTCGTCGCAACGTATCCGGACGGAGCGCCTCCGGATCATGCGCAAACTGGCCGAGGATGTGGGCGAGACCTGCAACCTCGCCGCCCCCGGGCGCGATGGCATGGTCTATCTCGACCGTGTTGAAACCCATTGGCCGCTGCGCATTCAGCTGCCTGTCGGTTCGCAAGTGCCGTTTTACTGTACCGCCAGCGGGAAGATGTATCTGTCCTCTCTGAGGCAAGACAAGCTGGAACGGTTGCTGGCCATTCTGGAACTGGAAGACTTCACGGAACACACCCTGACCGATCCGCAAGCCCTGAAGGAAGAGCTTTCTGTCACCCGCGCGCGGGGCTATGCGACGGATGATCAGGAATTCATGGATGGCATGCTGGCGCTGGCCGTACCCATCTGTGACGATCAGGGGCGGTTGTTGTCCACCCTGTCGATACATGTGCCCAACCAGCGGCTTGATCTTGAAAACCTGTTGAAGAACCTGCCCCGCCTTCAAGAGGCGCGGGATCAGTTGGAAGATCTGGTCAAGGTCTGACGTTTGCGCCGCTTGACGTCTGCCCCGCGGATCACGCAGGGACATTTGAAAAAGGATCATATGCACATGGAAAGCTGGATCATCTGGGCGCTGCTGGCTGCGATTTTTGCGGCACTGACGGCCATTTTCGGGAAAATCGGCGTTTCTGGCGTGCATCCCGATCTTGCCACACTGATACGCACCTGCGTCATTCTGGGCTTTGCGGCCCTTATCGTCAGCGCCCAGGGGGCGTTTTCTGGGATCAGCGATATCTCTGGGCGGACCTGGATTTTCCTTGTGTTGTCGGGGCTGGCCACAGGGGCGTCCTGGCTGGCCTATTTCCGGGCCTTGCAACTGGGTCAGGCCGCACAAGTCGCCCCGATCGACAAATTGTCGGTGGTTCTGGTCGCTGTCTTCGGAGTCTTTTTTCTGGGTGAAAAGCTGTCGGCGCTCAATTGGGCCGGGGTGGGGCTCATCGCTCTGGGCGCGCTTCTGGTCAGCTTGTCGGCCTGAGGTCACAGGCAAAAACGCATAGCTGGCTGAACAATCAGCCTTGGCGTCTTTACCTGAAAAGGAATTTTGGTTGCGGGAGCAGGATTTGAACCTGCGACCTTCAGGTTATGAGCCTGACGAGCTACCAGACTGCTCCATCCCGCGCCAAGTAGGCTTGCTTTCTAGGCCCGTCCAAATCTGTGCGCAATGCCAAAATGATGGTTTTGATGCGAAATCTGGCTGACATGGCGTCAACCGGTCGATCATCTGGTCACAAAAGCCCCAGCCAAGACCCGACCGACCGCATCCAGCCCGCATCCGCACTTTCGGTTTCAATGACGAGGCTCCCGCCATCGTCTAGCACCTGCACATCCGTGCCCAAAAGGCGCCCTTCATGATAGCGATGAACGACAATTTCGAGCCTGTCGCGTCCCGTTTGCGGAAAATGCAGCGACAGCGGCGCATCCCCCGAAATCTGATCGGTGAACCCGCCGTAGTAGGTTTGCAACTTGCCGGGCACCAGTTTGTCAGGCTCATACTGTACGGTGCAGACGGCGATTGCCGTATAAGCATCCCAAGGTGCTGCAAACGGCAAAGGTGTGTCTGTGGGATGCACCATCATCGACATCGCTTCAAAGGCGAAGCGGTCGCCGCCCTGACTGCCCTGAATATTGTCAAACATGTCATCGGCCAGATCGAAACTGCCCACGCGGCGGAATTCTTCGATTGGTACGCGGCCATTGTCGCTGAACAGAATAGTAGGGTCAGAGGCCAGCACCGGCGCGATCAGATCGGCGGGCATGGACAGATAATACGTTGCGGAATCGTCATCGCGGTTGACGATCAGCGTCAGTTCATCCTGCGCCTCCGCCAGAGAGGGTAAGGTGGCAAGGCCAAAGGCCAGCACGGTTATGATAGGTCGCATAAACATGACGATGTATTTAGGAACCTTATCACATTTTCCCAGTGCGTTTCACCCAAGACGCCTGCAGCCCTCACAAAGGCGTTACCTCTGCCGAAAAACCCCGAGCCCCTTGCGCCGCACAATCCGGCGGTTCTGCACCGTCTCGCGGAAAACAATCAAGAGCCCGGCGGCGATGATCATCGTCAGGCCAAGCCAGGTCGCCGTATCCGGCAGGTCCGAGAAAAACACCCAACCCCACAGAACAGCCCAGGGCATGGCGGTGTATTCAAAGGGCGTTACAACGCTTGCTTCAGCCAACCGGTAGGCTTGGGCGAGGCAGAAAAACCCGGCCGCTGCCGTGCCACCTATAATGGCCAGAAGCAGCCAGTCCTGTGCGGCGGGCATTGTCCATTCCCGAAACAGGAAATCGAGGCTCGGATGTGGGGAGGTCACGGGCATTACCACGAAAAGTACCCCCACCAGACCACCGCCGATAATGTAGGTCACAATCGTGATCACTGTCATCGTCGTGCCATTGGTCTGTCGACCCAGTTTGCGCGTGGCGATGATGGAGACGGCATAGAATACCGCCGCGAGCAGCGCAAAAATGGCCGCAGGTTGGAACACCCCCATGCCGGGCTGCACGATCACCAAAACGCCGGCGAGGCCCAGAAAGATCGCCAGCACGCGAAAGACACCGATCTTTTCTTTCAGGAAGGCCATGGCCAGCAGAGTGACGAAAATCGGCGTGGAAAAGGCAATGGCCACCGCCTCTGCCAACCCGATGGAGGACAGCGCCAGATAGTAGCAGGTGTAGGAGGTGAACGCCGCCAGCGCGCGGGTCAGTTGCAGCGACCACGAGCCGATTTCGAGCGGCCAAAGCTGACCTTCGAAGCGCGCGATGATGACCACCAGCGGCAGGGCGAAAAGGCTGCGGATAAAGACCACCTGATGCACGGCATAGGCATCGGAAAGGAATTTGATGATGACGTCCTGCAGCGGAAAGATCGTGGTGGCGGCCAGCAGGAAGGCGATGCCCACGAAAGGCTTTTCGTCAGTTTGTGCGGGGCTTTTCGCCATTGGCCGTCCGAACCTTTGGAAAGGTGACAGCCTGACAGACATTTGCGATACGTCTGGCTGGTTTACGACAGGCAATGGGTCGTTTCTGGGGCCATGACGTTTTTCAAAGACTGCGTGGCGGGGCTTTAAACGTCTCGGCCAAACGCGCGCGCGATGGCATGAAACGCAGCCACGCAGGCACTGTGGTTGTCATTATTCACCGCATCCGGCCATGTTGACAGCTTCACAGCCACCATGCCCCGTTCGGGAGAGACGTAGATGATTTGTCCGAATATCTCGAGGCAGTAGTGACCCATGCGATCCGCATCCTCGATCCAGAACTGATTGCGGTAGCAGCCGTTCGGAAAGTGTTCGCGGCCATAGTCGTTGAACCGCCCATGGTCGCCTGATCGCACATCGTTCACCCATGCGTTCGGGATCACCTGCCGCCCGTCCACTTGGCCGTCATTGAGGTAGGCCAACCCGAACCGCGCAAGATCACGCAGCGACGCGTTGAACCCGCCGCATGCCAGCCCATAGCCCGATGGATCGACCGTGAAACAGGCCTCGGTTTCGGCCCCCAGTGGCTGCCAAAGCCGCTCGGACACAAGCTGCGGCAGGCGCTTGCCGGTCACGCGCTCCATTGCGTGGGCCAGCACGTCAGTTTCAATCGAGCGGTATTCGAAACGCGCGCCATGCTCGGCGTCACGCTCCGTCAGGGTCATGATCTGGTCATGCACACAGTGCGGCCAGTGCTCGCCCTCGTACCCCTCTGGGATCGGTTTCCACCCCGCCGCCACATCGGTCTTTCCCACGTCACTGGCGCGGTTGAAGTAATCTGTCTCGTCGTATTTCACCCCCGAGGCCATATCCATGACCTGCCGCAACGTGGCCCCTTTCCAGGCGGTTTTTTCCAGCTCTGGCAGGGCGTCTGTCACGGGCGCATGCGGGTCCAGCAGCCCTTCGGCAAACAGCGTGGATGCGGTTGTCGCGGTGATCGATTTCGACACGGATTGGCATAGATGCACCGACCCGCGCGTCATTCCGTTCCAATAGCTTTCGTGGACGATCTTGCCATCGATCATGACAAGCAGGCCGTCGGTGTAATCATCGTCGATCCATTGGGCCACGGCGGTGGGTCCAAAGGGTGCCTCAAAAGCAATCTCTTCGATCGGTTCAAATGCTTCCGGCAACTTGGATGCCACATCCGCACAAGGCACTGGCGCTGTGTGCAGGATCTCGCGGATATGCTGAAAGGCCCACCGGTTCCAGGGCCCCCGATCCCAGTCGATCATCGGCACGCGCCACTCGGGCGGTGGCGGGGACCCTTCCATGATCGGTGGGCGGGGATCTGAATTCCTGTAGCTCTCCATCAGGCCTCCCAGGTCAATTGCCCGCCCATGAGGGTCACGGCCGCGCGCGCTTTGTCCAGATCGACCGGTGCGAGTGCTTCAAGGTCATGATCCATCACGACCACATCGGCCATCATCCCGGCGGCGAGTTTCCCCTTGCGGTCTTCGTTGAACTCCACCCAGGCATTGAGCGCAGTGTAGCTTTCCAGAGTTTCGCGCAGGGTGGAGGTTTGATCGCCCCAAAGCTCCGGCAGATCCGGCCGATGCACTGCGCCTTTCACGGATGGCATCACATCAACCGGCACCACTGGCCAATCTGTAGAAAAACAAACCGGTGTCCCGGTGTCGCGGATGGCCCTGGTGGCAAAAGCCAGTGGGATTTGGGTGGCACGCACCATCACGTCAGGCGGGTAGGGCGGGAACATGCCGCCTGCCGGAGAATGCAGAGGTTGGACAGAGGCGACCACCCCGAGGTCTTTCAGCCGGGCCAGATCGTCGGCATGGATCAGTTCGATATGTTCGACGCGGTGGCGGCTGTCGCGCGGGCCGTTGGCCTTGCGTGCCGCTTCATAACCGTCGAGCGTGGCGCGGACCGCCGCATCGCCTATGGCGTGAACGGCGATTTGCAGGCCTTCGGCGTCGACCTTCTGGCAGATTTCAGCAAAATGATCAGGCTGGAAGAGCGCCTCTGACCGGGTATCTGTGTTCGGATAGGGCTCCAGCATGAAAGCGGTGTAGCTGTCGATCACACCGTCCATGAACATTTTCACGCGGTTGCTCCAGACGGTGTCCGAATGGAACAGTCGCCGCATCTCCGTGGCCTCGTCCAGCCGATGGATCGGGTCGGTGTTCTTAAGATGCATGGGCACCTCGCACCGGCAAAGCAGACGGCCTTCGGTGTCCAGCTCAGACAACAATTCCCCCTGATAGAAATTGCCATCCATCAGGTGCAGACCCGTAATCCCGTGGGACGCGCAATGCTTCAACCCTTTTGCGATCACGTCTTTGTCGGTGGCGCGATCCGCAGCCGTCGCATTGGGATCACGCCCTGTCACCAACCCTTCCAGATCGCGACCACCCAGCGGCGTAAGCGCCATGACCGGACCATAAGCGCCAAACTCCCGCAATTCCCCGTGTGCGGTGCCATCTCCAGACATCACCACCTCGGTGCCCTCAGGCGTATTTGCACCGTGCAAAAGCCCTGCCATCTCCAGCGCGGCGGTATTGGCCCAAACGGTGTGATGATCGGCGGCCATGGCGGCAAAGGGGCGGTCAGGCATCACGCGGTCCAGATCCTGACGCGTGGCGGCGCGGCCTTCGATGACGTGGTAGTCGATGCAGGTGGCGAACAGCAGGCGATCATCGGGGCGGGTTTTGGAATAGGCGCGCACAGCCGCTGTAAGCGCATCTTCGCCTTTGACATCCATTAGATTGAGGTAATCAAGCTCCGCTGATCCGGTGAAAAGATGAACATGGCTGTCGATGAAGCCCGGCAGGACGGTGCAGCCGCCGGCATCGATGATCCGTGCACCGCCTGCCATCGCGCGGATCTCTGCGGTGGTGCCAACAGCCTCAATCGTGCCGCCTGTGATGGCGAGCGCCTCTGCGTCCGGGCCTTCCCCCGAACGCGTCATGGTGATGAGCTTACCGTTGAGGATGACGATGTCGGGCATGGGCGTTTTACTCTTGGTGTGATGTCATGAGGCAACAGAGTGCCCGGCGGAGTCCATAACTTTCTTATGCCCAGGTGCCTTACCGCGTTCCGATTGTGACAGATCAATAACCCGATGGTGTCTTGCGAAAGGACCCTTGATGCGCCATTCCAATCACAAGAAGCAAAGAAGGGATATTCCGATGCGCGCAGCCGATGTGGTGGCCAAACGTCTCTATGATGCAGGGTGCCGCTGGGCCTTTGGCATGCCGGGGGGGGAGGTGCTGACCCTCATGGACGCGCTGGAGAAAGCGGGGATCACATTTGTCCTGTGCAAGCACGAAAATGCAGCCGGGTTCATGGCGGAGGGCACCTATCACCGCACGGGCGCGCCCGGGATTTTGTTGGCGACGGTGGGGCCGGGTGCGCTCAACGGCATCAATGTGGTGGAAAACGCCCGGCAGGACCGAGTGCCGCTTATTGTGCTGACGGGCTGTGTCGATGCCCACAAGGCGGAGACCTATACCCATCAGGTGCTTGATCAGCCGCAGGTGTTTCGGCCTATTACCAAGGCAACATTTACGCTCAACGCCATGGCTGCGGGCGTGCAGGCTGACAAGGCCGTGACCATCGCGATGGAAGGTCGTCCCGGCCCGGTCCATATTGACGTTCCCATCTCAGTCGCGGATGCCGACGCGCAGGAAACTGGCATCCTGCGCAAACCCGCGCTGCCGGTTATGCCCACAGGCGCGGACTTCGACAGCGCGCGCTCGGCGCTGGCCAGCGCCAAGCGTCCCATCGTGGTGGCCGGTGTAGATGCTATGACCGAAGGTGCCGAAGACGTCGTGCGCCGTGCGGCAGATCTGGGTATTCCTGTGGTCACCACCTACAAGGCCAAAGGTCTTCTTCCCGAGAGCCACACAAACGCGTTGGGTGGCGCAGGCCTGTCGCCCAAAGCAGACACGATCCTGCTGCCTCTGCTGAGAGAGGCCGATCTGGTACTTTGCATCGGCTATGATCCTATTGAGATGCGTGATGGATGGACCAACCCCTGGGATCCTGCCAGCCAGACCGTGATCGACATCACGGCAGTGCCCAACCACCACTACATGCATCACGCCACCTACAACATCGTCGGCGATTGCGCGGCAACTGTTGCTGCGCTGTTGCCCGAAGACATGGGCACACTCTGGCCCGCTGGGGAGGCGGCGGCTGCAAAGAAAGCCCTTGCTGACGCGTTTGCGCCCTCAGACGATTGGGGCCCCGGTCAGGCCATCGCCATCTGCCGCAACGTGCTGCCTGACGACACACTCGCTACTGCTGACAGCGGCGCGCACCGGATTTTGCTGTCGCAAACCTGGCAATGCGAATTTCCCCGTGCGCTTACGCAATCCTCGGCGCTTTGCACGATGGGGTGTGCTGTGCCGTTGGCCATGGGCGCGCAGATTGTGGAACCAGACCGCACCGTCGTGTCTTTCTCAGGCGATGCCGGGTTTCTTATGGTGGTCGGGGAGCTTGCAACGGCGGCTGAACAGGACCTCAAGACGATTTTTGTGGTTTTTGTTGATGCCTCTCTAGCACTGATTGAACTCAAGCAACGCCAGCGGCAGATGAAAAACACCGGTGTGGATTTCGGCCGCGTGGATTTTGCCGCGATCGCGGGCGCGTTTGGCGGGCAAGGGCATAGTGCGCGCTCAGGCCCTGAATTGGAAGATGCCCTTAACAAAGCCATGGCATCTGACACGTTCAGCATCATTGCGGTGGAGATTGATCGAAAGGCCTATGATGGCACCTTCTGAGACTAAAGGCGCGCCCAAAGGAGCGTTGGACGGCCTGCTGATCCTCGATCTATCGCGCATCCTTGCTGGTCCCACGGCGACGCAGTTGTTGGGTGATATGGGTGCGACGGTGATCAAGATCGAAAACCCGAAAACCGGCGGCGATGACACCCGCGCCTGGGGCCCACCGTATGCCGAAACCCATGACGGTGAGAGCGATCTGAGCGCCTATTTCATGTCATCCAATCGCAACAAATTTTCGGTCTCCGCCGATCTATCAACTGCGGAGGGTCAGGCGCTGGTCAAGGCCATTGCAGCCAAGGCCGATGTGGTGATCCAGAACTACAAACCCGGCGGGCTCGACAAATACGGCCTCGACCATGAAACCATGCTCGCCGGGCATCCAACCCTTGTTTATTGCTCTATCTCTGGTTTCGGACAAACCGGCCCCAACCGCGATCTGCCGGGCTATGACCTGATGGCGCAAGGTTATGGCGGGATCATGTCCGTGACCGGTGAGGCCGAGGGCACGCCGATGAAAGTGGGCGTAGGCATCGCCGACGTGATGTGCGGGATGTATGCCACGGTGGGGATCCTCGCTGCCCTGCGCCACAGGGACCAAACGGGTGAGGGGCAGCATATCGATCTGGCACTGGTGGATTCGCAGATGGCCTGGCTGATCAATGAAGGGACCAACACGCTTACCTCCGGCAAGCCGCCCATTCGGCGCGGCAACGCGCACCCCAACATTGTGCCTTACGATGTTTTTGCAGGCAGCGACGGCCACATCATTCTCGCCTGCGGCAATGACGGACAATTCAAGCGCATGATGCTGGCCTTCGACCGCCCTGAACTGGCCGAGGATGCCCGGTTTCAAACGAACCCCCTGCGCATCACCAATCGTGATGCGCTTACGGAAGAGATCGCCTCGCTTTTCGGCGCGTTCCCCTCGGCGGATTTGCTGGCCAAACTGCAAGCCGTGGGCGTCCCTTGCGGGCCGATCCACACCATTGATCAGGCCCTCGGGACCGATCAGGCGGTCGCACGCGGCATGGTGCGACGTATGGCCCACCCGGAAGCCACCGCCGGAGAGGTGGCTCTTCTCGGAAATCCCCTCCAGTTTTCGGCGACACCTGTGATGTACCGGCGGCCCCCGCCGCGTTTTGGTCAGGACACGCAAACGGTGATGGAAATGTTTGATATTTCAGCAATATCCAGTGCAGAGGACGACTAAACCGGCGAAATCCCGCGTTTTTTGGTCACGAATTCGTGCGTTGGCAAAACCGTGATGTGAGTTTCAGGCCGTGAGTGGCTATGTTCCTGCCAAGCACGTGCTGCACGAAAGGATCATCCATGCACATGGACATTTGCAATTGTCGCGTCTCACTTACGGACGCGGCTTCCGTTGCTGAGTGGAACGGCATGATCCTGGGCTTTCTGTCCCATTCCAAAACGGTGCCAGGCTACCTGAAACGTCTGCTGGAGATGTCGCCTGACTATGCAATGGCCTACGCCGCCAAGGGGCTTTTCGCGATGATGATGGGCAAGCGGGAGCTTTACGCCGCTGCGCAAGAGGCCCATGAGAATGCGCAAAAAGCCCTTCTCCTTGGTGGCGCCACAATACGCGAACAAAGTTGGTGTGCAGCACTTGAGTGTTGGATCGAAGGCCGCCCGACGCAAGCCATCCAATGCATCGAAGCTGCGCTGCGCGACAACCCTGCCGATACAATGAGCATGAAGGTGTCGCATGCGATCCGCTTCATGGTTGGAGACAATCATGGCATGCGTCGGTCCGTGGAACGTGTGATTGACGCCCATGATGAAGATCATGCGCTGCGCGGCTATGCGCTGGGCTGTCTGTCTTTTGCGCAGGAAGAGACAGGTGATTACAAGCTGGCGGAGTCCTCAGGGATTGAGGCGCTGCGCTTTGCGCCTGACGATGCCTGGGGCATGCATTCCGTCACACATGTTTATGATATGACCCACCAGACGAAGGCGGGGATCGACCTTATTGAGAACAACCCCGACGCCTGGGGTCACTGCAACAACTTCCGCTACCACGTGTGGTGGCACAAGGCGCTTCTGCTGCTCGATCAGCGGGAGTTTGATTTGGTCTTGAACCTATATGACACCCAGATCCGCGAAGAAAAAACCGACGATTACCGTGATTTCTCCAACGCCAGCTCGCTGTTGTTGCGGCTTGAACTGGAAGGTGTGGATGTCGGCGGGCGCTGGGCCGAACTGGCTGATTTGGCTGAAAGCCGGTCTGGTGATGGCTGCCTTGTCTTTGCTGATCTTCATTACATGCTGGCGCTTGCAGGCGACAACCGCCCTGACGCCGCCGCGCGTTTGACGGCCCGCGTGGCTCAATCGGCGCAAGAGGACTGCGACCAGGGTATCGTGATGAAAAACCCCGGCTTGGCCGCTGCCGAAGGCCTGGCTGCTTTTGGCGAAGGGCAATATGACGTGGCTTTTGCCCATTTGCGTGCTGCCCAACCCGCGTTCCAGATCATGGGCGGCAGCCATGCCCAACGCGACGTGTTTGAACGCGTGACAATTGATGCCGGCCTGCGCGCAGGTAAGCTTGACGCGTCTGCGGCGCTGATCGCCGAGCGGACCAGTAAGCGGAATGGTGCCATTGACGCCTTCGCGGACACGCGCATGAAGCAGATTGAGGATGCTCGTGCCTTGAAGGCCAGCGTCGCAGCAGAGTAGAACGCGCCCAAACCGAGTTTACGAAAGCGGCCCCCAGTCTGCCCATGTCTGTTGCTGATCCTTCCATGACGGCCAAACCCGCCTCACCTGCCGCAGGCTATGCGGTGGGCATTCGCGACCCGCGGCTCGACTTCTTCCGTGGCATTGCGATGTTCATCATCCTGATTGCCCACACACCTGGCAACTGGTTGACGCTTTGGATTCCAGCGCGGTTTGGGTTTTCCGACGCAACGGAAATCTTCGTCTTTTGTTCCGGTATGGCGTCGGCCATCGCTTTTGGGCGGGTGTTCCGCGAACAAGGTCTCACCATGGGATCGGCCCGGGTGGGGTTCCGCGTATGGCAGGTCTATTGGGCCCATGTGGCGCTTTTTATTGCTATTGCGGCCACCATGGTCGGGCTCAACGCGCTCTTCCCGGAAGGGCGCGATTATGTGGGGCAGCTCAACCTCTATCCGTTCTTTGAGCGCCCGATGGAACAGTTGCCGGGTCTTCTGACACTCACTTACGTGCCAAATTACTTCGACATTCTGCCCATGTACATCATCGTGCTGTTGATGATGCCGCTGATGATTTTCCTTGCGCGTATCCATATTTTGCTGGTGGTTGCGGCCTCTGTCGGGGTTTGGCTGCTCGGCAATTGGGGCGATGTGAACTTCCCTGCCGAGCCGTGGACTGAGCGCAAATGGTTCTTCAATCCGCTGGGCTGGCAACTGATTTTCTACACCGGGTTTGCCTTCATGTCCGGGTGGTTCCGGCCGCCGCCTGTCGATAAGCGCCTCTTTTGGGCCGCGGTGGCCATCATCCTGATCATCCTGCCGATGGCGTATTTCCGCATCCACCGCGAAGTCGAATGGATTGGGGAATGGCGCACAGAGTACCGCTATCTCTTCACCAAGACCGATTTTGGCATCCTGCGCTACATCCATTTCCTCGCGGTGGCCTATGTGGCCTGGGTTCTGGTCGGCCCCAAGGGCGACAATATCCAGCCTAGGGGTGATGGGATTGGCGCGCGGGTTTGGACCGTGATCCTGAAATGGATCATGAAAGTGGGGCAACAATCGCTGGCTGTGTTTATCACATCGATGTATCTGGCACGCCTGTTGGGCGCGCTCTTTGACCAAGTAGGACGCACCCATTTCACAATGCTTTGGGTCAACGCGCTGGGTTTTGCGATTATCATCGTCATCGCCTACGGGGCGGGTTGGTTCAAATCCCAGCCTTGGAAAAAGCGCAAAAGCTAGAGCGTCATCTGTCGGGAGTTTTCCAGGCAGGTAAGAGTTGCGACGAGTTAATCCGCGACAAGCTCGCCCGCCAAAGCACGGTCAATCAATGCGATGGTTTCGTTGACCCCGTAAAGCGCGATGAAGCCGCCAAAGCGGGGGCCTTGGGATGCGCCGAGAAGCACCTCATAGATTGCTTTGAACCAATCGCGCAAAGGGTCGAACCGGTCACGGCCCACGGCGTAAACCACGGATTGCAGCGCTTCGTCATCGATGGCACCGTCATAGGCCGAGAGCTGGTCGCGCAGCTCTGTAAGTGCCTCCCGTTCGAGATTGGAAGGCGCGCGGCAAACGCGTGTGGGGGCCACGAAATCCTTGTAGTATCGCACGGCAAACCCTGCAGCAGCGTCGAGATCGGGATGCGTCTCGGGGCTTGCCTCCGGCGCATAGCGCTGCATGAACCCCCATAGTTTGTCCTTGTCCTCTGCCGAGGCCACGGAAGCCAGATTGAGAAGCATCGCGAAAGGTACGACCATCTTGCTTTCGGGCACATCGCCCGCGTGGATGTGGAAGACCGGGTTGTTGGCCTTGGCCGCCGCATCCTGCCCCGGATAGGCGCGCAGCTGTTGGTGGTATTCATCCACCGCGCGTGGGATCACGTCGAAATAGAGCCGCTTAGCCGTCTTGGGCTTTTGATACATGAAATAGGACAAGCTCTCGGTCGAGGCATAGCTCAGCCATTCATCCATCGAGATGCCGTTGCCGGACGACTTGGAAATCTTCTGCCCCTGATCATCCAGGAAGAGCTCATAAGAGAAATGCTCCGGCGGGCGGGCACCCAGTGTCCGGCAGATCGCGTCGTAGATTTTCTCATTGGTGGCATGTTCCTTGCCATACATCTCAAAATCCACGCCAAGTGCGGCCCAGCGAGCGCCGAAATCGGGCTTCCATTGCAGTTTCACATTGCCGCCCGTCACCGGCACGGTCCATTCACGGCCCGTTTCATCATCAAAAGTCACCGTGCCTTCCCGCGCGTCCACATGCTTCATCGGCACATACATCACCCGGCGGCTTTCGGGGTGGAGCGGCAGGAAGATGGAATAGCTCTGCTGGCGCTCCTCGCGGAGCGACTTCAGCATGATCTTCATCAGATCATCGTATTTTTCAGCGCAGCGCAGCAGGATCTCATCGAAGCGGCCCGATTTGTAAAACTCACGCGCCGAGATGAATTCATAGTCAAACCCGAACGTGTCCAGAAACCGCCGCAGCATGGCGTTGTTGTAATGTCCAAAGCTTTCATATTCCCCGAACGGGTCAGGCACATCCGTCAGTGGACGTTGCAGATGCTGCTCCAAGACCTCTGGGTTGGGCACGTTGGAAGGCACTTTACGCAAACCATCCAAGTCATCGGAAAAGCACACCAGCTTTGTTGGGATATCGCTGATCACCTCAAAGGCGCGGCGCACCATCGTCGTTCGCAGCACTTCCCCAAACGTGCCGATATGGGGCAGGCCCGATGGCCCGTACCCTGTCTCAAAGAGCACATAGCCTTTTTCTGGCGCGGCCTTCTCATACCGTTTGACCAACCGGCGCGCTTCTTCGAACGGCCAAGCCTTGCAAGAAAGGGCGGCATCGCGCAGCTCTGACATGAGGGTACACTCCGGGTGGAAAATGATCGTGAGGTGGACACCTATTGCCGAGGGCGCGGACAGTCAATATTCTGCGCCGCAACAAGACGCATAAGGAAGCAGCCCCGTGTCGGATACAGAAACCCATCCCCTAAGCCCCGAAGACTGCCTTGTGGCGGTGATGATTGCGGTATCTGCCTCTGATCAGGATATCCGCACGGCAGAGCTGGTGAAAATCCAAAGCCTGGTGAACAATTTGCCGGTCTTCGCCAGTTATGACGCAGACCGAATGAGCGTCGTCTCCCGCATCGTGCTGGATCTTTTCGGGGAAGAGGACGGGCTGGATGCCCTCTTTGGGTTGGTGCGTGATAACCTGCCTGAGCGGCTGAATGAAACGGCCTACGCGCTAGCCTGTGATGTGGCCGCCGCCGATGGATCGCTGGCGGAAACGGAACTGCGTATGTTGGGGGAAATCCGGTTTGAACTGAACATTGACCGGCTGCATGCCGCCGCAATCGAACGGGGCGCGCGGGCGCGCTACATGACACTCTAAGGGGGCGATATGCGCTGCGTTTTCGTCAATATCCGCTGCAAGCCAGGCACGTCCTACCGCGTGGCCGAGGAAATTGCGCTGCGGGAAATCCATTCGGAGCTTTATTCCACCTCCGGACCTTTTGACCTGCTCTTGAAGCTCTATATTTCCGAGGGCGACGACGTAGGCCATTTCATCAATGAACGGCTGCTGGATATCGACGGAATTGAGCGCACAGAAACCACACTGACGTTCAAGGCGTTCTGACGCATTCGTCGCGGCTTTTTCGGGGCTCTCACCCGTGCTAGGATGACGTGGAGTAGGGCGGACAAACGCGACAGGAACCATGACAGCCAAAGA
Organism: Pseudomonadota bacterium; assembly: GCA_039026055.1. Classification (GTDB taxonomy): domain Bacteria; phylum Pseudomonadota; class Alphaproteobacteria; order Rhodobacterales; family Rhodobacteraceae; genus Roseovarius. The sequence goes on along the minus strand of JBCCNB010000022.1, from coordinate 28,411 downwards.
CAGGCGCGACGACAAGGGGGTCCTCGTGGTGGATCTGGACGGGACGTTGATCCGGTCAGATACGCTCTATGAATGCTTCTGGCAGGCGCTGTCACAGTCCTGGCGCGCGATCCCCGTCGCTGTGAACGCCCTCTCCGGCGGGCGTGCGGTTCTGAAGACAAAACTGGCCGCTCTTGCCGATATCGACGCGAAATTCCTTCCCTATAACGAAGAGGTGCTGGCCTATATCGCCCGCTGGCGCGAAGACGGCGGCAAGGTGATCCTGGTGACTGCTGCCGATCAAACCATCGCTGACAAGGTCGCCGACCATACCAAGCTCTTTGATGAGGCCTTCGGATCGGATGGTGCGACCAACCTCAAGGGCGAGGCGAAGGCCCGCCTGCTCCGAGACCGCTTCGCGGACGAGGGCTATGCCTATATGGGCGACAGCCACGCCGATATCCCCGTGTGGCAAGGTGCCAAAACAGCCATTGCCGTGAGCCCTGCACCTGCGGTGGCCTCAAAGGTCAGGGCGATGCCCGGCAGTGAGATTTTGGGCCACGCCCCCGCGCAAACTGCCTATTTCAAGGCGCTGCGACCGCATCAATGGCTCAAGAACATCCTCGTTTTTCTGCCGATCATGACGGCCCATCAGTATGGGGCGGTGACCCTTCTCAACGCGCTCTTGGTCTTTGCGGCGTTCAGCATGGTCAGTTCGTCGGGCTACGTGTTCAACGATCTGATGGACCTGCGCGCTGACCGCGCCCATCCGCGCAAGCAAAGACGCCCCTTTGCATCGGGCCGCGTGCCCATCGCTCATGGAACAGTGATGGTGCCGATCCTGCTGATCGCGGGGCTGATCTTTGCCGCTATCGCCAATTGGCAAACCTTCTGGATCATTGCGCTCTACTTCGTGATGACCACGCTTTATTCGCTCTATATCAAACGCCGCGCCATCGCGGATATTTGCACACTGGCCGGCCTTTACACCTTGCGCATCATCGCGGGCGGGTTGGCGACGGGCGTAGCGCTTTCGGTCTGGCTACTGGCATTTTCGATGTTCTTCTTCTTCGCGCTGGCGGCCGTGAAACGTCAGGCCGAATTGGTCGACCTGACCGGGCGCGGTGTGCAAGCGGCCAGCCGGCGGGGCTATACGGTGGACGATCTGCCCTTGGTATCGCAACTGACGCTGGCCTCTGGGTTTGTCTCTGTGCTGGTGATGGCGCTCTATCTCAATTCGCCCGGCGTGCAGGATCTGTATTCTGCGCCCTGGCTGCTGTGGGGCATTTGCCTCATGCTACTATACTGGATCAGCCGTATCGCGTTGAAGGCGCATCGGGGCAAGATGGATGACGACCCGATCATCTATGCGCTGCGCGACAAGACAAGCCTCGCCTGTATCGCGATCATGGCCCTCTGCGCCATTGGGGCGTCCGTGCTATGACAGGGTGGGGTTTGGTCTTTCGTTACACCGGCTTCGCGGTGGTGGCCGTGCTGGTGAACCTGGCCACGCAGCGGGCCGTTCTGGCGATGGGCTGGCAGAGCGAAGGCCTTGCTCTCGCCATGGCCATCGCCGCAGGCACCATAACCGGGCTTTTGGTGAAATACGTGCTGGATAAACGCTGGATCTTCTACGACGACACATCCGGCGCGCAGGCCCAATCCAAGCAGTTCGCGCTCTATTCCGCGATGGGGCTGGTCACAACGGCGATCTTTTGGGGAACAGAGACGCTATTTTGGTCCATATGGCGCACCGACCTCATGCGCGAGTTGGGCGCCGTGATCGGGCTGACGATTGGCTATGTCACCAAGTACCAGCTCGACAAACGCTTCGTCTTCGCGCCGAGGGTGGCCTCATGAAGCTGAGCGGTTGGGGCAGATATCCTTCCGCTGAGTGCACCGTGACTGCCCCTCGGTCAGACGCGGAATTTGCGCGCGCCATCGCCCGCTGCCCCGCCATCGCGCGCGGCAATGGGCGGGCCTATGGCGACAGCGCGCTCAACGAAGACAACACCATCTCCACCCGTCATCTCGACCGCATGATCGCGTTCAATGAAAAGACCGGTGTGTTGGAGGCGGAAGCGGGCGTGTTGCTCGGTGACGTGATCGAGGCCTACCTGCCGCGCGGCTGGTTCCCGGCTGTCACGCCAGGGACCAAGTTCGTGACGCTGGGCGGGATGGCCGCCGCGGATGTCCATGGCAAAAACCATCACGTCGATGGCGGCTTTGGCAATTTCATCGACTGGGTCGATGTGATGGGCCCGGATGGCACGGTCACGCGGGCGTCGCGCAAGAAAAACAAGGACCTCTTTCACTGGACCATCGGAGGTATGGGCCTGACCGGTGTGATCCTGCGCATCGGTCTGCGCATGCGCCCGGTGGAAACAGGCTGGATCCAGCAACGTACCATCGCCGCCCCCAATCTCGATGCCGCGATGGAAGGGTTCGAGGCCCACCACGACGCGCCCTATTCTGTGGCCTGGATCGATTGCCTCAGCACCGGCGCCTCACTCGGTCGGTCGCTGATCATGCTGGGCGATCACGCGCCTCTGACGGGCCTGCCCAACAAGTTCCGCCAAATCCCCTTTGGCCCGCCCCCCGCCAAGAAACGCCGCGTGCCGTTCAATGCGCCGGGATTTGCGCTCAACCGCTTCACGGTGAAGGCCTTCAACGCCGCCTACTACCACATGGGCGCGCGCAAGACGGGCACGGATTACGTGCCGTGGGATACGTATTTCTACCCGCTGGATTCGATCCTTGGCTGGAACAAGATCTACGGCCGTCGCGGGTTCCTGCAGTTCCAATGCGTGCTGCCCGATGACAGCGCCCGAGACGGATTGGAAGCCTTGCTCAGCCGCGTATCGGCGACGGGTCAGGGATCCTTCCTTGCGGTTTTGAAGAAACTGGGCGCGGACAAGAACGGGTTCTCCTTCCCCATGGAAGGCTACACACTGGCGCTCGATTTCCCGGTGTCTGACAAGGTGCTGTCCCTGATGACGGAACTCGACGCGGTGACGCTCGATCATGGCGGTCGGTTCTACCTCGCCAAGGACGCGCGGATGACGGAGACTACCCTGCGGGCATCAGACCCGCGCACCGAGGGCTTCACGGCAATGCGCGCCGCTACAGGCGCGGGCGCGGCCTTTTCCTCGGTTCAATCAGAGAGGCTGAAATTATGAGCGGTGGTGCGGTTTTGATCCTTGGGGGGCGGTCCGATATCGGGCTGGCCATCGGGAAGGTCTACGCAAGCGAAGGCCATGCGGTGCAGCTGGCCGCGCGGAACGCAGACACGTTGGAGGCCGAGAAGACCGACATCGCCCTGCGCCATGGCGTCGATGTGAGCCTGCATGAATTTGATGCCCTGGATGTCGACAGCCATGAAGCTTTTGTTGCGGGGCTGCCCATACTGCCCGAAACCGTGGTCTGCGCGGTGGGCGCGTTGGGCGTGCAGGAAGAGAGCGAACGCGATCACGCCACTGCGCGGATGGTCATGCGGTCGAATTTCGAGGGACCTGTGAATATCCTCGCCGTGCTTGCCAATGCGTTTGCGGAACGTGGCTCGGGCGTGATCATCGGGATCAGCTCGGTTGCGGGCGATCGCGGACGGGCGACGAATTACATCTATGGCGCGGGCAAAGCCGGGTTCACGGCCTACCTCGCGGGCATGCGGAACCGGCTGGCCGAGAAAGGCGTGCATGTGCTGACCGTCAAGCCCGGCTTTGTGGCCACCCGCATGACAGAAGGCATGGACACGCCTGAGAAGCTGACCACCGACCCCGACACATTGGCGCGGGCCGTGTTCAAGGCGGCCAAGCGACGGCGCAATGAGGTTTACCTAAAGCCCATCTGGTGGCTCGTGATGCTGATCATCCGCAACATCCCGGAGATGGTTTTCAAGAAACTGAAGATATGACCAAAGAATTTTCGCAGAAAATTCGTAAACGAAAATTCTGCGAATTTTCTAATTTGGCGTCATCTGATGTCTTTGAAGCACCTGAATCCAAGGTGGTAATTGTGGTGGCTGCCACCCGACAGCACTTTGGTGCCGTGCCAGAAAGGCGCGCGCCAGCGGCTCCAGTGTGTGTGAGCACGCACGGTGTCCCAGATGAACCAGCTGCCCTTCATCTCCGTCACACCCAATGTGCGGCTGCCACGGCTTGCCATTTGATCGGGTGACAGCGGCAAGTTCATGTGTTCGGCCGCGTTGCCATCCAGATCATAAACACCCAGCGGGCTCTTGCAGTTGGGGAAGCTTCCCGCCGGGTAGGTGTTGGAGCCACATCCCGTGAAGCTCCCACCGTTGCAGCTTGCATTCTTAACCGACCCGGTAGCGCAAACACCTGAGCGCCATTGGGCTCCGATTGAATAGCGCGCGGACGACTGATACTTTGCGTTATGAGCGGCGCGTGCTGCCTGAACGGACATGCCGAAGAAGTAATCGGGCTCGGTCAACGCTCCGTGGGAGGCGCCTTCCCACTCATGGGCATCCCCGATACGCTTGCCTTCCGCCCAGCACAGTTGCGCGGCTTCCGAGGCCTTCACCCATGTCACCGGATACATGCCTGGCACGTTGGGATATTCGAACATATCGGCGCAAACTTTCGCGTCAGACGGCGATTGCGTCGCCGGATCGTAAAGCGGCGCCATCCACTTTTCACCACAGATGCGCTCGAACTGGGAATTGCGATAGAAGTTCTTGGGGTCCTGACCCAGCTTCGCGGTCAGTTGCTCACGCGTCAGCGGACGGCGTGTCACAGCCGGATTGCCCTGACCGATTACACTGGAACCTGCGAAAATCTGGCGGATCTTGTTCATTTCGCCACCCGAGAGCCCCCGGGCCTGCTGCATTTCACGGAACATAGCTTCGTTGTTTTGCTGAAGCGTCTGGGCCTCAACCCCCGTCGACAACGTCGCGGCCACCGCCACGGCAAAGACTTTCGTCAAAAGACGCATGTGCTCTCTCCCCGTTTATTTTCTGAGCAGATACATAAAATCCCGATTGTCCGAGAAACCCACAAAGCGCGGAATGGGCTGCCCGTTGCTGGCTTTCTGATCGATGGCTGCCATACCGCTCACCAGGTGTTCCGGGATCGGCGTGCCGTCCACTTCTGTATAGAGCGCCATGTAGGTGTGATCTTGGCTGTTCATGTCCAAAAGCATGGCATAGTCGCATTGATATGCCTGGAAAGTGCGCGCCATGGCAGACGGTGTCGCGGTTGAAAAGTAGGCGTAGATCAGGAATTGCCGCCCATCCACATTGCGCATGCAAGCCCCGCCGCGCAGGGTGCGCAGATCGGCTTCGGCAGAGCCGGACCAGTTGCCGCCCAGCCAGCTGATCACCTGATCGCCTGGAATGCCATTTTCGATGACCGGCACACCGTTCTGACGGGCGAATTTGATTGAGGGCAGCAATTCTTCATCTGCCTCAGTCCAGGTACGCATGCCGAAGGTACCGTCATCCAGCACATAGATCGTAGCAAGGCCAGGATGCAACCGGCTGAAGACCACGCCGTTGGACACAAAGCCGTAGTGGTGCCCCTGATTGGTGATCGATTTATCGCCCGCACGCCACGCGCCGTGACTGCGCTTGAACCCGGCCGCAAATGTCGCGGCCACACGTTCGGTCAGCGCGGGGCTCAGCATGCCCGTCCGCACAATCGCACCAGAGCTATTGAACCCGTCCGGGCCCGGCAGACCGGCACGGTTCAGCTTCGGGCGCGGGGACCATTCAAGGCGCGGGTGATCTGTGCCCACCTCATAACCCAGCTCGAAATTCGTCATGTCGAAGGCCACCAGATAAACGTCCGCACGACTTTCAATGCCATCAAGGCCGTTGGTGCGCCCCTGGGACAGCACATCGCGGGAAATCATGCCGGGTTGCATCGCGCTGGCATAAATGCCCGGCGCGTCCTTCACGGCGTACCAGCTGCCCGCCTCCATGCCGCCGTCCGCGCCTTCCAATTCAAACCCGAAATAGGCCCTGAAAACCGGATGACTGGAAAGCTGCGCCTTGCCCAATGCGGCGGCGATTTCTCCGGCGTTGCCGCCATCGATCACTTCGCCTGAGCTCATGTAAGCATCCTCATAGAAGGAGCCTTTGATTAGCGTTACAATGCTTTCACCGAACACCACGTTGTCGCGCAGAAATTCTGCCACGGCTTCACGGCTGGATCGGTTTCCCCGCACGACGTTACGCACGAACGCATTGTCATCGCAAATGGGCGCATAAGGCAGGCCAGAAGATTTGGCACGGTCCAGTTCGGTCACGCGGCCCGTCCAGGGGGCACAACGGGTCATGGCACCATTGTTGTCAAAGATCAGTTCCGGGTTCTCGCCACCAGACAGCGTCAGGAATGTGTCTTCGGGGTTGGTCAGTTCGATGTGGAATGTATCGGTTGAGGTGGTGCGCTGCGTTCGCGTGAGATCCAGCAAGAACCACTTGTTGAAGCGCGGGTTGAGAGAGGTTAGAGCAATCTCTTTACCATCGGAGGATGTGGCAGAACTGGCTTTTCGGAACGGTTGAAAATCCCGCATAGAGCGGGTTTTGTTAAGCTTGAATTCTTCGTACTGCTGCGCGATCACCGGATTGCTGAGATCGGCTGCGCCGGCTGGCGCCGTCATGGCTGTCAGCCCTAGCGCAGCACCCATGCCCGCCATTTTCAACATGCTCGTCAATTTGAACATGGAAACCATCCTCTTCAAAAAACTGCCCGAACCCGCATGTGTCGCGGGGCCTGTCCAAAAACGCCAAAGAAAGTAAGTACACCCCCAGGCGTCCTTAACGATGAGCATGCTATTGTTCGCGCCGCCCAGATACAAGACACGTTAGGGGCGAAACGGGCTTGAATGATAAATTTATCAACGGGCCTGCCGGATTTCCGGGCGATGCGGCGCAAACGCTTCAGCCTGTATCAGCGCGTCACGGAAAATCCGAAAGGGGTTAGAATGTAGCAAAACTCTGCGTGAGAAAACTCAAATTATCTTGCAAGAAAAACCCGCTCTACCGGCCATAATACTCTTGATACCAGTCGACGAAGGCGCGGATGCCATCACGGATGTCGGTGGCGGGCTTGTAGCCCGTCAGACGTCTGAGCAATTCCGCATCGGCCCAGGTGGCAGGCACGTCACCTTTCTGTATCTCCATCATGTTGCGCTCCACTGGCATGCCAAGCGCCGCCTCAATCGCATCGACGAAATCCGTCAGCCGCACAGAGGTGGAATTGCCTATATTCACGATCCGGTAGGGGGCGACGGGCGACAGGCTGTCCCCTTCCTCGATCTCATCCTCGCTGTCCGGCCGCTCCGGAACGGCATCCATCAACAACCGGATGCCCCGCACCAGATCGTCGATATAGGTGAAATCGCGATACATCTCACCGTGGTTGTAGACATCGATGGCCCGCCCTTCGAGCGTGGCTTCAACAAATTTAAAGAGCGCCATGTCGGGCCGCCCCCAGGGGCCGTAAACCGTGAAGAACCGGAACATGGTCGTGGGCAGGTTCCATAAATGGGCATAGGAGTGGCCCATCGCCTCAGTTGCCTTTTTGGTCGCTGCATAGATCGTCATTTGCGTGTCGGCCTTCATCGTCTCGCGATAGGGCATCTGCGTATTGGCCCCGTATGCGGAAGACGTCGAGGCCATCAATAAATGATCCACCTCGTGTCGACGTGCGGCCTCCATTACGTTGAACGTGCCCACCACATTGGCATCTACATAAGCGCGCGGGTTTTCGAGCGAGTAGCGCACGCCTGCCTGCGCGGCGAGATGAATGATGATCTGGGGCTCAAACGCATCGGCCATGTCATCAAAGGCGGCGGTATCCTCCAGCATCGCCTCGGTTTTTGAAAACCCCTCATGCTGCATCAGCATCTGGTGACGCCGCGCTTTCAAGGAGACGTCATAGTAATCCGTCATCCCGTCAAAGCCATGGACGCGGAAACCGTCCTTCAGCAGCAGTTGGGCCAAGTGGAACCCGATGAAGCCCGCCGTTCCAGTAACAAGTACGCGCCGGGGGGGATGAGGGTCGTTTGGCATGGCGCTCTCCGGCATTTCAGTTCGGATGCGACGCTAAAGCATATCCGGCAAAGATTACAATCTCCGCATGCCCCTTCACAGTGGCGCGATGGGGCAAGGAATATGTTGCACTGGCCCCTATCTGTCCCCCATGACGGTTGAACGCGCAGAAGCGAAAGGTTGGGTGATGGGTAAGATATCCCGAAGAATGATATCCCGAAGAATGGTGATCGGCGGCGGCCTTTTTGCGTTGGCCGCGACAGGCGGTGCAGCGGCCTATCTGGCGCCCACCGCAGCCGAAGATGTGATGACCCCACCTGAGGCGCTGGAAGCTGCGCGCGCCGGTGACATCCTTTTGGTCGACATCCGCAGGCCAGATGAATGGGCCGCGACCGGCGTGCCCGAAGGCGCGGTGCCGATCGACCTGCGTCGCGATGATTTTGCCGAAGCGGTGCGCGCCGCGCGCGCCTCGAACGATCAACCGGTCGCGTTGATTTGCGCCCGAGGGGTGCGGTCGCGCCGGACAACCGTCTCGCTGGATGAGGCCGGCATTGCGCCAATTATCGATATTCCAGAAGGCATGTTGGGTTCTTTTGCAGGACCCGGATGGCTGGAACGAAATTTGCCTGTGGTGTCGTGGAATGCGTAGGGCCATTGCGGTCATCGCCCTTGGCATATCCGCTTTGGCGGGTGCTGCATCGGCCTGTTCGGACACCACGCCCTGCGAGGTAGAGGGCGGTGAATACTACATCGCACTGCCCGAACCCGGCGACACCCCGCCGCCTGCGATCCTCTATATCCACGGCTACGGCGGCAGCCCGGACGGCGCGCTGCAAAATGAACGCATGATGATCCCGTTCCTGGAACGCGGCTATGCTGTGATCGCGCCTCAAGGCCTGCCCTTCCCCGGCGGCACCGTGACAGGGTGGTCTTTTCATCCCGATTACGAGAAACGCCGGGATGAGGTTTCCTTCCTGCAAGAGGTAAAGCGCGAGGCGGTGGATGCCCATGGGCTCGATCCAGAGCGAGTGGTCCTCACCGGGTTCTCTATCGGTGGGTCAATGACGTCCTATCTGGCCTGCGCAGCACCGGATGCGTTTTCCGCCTATGCGCCGCTCGGTGGAAGTTTCTGGCGTGACCATCCAGAGGGGTGTGAAGGTCCGGTACGATTGCTGCACACCCACGGCTGGCGCGACGGCACGGTCCCCCTCGAAGGTCGAAATGTGCGGGGTGGTGAGATCGGCGACCCGGAAGGGTTTTCCCAAGGCGATGTGTTTCATGCCATGGAGATTTGGCGGCGGGCCAATGGATGCGTCTTCGGCAAAGCGGACAGTTTTGCCACCGAAGGACCTTTTTGGATCCGCAAATGGGAGCGGTGCTCGGACGGGTCTGCCCTGGAATTCGCGTTATTCCCCGGCGGGCACATCGTGCCCGAGGGATGGGCCGACATGATGCTTGATTGGTTCGAAAAGCTCTAGGAGATACGTGCCTCCGACGTGCGCATTCCGGACAGGCAAAGCGGTGGCAGAGTGTGCAGGTCAGATGTACCGGGCTGCAGCGTGAAAAAATGATTGAAAATTTCACGCGACTCATTCACCGTGAAATCGAGAGCTATTTTTTCACGTGAGAGTACTTTTTTGGATCAGTCCATCCTGTCGCCCGTTCGGACCCTAGGAGCCGATCTTCGCGCTTTGCGGAAAGCGCGGGGCCATACGCTGACTGATCTGTCAGAAGCTTTGGGACGGTCCGTAGGCTGGCTCAGCCAGGTGGAACGCGATCTCTCTGACCCGTCCATTTCCGATCTGCGCCAGATCGCTGAAGTTCTGGGCGTGCCCATGTCCTTCCTCTTCGGTCATGACAGTGCGCCGGTTGAGGAGCAGGGCTATGTGGTGCGTGCGGGCGCGCGGCGGCCGATGGGATCGGGCGAAGAAGGGCTGATTGAAGAGCTGCTGTCGCCTGACCTTACGGATGATTTCGAAGTGATACATTCCACCTTTCAACCCCGGTCTGCCATGCAGCGCGCCGCAAACCGGCCGACGCAGGAAGTGGGTTACATCGTGTCCGGCCAGCTTGATCTTACCATCGGTGGGCGATCCTTCACTTTGGGCCCAGGTGACAGTTTCCGTTGCCGGGGTGAAGAGTATCTCTGGTCCAACCCCTATGACGCACCAGTCGTCGCGATCTGGGTGATCGCGCCGCCGGTTTATTGAGGTCGCGATGAGCTGGGAGGCCTGGACCATATTCGCGCTCTTCTGGGTGGTGTTCGTGACAACGCCGGGGCCGAACGCGGCCAATTGCATCACCAATGGGATGGCGTTCGGCTTTCGGAGGTCCTTGCCCGGGGTGGCGGCGATCCTCACGCAGGCGTTGCTGTTTCTGACACTTTCGGCGGCAGGTATCACTGCATTGATCGCGGCGTCCCCCACCGCGTTTCAGGTTCTGAAATTCGTGGGCGCGGCCTTCCTGATTTATCTCGGTATTCGCGGTTGGATCACGGCGAGGCAGCCTGTCAGGGCTGATGAGCTGCGCGGTGAGACCTCGGCTGCATCCATCTATATGCGCGCGTTCATGATCGCTACGATCAATCCCAAGAGCGTTGCGGGATACCTTGCCGCGTTCAGCCAGTTCGTGCAGCCGGATGTGCCGATTGCCACGCAAATGTGGGTCATTGTGCCCACTGCGCTGACGCTGACGGCGCTCAGTTATCTTTCTTACACCGCCCTGGGCGCAGGGCTTGGGCGCATGGCGTTGGGGATGATCTTCAACACGTGGCTGCGGCGCAGTTTGGCGGCATGCTTTGTGATCTACGGTGTCGCATTGGGCAGCACTTCCGTGCCGGGGAGAGCGTGATGTTGGAGGTGATCACCGGGTTTGATCCTGCGCTGCTGGTGGCTTTCATCGGGGCGGGTTTGTTGCTGAACCTCACGCCCGGGGCGGATTTCGTGTTTATTTCCGCCAGTGGTATGCGGGGTGGTGCTCGCACGGGCATGGCGGCCGCGGTGGGCGTGAACCTTGGCATTGTCGTCCATATCGCCATGGCGGCGGCTGGGCTGTCGGCTTTGCTGATTGCGTTTCCCTTGGCCTATGATGCGATCCGATATGCGGGCGCGGCCTATCTGCTTTATCTGGCGTGGCAGGCGTGGCGCAACGATGGGGCGGCGCTTGAAGGCAAGGCGGCGCCGTCATTATGGGCCGCTATCCGGCAGGGGTTTGTGACCAACACGCTCAACCCCAAAACGGCGCTTTTCATCTTTGCCTTCATTCCGCAATTCACTGACCCGGCCATCGGCCCGATCTGGATGCAGATTATCGTGCTTGGCGGGATATTTCTGGCGTTTGGTTTTGCCTTCGCCCTTTGCCTCGGCGCACTTGCCGGAGCCTTTTCCAACGCGCTCAAAACCCGGGCGCGTCTTCTCAACCGTCTCTCGGCGGTCATGTTCACTGGGCTTGCGGCCCGCTTGGTCTGGGATCGTTGATATGACCCTGCCCCATCTCACACACCAAACTCTTACAGGAGTATCTTTAAATGGCTGATCTACCCACCACCGCACGGGTCGTCATCATCGGCGGCGGCGTCGTCGGCGTATCGACCCTTTACCATCTGGCGAAGGCAGGCTGGAAAGACTGCATCTTGCTGGAAAAGAATGAATTGACCGCGGGCAGCACGTGGCACGCGGCGGGCAACTGCCCGAACTTCGCGGGCTCCTGGGCTGTGATGAACATGCAGCGTTACGGTGCCGCCATGTACCGGACGCTGGGCGAAGACGTCGACTACCCGATGAACTACCACGTCACAGGTGCCGTTCGCCTGGCCCACACCAAGGAACGCATGCTGGAATTTGAAAAGGTCGCCGGCATGGGCCGCTATCAGGGGCTGCAGATGGACATCTGCACGCCAGAAGAGCTGCAGCAGTACAACCCGTTCATGGAAACGCATGATCTGGAAGGCGGTCTTTGGGATCCGCTGGATGGCGATATTGATCCGGCGCAGTTGACGCAGGCGCTGGCCAAAGGTGCGCGGGATGCGGGTGGTCAGATTGAGCGGTTCTGCCCGGTCACTGGCATTGATCGTGATGGTGATGAGTGGATCGTGAAATCCGAGAAAGGTGAGATCCGCTGTGAATTCGTGGTCAACTGTGCCGGTTATTACGCGCAGCGCGTGGGCGAGATGTTCAAGCCTTTCGGCGGTCGCACGGTACCCATGGTCGTCATGTCCCACCAGTACTTCCTGACCGAGCCGATTGCGGAGTTGGAGGCCTGGACCAAGGAGCATGGCAAGAAGGTTGCGATGATTCGCGACGTGGATACGTCCTACTACCTGCGGCAAGAAAAGACCGGTCTGAACCTTGGGCCGTATGAGCGGAACTGTAAGGCGCATTGGGTGACGCCGGATGATCCCATGCCCCATGACTTTAGCTTCCAGCTTTACCCGGATGATCTGGAGCGGTTGGAATACTACATCGAAGACGCGATGGCGCGGATGCCTCTGTTGGGTGAGGCCGGTGTGGGCCGCAATATCAACGGTCCCATTCCATATGCCCCAGACGGGTTGCCGATGATCGGCCCGATGCCGGGTGTGAAGAACGCCTTTGAAGGGCACAGCTTTACCTTCGGGATCGCCCAGGGTGGTGGCGCGGGCAAGGTGCTCTCCGAGTGGATCATGCATGGTGAGACGGAGTGGGATATGTGGGCGGTCGATCCGCGCCGCTATACCGATTACGCCGATCATGATTACTGCCTCGACAAGGCGCTGGAGACCTATGGCCACGAATACGCCATGCACTTCCCGCATCATGAATGGCCTGCCGGGCGCGACAAGAAGCTCAGCCCCAACGACGCCAAAGTGCGTGAGATGGGCGGTGTGATGGGCGCCTATAACGGGTGGGAGCGTGCCAATTGGTTCGCCAAGCCGGGCGATGACACCTCCGAGGAAGCGACCCAGACATGGTACCGCGAAGGCCCGTGGGAGCCGCGCATCAAGGAAGAATGCGAAGCCGTGCGTGATGCGACCGGCGTGCTTGATCTGCCCGGGTTCTCTCGCTTCTGCATCAAGGGTGCCGGTGCCGACGAATGGCTGCGTGGGTTCGTGACTGGTGGTTTGCCGAAGATTGGCCGGATCAATCTGGTCTATCGCGCGGACAGTCGTGGGCGGATCCTAACGGAATTCTCCTGCATTCGCCTGGCGGAGGATGATTTCGTTCTGATCACCGCCGCCCCGGCGCAGTGGCATGATGGCGATATGCTGCGAAACAATGTGCCTGAGGGCGTGACGGTGACGGAGACGACGACCGAGCGCACCGCGCTTCTGGTGGCTGGACCCACATCGCGCGACGTGCTGGCGCCGCTGACGGATGCGGATCTGACCACTGGCTGGCTGACCCATCAGCACTGCAAAGTGGCAGGTCGCGATGCGTTCTTGATCCGGGTCAGCTTTACCGGCGAACTGGGCTGGGAGGTGCATGCCGCCAATGAGGATATGCCGACGATCTATGAGGCGATCCTTGAGGCGGGTGCGAAGCCGTTTGGCATGTATGCGCTGAATAGTTTGCGGATTGAGAAAGGGTATCGCGCTTGGAAGGGCGATCTTTCCACCGATTACTCCATGCTGGAGGGCGGTCTGGAGCGGTTCGTCAAATTCGACAAGCCGCAGGACTTCACCGGCAAAGCCGCGTTGCAGAACGAACGTCAGCAAGGGCGCAAGAAGGCTTTCGTGACGCTCAAGGTCGATGCAGGCAAGGCGGATGCGCCTTACATGTCGGCGATCTGGCATAATGGCGACGTGGTGGGTGAAACCACCTCGGGCGCTTGGGGGTATCGCGTGAATGCCTCGGTCGCGCTGGGTGTCGTGCGGACCGATCTGAGCGCGGAAGGTCAGGAGCTGGAGGTCGAGATCTTTGGCGAACGCCGCAAAGCGACGGTGCAGGCTGATGCCCCCATGTGGGACCCGGCCAATGACCGCATCCGTGCATGACCATTGAGACCTATCTGCTGTATCTAGGTTTCTTGGCGGCGTTCTTTGTGACGCCGCCGGATACCAGCCAATTGCTGATCATCTCCAACAGTCTAAAGCACGGGTTGAGACGGAGCTTGGCCACCGTTGCGGGCGACCTTTCGGCCAATTCCATTCAGATGACGCTGGCGGCCTTTGGCCTGACGGCGGTGGTTGCGGCCTCATCTGATGCGCTGTGGCTCGTGAAGTGGTTGGGCGTGGCGTATCTAGCGTGGATTGGTGTGAAGCTGATCTTTTCGGGCGGTGATGCACAGGCGCCCGCACCGGCTCGGGGGCAGCTTTTCCGACAAGGTTTCGTGACCTCGATGGCAAACCCCTATGCGGTGGTGTTCTTTGGTGCGCTGTTCCCACAGTTCATCGACCCGAGCGCGCCGATCTGGCCGCAGCTTTTGATCCTCGGGCTTACCTATACGGCGGTCGACGGCGTGATCCTTGTTCTGTGGGGATGGGCCGCACGACGCACGATCGGGCGAGTCAAGGCGATGACTGGCCAATGGGTCAACCGTGTGTCGGGGGCTTTGATGCTCGGGGCTGCGGTCCTTTTGGGTGCCAAGGATATTGACCAGACCGCCCGGTGAAAGGACCCTGACCGTGCCATTGCCTGAAACAATGTGTGGTGTCTATCTGATGCGCCATGGCGGGCCAGAGGCCCTGGAATGGCGCAAGGATATCCCCGTGCCGCAGCCTGGGCCGGGTCAGGTATTGGTTCGGGTTCTGGCGGCTGGGGTCAACAACACGGATATCAACACGCGGATCGGGTGGTATGCCTCCGAAGTGACCTCCGGCACGGAAGACAGTGACGCTGTGGACGAGGATGCCGCTGGCGGTTGGGGCGGGGCGCTGGCTTTCCCGCGCATTCAGGGCGGCGATCTTTGTGGAGAGGTTGTTGCATTGGGGCAGGGCGTGAATGACCCGCCCGTTGGCGCGCGTGTCACATGCCCCATAAACCAACCGCGCCCGACGAAGGACAATCCCGTCGGGTTTGAGGCGTTGGGATCGGAGTATGACGGAGCCTTCGCGGAGTATTGCGTGGTGAGGGGTGAGGACCTTTACAATGTCTCCGCTTCCCCGCTGTCTGATGTTGAGATCGCGGCGATCCCCACGGCTTTTGGCACGGCTGCCGGGCTTTTGCACCGGGCGGGTGTGGGGCAGGGACAGCGGGTTCTGGTGACAGGGGCGTCGGGCGGTGTGGGTTTGGCCGCGGTGCAGCTTGCCACGAAGATGGGCGCAGAGGTGACGGGTATCTCGTCGAGCGCCAAGGCGGAGATGGTGCGCGAGGCGGGCGCGACGGAGGTGCTGGATCGGGGGGCTGACCTGCCGGAGGGTCAGTTCCACGCTGTGATTGATGTGGTGGGCGGGGATGTCTGGCCTCAGCTGATCGATGCGCTGAAACCTGGCGGGCATTATGCCGTCGCGGGTGCAATTGGGGGACCCATCGTGGAGGCCGATCTGCGGCGCATTTACCTGCGCGACATCACAATCCATGGCTGCACGTATCAGCCGCCTGAGGTGTTTGCGGCGCTGATCGATATGGTCAATGCAGGCGATGTGCGTCCGCTGGTGTCTGGCACCTACCCGATGCAGCATATCGCGCGCGCACAAGAGGATTTCCAATCGAAGCGGTTTGCAGGCAAGCTGGTGTTGTTGCCACCTGGGGAGAAGGCCTGACATGGTGCTCAATGATTTTGCAAAGACCCTGATCGGGCGGTTTCCGCTGGGGTTTGTGGCTACGGTCACGCCCGATGGCCGGCCGCATTTGTCGCCCAAGGGCACCTTTCTGGTGCTGGATGATGCGACCGTTGGTTTCGGCGAAATTCGGTCCCCCGATACGATGGTCAATCTGGCCCATCAGCCGGTTGCAGAGGTGAATTTTGTGGATCAATGGCTGCGCAAGGGTGTGCGGGTGCGCGGGTCTGTTCGGGTCGTAGAGACGGGCGAAGAGTTCGATGCGCTTTTGCCCAAGTGGCGTGATGTCTGGGGCGATCTGGCGGATCGGATCAATGCGCTGGTTCTGATCAGCGCAGATGAGGTCAAGGAGATCACCACGCCGCCCTATGATCATGGGGTGACCGAGGATGAGATGGTCGCGCTTTACAAAGAGAAGTTCGCTGCGATTTACGGTTAGGTGGGGCTGCCTCGTCCGCCCTTCGGGCAGTCTCGGCGGCGGCAGGCGGCCGCGCTTCGCGCGGGGTTTCGGGCGCGCGCCTTCGGCGCGTGTTTGGGGTTTCGTTGAATTAGCATGTTGGCGGCACGCGCGCTCTCCGCTACATCCCATGGACTTGGGGAATGAATAGGGATCACGCCATGGCGGAGATAACGCTTCTTGATGGATCAATCGGTCAGGAACTCATGAAACGGTCGGGGGACAAACCTACGGGGCTTTGGTCCACGCAGGTGATGATTGATCATCCTGAGTTGGTGCGGGATGTGCATGCGTCATACTTCGATGTGGGAGCGACGGTAGCGACGTCCAACACCTATGCCGTGCTGCGCGACCGTCTGCGCCGTGTGGGGATTGAAGAGCATTTTGAGACGCTTTTGAGCACCGCAATGACCACCGCAGGTGAGGCGCGTGATGCTGCGGGGGGAGGGCAGGTTGCGGCCTCGCTCGGGCCGCTCAATGCGTCCTATAGGCCTGACATTTTTCCGCCGCCGGAAGAGTCGCAAAAGGTGTATGCAGAGATCGTGGATCATGTGAAAGACAGCGCCGATATCTTGTTGATCGAGACGGTCACCTCTGTAGACCACGCCGAAGGATCGCTGCGGGCGACGGATGATGCAGGTAAGCCCGTGTGGCTGGCCATCAGTACAGATGATTTTGATGGAAGCGTTTTTCGGTCTGGTGAAAAACTGGCTGATGTTGCCTCTGTGGTCGCCAACCATCGCGTGGATGCCGTGCTGCTCAATTGTTCGCGGCCTGAGGTGGTGGGCGAGGGGTTGGAGGTTATCAAGACTTTCGGCAAACCTTTCGGGGCCTATGCCAACGGGTTCACCAAAATCTCTGACGAGTTCAAGGCAGAATTCCCTACGGTGGATGCCCTCACTGAGCGAACTGATCTGGGGCCGGAGCCTTATGCCGACTTCGCCATGGGCTGGGTTGGACAAGGGGCCACCATCGTGGGAGGCTGCTGTGAAGTCGGCCCGGAACACATCGCAGAACTTGCAAGACAATTGCGGGATGCGGGGCATATAATCGTCTGATCATGACGAAGACACTGCCACAGATCGATCCAAATCACCGCTTGGTGCAGTTTGATGTTGTCGTGGCGCCGGGTTTTGTCCTGACGGAGCTGGCGGCCGTGGTGGATGCGTTGCGCATTGCCAACCGGGTCACGGCGCGGCCTCACTTTGGCTGGACTTATCGGTCGCGAGAGGGCGGGGCGGTGGAGTGCAGCAGTCGTGCCATCGTGGAAACCCAAGGTTTTGAGGACCGGCCTGAGGCGGATTACCTCTTTGTCATTGGCAATTCGGATCAGGATGCGCCGGGGCTTTCGATGGGACCGATCATTGATCGCTACACTCATCGCGGGGCTCAGGTCTATTTGCTGGCGGAAGCCGCCAGCCGCTATATCCGCGAAAAGGGGCCCGAGGCGCAAGGTTTGACGACCCACTGGGAAAACTCCGCCATTTTTCGAGAAAGGATGGAGGCGTTTGATGCCGACAATGCGTTGGCCAGCCGCGATGGGCGGGTCGTGACCTGCGCGGGCATGGGATCGACGTTGGATGTGGTGCTGTCCGTGATGGGCAATCACGTGCCCTCGGCAGAGTTGATGACGGTGGCTAACATCTTTCTGCATGACAAGATCCGGGATTTCGGGACGCGGCAACCCTTTGGGGGGACGGCTGGCACGGCGACGGGGGATGCAGAGCTCAATCGTGCGATTGAAATCATGCAGGACAATATCGAAGACCCGGTGCCGATTGCCGAACTGGTGGGCATGGTGGGGATTTCGTCGCGGTCGTTGGAGCGGAAGTTTCGCAGCTATCTGGGGACGACGCCGAACACCTATTACCGGCAACTGCGTCTGGCTCAGGCCAACAATCTTCTGCTCAATACCACGCTAAGTGTACGTGAGGTCGGGCTTGCCTGCGGGTTCTCGGAAGGGTTTTCTGTGCTCTACAAAAAATTCTTCGGGATCACGCCGCTGGAGATGCGGCACAGGCGCAAGGCAGGGATCTGATGGCGGATGTAGATGCGATTGTGGTGGGCGGCGGGCTGGCGGGGCTTGCTGCGGCGACAGAGCTAGGCGACTTGGGGAAATCCGTCATTGTGGTGGATCAGGAAGGCCCGCAGAACCTTGGCGGGCAGGCGTTTTGGTCTTTGGGTGGTATTTTTATGGTCGACACGCCGGAGCAGCGGCGGATGGGGATTTCTGACAGCCTTGATCTGGCGCGGGGCGATTGGGCCGGGTCGGCGCAGTTTGATCGTGAAGAGGATGCGTGGCCGCGCAAATGGGCGGAGGCCTATCTGGACTTTGCCTGCGGGGGCTTGCGGGAGTGGCTGCATGGGATGGGGATGCGCTGGTTTCCCGTTGTAGGCTGGGCCGAACGCGGCGGCAGTTTCGCCGATGGGCACGGCAATTCTGTGCCGAGGTTTCATCTGACATGGGGCACGGGGCCGGGGGTGATTGCACCCTTTGTCGCGCGTTGTGCGGAGCATGAGAAAGCCGGGCGGTTGCGTTATGCGTTTCGCCATCAGGTGGATGGGATTGAAATGACGAATGGCGCTGCGACGGGTGTCAACGGCACCGTGTTGGCCGAGGATGATGCGGAGCGTGGGGCGAAAACCAACCGGGATAAGGTGGGGGAATTTTCCTTAAAGGCGGACAGCGTGATTGTGACGTCTGGCGGGATTGGCGGTGATCTGGATCGCGTGCGCCGCGCGTGGCCTGTCGATCAGCTTGGTCCCGTACCGGAGCGTATGGTGTGCGGTGTACCAGCGCATGTGGATGGGCGCATGCTGGATGTGACGGAAGCGGCTGGGGCGAGCCTGATCAATGGGGATCGGCTTTGGACCTATACCGAGGGGGTGCAGAACTGGGATCCGATCTGGCCGGATCACGGTATTCGCATTCTGCCGGGGCCATCCTCGATGTGGTTTGATGCGAGGGGCAATCGGTTGAACCCTCCTGCGCTGCCGGGGTTCGATACGCGGGGGACGTTGAAGGAGATTCTGAAGTCTGGTCATAGCTATAGTTGGTTTGTGCTGACCCAAGCGGTGATCAAGAAGGAATTCGCGCTTTCAGGGTCTGAGCAGAACCCTGACTTCACCTCGGGCAAGTGGTTGGAGGTGATCCGTCAGCGTATCCTTTCAGGCAAGCGGGCGACGGATCCGGTGGAGGCGTTCAAGGAGCGCGGCGAAGATTTCGTGGTGGCGCAGGATTTGGAAAGTCTTGTGCGCGGGATGAACCAGGTCGCCGGTGGCGGTCTCATTGATGAGGCGCATCTGCGGGCGCAGATCGAGGCGCGGGATGCGCAGATCGACAACCCGTTTTCAAAGGACGCGCAGGTGATGGCCATTCACGCGGCGCGGAAGTATCGCGGGGATCGGCTGATCCGGACGGCGAAACCGCATCAGTTTTTGGATCCGGCGAATGGGCCACTTATTGCGGTCCGGCTGCATATCTTGAGCCGGAAATCACTGGGTGGGATTGAGACCAATCTGAATGCACAGGTTTTGGATATGTCTGGTCAGCCGATCCCCGGGCTCTATGCGGCGGGGGAAGCGGCGGGCTTCGGTGGTGGTGGGTATCATGGGTACAATGCGCTTGAGGGGACGTTCCTTGGAGGATGCATGTTCTCGGGGAGGATCGCAGGTCAGGCGGCCTAGGTCTTTGGCGCGGAATCAAGGCCCTTGGGCCGCCGCGCCTTCGCCTGGCCCCACCAAGGGCCTAGCGAATTGGCAACTGCAGCACATTGCTCAGACAGGGTCCGGGAACCCGACGATAAAGCGCTGCTGTTACGAGGTCTGGATCGCCAGACCGGGGCCAGGCGAAGGCGCTCTGTTTTGTGTGTATTGAAAATCCGACACCATACTGCCGCATACTCAACATCGCTTGACGCAAACACATGCCAAACACGACAAAAGCAAAGCGAATCTCACAAAGGGAATGCCATGGCTGATCTTCCTCAGAATGCACGTGTAGTCATCGTCGGCGGCGGTGTGATTGGATGCTCGGTGGCCTATCATTTGGCCAAGCAGGGTTGGAAAGATGTCGTGCTGCTGGAGCGTAAGCAACTGACATGCGGCACCACATGGCATGCCGCCGGGTTGATAGCTCAGCTCAGGGCGACGGCGAATATGACAAAGCTCGCCAAATACAGTCAGGAGCTCTACGGAGCGCTGGAGGCGGAGACAGGTGTTGCCACCGGCTTCAAGCGCTGCGGGTCCATCACCGTTGCCCTGACCGAAGAGCGCAAGGAAGAGATTTACCGTCAGGCGGCGATGGCCAGGGCGTTCGGTGTTGACGTGGAAGAGATCGGCCCCAACGAAGTGAAATCCAAGTATGAGCATCTCAATATCGAAGGCGTGACCGCAGGCGTGTGGCTGCCGCTGGATGGTCAGGGTGACCCGGCCAACATCGCGCTGGCGCTGGCCAAGGGCGCGCGTCAGATGGGGGCGACCATCAATGAGCGGGTCAAGGTCACAGGCATGAAGCGTCAGGGACGGCGGATCACGGGCGTCGATTGGATCTCCGACAATGGTGAAGAACAGGGTCACATCGCGGCCGACATGGTTGTTAATTGCGCGGGCATGTGGGGCCATCAGGTGGGCCGCATGGCAGGCATCAATGTGCCACTGCATGCTTGTGAACACTTCTACATCGTGACCGAGGCCATTCAGGGCCTGACCCAGATGCCCGTGCTGCGGGTGCCGGATGAATGCGCTTATTACAAGGAAGACGCGGGCAAGATGCTGCTGGGCGCGTTTGAACCCAACGCCAAGCCGTGGGGCATGAACGGCATCGCGGACAGTTTCGAATTTGACCAACTGCCCGAGGATTTCGATCATTTCGAGCCGATCCTTGAGAACGCCTGCAACCGCCTGCCGATGCTTGAGGAGGCGGGGATCCATACCTTCTTCAACGGACCTGAAAGCTTTACGCCAGATGATGCCTATCACCTTGGCCTTGCGCCCGAGATGGACAATGTCTGGGTCGCGGCCGGGTTCAACTCCATCGGTATTCAATCCGCCGGTGGCGCGGGCATGGCGTTGGCCAAATGGATGGAGGATGGCGAAAAGCCGTTCGATCTGGGCGACGTGGATATTTCGCGGATGCAGCCCTTCCAAGGCAATAAACATTATCTTTTTGAGCGCTCCAAAGAGACGCTGGGGCTGCTTTACGCCGATCACTTCCCGTACCGTCAAAAGGCGACCGCGCGCGGTGTCCGTCGCACTCCGTTCCATCACCACCTGCTGGAACAGGGTGCTGTGATGGGTGAGATTGCGGGTTGGGAACGGGCGAACTGGTTTGCAAATGAAGGGCAAGAGCGCGAGTACCAGTACACGTGGAAGCGCCAGAACTGGTTTGAAAATTCTGCCGCTGAACACCGCGCGGTCCGCGAGAATGTGGGCATGTATGACATGTCTTCGTTCGGCAAGATCCGTGTCGAAGGCCCCCAGGCGGAGGCGTTTCTGAACCATGTAGCGGGCGGCAATATGTCGGTGCCTCCGGGCAAGATCGTCTATACCCAATTCCTTAACTCCACCGGCGGGATTGAGGCGGATGTGACCGTGACGCGCCTGTCGGAAACGGTCTATCTGGTCATCACACCGGCCGCGACGCGGCTTGCCGATGAAACCCACATGCGCCGCCATGCGGAAGGCTATCAGGTGGTGATCACGGATGTGACGGCGGGCGAAGGCGTGCTGGCCATCATGGGCCCCAAAGCCCGTGACCTGCTGGCGCGCGTCTCGCCGAATGATTTCTCTAATGAGACAAACCCCTTCGGCACCGCGCAGGAGATTGAGCTGGGTATGGGCGTCGCCCGCGCGCACCGCGTGACTTATGTGGGTGAACTGGGCTGGGAAATCTATGTGCCCACGGACATGGCGGGCCATGCGTTTGAAACGCTGTGGGAGGCCGGACAGGATGTGGGCGTGAAATTGTGTGGCATGCATATGATGGACAGCTGTCGCATTGAAAAGGCCTTCCGCCATTTCGGCCATGACATCACGTGCGAAGACAATGTTGTGGATGCGGGCCTCAGCTTTGCCGTGGACATGTCCAAGCCCGATTTCATCGGCAAAAGCGCAGTGGCGGATCGCAAGGAAAGCGGGCCGCATAACCGGATGGTGCAGTTCCTGTTGGAGGATCCCGAACCGCTTCTCTTCCATAATGAGCCGATCGTGCGCGATGGGGAATATGTCGGCTATCTCAGTTCTGGCAACTATGGCCACCACCTTGGAGGTGCGATCGGCCTGGGTTATGTGCCGTCCAAAGGGGAGAAGGCGGCAGATGTGTTGGCGTCGAACTATGAGATCGACGTGATGGGCACCAAGGTCAAAGCCACGGCAAGCCTGAAGCCAATGTACGATCCGAAATCAGAGCGCGTCAAAGTCTAGGCGATGCGGCCCGTGAGGGCGGACGAACCGCGCGTTCGTCCGCTCAAGCCCACGTCACTCTTCATGCGTGTCCGCCCAGGCGTTCATACCCCCTTTCATCTCGGCCAATCCATCGGATACGCCTTGCAAATCCATCCAGGCCAGTTTGGACTGAACGGTTTTCACGCAATTGCAATTCAGAAAGATGGGCGTGGTGGGCCGCACAATATGCAAGGAAACGATAAGCTTGGAGAGCGCATCCAGCGAGGCGCTGCTTTCCATCGTCAGACCAACCATCCTGGCATTTGTTGATGCGATTTTCCGGACAAGAGCGTAATGCGACAGGCCGATCAGCATCACGACGTGCCACCCATCTTTTTGAAAAATATCTGTCGCCATGCGCAGCCCGACCACATGTTGTTCCCCCGGAACGCCGGCCAGAATAACTGATTTATCTGCACGCGTCGCCACGGGCTCAAACTGATGGCCCATGCTGCGCATGATGGCGAGGATGCGGCAGGTTGCAACGGTGACCTGCCAAAAGCCCGCTTTGTCCGCTTCCCACCAGTCATTCAAACGCTTGGCCGCTGCGGCCAGATAATCCAGATAAATTTCTTCCGGCGTCACGCCCGTTTCCGTGAGCGTCAAAATCATCCGCGCGGCTTTGTGTTCATCTTGATCAAGCAAGGCGGCGCATAGTTGCTCCACCTTTTTGTTCATTTGCCATTGGCTCTGAGAAGTCCGCCCGACACGCAGTGAAATAAGCCGCTGCATCGCCTCCCGAGCCAGGGTTTCAAGCTTATGGCGCGGCAGCCGCTTTGCGATCCGCAACAACCTGCTATGGCGGTTGCTGTAATCGCCATAATCTAGAGGTCGCGTTGCTCCTCGCCGCGATGGATCTTTTGCGTAGGTCATGTGCTCATCTCCCGTTTGAGGCACAGGGTCGCATTCATTTAGGCTGACGCGTTTGGCGTCTTGAGTTTGCTGCTCCTCTTACCTTGCGCTCGGATGACTGGGATGACCTGGTCACAGGTTGCGCGTGAACGCTGTCGGACATTGCTATGAATAACAGAGTCGCGTGCGTACACCTGTCCACGGTAACGATCTTCTCGGATTTGGCAAATGGTCTTGAGGCGGCGAAGAGCCGACTAAAGCAGGGCGAGCACCTGCTGTGCAGTCCGCAAACCCTCTTTATGTGCGCCGGAGACGCACACCGTCTCGCCCTCGTTCATTGCCTCACCGGCAAAGTGGATTGCATCTGCATGGGGCTGCCGCAGCGATGCGCGAAGACCTACGCCACCGGGTCTTGTGCCGGAATACGCGCCTTGGGTGAACCGATTAGAGCCCCAGCGTGTGGCGTGGCCTTTGCGGAAACCTTTGCCGATATCCGCGCCAAACACATCGATCATGCGCGACATCGCGAAATCAATCGCCGCCGCTTCCCCCGCCGCCTCAAGCTCCTTCGCGAAATTACCGACATGTTCGAAACTGCAAAGACCTGTGCCGGAGATGTTGCACAAAATTCCCCCGCCCCGGGCCATATCGCCTGCCATCTCTTTAATGGGATAGACCACCCAGGTATCGGCCTGCATGGGCAGAGTTTCGGGATCAAACAGCATAGCGGCGTGGTTGTAGACACCCATGGTGATACCATCCAGCGCCTGCAGCTTGGGCGCCTCAAGCGGTGGGTCAAAGCGAATGGATTCCGCCGCCAGAACGCCCACGGATACGGTGACAATCACATGCGCCGCGCGTAGCGTGCCGTTGCTTGTAACCACCTCGACGCCATCTGAACGGCGCGTGACGGCGTTGACTTGCGTGTCTGTTTTCACCGGTAGGCCATCGGCATGGGCCGTGACAATCGCACCAAAGCCCTGCCGACAGAACCAATTGTTGTCCTCAAGTGCGAGGGTGTGCCAATCCTGCATGGATATTTCGTCCATGTCCCGTCCAGCCGACAGCGTCTTGATCAGCAGCGCGGTGCGATCAAACACGTCCTTGGGGTCGTAGGCCTCTGTCATGGACATATCTTGCGCGGCTTGGCCTTTGCGGTGAAGTTCTTCCACCACCTGCGCCATCCGCTGCAACGTGGGGCCTTCCTCAAGACCACCACCCACATGCAGGTGCCCGGGTTCGGGATACAGGTCAAATCCCAACGCCTGCCCGATCGGAATGAAGGAATTTACATCGGCATAATGCAGCCAATGCCCACCCAGATCGAAGGGCACGCCGAAGATGGACGTATCAGTGTAGGACCGTCCACCAATCCGCTCTGCGGCTTCCAGGCAGATCACCTGTCGCCCGGCGTCATGCAGCGCGTGCGTTGCGGCCAACCCGGCCGCGCCCGCGCCAATGATAATTGCGTCGTAATCCAGTGGATCGGCCATGTTCGTCTCTCTTCCTTAAGGACAAAGCTAGCTTCAATCCGAAGGTTAGCGAGACTATTCTGCCGCCATCGGTGCGCTGGCAAGGTTGCGTAGCACGTAATGCAGCACTCCGCCGTGCTCAATATACTCAACTTCAATTGCGGTATCGATCCGGCATTTCAGCGTGATTTCTTTCACTTCGCCATCGCCCATTGTGATGGTGCAGGGCACCTCCTGCTGCGGCTCGATGGTATCGAGGCCAGAGATTGAGACGGTTTCATCACCAGCAAGCCCAAGCGTCTTGCGGGTATCGCCACCGGTGAATTCGAATGGGATCACGCCCATGCCCACGAGGTTGGAGCGGTGGATGCGTTCAAAATTTTCGGCGATCACGGCTTTGACGCCTAAAAGGGCAGTGCCCTTTGCGGCCCAATCGCGTGACGACCCCGCGCCGTATTGCTCGCCGCCAAAGATAACCAGCGGCACGCCCCGTTCCTGCCAGGCCATCGAGGCCTCAAAGATCGAGGTTTGCGTGCCATCCGGCCCCAGCGTATAGCCGCCTTCCACACCATCCAGCATTTCGTTCTTGATGCGGATATTCGCAAACGTGCCGCGCATCATCACCTCGTGATTGCCCCGGCGGGATCCGTAGGAGTTGAACTCACGCACCGGAACCTGCCGTTCAATCAGGTATTGTCCGGCGGGCGTGGTGTCTTTGAAGGAGCCTGCGGGCGAGATGTGGTCGGTCGTGACCATATCTCCCAAGAGCGCCAGAACGCGGGCATTTTCGACGTTTTCAATTGTGCCGGGCTCGGCGCCCATGCCCCGGAAGTAAGGCGGGTTTTGCACATAGGTGGAGGCGGGCGGCCAATCGTAGGTTTCGCCGGTGGAGGTTTCCACCTCGCGCCATTTGTCATCGCCTTTGAAGACGTCGGCGTATTTTTCGATGAAGGCTTCACGGGTGACGGTTGCCTCAACGATCTCCGCAATCTCGCTTTGACTGGGCCAGATGTCTTTGAGGTAGACATCTTTGCCGTCCGGCGTCTGCGCGATCGGATCGCGGGCGATGTCGATATCCATGGAACCCGCCAGCGCATAGGCCACCACCAGCGGGGGGGAGGCCAGGTAATTGGCGCGCACATCCGGGCTGATCCGGCCTTCGAAATTACGGTTACCCGACAGGACAGAGACGGCGACCAGATCGCCTTCTGCTATGGCCTCGCTCAGCTCTTTCTGGATGGGACCGGAATTGCCGATGCAGGTGGTGCAGCCATAGCCGACGAGGTTGAACCCGATTTTGTCGAGGTCGTCTTGCAGGCCTGCCGCCTCCAGATAGGCGCTGACGACCTGAGAGCCGGGGGCGAGCGAGGTTTTGACCCAAGGTTTGCGATCAAGGCCAAGGGCGGCTGCCTTGCGAGCGACGAGGCCTGCCCCGATCATCACGTAGGGGTTTGAGGTGTTGGTGCAGGAGGTGATGGACGCGATCACCACATCGCCAGAAGACAGGGTGTAGTCTTCGCCTTCGACGGGCATTTCCTTGTCCATTGGGCGTTCAAAGGTCTCTTTCATTTCCTTCAGGAATTCCGCCTTCGCATCGGTCAGCGCGACATAATCCTGCGGGCGCTTGGGGCCGGAGATCGCGGGCACAATCGTGCCCATGTCCAGATGCAGCGTGTCGGAATAAATGGGCGCGTAATCATCGCCGCGCCAGAAGCCGTTTTCTTTTGCGTAGGCCTCGACCAGAGCAATCCGCGCCTCATCCCGGCCCGTGGTGCGCAAGTAGCGCAGCGTTTCCCCGTCGATGGGGAAGAAGCCACAGGTCGCGCCGTATTCGGGGGCCATGTTCGCGATCGTCGCGCGGTCCGCAAGCGGCAGGCGGTTTAGGCCTTCGCCGTAGAATTCCACGAATTTGCCGACGACGCCCAGTTCGCGCAGCATCTCGACAACCTTGAGCACAAGGTCGGTGCCTGTCGTGCCTTCGATCATGGATCCGGTCAGTTCAAAGCCCACGACCTCGGGGATCAGCATGGAAATGGGTTGGCCCAACATTGCGGCCTCGGCCTCAATCCCGCCGACGCCCCAGCCCAGAACGGCGGCACCGTTGACCATGGTCGTGTGGCTGTCCGTGCCCACCAAAGTGTCTGGATAGGCCACCATCTGCCCGCTCTGATCCACATCGGTCCAGACGGTCTGCGCCAGATACTCAAGGTTCACCTGGTGACAAATTCCCGTTCCGGGTGGCACCACGCGGAAATTGTTGAACGCAGACTGACCCCATTTGAGGAACTGGTAGCGTTCCATGTTGCGTTCATATTCGCGATCCACATTCATCTGGAAGGCACGGGGGTTGCCGAATTCGTCGATCATCACCGAATGGTCGATCACCAGATCCACCGGGTTGAGCGGGTTGATTTGTTGCGCGTCGCCCCCAAGCTCCACAATCCCGTCGCGCATGGCGGCGAGATCAACCACGGCAGGCACGCCGGTGAAATCCTGCATCAGCACGCGAGCCGGGCGATAAGCCAGTTCGCGATCCGCGCGCCCCCCATTGGCGGCCCAGTCGGAAAAGGCACGGATGTCATCTACGCTTACCGTTTTGCCATCTTCGAAACGCAGCATGTTTTCCAAAACCACGCGCAACGCGGCCGGCACACGGGAAAAATCACCCAATCCAGCCTTTTCGGCTGCCTTGATAGAATAGTAGGCGACGCTGTCTTTACCCACAGTCAGCGTTTTGCGACATTTGGCTGTGTCATGGCCGACTGTGATGGGCATTGGCTTTCCTCTGGCGTCAAGCTGGCGGTAGCAGTTCTAGAGTAACCATCAGGGCGCAGGGTTCAAGGGGCTGACAAATGGTCGCTGTGGCGCATATGCCAACCTCACCACCGTCTCGCGAAAGGGTGATTGGCGCGTGGCACTGGGCGTTTATATTTGTCGTTCTATCCTAAAAGCCCTGAGTCGAAACGTGAGCCCTACCCTGTGATACGCTTTTCTTTCCTTTTCGCGGCAGCCCTGTCCCTTGCCACCGCCGTACAGGCACAAGATCGTCCTGTGCTGGTGGAGCTTTTCACCTCTCAAGGGTGTTCGTCTTGTCCGCCAGCGGACGCGTTCCTGCATGAATTGGCCGAGCGGGAGAACGTTATCGCCTTGGCCATGCATGTGGATTACTGGGATTACATCGGCTGGAAAGACAGCTTCGCGCAGCCCGATTTTACAGCCCGTCAGCGCGCCTATGCCCGCCTTGGGAACCGCAAGATGGTCTACACGCCGCAGATGGTGATCAATGGGGCCGATCATGTTATCGGATCAAACCCAAAGGATACAAATCGCGTGATCGATGCCCATCATCAACTGCCTGTTGAGGTGGATTTGCGGGCCTCGCGAGATGGCAATAGCATGACTGTGTCAGGGCAGGTGACCTCGGATTATGATGATACGGTCAGTGTCTATGTACTGCGCTACCGCCCGTACTCATCGGTCGATATCCTGCGCGGTGA
>JBCCNB010000021.1:0-55094 GCA_039026055.1 Pseudomonadota bacterium | reverse complement strand
GTGCCTGATCCTCGGCACCACTGTGCGTTTGGCTGTGCTCACGCTGTCGGTTATGATGGCGCTGTCCAATATCGTTTTCATTCTACAGGACAACAAGGAGGCCGCTTTGGTAGAACTGATCGGTCACATGCCCATCATCGGGGCGGCACTTGTTCTGTTGCTGCTGGGGTATGGTCAGCGACTGAAGATCACGGATTATCTGCCTGCGGTTCTGTCAGGTGCCAAGCAAAGCAAGACCACAGTGCAGGAGCAGGCATGACGCATCCCATCCTGATCATGGGCGCGACATCCGGCATCGGGGCCAAGGCGGTGGAAGAGGCGCTGTCCCGGGGGCTGACGGTGCGCGGGTTTGCCCGAACGGCCGGTACGATGGAGGCTGGGGAAGGGTTAGAGGCGTGGAAAGGCGATGCCCTGTCACCGGAAGATGTGCGCGCGGCGGTGTCCGGAGTACGGGCCGTGGTCTATGCGCTGGGCATCAAGGAACGGCTGGCCATGCTGTGGGAGGAAGAAACGCTGTTTTCCCAATCGACGCGCGTCTTGATCGACGCGATGGAAGATGTGGGACCGAAGCGTTTGGTCGTTGTCACAGGCTTCGGCGCGGGTCGGT
This sequence comes from Pseudomonadota bacterium, assembly GCA_039026055.1. Lineage (GTDB taxonomy): Bacteria > Pseudomonadota > Alphaproteobacteria > Rhodobacterales > Rhodobacteraceae > Roseovarius. Next base: position 54,487 of record JBCCNB010000021.1, on the reverse strand, counting down.
CGCGCCAAGCGATGAGTACGCTGGAAAGCATCGGGCACAAGGCATTTCTGGGTCGCCCCTATGCCGACAAGGATCGGCAGGAAGAGATGATCCTGCAAAGTGATCTGGACTGGACCATCGCCCGGCCCGTGATCCTGACAAACAACACCAAAAGCGGCAAGGTGAGTGTACTGCGCGATCCCTCTACCTGGAAAAACGGCCTTATTTCGCGGGCGGACACCGCTGCATATCTGATCGACGCGGTGGAGCAGGATTTGGACATCCGCGCAGACGTGGTCTTGCGTCGATGAGATTGCCGCTGGGCGATGTGGATGAGGCCCGGGAAGACGCCGTTGCACGCTATTTGCATCTGACCAAAGAGGTTATGCCAGCCATTGCGCGCGAGGCTGGGCGGCGCTGGCCCGTCGTCAATGACCATTGTTTCCAACGCATTGTGCTCGATGCCATTTCAGGCGGGGTTTGGTATGATCACATCGCACGCCCGGCCTATCAGAATATGACGAAAGACGAGGCGCGAAGAGCTGCAAAACTATGTGAGGATATCATCGCGGGTGATGCAGATATTGCAGCTCTCAATCAGCAGTCCTTGATGTTTCGCGGCAAGTTGAAGACATCCTAAGGCTCCGCGTCAATTCTTCCCTAGTTCAAACATGATACTGCCCTAAATCCCTCAGTTCATGACAACGCAAGACCATATCGAACGGCTTTGGACGCTGATCCGCGGTGTGTTTACACCTGAACCCGGATTGGGCCGCATCGCGCTCGCCCTGTCCTTTGGGCTTGTGGTGCATATGATTTTCGCCTTGGCGGTGATTGCCATGGTGGTGGCCATGTTTTTCGGTATGAGCAAAAGCCTTGGCGCGGTGCCGTATCCTTATGCCATCGCGGTGAACGCAGCCTTGGTTCTGCAATTCCCCATCGCCCATTCACTGCTTCTGAGCAGCCGAGGCATGCGATTTTTGTCCAAGCTTGTGCCCGGTCGCCATGGCGGCACGCTTAGTTCAACGACATTTGCCATCATCGCATCGATCCAGCTGTTTCTTCTGTTTGCCCTCTGGACGCCGTCGGGCATCGTTTGGTGGCGTGCGGACGGTTGGGCCTTCTGGACGCTCTGCGGGGCCTATGGCGCGTCCTGGTTGCTTTTGATGAAGGCCAGTTGGGATGCCGGCGCAGAGGTGCAGGCAGGTGCGCTGGGTTGGATGACGCTTATGAAGAATTCCAAGCTGCGGTTCCCGGATATGCCAACACGCGGGCTTTTCCGCGTGATCCGGCAACCGATCTACCTGTCTTTTGCGCTGACGCTGTGGCTGGTGCCTGTTTGGACGCCGGATCAATTGGCTTTGGCCATCGTTTTGACGGCCTATTGCCTCGTCGCGCCCAAGCTGAAAGAGAGGCGGTTCGAGAAACGCTATGGCGCGCGGTTTCGGCAATACAAGCACGACGTGCCCTATATGGTGCCCGGGCTGAACGGAGAGAGGCGTGATGAAGCGCAAACGCAATGATCTGAGCATCTATGATGATGTGGCCAAGCAATGGTGGTCCGATGACATCAAATGGGTACGCACGCTGAAGGCGATGGTGCCTGCGCGGCTCAGATGGTTTGATCAATACAACAATTGGGTGGGCCAGCGCGTGCTGGACCTGGGCTGTGCTGGCGGCTTCATGGCCGAGGCGCTGCACAACAGCGGCGCCGAGGTGACAGGGATCGATCCCGCTGCCGAAGCGATCAGTGCTGCTAGGACGCATGCGATCCATGAAGGCTACGGCATTCACTACGACGTGGGCGTGGGTGAGGCGCTGCCCTATGAGGATGCCAGTTTCGACGCGGTTGTCTGTGTGGATGTGCTCGAACATGTATCTGACCTCGATCGGGTGCTGCGAGAGGTGCATCGCGTGCTGGTGCCCGGTGGGCGCTTTTTCTTTGACACCATCAACCGCAACATCATCTCACGCCTTGCGGTCATTACCATGGCCGAAGATGTTCTGCGCCTATTGCCCAAAGGTACGCATGACCCAGGGATGTTCATAAAACCTGCTGAACTTGAGGCCGCGATGAAACGCGCGGGGCTGTTGCCGGGGCCGACCACGGGTCTTGGCCCCACAGGCATCAACAAGCGGTTGGACTTCACATTCGGGCCTTTGCCTTTGCAGACGGTGATCTACATGGGCGTGGCGGATAAAAGGAGCGAGGCATGATTGAATTTGCGCTTTTGGTGACTGCGCTGATGTTTGGCGGCACGGTTTTGTATGCGTTTGGGTTTGCTGCTTTTCTGTTTACGGCGCTGCCGGCGGATACGGCGGGGCCGGTGTTGCGCCGGGCCTTCCCGCATTTCTATCTTTTCGTGATTGGGACTTCGGCAGTGGCAGCGGCAGTGGTGGCGTTCTTTGATCCCTTGAGTGCGGGCATTCTGGTGGCGATCGCGGCGTCTGGGATTTATGCGCGGCAGGTCCTGATGCCCGCCATCAATCGCGCCACCGATGAGGGCGAAAAGGCACGGTTTAAACGCTTGCACTGGGTATCAGTCGTGATCACGCTCATCCACATTGCGGCGGCGGCTGTGGTGATCATTAAAATCGCGGGCCAGGCATAACCCGGCCCGCAGATAGGCTCAGAGCAGGCTGTCCGGCATCTTTTGTTCCGCAGCCGTGTTCGCCCGGCGGAACACAAACGTCACGCAGGTCGATACGATCACAATGAACAGCGAATAAAGCGCAGGCACGGCCATGATCGCCTGCTGCTCTTCGGGCGGGAATGTGAAGACGATAATGGCAATGGCCAGTGGGCCGTTCTGAATGCCGGTCTCCAACGCCACGGTGCGCGCATTTCGCGGATGCAAGCGCAGGGATTTAGCGAACAAATAGCCGATGGTAATGCCCACAATGCCCAGTCCGATGGCCGCCGTATAAGTCGCAGGCGTGGTGTTCATCAGGAATTGCCAGTTCTGCGGCACCCAGGTGACCATGATGAAGATGATAAAGACCACCCCGAGGATCGAACCGAAGAATTCAATCGTCGCGCCTATATTGGCGCTGAGCCGCCGTATTCCCATGCCAAGCGCCACGGGCACCAGCAGGACGAAGAGAACTTTGATGATGTCCTCGCGCGGGATCTCAATATCAAGGGCTGCGGCATAGACTGTCAGGATGATCGGGATCAGGATCAGGCCCGTGGCTGTCGACGTGACTGTCATCAAGACTGACAGAGCCAGATTGCCTTTGGAGAAATAGGTGAAGATGTTCGACGTTGTTCCCCCGGGCATACAAGCCATCAGAAGGATACCAAGCGCGATGGCCTCGGGCACCACCAGGAAGTAAGCGAGCAGGAACCCCAGAAACGGCATGAAGCCGTACTGACTGATCACGCCCACCATCAGCCCGTAGGGTCGCCGCAGCGCCAAATAGAAGTCACGAGGCGTCAGAGAGGCCCCCATGCCCAGCATGATGACAGCCACCATTATACCCAAAAGGGTCTGTGTAAATTCATCAACCATTTGAGGTCACTCCGCTGCCATCTGCGACATCTCTTCGGCGCGCAGATCTTTTCTGAGGATTTTGCCTACATTCGACTTGGGCAGCTCATCGCGGAACTCCACCCGCTTGGGCACTTTGTAGCTGGTCAGGTGGTCCTTGCAGAAACTGCGCACATCGTTTTGTGTCAGCGACTTGTCCGCCGCCACGATGAAGGCCTTGACCGCCTCGCCCGAACTGTCATCCGGCACGCCGATTACGGCCACTTCCAGAACGCCCGGATGCGTCGCGATCACGTCTTCCACATCGTTGGGATAGACGTTGAAGCCCGATACCACGACCATGTCTTTTTTGCGATCTACTATTCGGATGTAGCCATCGTCTTCCATCACGCCGATATCGCCGGTGAGGAACCATTCACCGACCATGACCTTGGAGGTCTCTTCGGGTTTTTTCCAATAGCCCTTCATGATCTGCGGACCACGGGCGCCGATCTCTCCGACCTCGCCGATGGGCAGCGGATTGCCGTCGTCATCGAACACCGCCACGTCCGTGGACGGCACAGGAATACCGATGGTGCCTTCACGTGCCTTGCCTACGGGTTCAAAGGTCAGCACGGGGGATGTCTCTGTCAGGCCGTAACCCTGCAGCACATCACAGCCCGTCACTTCGCGCCAGCGTTGCGCCACAGCCCCTTGCAGCGCCATGCCGCCCGCGCCTGCGAATTTCATGTGCTTGGGCGGGGAATGGCGGAACCAGACCTCATTGTTCAGCCCGTTGAACAGCGTGTTCACGCCGCTCATCCAGGTGATCTTGTAGTTCTCAAATGACCGCTTAAGGTTCGACAGGGGGCGCGGGTTCGGGACCAGAATGTTGCGCGCGCCCAGCCAGTAGAAGGACAGCATGTTCACCGTGAAAGCGAAAATGTGATAAAGGGGCAGGGCCGTCAGGATCACCTCTTCGCCTTTCTTCATGTCCCCGGCGAGCAGTTCCATCGCCTGCTCCATATTCATGATCAGGTTGCCATGGGTCAGCATTGCGCCCTTTGCCACACCGGTCGTGCCGCCTGTGTATTGCAGCACCGCGATGTCATCGAGTGTAATGTTCTGGTGGTACTGATCGGCCTCAATGTGCCCTTGCTTGATATGATCGCGTCCGGCATGCAGCGCTGCAGGCAGGCGGATATGGGGCACTTCGATCTTGGGCAGCGCCTTGTCCCAGTATTTCTGCACCAGCCCGACGATGCCTTTGGGCAGGCTTGGGAAAAACTCCGCAACGCGGGTGACGATGATATTGGGGATCGGGTGGCCGCGCGTGGCCTCCAGCACCTTGTCGGCGAACATGTCGATGGTGATGAGCGCGTGGGGTTCGGAGTCTTCGAACTGCTTGGCCATCTCCTCGGACGTGTACATCGGGTTCACATTGACCAACACACAGCCCGCTTTCAGGATCCCGAAGGCGGCAATGGGAAAGCCCAGACAGTTGGGCAGTTGCACCGCCACGCGGTCCCCTTCCGCAAGGCCAGCGACGTCGCGCAGGTAGACGGCCATCGCATCCGACATTTCATCTACCTGTTTGAAGGTCAATGTGCCGTTCATGCCGTTGGGCAGCACCGTCGTAAAGGCTTTGGCCTTGCCATAGGTGTCCGCCACGCTGCGGATCATGTCAGGAATGTTGCGGTATGTGGCCTGATCAAGCACAGGTCGCACATTGGCACCGTAATATGCTTGCCATGGTCGATTTTCATCTACCATTGTGGTGTCCCTCCTCCGAATGTCCCAACCGGGATTATCGGATTCTTTACCTTAGGAAAACGTGCAACAGAAGTGACGCAGCGGCACAACCCCAAGCGGCCTGCCGAATTGTCGGCCCCTCGCCGCCGTGTCAAAGTGCCGTGTTAAAGTGCAATGATGCGAAAGGAAAACTCATGCGCCCTGTCACTCTTGCCGCCACGCAGATGTCCTGCAGCTGGGACATTGATGACAATATCGCCCGTGCCGAAGGCCTGGTACGTAAGGCGGCCGACGCTGGCGCGCAGGTGATCTTGCTGCAAGAGCTGTTTGAGACGCCCTATTTCTGCATCACTCAGGATTACGACCATCTGAACATGGCCAAAACGGTGGAGGACAGCCGCGTCACTTCTCACTTTGGGGCTTTGGCCAAGGAATTGGGCGTTGTACTGCCCGTGTCCTTCTATGAGGCGGCAGGTACCGCGCGTTTCAATTCCATGGCCACGTTTGATGCAGATGGCAGCCACCTTTTCACCTATCGCAAAAGCCACATCCCCCAGTTTCCGGGCTATGAAGAGAAATTTTATTTCTCCCCGGGCGATACGGGATTTCAGGTGGTGGAGACCCGCTTTGGCAAGCTGGGCTGCGGCATCTGCTGGGATCAGTGGTTTCCAGAAGCCTCCCGTGCCATGGCCTTGAAAGGCGCAGAGGTGCTGCTTTTCCCCACGGCCATCGGCTCCGAACCGGCGGTGCCCGATCTTGACAGCGCTGGCCATTGGCGACGCACGATGCAAGGCCACGCGGCGGCCAATATCATGCCCCTAGTGGCGTCCAACCGGGTGGGCCAAGAGGCCACAGGCAATGTTGCGATGGATTTCTACGGCACCTCCTTCATCGCGGGGTATACTGGTGAAATCCTGGCGGAGGCGGATCGAGAGGAAGAGACCGTGCTGACTGCCACCATCGATCTAGATGAGGCGGCGAAATACCGGGTGAATTGGGGGGTTTTCCGGGATCGGCGGCCGGATCTTTACGGAGCTGTTGCCTCTCTGGATGGGCTGAGCGGTTAATCACGGGCGCAAAAAGTTGCGTGTTCCCTCTATCATTTGGAGGAATTTCTGACTATTTCAGTCGTAATTGGTGCTGAGTCGATCAGCACAGTTTTGCGGTTTGACCCATGAGCGCCTTGCTTAAACTGCCCGTTTACAATGACCGTCCGGAACCACAGGTTCCTGATTACGTGCGGCCGTTTCTGAACAAATTGCGCTTTTTCACCACCACTTGCCGCGCCTCTGCCTATCTCGACATCCACGAGGCGTGCGCGGTATTGGACCCCAATGAAGGCCGCGCCGAAGAAGCCCAGATCAAAACCCTTTTGCGCGTCATGGGCCAGGCATTGGGACAGGAGCCTGTTTTCCTGCGACCCGGGGAAGATGCAACCAGTTTTGATGAGCGCTGGTTGATTGCAGCACTTTCGGCAAGAGCAGCGGGCGATCAGGACAGTTTCGCCTTTCTGATCTGCAGCCGTGTAGAGCCTTCAAAACGCAGGATTTTCGGGCAGTTGCTGGCTGGGCTGGCGCAATTCCTGACGGAATAAGTCAGTAATTTTCCAAAGAAAAACAAATATTTATGCGTGTTTCGGTTGAAACCCGTGCGGCCTCTCGCTATCTATACTCCCAATTTAGAATTGATCTAAACTAGAGCATACTCAAGAGGACAAGAGGCAATAGCCATGACCCAAACAGCTAAATCTCTGACCACCGATGCGCAGACCGAAATCGTCGAAGCGCTGAACCAATCCGTCGCCGAAACCGTCGTCACGACGATGCTGGCCCAGAACTTTCACTGGAATGTGACCGGCATGGCCTTTGGCCCACTGCACGCGCTGTTCCAAGAGATCTATGAAGACCACTTTGAAGCTCAGGACGATCTGGCCGAGCGCGTCAAAGCGCTGGGCGGGCATGCCAAGGGCAAACTGTCGGAGATGGTCGCGGCCTCTAAGGTGGATGAACATGACGGTCACGCCTCTGCCGAGGACATGGTCGCGACGCTGGCTGAGGCACAGCGCACTGTGGCTTCAACCCTGACGGCGACAGCAGCCGTGGCCAGTGGTAATGGTGATTTGCTGACCGAAGACCTCTGCATCGGTCGGGCCCAGAAGCACGAAAAATTCGCTTGGCTCTTGAGCGCGCATCTGGGTTGAACTCGCATAAAGTTTTGCAAAACGCCCCGGTTATTGGACCGGGGCGTTTTTTATGCGGCCTGCTCTGATCGGGAGAGCCGGCGGACTACCCGCCTGGCAATCCAGTAGATACCAAGCGCCAGAACGACAGAGACATACCCGTCAATTGCATAGTGCCAACCCAGCTGGATCGAACCTACCAGAATGACGGTCGCGAAGGCGGTCATGATCCAGCCCCAGACGCGGCTGACCGAGAAGGCGTAAAGAGTCATCATGACGGTGCTGGCCACATGCATGCTAGGCATCGCGGAGATGCCTTTTACCGGCCCGTCGTTCATGTATCCGTCGATCAGCATTTCCTGCAGGGGCAGCGCCCAGACAGGGCTCACGTCATTGAAGGCATAAAGTTCATCCATCAGCGGGCGGAAATCGGCACCGTAGCCCATCGTTTCATAGTAGACCGGACCAACGGAAGAAAAGATTGTGGCGAGGATATTGCCGCCCACAATCCAGCAGGTCACATCGGCCAGCAGATAGGTGCGGTGTTTGTCGTGGCGGGAGACGTTAAAGCAGGCCACGAAAATCAGGAAATAGGCCAGCATCAGCCACAGGTGGTAGGCGGCATTGATCGCGGTGGTGATCTGCGGCGTGCCGGTGATGGGCCAGATGATCCGCCACGGGTCCTGCCCGAAATGCAGCGCCCGATCCCAGATTGCGAAGGTTTCATCCCAGGCAAAGGGATGGATCACTGGGATCAGATCCTTGGCCACGGTGAAAGAGCCCGCAAAAAGGCACATGGTCACAAAGGCAATCGCCCCGCAGAAGATGCGGTCGCGGTCAAAGACAATTTCTTTGAGGTCATTCACGAAATACTGGATCGGACGCTTGGGCCGCACCTTTATGGCCACCCAACCCAGCCGCCACAGGAACAGAATGACCAGAAAGACCGGCACCTGAACCTTCAAAAGACTGATAAGCGTGGTGGCCGTGCCCGACCCAAAATCGCGTCCGAGCAGCAGGCAAATGGCGTAAACAGCGATGAAATGCAGCCCGACCATCGCTATCAGCGCCCGGTTTCGCCACATCGCGGGAAGAATGGCGGAACGTCTTTCCGCTATATCGGCTTGCATCACCATGGCCTGCCCCTCATGCCTGCTCTTTTCCGTGTGGATGGCAGAGAAAAGGGGCTTGCGCCGGGTCGAAGTTTGGCAATTTTGGGGCAGGGGATGCGAGTTTGGCCACGTCGGAATTTGAGTATTTTTGGCAAGATGAAAGGACTGGATCGTGTTTCATCTTGCTAAAAATACTCTCGCCGAAGGCCTGAACTCTCAAGCCCAGATGTCACCGATGGTGAACCCTTCCGGGAACGGATCTGACTGGTCCAGCATGAATTGGCTGGTGCCGTAGATCCAGGCCTGCCCGGTAATGGAAGGGATGATCGCAGGCTGCCCCGAGACCTCTGTTACCTCTTCAATCCGCCCGATGAATGTCGTGCCCAAGGGGCCTGCGTTTACGTAATCCTCCCCCGGCGTCAACAAGCCTTTGGCGTGCAAAACAGCCATTTTCGCGGATGTCCCGGTGCCGCACGGACAGCGATCAAGCGCTCCGGGTACGGCATCAGGGCGGGTCGGATCATAGCCGCCGGAAGAGACGGTGACAGAGCAGCGGCCATGAGTATTGGGCGCAATTGGAGCGCTGCCGAGGAAGGTGATGGTCGGCCCGGTTATGTCGGGGTTTTCAGGATGCACAACCGGCAATTGGGCGCGCGCCGCCGCCAGGATGCGTTCCGATGCCCGTACCACCGCCGCGCCATTGTCACCGCCCACATCGATCCCCAACGCATCCGCATCGGCCAGCACGTAAAACATGCCACCCCAGGCTAAATCGACCTTGATCTTGCCCAGACCATCCACCTCAAGCGGTGCATCAAGGTGGACGGCAAAGGATGGCACGTTGCGAATGGTGACGCCCGTGACCTTGCCATCCTGACACTGCGCCGTCGCGTAGATGAGCCCGGCAGGCGCCTCCAGCGTGAGTTCCGTCACCGGTTCCAACATTGGCAAAATCCCGGTTTCCAACAGCACGGTCACCACGCACATCGCATTGCTGCCGGACATGGGCGGGTATTCTGTCTGTTCCATCACGATAAACCCCGCATCGGCGCGCGGATCGCAGGGCGGCACAATCAGATTGGAACAAAGCCCGGGATAGCCGCGCGGCTCCCGCAGGACCAGCTTGCGGATATGATCGGCATTTTTTTCCAGCCACCGCATCTTCTCAAAGACAGACGCACCGGGAAAGTCGGGAAGCCCGCCTGTGACCACGCGACCGGGTTCCCCTTCGGCATGCACTTCCACGGCATTCAGAAGCATCTTGCTGCGCATTGTCTAATCCTCGTCTGTCAGACCAGCCCCAGCACCGGAGAGCTTGCTGGCGTCGGTTTCCGGCGCATAGGTGCGGGCGGCGAAACGAGTGAGCGTGGAAAGAACATCTGGCGCAAGCATCGCCCGTGTGGTGGGTGTGCAGGGCGTGCCTTCGATCTTTTGCGCCTGCGTCATTGTCGCCAAAGAGGCCAATGGCGTCATTGGATCGCCCTCAATATGCAAATCTTCATAGATGCAGCAGGCCACTTTGTCCCAAGAAAGGGTCATGTGATGCCCAACATGGGGCAAAAACAAAATTGGGCATGCAAGTTCATGCAGGCGCCGTTCCACGGATGCGGCACCCAAATCGCTGAGCAATGTCCCGCAAATGAGTGGGCAGAGAGGCCCAGACGCAGACCAGACAGAACCCGACGGATCATCTGGTCCGGTCGTCTTTTGTTCAGTGTCCAGATACCCAGCCAAGGCCGCTGCGCCCGGCAGGCCCTGTCTGCAGAGCCACCGCGCTGTTTTGCCCGCCTCGTCTGCCATCCCCCAGCTGAACCCGGCCCCGCGCGCGGCCTTGCGGCAGAGCGCCTCGACCTCACCAAGTGAGTAGGTCACTCGGCGGCCTCAATCAGGGGTGGCAACACCCAATCGTCGGGACAAAGCGACAGTTCATTCGGGAAGGGCGCGTGCTGGAACATGGTGATCCGGACCCATCTGTCGGAGCGGGGATCGAATTCCGACGCGCCAAAAAAGCTTAGCTTCATTCGCAGCATTTCGATGGGCAGCATGGCGGCATCAATGGTGTTGCCGCGGATTTCGGCGTAGGGCAGCCGCGCCGCGATTTGGGCGCGACGGGCCATGTGTCGATGTTCGGGATGGCGCAACAGAAACGCAGCGAGTGGTTCATCCCCGGTTAGATCAGCATGGAGCCGCGCCGCGTCGCGACCCGGGCAAAGCGGTTGTTCGTAAGCTTCCAAAGGTTCGTCAAACCGCTCGCCCAGCCGTGGCTCAAGCTTGTTTTCAGAGACATACCAGACCCGAGCCCTCGGCGATTGCGCCTCCCAGTCGATGGCAAGTGCCCAGTCATAAACGCGTTCTATGGTGTCGCGCAGCTCACTGGTGGTCATGGTTCCGTCAATGCGCCAGGTTTCGGTTTCATCCGCAGCCATCTCGGCGCAAAGGTCATCAATCAGATCGCCATGAGGTTCGAGCAGCAAGGAGACCAGCATTTCCTGTCCCTCGAGGCTCAACGCCGCTTCACCCCACTGATAAAGAGTGTTCCAAGGCTGGGGTTTTGTCAGGTCTGCGGTTTTCAGATGCGTGCAAAGACGATCCATATCCGCGCGAAGGCCTTCCAGTTTGGCGATCTGAAGCGGGTGCGCCGATTGCCAACCATGGGCATGCAGGCGCGCCCGTTCGGCGCATTGGCGGAATGTCTCCACCTCGGAGAGCGAGGCGTGCAGCGCCGAGCGGACGCGTGCCAATGCTGTTTCTCGCGCCGAAATCCAAGCGTGCAGGAGCGCAGGATGGGTGACCAGAAACGGCGCCATGCCCAATCCAGTTGAATTGCCTATGCCGAAGCGACGGCGCATCACGGGGTCAAGTGCCGTGGCCGTTTCGGGGGCTTTGGCCCGGGCCATATGTTCCACGAGATCCATCACGAAGGTGCGGATCAAGTAGACCGTCAGCATTTCCACCTGAAACGGAGCACGGCATTCCGCGCGTTCGGCGATGACTTCTCTGTCTGCTGCGCCAAACTTGCCGGACCCATAAACGGCTGTGGTGCGCATCAGGTACCCCACATCCCCCACCAGCGCCGCGTCCGGCTGTTGCCCCGCAGCCAGCCGTTCCACCACGTGATCCCACAAGCGGACAGAACGATTGGCACGGCTCAGCGTCAGTTCAGACCCGCTGACGCGGCCGTCCTCCTGCTGGGGGACGTTGTTGCGCAGTCTTTCGATGTCGTCGCGCGTCGGCAGGCCGTCAAACAGCGCGAAGGTCGCATCCCACGCCGTGGCGATAACGCGATCGGACCGCGCTTCGGGCGGCAGGTCATGGGTGAAGGCCACCAGCGAATAACTGCGCTCCGGCCCGTGCGCGGTGTAGACGGCATGACCCACGCCACGGTCGTCGATGTTGAATTCACGGGTCTCAAAGGTCCAGTTTTCCCTTGATATGCGGCGCAGCAACTGGCGCATGAATGAAAGGCGCGATTGGTGGAAAGAACCAAGGCGTGCCAGTTTCATCACCTGATCGGGGGAGCGGAGGGCGACTTGGTCTGTCATGCGGCGGGTCCGAAACTCGCGTCATAGAAGGCCAGCCAGTTGTCGCCCATCAACCCGGCAACCTCCGCGTCGTTGAAGCCTATGGCACGCAGCCCGGCTTCAATGTTCCCGAAATCGCGATTGTCACGGAACCAGTCAGGCTGCGGCGGAAAACCCGGTGCGGCCGCACTGCCTTCCCCATAGTCGATCTCTTTGCTCCACCGTCCCACGCGCATCCACTCCACCACGCTGTCAGGCTGATCTTGGCACAGATCGGAGCCAATCCCAAAATGTTTGACACCGAACATCTCTGCCGCCCGCGCGATCATCTCGCAAAAACTTGCTACCGTGCAGTTGGTGCCGCCCTTGAGATGATGGGGATAGATCGAAAACCCCATCATGCCGCCATTTTCCACCACTGCGCGCACCACGTCATCGCGTTTGTTGCGCTTTGCCGCGTGCCAGGCGTGCAGGTTGGCGTGGGTTATTGTGATCGGGCGCTCGGAAATCTCAGCGGCTTCAATGGTAGAGCGATCCGCCGAGTGGCTCATATCGACAACGAGTCCCACGCGATTCATCTCCTTGATCACCTGACGGCCCATGCGGGTTATGCCGGGGTCCTCAGCCTCGTAACAGCCCGTGGCCAGCAGGGATTGGTTGTTATAGCTCAGCTGCATGAACCGCGCGCCGAGCGTGTGAACGATTTCCACCAAGCCAACATCGTCCTCGATGGGGGAGGGGTTCTGGAAGCCAAAGAAAATCGCCGTGCGGCCGGTTTCGCGGGCAAGACGTACATCGTCGCCTGTCTTCCCATGAAAGATCAGGTCAGGAAAGCGTTCGAACCAGCGGTTCCAGGCTTCGATATTCAGCACCGTTTCGCGGAAATTCTCATGATAGGCGATCGTGGCATGGACTGCGTCAACACCACCCTCGCGCATCTGGCGGAAGATTTTTTCCGACCAGTTGGCGTATTGCAGGTTGTCGATGCGAAAGCTCACTTGGGCTCTCCGGCCGCGATATAGGCCGTCTTCACCGTTGTGTAGAACTCCTTCGCATAGGTGCCCTGTTCGCGTGGCCCGTAAGAACTTTGACCCCGGCCACCAAAGGGCACGTGGTAATCCGTGCCAGCAGTGGGCAGGTTCACGGTGACCACGCCCGTCTCTGCGTTGCGCTGGAAATGCGTGGCCCGCGCCAAATCGCGGGTGACGATGCCGGAGGTGAGGCCGAATTCGGTATCATTCACCACTGCGAGCGCTTCGTCATAGCTCCCTACCTTGATGACGGAGGTGAGAGGCGCAAACATCTCTTCCCGGTTGATGCGCATGGTGTTTGTCGTGTTCAGGAACACGCCGGGGGACATGTAGTAGCCGTCGGTTTCCATCTCCAAACGCGTGCCGCCGCAGGCCAACTCTGCGCCCTCGGATTTGCCAAGCTCTACGTAAGCCAGGTTTTCATCCAGCTGCTGCTGGCTTACCACCGGGCCCATCTGCGTGCTCTCGCCCAGTGCATGCCCGACCTTCATGGCCTTCGCCCCTGCCACCAGCTTATCGACAAAGGCATCATGCACGGCCTCGTGTACGATCAGCCGCGATGAGGCCGTGCATTTCTGGCCCGTCCCGCCAAATGCACCACCAAGGGCAACGGCGACTGCAATATCCAGATCGCCATCCTCCATCACCGCCAAAGCGTTTTTGCTGCCCATCTCCATCTGCAACTTGGTGAAGTTGCCCACGGCGGCCTGCGCGATGCCGCGGCCCACGGGGACCGACCCGGTGAACGAAATCGCGTTGATCTTGGGGCTTTCCACCAGTGCCTGCCCCACGCTGCTGCCTGCCCCCATCACAAGGTTGAAAAGCCCGGCCGGAATGTCCTGGCGCGCGATAATTTCCGTCAGCGCCACGGCGGAGGCGGGCGTGATGTTGGCGGGCTTCCAGATCACGGCATTGCCGAAGGCCAGCGCCGGCGCGATTTTCCAACTGGCTGTGGCGGTGGGGAAATTCCACGGGCTGATCACCGCCACCGTGCCCACCGGTTCGCGGCGCACATCCACTTCGATTCCCGGACGGACACTGTCGGCATTTTCGCCCAATTGGCGCAGGGTTTCATGGGCGTAGTAGGTGAAAAACTGGCCCGCGCGATAGACCTCCCCTTTGCCCTCCGCCAGCGGTTTGCCTTCTTCGCGCGACAGCAGCGTGCCCAGCTCCTCGGCCCGCGCCATCATCTCATTGCCGATGTCCATCAGTACGGCCTGTTTGCGTTCGATCCCATAGGCCGCCCATTCAATCTGGGCTGCACGTGCGGCGGCGATGGCGTCACTCAGTTGCGCGTTGTTCGCCTGCGCAAAATGGCCGATCATATCGTTCAAATCCGATGGATTGCGGTTCTCAATCGTGCTTTCGCCGTCCACCCAATCGCCTGCGATATGGTTCTGATGGGTCTTTGCCATGGGGTCCGCCTTCCAATGTCTGCGCCCAAACTAGGCCACGGTGTGAAATTCAGGTCAAACGCAAAATTCTTAAGAGAATTTCAGTATTCCTGAATTTCAGCCGAGAGAATTGCAGCGACCATTGCTTTGGTCGCAGGCGTCTGGCGGTTGGTTTCCGGCGTGAAAAGATACACATCACGGCTGGCGGGCGTGGTTCTCAGCGGAACAAAGGCCAGATCCCCATTTTGAGGCAGTATCGCCAGGCGCGGCAGGATCGTAAACCCAACCCCGGCTCGCACCAGATTTAGGATCGATCCAGTGTTGTGCACCATCAGTGTCGCGCTTTCCAAGATGGGTTGGAACTCCGGGTCCTCAATCAGGGGGCAAAGCCCGTGTGCGATGAAGGTCTGACCCAGCAACGCGTCCCATGTCAGCATCGCCTCACTTGCCAAAGGATGCTCTGCCGGGCAGATAACGCCGAATGGGTCAGATAGCAGCTTTTGCCGCCCGTACCCGGCGACGGGCCCGATGCTGGCCAGCCCAATATCGACGCGCTCATTGCGCAGATCCTCTTCCACCGTGATGGAATCTGCATCGCGCAGATCAATCTGCACATCAGGGTGACGGTTCATAAATTGGCGCAGAATGGGAGGCAGGACGACTTGCACGATAGACGGTGTGGCCACAAGGCGCACATGCCCATGGTCGGCCTTGGCGAGGCCTTCGATGGCCGCCACGGTTCGTTCGAAATGGGCCAACTCCCGCGCGGCCTCTTGCCGGATGAGTTGGCCCAAGGGCGTCAGGTGGGATTTCCGCCCGGTCTCAAACAGCGGCGCGCCAACGTGGTCTTCAAACTGGCGCAGCATCATGGAAACAGCGGACGGCGTCCGGCCGAGGCTGGTTGCTGCCTCAGCGAGGCTTCCGGTATCCGCCACGGCGCGAAAGCAGCGGAGCATCTCGATTTTGATGGCCATTTCAGAGCAACTTTAATGCTAAAGCCTTTCTTGCAGAATTTCTGAATTCAGCCAAGTTGCAAGAAAATACTGCTGTCAGACGGTTTGCACTGCGGCCACGGCACGTTTCCATGCTGCATAACGAGTGTCTCGATCTTTGCTGTTCATGCCCGGCTCAAAGCGCCGTTCCAGCGCCCAACCTTTCGCGAACGCCTCCATATCCGGGTAGAGCCCTGCCTGCATTCCCGCGAGCCAGGCCGCGCCCATGGCGGTTGTCTCCAACACCTTTGGCCGATCCACCGGCGCGCCGATGATGTCGGAGAGGAATTGCATGGTCCAGTCAGACGCGCTCATCCCGCCATCGACGCGCAAGACCTGATCGTCTGCGACTTTCCAGTCAGCCTGCATGGCCTCCATCAGGTCGCGCGTCTGGAAACCAACGCTTTCAAGGGCGGCGCGTGCCATCTCGGACGGGCCAGTGTTGCGCGTGAGGCCGAAGACCGCGCCGCGGCAGTCGGGTTTCCAATAAGGCGCGCCCAGGCCGGTGAACGCAGGGACCATTGTTACGTTTTGCGTGGGATCCGCCGCTTCGGCCAAGGCTTGGGTCTCTGCGGCAGACGCAATGATCTTCAACCCGTCACGTAGCCATTGCACCACTGCGCCTGCGATGAAGATGGAGCCTTCAAGCGCATAGGTTGGTTTTCCGTTCAGTTGATAGGCGATGGTGGTGAGCAGCCGGTTGGACGACGCCACGGGTGTATCGCCTGTGTTCAGAAGGGCAAAACACCCTGTTCCATATGTGGATTTCATCATGCCGGGGGCGAAACAGGCCTGTCCCATCGTCGCGGCCTGTTGATCGCCTGCGACCCCGAGAATGGGGATTTCTGCGCCCAGAAGTTCCTTATCTGTTGCGCCAAAATCATCGGCGCAATCCTTGACCTCCGGTAGCATGCACATTGGTACGCCCAGGATGTCGCAGATGTCCGCGCTCCATTCGCCCCGCTTGATGTCGTAAAGCAGAGTGCGTGCTGCATTGGTGGCATCTGTGGCGTGGACGCGACCGCCCGTCAGCCGCCAGATCAGAAAACTATCCACCGTGCCAAAAAGCAGATCGCCGCGTTCTGCCGCCTCCCGCGCGCCCTCCACATTATCTAGAATCCAAGCCAGTTTCGTGCCTGAGAAATAAGGATCAAGCAGCAGCCCTGTCTGGTCTTTCACGAGCGTCTCATGGCCTGCGTCGCGCAATGCCTGACAGGTCTGAGCCGTACGCCGGTCTTGCCAGACGATCGCGTTATGGACTGTGCGGCCTGATGTGCGATCCCAGACAATCGTCGTCTCTCGCTGGTTCGTGATACCAATGGCGGCTATACCGCCCTTTCCCTCCATTGCCTTGCGGCAGGTGCTGAGCGTGGTGGCCCAGATCTCTTCGGGGTCATGTTCGACCCAGCCCGAGGCGGGGAAATGCTGAGTGAACTCTTCCTGCGCCATAGCGGCCACGCGCATCTGTGCATCAAATAGGATCGCCCGGCTTGACGTGGTGCCTTGATCGATCGCCAGAATATGCGTCACGTCTTGGCCTCTTTCATCCACATGTCCAGCGCATCAATCTCGCTCGCATTCATCCTAAGGCCCAGTTTCGAACGGCGCCAGACGACGTCTTCTGCGCGGCGCGCAAATTCATGGGTCATCAGCCAGCGCACTTCTCTTTCAGTTAGTGTGCCGCCGAAATCCTGCCCCAGATCTTTGGCTGATGTGGCCCCATCCAGCATCTTGGCCGCATCCGTACCGTAAGCCCGCACCAGTCGGCGCGCCCATCGTTCTGACATGTATGGATGGTCACCTTGCAGTTCCTCGACCAGCGCGTCGAACCCCGCTACCGGAAAATCCCCTCCTGGCAGGGCGACGCCTGCCGTCCACGGGGCGCTGAGACCTGGGAACTGGCTCTCAACTTCTTTCATCGCGCTTTCAGCCAAGCGCCGGTAGGTTGTGATCTTTCCGCCGAACACGTTGAGCATCGCAGGGCCATTTGTGTCCATCGACAACACGTAATCCCGCGTCGCAGCCGTGGCCGATTTTGCGCCGTCTTCATAAAGTGGGCGCACACCGGAGTAGGTCCAGACGATATCGTCCTTCGTGACCGGGGTTTCGAAGTATGTTGACGCAAATTCCAGAAGATAGTCGCGTTCCATCGGCGTGCAGACGGGATCGACGAAGGGCTCTTCATGATGGGCCTCTGTCGTGCCAATCAGGGTGAAATCTGTCTCATACGGAATCGTAAAGATGATCCGCCCGTCAGAACCTTGAAAGAAATAGCATTTGTCGTGATCAAAAAGTTTGCGCGTTACGATGTGGCTGCCACGCACCAGCCGTACGGTTTCCGTCGAGTTGATTCCCACCACGTTGCGGATCAGATGCCCCACCCAGGGGCCACCGGCATTGACCAGCATACGGGCCTTTTCCATCCGTGTCGTGCCGGTGTTGCGGTCTTCCACCTCGATCTGCCAATGATCCGTTTCCCGCCGCGCCGACAGGACTTTGGTCTGCGTCATCACCCGCGCACCGCGCTCCACCGCGTCACGAGCGTTGAGTGCGACGAGGCGTGAATCCTCCACCCAACAATCGGAATACTCAAACGCGCGCGTCAGATGGGGTTTGAGGGGCGCGCCTTCCGGGCTGTCTCGCAACGCCAGAGAGGCCGTACCCGGCAAAATCGCCCTACCGCCCAAACGATCATAAAGCATCAGGCCCAAGCGAATGAGCCATGCCGGGCGGCGCCCCTTGGCCCAGGGCATCACGATGCTCAAGATACGGGACGTGGGCGTCTCACCGTCAAAGCGCATGGCCGGGTCGATGGGCAACACAAACCGCATGGGCCAACTGATATGGGGCATCGCGCGCAAAAGCGTTTCGCGTTCTTCCAATGCCTCGCGGACGAGGCGGAATTCAAAGAATTCCAGATATCGCAGCCCGCCGTGAAAAAGCTTCGTGGACGCAGAAGAGGTTGCCTGCGCCAGATCATCCTTTTCCGCCAGCACCACCGACCATCCACGCCCCGCTGCATCCCTTGCGATGCCGCAGCCGTTGATGCCACCGCCGATGATGAAGAGATCGGCAATCTGTTCGTTGTCTTGCATGGATGTGGCGGCCTCGTCTGCGCTTGGTCACAGAGTGCAGCGAAACTCGGACGGGCTTCAATAAAATACGGCGGCACCTATGGGAGGAAGCGGTGCCGCCGTTTCATCACGTCCAGCCCAAGGGAGGAGGAGAGGGCCTTCGGTTCTTGACGAGGCATGTGCCTCGGTATTTTAGGGCGGCGACACGGGGAGGAGGAGTGTGTCGCCGCCGTGACAGGCGGAACCCAAGGGAGGAGGAGAGGGGCGCCTGAACTAAATTTTTTGAACGAAGGGTGTTGGCCCCTTGTCTGCCATCCAAGATAAGGTGATGCTGCAACTGCACAATGAATAATTCCTCAATGCTGCTATGCAGCAAGTGCATATGAAAAGACTGCCTTAATTTTCAGCAATGCATTGCAATTTCGACCAATTTTCTGACGACCCTTGCACCCCGGGCATTTTCTGCCACGTAATGAAGCAGCGATGATCGGAGAAGCAGCATGAGTGACACGCGCGACAAGGTTCTGGCCGAGCTGGCCAAACTGGAACTGCCCGACGGCGGTGACCTTGTATCACGCGATATGGTCCGCGCGCTTGGTATTGCGGACGGCCAGGTGCGATTCGTCATTGAAGCGCCGAGCCCGGATATGGCTCGTCAGATGGAACCTTTGCGGGCCGCAGCCGAACGCGCGGCGCTTTCCGTTGACGGGGTCGAACAGGCCTCTGTGGCGCTGACTGCGCATGCGCCCGCCGCCAAAGCGCCGCCACCCAAGGGGGAACCGCCCTCGATCAAGGTTGGTGGGCACCCGAAAGGCGGTGAAACCTCAATCCGCCCGGCCTCGGTCCGGTCGATCATCGCGGTGGCTTCGGGCAAGGGCGGGGTTGGCAAATCGACCGTCTCGTCAAACCTTGCGGTGGCGCTCGCGCGACTTGGGCGCAAGACGGGGCTCCTGGATGCCGATATCTACGGCCCAAGTCAACCGCGCATGATGGGCAAATCCGATCGGCCCGCCAGCCCCGATGGCAAGATCATCGAACCGCTCCACGCGCATGGGGTGACGTTTATGTCGATCGGTCTGATGCTTGACCCTGACAAAGCCGTGGTCTGGCGCGGGCCGATGTTGATGGGGGCGCTGCAGCAGATGATCTCTCAGGTGAACTGGGGGGATCTGGATGTGCTGATTGTCGATCTTCCGCCTGGAACCGGAGATGTGCAACTGACGCTTTGCCAGCGAGCTCAGCCAACCGGCGCGTTGGTCGTGTCCACCCCACAGGACGTGGCGTTGATCGATGCGCGCAAGGCGATGGACATGTTCAACACGCTCAAGACACCGATCCTTGGCCTCATTGAAAACATGTCGCTCTTCCACTGCCCTCAATGCGGGTACGAGGCGCATATTTTTGGCCATGGCGGGGCCAAGGCGGAGGCAGACAAGCTGGGTATTCCGTTCCTGGGTGCGTTGCCCATCGACCTGGATACACGCATTGCAGGCGATGAAGGCAAGCCGATTGCAGCCGGGGATGGTTACATGGCGGATATGTATGCCCAGATGGCGCAGCGACTGATCATGGGTGGCTTGGCCTGAACCCAGCTGAATCAATGCCTCCGGCGGGGATATTTTTGGCCAGAAGAAACGACAGATGCGGCGTACATTTGTGAGGCCCTCCGTCCGGGCTGAAGAGCAGCGCCGAGGCTTACAAAACCGTCACTTTTGTGCCGACGGGCACCTTTTCATAAAGGTCATTCACGTGCTCATTGAGCATCCGAATGCACCCGTTCGAGACCGACCGCCCAATCGACCGCGGCGCCGTAGTGCCGTGGATCCGGTAATAGGTGTCGCGCCCGTTCTGGAAAAGATAAAGCGCCCTCGATCCAAGCGGATTGCCTGGTCCCCCGGGCTGACGGTAGGTCTCGTCCGCCTCGAACTCCGAGTACTTTCCGGGGTCCCGGGCGATCATCTCATTTGTGGGCCGCCAGTCGGGCCATTTGCGCTTGTAGGCGATATCCGCGGTTCCTTGAAATTCGAGCCCGGCCCGGCCAACACCCACGCCGTAGCGCAGTGCCTGACCCGGCGCGGTCACGAAATAGAGAAAATGCCCACGCGGCACAACGACCAGCTTACCGACGGCATATTGATTGGAAATGGCCACGGTGGTGGGCTTGTAGCGCGCCTCCAGTTGGAAGCCGAGCGCGGGCGTAGCCAAAGCAGACATGCCCCCCGCGACAAACAAACGACGATCGATCATATCCAATCTCCCGGAATCGGCTCACGCAGGTAGATTATCGCGATCACACCCCGGACAGAATGCGAAATGCTCAGTTAATCTCGCAAATGTGACCGATCTGCCGCTTCGGCGCCTAATCCGCGCGCTGACCGCGTGGGCCGGATCGGTTTTCTCTGATCCTTCGCCATACAAACCTCAGCCCTGCGCGGGGCACACGCAAAAATGCACGCGCCACCAGTTGAGGATATTCCGTCTGACCGGCCAAAAGCCGCATGTAATCGCGCTTGAGCGTTTTTGAGGCGCGAAAGGTGCTGGCGAAAAACGGCTTCATGGGGGCTGCAAAGATCAGCGGACGCAGCCAGCGCGCGCAGCGCAATGCCGTGCGAATGGGGCGCGTCGCGGGCAAATATCGCGCGAACGCTGTCCCAGGCGCCTGCGCTGCCACCGCCTCTGCCGCTGCGCGACCGGCCAGGGCACCCGATTGAACCGCATATCCGATGCCTTCGCCGGTAATCGGATCTACAAACCCCGCCGCGTCACCGGCCAGCAGCACTGCCCCCTGACCAGGGCGATTGCGAAAGCCGCCGAAGGGCAGGAAATGGCCCTTCACCTTGGCGTCATCGCCCGTCTGGAGCAGATCAAGATACCCCTTCAGACGCGCTTTCATATCCGGGTTTTGCACCTGCAACCCGCCCACACCGATTGTCGTGCTGCCCCGTTTTGGGAAGGACCAACCATAGCCCCAGTCGGCAGCTGCGAAATCGACCCGGATGGGTTTGGTGGTCTCCGGATTCACGGTCGCGTCTTCGATTTCCAAAGCGAACCCGATCCTGCCTGCATCATAGCTTTCACCGAAAAGTGCTTCTGCCACGCGCGACCGCACCCCGTCTGCGCCGATCAGACAGCCAAAGCGCAGCTCTGTCCCATTCGCGAGGCGCACTTGGCGAGCGTCCAGATCCAGCGCTTCGATCCGCTGGCCTGAAAAATCCAGCGCGCCTTTATTCACCGCGTGACCAAACAGCACAGCGTCCAGATCAAAGCGCATGGTCAGATAGGCGCGGGGCACATCCCGCATCTCTGCCAGCCGCGTGCCGTCCATGAAAAACTCGAAAGTATCGCGCGGCTCGAACAGGTCGTTGCTGATCTCCAGCTCGAATACATCGCGCAGGTGCCGCGCACATCGACCTGTGATCAGACCGCCGCACAGCTTCGGCCGTGGAAACCGTGCCTTGTCAACGATCGCCACGCTGGCCCCTTGGCCAAGTGCAGCGACCGCCGCTGCCGACCCCGCGGGCCCGGCGCCGATGACAACCACGTCTATTTCAGAAGTCTTGGCCATGAGGGCAAACTAGCGGTTGCCCTCCGATGTGGCCAGCAATGGTTATGACGGGTGACTGTGTCGATCCAACAGGAGATCGAGAAGGATAGGTAACGTCGCCACGCCGTAGGTGGTTGCGAAGAACACCGCCACGCCACCGACCCAACCAATGCCCGCGAGCATCATCGCCAGAAAACCGGCAACAAGCCCGCAAAGGCTCGCAAAAATAAAGAGGCATAGGGCCATGGGTAGGTGTCCTTTCAAGGGTTCAGAACCCCGCCCAATCGGTGATGGGTTTTGGGGTTGGGGCGTCTTTTTCGGACCCGGCAGGATGTTTTGCCGGATCGCTATTCGTTTGGCCCGCATGTCTGGGGGCCGGTTCCTTAACATCTTCCGTCTTCTGCGACTGTTGCATGTGCATTTCCTTCCTGCGTGAGAGGGAGATGGAGAGCAAAGCGCCCCTCCGCCAGAGGTGATCGGGCGCATGTGATGGCGCGTGAGGGGCTTTTCACAGCTTGGTGAACGTCCCTTGTCTGATCTGTAGGGCCTATATGCCCCGCGCTGGCGTCAGATCATCGCCCAATCATTGAACTGATAGGGCTGCGGTGCCCGAAAACCGGGGTTCCGGCGCGGACCTGTCCAGCGTTGCATGTTGCGTATCGGCATGACTGCTCTCCTTCGATGGGGAGAGTGTCCGCCCGAAATGGGTCAGAATTGGCGCGTAGGTGGGGAGATGTGGTGCCGACAGAGTTGAATGGCTGGGCTTTGCTAAATTCGAGCTATCGTTGCAGCACTCGTTGATATGATAAGGCATATTTACTGCTGCGCCTCTTCAGTCAGTTTTGTTCTTGTGCTTTTGCACAATTTCTTTGGCAGCTCTGGCTAGATCCCTTACCTCACTTGGACCAATGTAATCAAACTTACTTAGGAACTCTGCAAGCTCATTGAGCACGCTTAGTTCCGGAGTTTCTACGCTAATTTCCATATGCGCCACACTGGTTTCCAAGTATGCGACGTCACTCTTAACCTCGTCCAGGGTGTTAGATAAATCATCTAGTTTCTCAATCAGATTGCGTGATAGAGGCGTTTTCGTCGCGTCGGAAAAGAGCGTGTCAAACTCCAAAGCACGCACCACAGGTGACCTGAAAGGTCGTGCATCAAGTGCTCTTCTAGCAGCTTTCTCAATACGCTCCTTCGCCTCTGAAACCTCATCCAAAGAAGCAACATCGAAAAAAATGGTCCGTTCGTCGGCTAAGTCGAAGGGAAGCGTTTCACCCGTTTGGCAAATTTGAACAATCGGTTTTGAGAAACTGTGCCTTATTCCGGCTTCGTACATGACATTAGGATTTGTGCCGGTCAGATCGGCTACCACTAGGTCGGAGTTGTACAAACGCGCAACTATATCGCCCGTAATCGTTCCAGGGTCATCAACCTCGTCTGCCCTTACGATTTTGAACCCGTCGCCAAGAGCGGGCCTAAGCACATGCTTCAACACGTCATCCGCGCGTTTTCTATCTTGGCTCCCCGTTTGCCCAATTGGGGTTACAAAGAAACAAGACTGATTCTGCTTCTCTTTGCTCAATGCCTACCTCACAAACTTCTTATGCCTGATCCGCTTCGGCTCCAGCGCATCCGGCCCCAGCCGTCGCTTCTTGTCCTCCTCGTAATCCTCGAAATTGCCCTCAAACCATTCCACATGGGCCTCGCCCTCGAACGCCAGAATATGCGTGCAGATGCGGTCGAGGAAAAACCGGTCGTGGGAGATGACCACGGCGCAGCCGGCGAAATCGACCAACGCGTCTTCCAGCGCGCGGAGTGTTTCGACGTCGAGGTCGTTAGTCGGTTCGTCGAGGAGGAGGACGTTGCCGCCTTCCTTCAAAAGCCGCGCCATGTGGACGCGGTTGCGTTCGCCGCCTGAGAGGAGCGAGACCTTCTTTTGCTGGTCCCCGCCCTTGAAGTTGAAGGCCGAGCAATAGGCGCGGGAATTGACCTGTGCGTCGCCCAACTCGATGATCTCCGCGCCGCCGGAGATCGCCTCCCACACCGTTTCCCCATCTTTCAGGTCATCGCGGGACTGGTCTACGTAAGACAGCTGCACGGTGTCGCCGTAGGACACATCGCCTGCATCCGGATTTTCCTGACCCGTGAGCATCTTAAAGAGGGTCGATTTGCCCGCGCCGTTGGGGCCGATGACGCCGACGATGCCACCTGGAGGCAGGCTAAACGTCAGGTCTTCGATCAGGAGCTTGTCGCCCATAGCTTTGCGCAACCCGCCCACTTCAATCACTTTGGAGCCAAGACGCGGGCCGTTGGGGATGACGATCTGCGCGCGGGTGATTTTTTCGCGTTCGGATTGGCCTGCCAGCTCATTATAGGCGTTGATCCGGGCCTTCTGTTTGGCCTGCCGGGCTTTTTGGCCCTGACGCATCCATTCCAATTCCCGCTCCAGCGTCTTCTGTTTGGATTTATCCTCCCGCGCCTCATGCTCCAGCCGCTTTGCCTTTTGTTCCAGCCACGCGGAGTAGTTGCCCTCATAGGGGATCCCGCGCCCGCGATCGAGTTCCAGGATCCAGCCGGTGATATCGTCGAGGAAATACCTGTCGTGCGTGACGATCAGGATCGTGCCTTTGTAATTCATCAGGTGCTGTTGCAGCCAGGCGATGGTTTCGGCGTCCAGGTGGTTGGTCGGCTCGTCCAGAAGCAGCATGTCGGGGGCTTCTAGCAGCAACCGGCAGAGTGCAACACGTCGCGCCTCACCGCCAGAGAGCGTGGTGACATCGGCATCATCGGGCGGGCAGCGTAGTGCTTCCATCGACACGTCGATCTGCGCGTCGAGATCCCAGAGGTTCTCGGCGTCAATCTCATCCTGCAGCCGCGCCATTTCATCGGCGGTTTCATCGGAGTAATTCATCGCCAGTTCGTTGAACCGGTCCAGCTTGGCCTTCTTTGGAGCCACGCCCAGCATGACGTTTTCGCGGACAGTCAGCGCTGCATCAAGCTGTGGCTCTTGCGGCAGATACCCCACATGCGCGCCCTCGGCCGCCCAGGCTTCGCCCGAAAACTCCGTATCCAAACCGGCCATGATCTTCATCAGCGTCGATTTACCCGCGCCATTGACGCCCACCACGCCGATTTTCACGCCGGGCAGAAAGCTTAAGTGTATATTTTCAAAGCATTTCTTGCCGCCGGGATAGGTCTTGGACACGCCTTGCATGTGATAGACGAATTTCTGCGACATTGAGGGGCTCCGCTCGGGTTGAATAGGTTGTCGTGCGGTCTCTACTGGATTGGGTGGGGCGGGGCAATCGGAACGCGTCAGGTCAGGGTGACGGGATGGCCATGAGGCGTGCGGTGGTAGGCCTCTTCCCACTCCGCGCGGCGCGCCCTGCGTTCGGCTGCGCTGATGCTGGGCTCTGTCACCTGTTCCAGCGCCTGCAAGACACACGAATAGTACGTGTCTGTCGTGTCGGGTGCGCCCTTGGCCTCAGCGAGGCGCAGCGCAGCGCCGAGCGTTTCGGCCCAGATATTCGCATCTACATGGCCCGTCTTGATCAGCGTGTCCGCCATGGCCATGACCTGCGCCTGCCACGGCTCCTCGAAGACATGGGGGTCAGGTTGGGACAAGATAGCTCTCCCACAAGTCGAGGGTCACCTCATCGCGGGGGTTGGCACCCTCCCCCCAGAGTGTGCGGGCGTCAAAGCGAACTGTGTAAAGATGTTCGCCAATTTCCTCTCCCCGCGCACCGGCATCGGGCAAAGCGTGGGCGCTATGATGTGCAATGATTTCGCCTTTGTATCCACGCGCGTAGGCCGGCAGGCGGGTGTGACCGGCTGGCATGTGACGGCGGGTCAGGACAAGGTCGCCAATGGTGAATTTCGGAGCGGAGTCGCAGGGCAGCTCAAAACTGTGATTTTTGTCGTGAATTATCCCCAGCACACGGTCGAGACTGCGCGCCTTGGCAGGGTGTCCGGTCTTCACGGGGTTGCCCGAAAGAACCTCGTCCATCGTCAGTTTTCCGGCCTGAATAAGTTCAATGATTTGAACATATTGCCATTTTTGGAAGTAGGGCTCGGACATGTAAGCCGCAGGCGGCATCAGTTCCACGATGTGGCGGAACCAGTCGATTGTGCTGTCGGGATCGCCGACAGACTGTACCAGCCCATAGGCACGGCCTTCCCACGGCTGGGGAAAGGCAGGTTCGTCCGTCGAAACGGGCACACGGCCAAAGCCATGTTTGCCGCCCAGATCATGCACACCGTCCATCACGCGGTCTCCACTTTGAGGTCGCGGTCGGTGCCGATGATGGAATTGCGGGTGACGAGGTCTGCCAGTTGGTCCTCCTCCCATCCTTCGGTGCCAGTGGGGCGCTGAGGCACCACAAGATAGCGCAGCTCTGCGGTGCTGTCCCAGACGCGCACGCCCACATCTTCGGGCAGATGCACGCCGAACTCTTCCAATACAACGCGTGGTTCCCGCACAGCGCGGGCGCGGTATGCAGCGGATTTGTACCAGGCGGGCGACATGCCCAGAAGCGAGAAAGGATAGCACGAACAGAGTGTGCAAACGATGAGGTGGTGCTGATCGGTCGTATTTTCGACGGCCTTGAGGTGCCCCGTCGCGTCGCCATCAAAGCCGAACTCTGCGATTGCCTTGGTGGCATCCTCCATCAAACGCGCGCGAAAGCCCTCATCGACCCAGGCGCGCGCCACGACCTGCGCGCCGCGTTTGGGGCCGATATGTTCTGAATAGGCTTCCACCCAAGCATCTATGGTTTCAGTTGCCACCATGCCGCGCTCTACCAGCAGGCTTTCCAGTGTCGTTGTCCGCAGCGCAGGGTCGGACGGCAGATGACTGTGCAAATGGCGCGCCAGTTTGGCGGCATCATTGCGGTCGAACGTGGCCATTCTCAATTCCTCTCGTCATCCCCAAATTTGAGGCGAGAGACCATGACTGTCAAAGGGTGAGTGCAAAAACGCTGGACATTTTGCCCCCGCGCGGCCCAAGAGGCGGTCATGCAGTATGACCTGCCTCTTTCCCGGCCGGGCCAATTTATCGGCGTGCTGGGCGGTTCGTTCGATCCGCCTCACACAGGCCATGTGCATATCAGTTTGGAGGCCTTACGCCGGTTCGGACTGGATCAGGTGTGGTGGCTGGTCACGCCAGGGAACCCTTTGAAAGCCAAGGGGCCAGCGCCTTTGGGCGAACGTATGGCGGCCTGTGACGCGTTGCTTGATCATCCGCGCATCTGGGCCAGTGACTTTGAGGCCCAAGCGGGCACGCGCTACACATCCGAAAGCCTTGCCGCCTTGCAGGCTGCGCGCCCGGGCGTTCGGTTTGTTTGGCTCATGGGGGCCGATAACCTCGCTCAATTTGATCAGTGGAAAGGCTGGGAGGAAATTCTGCACCGGGTGCCTGTCGGCGTATTGGCCCGACCGGGGCAACGCATTTCCGCGCGCATGTCGAAAGCGGCGCGCGTCTACGCGCCATTCCGGATCAAGGGCCGCGCCAGTCAATTGCTGGCCCGCACCGAGGCCCCGGCCTGGTGCTTTGTGAACGTGCCCATGCGTCACATCTCATCGACTGAGCTGCGCCAGAAATTGAAAAAGAAGTAACGTGGGTCTTGTGATTGATTACCAAACGTGAACAATCACACGCGATTTGATACTGAAAACCGATTGTCCTCTTTTATTGTTCGGGCATAATTAAAGCATGTTGGGATTCACGCGCAGGGTATTTTTGGGCAGCGCGCTGGCCGGCTTGGCAAGTGTTGCACATGCCAAGGCACCAGAGGTGTCCTTGCGTCCGAAAAAGCGACCTGCTGCGTTCTCTCCGCGTACGGCACCCAATGTTGAGGGGTTGATCGAATCCGCGAAACTGGGCGGCAATGTCACCTACGCCGTCGTCGACATTCGCACCGGAAAAACGCTGGAAAACCGCGCGGGCGGCACAGCCCTGCCACCGGCCAGCGTGACCAAGGCTGTGACGGCGCTTTACGCGCTGCACGCCCTTGGCCCTGACTATCGATTTGAAACCCGCTTGATCGCCACGCGCGGCGTGTCGGGCGGAGTGGTACAGGGCGATCTGATCCTCGCCGGTGGCGGTGATCCGACGCTCGATACCAACGCGCTGGCCGGTCTGGCAGCCAAACTGAAACAGGCAGGCATTCGCGAGGTGCGCGGCCGTTTGCGTGTCTGGGGCGGCGCATTGCCGTTTGAGCGTATCCTCGATGACGATCAGCCTGAGCATGTGAGCTACAATCCGGCCATTTCCGGCCTCAATCTGAATTTCAACAGGGTTCATTTCGAATGGAAGCGCGTGGGCGGTGATTACACTGTGGCCATGGATGCGCGATCCAACAAATACCGCCCCGACGTGCAGGTCGCACGGATCTCAGTCGCGCCGCGGTCATTGCCTGTTTACACCTACACGGATCGCGGCGATCACGACAGTTGGACCGTGGCGCGCGATGCACTTGGCAATGGCGGCGCCCGTTGGTTGCCCGTACGCAAGCCGGAGGCCTATGCGGCCGAAGTCTTTGCCACATTCGCGCGGTCGCAGGGTATCAGCATGAAGGTTGGAAAGCCGCTCACTTCGGTTCCGGGCGGGGAGATTGTCGCCCGCCACCGCAGCGCGAAACTGACTGGGATTTTGCAAGGAATGCTGAAGTTTTCCAATAACTTGACGGCAGAGCTGGTGGGCATGACGGCCACCGCGCGGTTGCAAGGTCAGGCCCGGCCGCTCAAGGCGTCTGCCCGCGCGATGAGTGCCTGGGCGCGCGATAGTCTCGGTATGACAGGGGCCAAGCTGGTCGATCACTCGGGTCTGCATGAAACATCCCGCCTGACGGCCGATGCCATGGCCAAGGCTTTGGTCCGCGTCCATGCCGAAGGGGCGTTGAAGCCGATCCTCAAGGACATTCCTCTGCGTCATCAGAACGGCAAGGTGAACGCGAACCACCCCGTGAAGGTCGCTGCCAAAACCGGCACGCTCTACTTCGTGAGCTCGCTTGCTGGGTATATGTCTTCGGCGCGGGGCAAGGATCTGGCCTTCGCCATTTTCACGGCCAATAGCAGTCTGAGGGCAAGCTATGATCCGGCATCTGGTCAGCGACCCCAGGGATCACGCGGCTGGAACAGTCGATCAAAGTCGCTGCAGCAAAAGCTGATTGAGCGCTGGGATCGTTATTACGGCGGCTGAAATGCCCGTGTCTGAAACATGCGATCACGTCATTTTTCATCGTATATGATCACAGGTCGCCCGATCTTTTGACCATGGCGCTCGCCTCTCTCATAAAGCGCATCTCGCGCGCGCTGAACCCGTATCCGACACGCGGACGCAAAGGTGTGGGGAAGACGCGCGGCGTGCGAACCCATGTGATGATCCTCGACGGGACCATGTCGACGTTGAAGCCCGGCTGCGAAAGCAATGCGGGGCTGACCTACAAACTTCTGCTTGAGGCGGGTGACCCGACCCTGTCTCTTTACTATGAGGCCGGGCTGCAATGGCAAGATTGGCGCGGCACCCGCGATGTGATCAGTGGGCGCGGCATCAACCGTCAGATTCGCCGCGCCTATGGCCATCTTGCCAGCCGCTATCGCCCAGGCGACCGGATCGTGCTTTTGGGCTATTCCCGCGGCGCGTTTGCGGTGCGGTCGCTGGCCGGTGTGATTGACCGCATCGGGCTTTTGCGCGCATCGGACGCCACGGAGCGGAATGTGCAGGCCGCCTATCGTCACTACCAGGCGCGAGAGGTGACACCCGCGGCCCAAGATTTTGCCAATGCGCATTGCTATGACAAGGTCGAGATTGAGATGGTCGGCGTCTGGGATACGGTCAAAGCTCTGGGTATCATTATGCCTGTGCTTTGGCGGCTGAGCATTCCGGCCCATGCTTTTCACGACCACAGGCTCGGGGCTTCGGTGCGTCATGGCTACCACGCGTTGGCGCTGGATGAGACGCGCGTGGTCTATAACGCGGTGATGTGGGACGTGCCGGACACCTATGATGGCCGGGTGGAACAAGTCTGGTTTCGTGGCAATCATTCGGATGTGGGCGGCCATCTTGGGGGATTTCATGCCGCACGCCCCCTGTCGAACATACCGCTCGTCTGGATGCTGGAAAGGCTGGCCATGCATGATGTTGCCTTGCCCGACGGCTGGCGCGCCTTGTTTCCGATGGATGTAATGGCGCCGTCGACGGGCAACTGGCGGGGATGGACAAAGCTCTTCATCACGCGGCGTCGTCGCAAAAGCCTGCGTGACGCCTCCGAGCGTTTGCACGATACCCTTGCAAACCGCCAAACCCCGCTGCCATCTGACCCTGGCGAGACAGCCCGTCAGGGTTGAAGAGCCGCCATCACGCGTCTGTCTTCATGATCAAACAGGTCGTCGTCCCGGTTGCATAGAGTTTGCCATTCTCCAGCCCGCGCACCTCGCCTCGCGCTGTCGCAGTGCTGCGACCAGCGTGATCGACAAAGCCTTTCGCCTGCACCCTCTGTCCGATCTTGATCGCGCGGGTCAGGTTCACCTTGTATTCCAGCGTGGTGTAAACCCGGCCCTTCGGCACCCGCGTCATCACCGCGCAGCCCATCACGGAATCCAGGAGTGCCCCGTACCAACCGCCATGAACGCCGCGCATGGGGTTGGTGCAATGCGCCTCAGGTGTGCCCTCAAACGTCACTTCCCCGTCGGCAATGCCGGTCATCTCGAAGTTCAGTGTTTCCGCCAAAGGGGCCGCAGAAATTCGACCCGCCATGATGTCTTGCAAAAACTCCATCCCCGACCGGCTCAGAATATCATCCCGGCTGGCCATCTTATCCAGGGACTGAGCAAAGAAAACGGGCATGGTGGGACCTTTCGAAACGTGTTGCCCCGGTTTTTCATGAAAAAGCCCCGGTGGGAAGAACCGCACCGGGGAACAGGGAGACCGTAAAGGGGTAATCAAGCCACTTGGCGCAGCCTGACCCGCGGGCGCAGGCCAAGGGCCATGCAGATGTCGCGCGTCATTTCCGGTTTGTTGAGCGTGTAGAAATGCAGGTGGTCTACACCCCCCTCGACCAGCGCGGCACAAAGCTCCGTCGCAATGGCCGTTGCCAGAAGATCCTCTCGTCCATCGCGTTCGGCCTTGCCGAACGCATCCGACAGCCAAGCCGGAATGGTCGCGTGGCACCGTTCTGCAAACCGTTTTGCGCCCTGCCAATTTTCGATGGGCAGGATGCCAGGAATGATCGGCGCAGTGATCCCAGCATCAGCGCAGGCATCGCGGAACCGAAAGAACGTATCTGGCTCAAAGAAAAACTGTGTGATCGCTTCATCCGCACCGGCGTCAATCTTGCGCTTCAACCAGTCGATACCCGCCTGCATCGAGGCGGCTTCCGGATGCGCCTCCGGGTAGGCACCAACGCGGATCTTGAACCGGTTCATGTCGGCAAGCGCGCTGATCAATTCGCATGCGTCGTTAAACCCGTCTGGGTGGGGCGTGAATTTCGCATCGCCCTTGGGCGGATCGCCCCGCAGGGCCACGATCTCCCTCACGCCTGCTGTGGCGAATTCTTCCGCGATCTCAAGGGTTTCTGCCTTGCTCGCATTCACGCAGGTCAGATGCGCCGCGACATTGAGTTCTGCCGATCCATGCAGCGCCTTCACGGCATCCCGGGTCAGATCCCGGGTCGTACCGCCCGCGCCGTACGTTACCGAAACAAAAGTCGGATCAAGGCAGGCCAGCGATTGAACCGTATCCCAAAGTTTGAAAGACGCCTCCAGTGTGCGCGGTGGGAAGAACTCGAAAGAGACAGACGGGGCCATTGGGTGCATCCTGAGTTTGGTGAGGTGTGCCTTTTTTGACAATCGACGGAAAATGAAGCAACTTCATAAAACTCATGGTTTGCATGAAGTAGACTAATATTCTTAGCGGACAGCCACCAAAATCATGCATATCGATTTCCGTCATCTCCGTACGATCCGCGCCATCCATCAGGCGGGTGGGCTCGCCCGGGCCGCTGACGTCCTGAACATCACGCAATCCGCGCTCAGCCATCAAATAAAGGGGTTGGAGGATCAGGCGGGCGTGGAATTGTTTGTTCGGCGTTCCAAACCCCTGCGGCTTTCGGCGGCGGGGATGCGGCTGTTGCGCGTGGCCGAAAAAGTGCTGCCGGAGATCGAGGCGTTGGAGGCCGAATTTGACGGGTTGCGACAGGGCAGTGCCGGGCGGCTGCACATCGCCATTGAATGCCATGCCTGTTTCGAATGGCTGTTCCCTGTGCTGGAACAGTTCCGCCAGACCTGGGGCGATGTAGATGTGGATATCCGGCCCGGCCTTGCCTTTGATGCGCTGCCCGCATTGCAGAAGGAGGAGGTGGATTTGGTTGTTTCCTCCGATCCCGAGGACCTGCAGGGCGTTGAGTTCAAACCACTTTTTGACTATGAGCCGCTTTTTGTCGCCTCCGCGTCTCATCCTTTGGCAGACAAGGCATTCATTTCCGCCGAAGACCTGCGCAGCGAAACGCTGATCACCTATCCGGTGGATCGCACGCGGCTTGATGTCTTCACCGAATTGCTGATGCCCGCCAAGGTAGAACCACGCGCGGTGCGTCAAGTGGAACTGACGGCAGTGATCTTGTTGCTTGTGGCCTCGAACCGGGGCGTGGCGGTGATGCCCGACTGGGTGCTGCGCGAACAACGGACCCATTCAGGCTACATCACACGGCCGATCACTCAAGGTGGGGTAACAAAGCGCCTTTATGCTGCGATCCGCCGTGAAGACGAAGACAAACCCTTCATGGCGCATCTGCTGCGCTTGGCCCGCGAAATTCCCGTCAAAATGCAACGGGTTCTCACCCCGATGCCGTAGGGCAATCACACAACCTGCACGAAGTCTTTACAAATCCTTTCACCATGTTTTGCGACTGTCTCTTGTTCTGGACAGATCGGACCGTTAACTAGTTGTTCAGACTTGAAAGGATCACCAAGGGCGATGCAGGAACCTGTTTCCATCATCATTCCCGCCCATAATGAGGCGGATACGATCGCTGCCGTTGTGCGCTGTTTGCGGAATTTGCCGTGGGCCGATGAGGTGGTCGTTGTCGATAATGCCTCCACCGACAACACGGGCGCTTTGGCGTCTGAGGCAGGTGCCCGAACCGTCCGTGAAGACGCGCGTGGGATGGGCCATGCGGTGCGCGCCGGGATCGCGGCGGCGCGCAATGATTGGGTGATGAAGCTTGATGCCGATCTCGAACGGTTTGACACCGCCCTTTTCGGCGCAATGCCCGCGGCCCGGTCCGCAGGCGTGGGTCTTGTAAAAGGCGCTTGGAACGATCCCGAAGACAATATGCCTATGACCCGCCTTCTTGTGACACCGGCCATACGGCAGATGTTCCCGGGGCTCAGCCATCTGCGCGCGCCCAATTCCGGTATTTACTTGGTGGACCGCCGCACGATCGCGCATGAGGAACTGGTGGGCAACTACGCGGCTGATCTTGATGTGATGCTGCGTGTTCATGCCTCCGGTGCCAAGGTTGTGGAGGTGGAGATCGGCCGCATCGTCCATGACATGCGCAATCTGGGGCATTACAACGCCATGGCCGAAGTGATCATGGCCTTCTTTCTGGAACAGCAAACCCGTCGGATCAGCGAAGAGCTGGTGGTGTTTGCAGAAGAGGCGGGTCAGGTCGTCGAGACCGCGCTGGGTATTTTGGCGCGTCGGTCCAAGGCGGGTGGCCCGGTGACGATTTTCCTGGGCGACCGGGATAGTGCCGCAGCGGACGTATTGCGCGATGCGCTGGGGCCGTTCCCCACCGTGCGCGTTCGTGACCTTCGGGATGCCGACCAATTCGCGCCGGTCAGCCCGTCGGGTGAGACCTGCCTGTTCGCGCCCTATCCAGTTGCCCATGACGGCCGCGCCATTCGTGCGGGGCTGGCGGTGCAGGCGTCGCTTGTCGCCATGCCGGAATTACTGTTGATGCCTCTGGTGCAAGACAGCCCTGCGCTCAGCAATTTCCGTCCAGATGTGTCTTTGGACGTGGGCAACGGCGCCGATATCAAGCGCCATGCGCGAAACCAGATGAATAGCCGCAACACGGGTCCGGACGCCCTGCGCGAGCTGTTCCAGAGTTTCGACACACTGCCCGACCCTCTGAAGATTCAGTTGCGACCAGAGCCGAAAATCGGTGCCGGGAACCTTTGAAAGAATACTTCACTCTTGAAACCAATCGGGGATTTTTTGTGGATAAATCCGCATTTTAAGCGTGATTTTGAATAGTCTCGACATACGCTCTTGAACGTTAAAGGGCTGCCTCACCGGGGTCAGGATCGACGAGAGGATGCGTATTTTTCCGACTGTTCATAGTAGTCGTTGAACCCGATCCGGCGCCTCAGATCGGTGAAATCCATCTGACCGGGTCGTTTGTCATCGCGCATGTTTTGCAAGGTCTGGACCATGGCCTGCATGGCCGACGCCATCAGCGATAACGGGTAGGCGGCGATGGAAAATCCGATGTCATGAAGTTCGGCATTGGTCAGATCGGGTGTTTCTCCGCCCTCGATGATGTTGGCCATTTTAGGCCCTGGCAATGCTTCACAGAGCGTCCGCATCTCACCTACATCTTTGGGCGCTTCGACGAAGAGGATGTCAGCACCAATCTCCGCATATTGAGCTGCGCGTTCGATCGCCTCAGTCAGTCCGTGTTCATGGCGTGCATCTGTACGGCCCATGATCAGAATGTCACCGCCTGCCTCCCGCAATTCATCGCGTGCATCCACGGCTGCGCGGATGCGGTCAAAGGCTTCTTCGCGGCTGACCACTGCCTTGCCTGGCGTGTGGCCGCAGCGTTTGGGGGCCAGTTGGTCTTCGATCATGATGGATGCACAGCCCGCCTTGGCAAATCCTGTCACTGTGCGGCGCACATTCATCGCGTTGCCATAGCCGGTGTCGCCGTCCCCGATAAGCGGGATGCCGACCGCGTCGGTTATGTTGCGTGCCGTATCCAGCACTTCGGAATAGCTCATCAACCCCAAATCAGGCTGGCCGATGCGACTGGCGGAACTGGCAAAGCCCGACATGAAGGTCAGGTCATAGCCTTCCTGTTCGATCAGTTTCGCCGACAGCGCATCGAAGCAGCAGGGCATGATGTGGCAGCGGTCTTGGGCCAGAAGAGTGCGGAGTTTTGCAGCTTGGGTCATGAGGCATCACCATTTGAAAGGAATGTAGAGGGCGAGATCGGGAAAGCGGTAGAGCACAGCCACGGTCACCAGCATCAAAAGCAAAAACGGCCAGACGCCGCGCGCGACATTGGCCAGCGTTGTACGCGCCACGGCCTGAATGACATAGAGATTGAGCCCAACCGGTGGGGTGATCAGCGCGCATTCGACCATGATCACCATGTAGATGCCGAACCAGATCGGATCAAACCCAAGCCCCATCGCGGCGGGCAGCAGAACGGGTGTCATGATCAGGATCATCGACAGCGCCTCGAACACCAAACCCATCAAGAGAAGCACAACAGAGACCAGCAGGATGAACACCAAAGGCCCGTCGATGTTGGCTGCGATAAAGGCGGAGATGTCTTGCGGAATGCGGTAAAGCGCGATGGCTTTGCCGAAAACCTTGGCGCCTGCCACGATCAGCAGGATCGCTGCGGTGGTGATGGCGCTTTCCTTCACCGCCTCCCAAAAGCTGTCCCATGTCAGCGTCCGCAGCCAGAAGACGGTGATAAGGAGTGCTGCGGCAAACCCTACGGCGGCGGCTTCGGTGGGGGTAAAGGCACCGGTGTAGAGACCCGCGATGACGATGATGGCCAGTACGAGTGAGGGCAGGGCGCGCCAGCTGGCGGTCAGCCGCTCTTCCATATGGGCTTTTTCGACGGGCACGAATTTGCCCGACAGCTTGGCGTAAAGGATGGAGAAAGCGACGAAGAACGTGACCAGAACCAGCCCGGGGCCAATGCCAGCCAGGAACAGGGCGATGACGGATTGTTCTGTGACGAACCCGTAGACGATCATCGGGATCGAAGGCGGGATCAAAATGCCCAGCGTGCCGCCTGCCGCGAGCAGCCCGTAGACGAAACGCTTGTCATACCCGCGAGAAATCATTTCGGGGATGGCGACCGTTCCGATGGTGGCGGCCGTCGCCACAGAAGACCCTGAAATCGCGGCAAAAAGCCCGCAGCTGAGGATCGTTGCCACCGCCAGCCCACCGGGCCAATGGCCGACCCAGGCCTGCACTGCGGCGAAAAGATCGCGACCAACGCCGCCTTTCAGCAGCACGTTGGACATGAGCAAAAAAAGCGGCACTGCCAGCAGGATAAACCCGTCCAGTGTCGACAAGATCGCTTGCGGCGCCATCAGCGGGGAAAACCCGCCCAGAAGCAACATGGCAAGCCCGATCCCGCCTAAGGCGAAAGCCACCGGCACGCCTATCAGCAGCAGGAAAAAGAGGCCCAACAGGATCAGCAGGATCGTCATTCGTGGCTGGCCCCCAGGGTGACCGTGCTGTCACGGGGAAGTGCGATGAGTTCGGCGACTGCTTGCAACGCCAAGAGACCGAAGCCCAGCGGCACCGACAGCTCTGCCACCCAAGTGGGTAGGTTCAGAAGCGACCCTGTGGTGCGACCGCGCGAGAAGCTGTCGTAAAAGATATCCCACCCCCAGATCGTGACGATGGTTGAAAAAGCGATGACGCACAGAAGCGCCACCGCGACACAGGTTTTTTGTGCCACAGGTGGAAGCAGGGCGGTAACAGCGTTCACCGTGATGTGGCGGCGCTTGTTCAGCAGCCAGCCCATCGACAAAAGGCAACCCCAGATCAGACAGAGTTGGCTCAGCTCGGCCGCCCAAATCGTTGGTTTTATAAAGAAATACCGGGCTACAACTTCGAAGGTCAGCATGGCGCCGGTCAAGGCCATCAGAACTGCACCGATCAGGCCTGCGATGCGGGACAATGTGTTGATGAAACTCATGAAAAAAACGCGGGCGGCAACATCGCCGCCCGCAAGAATGTCAGATCAGGAACCGCCGCCGACGGCGTCAAGGATCGCGCGGCCCGCGTCACCTGCCGCTTCCAGATAGGCATCATAGACCGGTTGCGCGACAGCCTGCCACGCGGCCAGATCCTCATCGGAAATCCGAACCACTGTCATGCCGTTTTCTTCCGCAGCGGCATAGGCGGCGGCCTCGATTTCGGCCATCCGGTCGCGAACGTTGTTCTGTGCCACGTTAGCAGAATCACGGATGTGACCTTGGATTTCGGGCGAAAGACCGGCCCACCAGTCATTGTTCACCACCACCACGAATTCGATATTGGCGTGGTTTGTGACCGTGATCGTGTCCATCACCTCCCACAGCTTGCGGGATTTGACGCCGGAGACGCCTGTCATGCCGACATCTACAGTGCCGCGCTGGTAGGCGAGATACTGTTCTGACCCGGAAATCAGCGTGGGCGCACCGCCGGCGGCGGAGACAAAATCACCCAATGTCTTGCCGAAGACGCGAACCTTCTTGCCGTCCAAATCAGCGGGCGTGTTGATGCCGCCTTCGTTCGACAACATGATCGCGCCACCATAGGCCTGCCAATAAAGGACCGAGCCGCCGGTCTTGGAAATTTCCGTCTCCAGAGCCGTCCGAACGGGCGATCCTTCCTCAACGGCGGCGCGTACTTTATCCTCAGTGTTGAACAGGAATGGCATATAGAACACGTCCACCACCGGCGCATCGCCCACATAGCGGGTCAGTGAGGCCACACCAGCCTCAATCGCGCCGGAGCCCACGGCGGCGGGTACCTCTTTATCTTTGTAAAGCGTCGCGCTGTCGTAGATTTCCACGTCGATGGCACCGCCGGTGCGGCTTTCAACTTCGGTTTCAAAGAGTTGCAGGTTTTCCCCAAGGTGGCTGGTAATGGGCAGCTGCAGGGAAATGCGCATCTTTTCGGCGGCAGTGGCCATGCCACTGGTCAGCGTCAAAGCGGCCGCGAAGGCCAGAATCGAATTCTGCATCGTTTCCTCCCAAAATACGAAATGCATAATGGGAGGGTAGGGTCGTAGGTGACGTAAGGGAAGCGGAAAATCCGCCTCCCCACTGATCATGCCTTAGGCGAAAAGTGGCCCGGGCCAGTTCGCATCGGCTTTGGCGATGTAGCCTGCTTTGTCCTGTTCCCAAACGGAACGGACATGCTGGTTGAAGTTCAGGTAGAGCCGATCTTCGTGAATTGACCATGCATTGGCTGATGTGGGGGCAGTGTAGTTAAGCGCCGCCGCATAAGAGCAATAGCCGCCGTATTTGGGTGCAAACGCCTCAGGATCAGCCTCAAAGGTTTTCTTGTTTGAGGCAGAGGCGAAGAGGAAGGTGGCCCCGTCCCATACGACCGCGTGAGCTGTATCGCCTAGCACCTCGCCGGACGTCATAAAGTATCCCACGGGGTCGTAGCCGCCAATGGCCGCCCCGTTATAGGACAGGATCGCCGGTTTGCCCTCTGGGCGGTCGGCGGGCGTTTCGCCAGCAATGGCCTGT
Organism: Pseudomonadota bacterium; assembly: GCA_039026055.1. GTDB lineage: Bacteria > Pseudomonadota > Alphaproteobacteria > Rhodobacterales > Rhodobacteraceae > Roseovarius. The sequence continues at coordinate 15,939 of JBCCNB010000021.1, read as the reverse complement.
GTTGCGCCATAGGTTGCAATCGGCGTGGCGGCGGCAGTCAGAAGGAAATGGCGTCGGGTCAACATGGGGCTTTCTCCGCTGAAAAATGCATCATGTCGCGCAATATATGGGGAATTGGCTTAGAAATCCGTCAATGCACGGGCTTGTGATTCCAACTGATCGGGCGTGAATGCGGCGTGATCTTCGCGTGATCGCGCCTTGCGGGCGTTATGTCGGTTTGGCGAGGAAGATCTGGGCGTGAAACCGGCCTTCGCCTTCGAACCCGTCTGTTTCATAGCCCCGCGCGCTGGCATTTGCGATAGCGCGCGCCTGTTCTTCCGCACTGGAAAAGGCGCGATGGGGGAATGGGGCAGTCACATCGCGATCGACGACGTATCCATGCTGGGCCAGTACATCCAGCGCTTCCTGGGTATCGTTGCCACGAATGGGCGATGTGATAACCCAGGGCTCGCGCGTACAAGCGGACAAAAGATGATCAAGGGCGCCGGGCAGCATATGAGCCACACTGCCGCATTCCACGATCAGGTCCGCCTCGGCCAATTCGGCCGCCAGCGGGCCAGAGGGGCGCGCATCCTGCAGGTTCTCGGCATACGCGGCATCAAAAATGCCCACCGCCTCACCATAGCCAAGCGCCTGACCCGCGATATCGATCCCGATGTAGCGGTCGCTTTCGCCGCGATTGGCTGCAGATAGCCACGCCCGGTCAGCGGTGATCACGTCTTCTGTGGACACATCATCAAGCGCGTCACCGCTGTAACGCGTCAGCACATCGTCCAAAGTCACGTTGTGGCGCATAAGTTGTGCAGCGATTCCGTAACCGCTGGCGAAATCCACGACCCGGGCCGCCGCCAGTTCTCGTTCGGCCTTGAGCGCGCTTAAGGCATCGCGAAAGGCACCTACGGCGAAATGGGCTGTCCGAAATCCGGCATGGTCCATCGCGCGATAGTAAGACCGGCAATCGGGCAGATCGTAGATGTCGTCGTAGATCGTGACGATCTTCTGCGCGCGTGTGCCTTGGTTTTCGATCATATGCGTCTCGGATCTTTGCTGTTTGGCCGTCGGGTCTTCCCGCCGATATGGGCGGGCCATGCGTCCTTTACCCCGGAACAATTCATTTTTGCACGGGAATGTGAGCCGTGGTTGCAATTGCGTGATTTGTGCGCCCTGTAAGCCACTGATTTTGAAACACTGTTACGAATTTTCCCTGTGAAGTGACGGCTCGTTACAGCCTTGACGCTTGTTTTTGGCGTTGTTTTGGCCTGTCATGTCGGCAACCAAAAAAGTGGCAAAACATGCCCGACGCCTGCACAGTGAAGGAGCATCTTAATCATGAGCAACGCAGCCATACCCGCCCCTGCCGCGTCCAAAGTGCTGATGGGCGCAGGTTTGATCTGGGCGGCGGTCATCATATACGCGGCATCAAATTCCATCGTGTCACTCTTGGCCGATATCGGGCGCGAACATCCCGTCATGGGGCGCAACGCGATTACGTTGTGCAATCTGCTCTTTCTGGGATCGTTGATTTCACTGGTGCCGATGGTGTTCATGTTCTGGCGCGACTGGACGATGGAAAACCTGCGCAAACTCAGCCGCAAGGATTGGATGATCCTGACGCTGTCAGCGGGGCTGTCTTCGGCGCTTACGCCCGCGCTCTTCTTTATCGCCTTGGACTACACGACCGTGACAAATGTGGTGCTGATCGGCCGGATTGAACCGCCTTTATTCTTGCTGGCGACGTTTTTCTTCCTGAAAGAACAGCTGGATCCCTGGGCCATGGGCGCGGGTGTTGTGGCGCTTCTGGGGGCCGTGGTCATGGTGGTGATGAATGCAGGCGAAGGGTTCTCCTTTGGCAAGGGCGAGTTGGCCGCCGCAGCTGCCACCATCTCCTTTATCGCCTCAACGCTTGTCAGCCGCGTGGGCTTGCAGGGTATCCCGCTGGGTATCTTTTCGATTTACCGCACCGTGCTGGGCACGTTCATCTACTATTGGCTGGCGATCTGGCTTTATGGCCCGCTGCATTTTCAGGATCTCTTTTCAAACGTTGTCCTGAAATGGGTCTGGGTCTATGCGATCATCGTGATTATCATCGGTCAGTTCGCCTGGAACCTCGGGCTGAAAAACGCCCGCTCTGCTGATGTATCTTTGGCCACGTCCTTTTCTCCTGTGGCCGGTCTGGTCATCGCCATGATCCTTCTGGGTGAAGATCCCGGCCCCGGTCTGATCCCCGGCGGCGCGATCATTCTGGCGGCAATCGCCATCGGCCAGTTGGGCCGCATGCGCAAGGCCCGTGCGGAGGCAGAGGTCGAGGCACGCAAGATGGACCTTGCCACTGATGAGGCCCTTGAGGCGGAAAGCCGGGTAAACTTCAAAGGCGCCTGATCCGCCGCCTTCGGCGAGAGTATTTTTGGAAAGATGAAGCTCGGTTGGTTTCCTAAATGAAACCTGCCGCGCTACTTGCGACGCAACCAGATAGGGAAATGTCGGATTCGCCCGTTGTATGCCACGGTGGGCGGGATATTCAGTGTGGCGAATGAAAAGACCTAATGCGCCAAGCGGGGGACCACCATGAGCTACAAATCCGACATCGAAATTGCCCGCGAGGCCAATAAGCAGCCGATCCAGGAGGTGGGCGACAAACTTGGCATCCCGACAGAGCATCTGCTGCCCTATGGTCATGACAAAGCCAAGATCAGCCAGGATTACATCAATTCTGTGCAGGGCAATGACAGCGGCAAGCTGATCCTTGTGACGGCGATCAACCCTACGCCTGCGGGTGAAGGGAAGACGACGACGACGGTGGGTCTGGGCGATGGGCTAAACCGAATTGGCAAGAAGGCGATGATCTGTATCCGCGAAGCTTCTTTGGGTCCGAACTTCGGGATGAAAGGCGGGGCCGCGGGCGGCGGTTATGCACAGGTTGTGCCGATGGAGGATATGAACCTTCATTTCACCGGCGATTTCCACGCCATCACGTCGGCCCATTCGCTCCTGTCTGCGATGATCGACAACCACATCTATTGGGGCAATGAGCAGGAAATTGACGTCCGCCGGGTGCAATGGCGCCGCGTCGTGGACATGAATGACCGCGCCCTGCGCAATATCACCTGTTCTTTGGGCGGGGTCGCCAATGGTTTCCCTCGTGAGGCCGGGTTTGACATCACCGTCGCCTCTGAAGTGATGGCTATCCTCTGTCTGGCCAAGAACCTTGAAGATCTGGAAACGCGTCTTGGCGACATGATTGTGGCCTATCGCCGGGATCGCTCGCCGGTATTCTGCCGAGATATCAAGGCGGCGGGGGCGATGACCGTGCTTTTGAAAGATGCGATGCAGCCCAATCTGGTGCAGACGCTGGAAAACAACCCGGCCTTCGTGCATGGCGGGCCGTTTGCCAATATCGCCCATGGTTGCAACTCTGTCATTGCTACAACGACCGCGCTGAAGATCAGCGATTACGTTGTGACAGAAGCCGGGTTTGGCGCTGATCTGGGCGCTGAGAAATTCATGAACATCAAGTGCCGCAAAGCAGGCATCGCGCCCTCTGCTGTGGTTCTGGTGGCCACAATTCGCGCGATGAAGATGAACGGCGGCGTGGCCAAGGCCGATCTGGGACCGGAGAATGTGGAGGCAGTGAAAGCGGGCTGTTCCAATCTGGGCCGTCACATCGAAAACGTGAAATCCTTTGGCGTGCCGGTGGTGGTTGCGATCAACCATTTCGTCACTGACACGGATGCAGAGGTCGAAGCGGTGCGGGCTTATGTGGCCGAACATGGGGCCGAGGCGGTCGTGTCGAAGCACTGGGAGTTCGGCGGCGAAGGGGCCGAGGATCTGGCGCGCAAAGTGGTTGAGATCGTCGATGCGGGGAATGCCAACTTCGCGCCCATCTACCCCGATGAGATGTCGCTTTTCGAAAAGGTCGAAACCATCGCAAAACGCATCTACCGCGCCGATGAGGTGTTGGCCGACAAGAAGATCCGCGACCAGCTGAAGTTGTGGGAAGAACAGGGTTATGGCCACCTGCCGGTTTGCATGGCCAAGACGCAGTACAGCTTCTCCACCGATCCGAACCTGCGCGGTGCGCCAACGGGACATTCGGTGCCGGTGCGTGAGGTGCGCCTGTCGGCAGGGGCGGGGTTTGTGGTGGTGGTCTGTGGGGAAATCATGACCATGCCGGGCCTGCCGCGAACACCGGCGGCTGAGAATATCCACCTCAACGAAACTGGCCAGATCGAGGGCCTTTTCTAAAGACGTTCAGGGCGGGGATTTCCCCGCCCTTCTCATTTAAAAGGACATGAAGATGACAGCGCAACTTATTGACGGCAAAGCATTCGCCGCAAGCGTTCGGGAAAAGGTGGCGGGGCATGTGACCCGGCTGAAGGAAGAGAATGGGATCACTCCAGGTCTGGCCGTTGTGTTGGTCGGTGAAGATCCCGCAAGTCAGGTCTATGTGCGCTCCAAAGGCAAGCAGACGGTCGAGGTGGGGATGAATTCCTTTGAGCACAAGCTCGATGTGGACACGCCTGAGGATGAATTGCTCGCTTTGATTGAGAAATTGAACAATGACCCGGCGGTGCATGGCATTCTCGTGCAGCTTCCTTTGCCGAAACACCTTGATGAAGATCTCGTTATTAACTCGATTTCTCCACAAAAAGATGTCGATGGCTTTCACATTTCCAATGTTGGCCTGTTGGGGACGGGACAAAAATCTATGGTGCCCTGCACACCGCTTGGATGTCTGATGATGTTGCGTGACCACCATGGCAGCCTGTCCGGAATGGATGCGGTGGTGATTGGCCGGTCGAACATCGTGGGCAAGCCCATGGCGATGCTTTTGCTGGGTGACAGCTGCACCGTGACGGTGGCCCATTCCCGTACAAAAGACCTGCCAGATGTGGTGCGCCGTGCGGACATTGTTGTGGCGGCCGTCGGTCGGGCAGAGATGGTGCCGGGCGACTGGATCAAGGAAGGCGCCACCGTCATTGATGTGGGCATCAATCGCATTGAGCGCGATGGAAAAAACGTGCTGGTGGGCGATGTCGATTTCGCATCTTGCGCCGAACGGGCAGGCGCGATTACGCCTGTGCCAGGCGGCGTGGGGCCGATGACGATCGCCTGCCTTCTGGCCAACACCGTGACGGCCTGTTGCCGCGCCAACGGGCTTGCCGAACCCGAAGGACTTACGGCTTAAAGATCAACCGGTATCATCGAGCCGGTCAAGAGCGCGATGTGACGTTCCTGGCCCTCGTTGATCGCATATACATCTGAGTGCACCACCATGATCCGGCGCCCCGGTTTAATCACCCGTCCCCGCGCGATCAAACGTTCTCCGGCGGCAGGGGCCAGAAGATGAATCTTCATCTCAGTCGTCAGAACTTCCTGATCTGGCCCCAGCAGGCTGAGCGCTGAGTATCCAGCAGCACTATCGCCTATGGCGAAGGTGAGTCCAGCATGGGCAAAGCCCTGCTGTTGCAAACTGTTAGGGCCGATCGGGGCCTCGATTTCTACCGCGCCATGGCCGACCACAAGAAGTTGCGCGCCCAGCGTGGCCATCAGGCTTTGCCGGTCAAAACTGTCGCGAATCTTTGTTTCGATTTCGAGGGCTGGGGAGGAAGGCATCACTCATGTCTCTGGCTGCGTCAACGACCAGACTATCCATCCCAAGCGGCAGTGCAACGGGCATGGCAGGCAAAGCGCCCCGTGCCGGAGGAAAAGGCGCCGACGCGTCAACTGTACGTTATTGTGAAACACAGTGTCTCAACACGTTAGCGATGCTTGTGTAACAGGAGTGTTAACCTATAGGTTGCTATGTAAGGTGTTGGAAACAGTGTGAGTGTGCGCATTTTGCAGCGAAGTTTCGCCATGACATGGCAGTCCATTTTTTCTTTTCGAGTTTTTACAATCGCTTTTTGCGGTTTGTGCTTTGCCGTCATCGCAGGACCGTTTGGCACGTTGGATCAGTTCAGCATGGCGGAAAGGTTTGTCTTTTGGGGGCCGCTGATTTTCGCCTCTGTTCCACTTGGATGGCTGTCCAACCGCGTGGCCCATATGTTCAGCAAACAGGCGTCCATCTTTGTCCTAGAATCTTTGGCCGTTTTGATCATGACCGCGATCTATACGCCCCTCGTCTGGCTCTTTGTGGTTTGGTTTGAGCCTGGTCTCGTCCGCCAAGTCGGGGATCCGCGTTCTGTGATCCTTTATGTTTTTGGTGTTGTTGCCATGGTCGCCGTTGTTCGCGGGGTCATTTTAGTCTGGCAGGCAGAGGAGGTGGGACGGGGAGGCGCCGACAAGCGCGGGGTAGAGCCGCGTTTGTTGCAGCGTCTGCCGTCGTCACGCCGCGCCCCTGTCCTTCGGCTGTCAGCGATGGATCACATGGTGGAGGTCGTGACGGAGTCGGGGACAGAAAAATTGCGCATCCGTTTGAGCGATGCGGTGCGGGAAATGGAGCCGACGCAAGGTTACATGGCGCATCGATCCCACTGGGTGGCCAAAGACGCGGTGGTTCAGGCCGAAAAGAAAGGTGCGGACAAGGTGTACCTGAAGCTTTCCAACGGCGATCTGATCCCGGTCAGCCGGACGTTCCGCACCGATTGGGCCGATGCCGGAATGTTGGACCGCTTTTGAGGCTGACAGCTATAACGGCTCGGATCTAGGCATCGGGGCCGGGTGGGGCACCGGACCTGTCAAGACCGCGATGGCTTCGCGGCGCATGATGCGTTGCAACTCTGGCGCGTGGCTGCGCAGCCCGCCGGTATAGGTGCCGTAGGCCGGCATGATGACCCTGTCTGTATCCACCAGAAAGGCCGGTCGCGTGATCGTACGACCGCGCAGATTTAGAGTGGTTTTGGGGTGGTAATGGCCTGACACCTCACCACTTTGTCCGTCTCGCGCGATGTGGCGGAAGGTGAGTGGCGGCAGCGGCAGTTCTGACAGATGAGTTCCGCCCAGATCGACAGGCCCCGGATCGTGATTTCCTTCGATCCAGATCCAACGCCGTCCGGCCTGTAGCGCGGCGATCCAGATTTTGGCGGCTTCCGGCAACGCCTCTGCGGCCGCGCGGTCATCGAAACTGTCGCCGAGGCAGACCACAGTGTTGGCCTGCGTGGCTTTGAGATCCTTTTCCAGTCGTGACAGCGTATCTTGGGTTTCATAGGGGGGCAGTGGGGCCTCACCCAATCGCGCGCGACGCTCGGCTTTGCCCAGGTGCAGATCCGAGACGCATAACAGGTTCTGTTCTGGCCAGAAGAGGGCACCAGATCCGAGCGCGACGAGAGGCGCGCCAGCCAGGGAAAACTTGTATTCGTTCATGTTCCGTTCTGTCTGGCCCGACATTTACGATTTTGCAAGGGTTTTGCGATGCCGCTCGTCGCTCCTTTACGAGCGCGCCTCGCTCATGTCGAGACCAGCCGCTTCCATCAGGCGCGCGGCTTCCTCTGCCAGAAGGCGTTCCTGCGCCTGGCCTTCGACGGGTGTGCGACCAGCCTCAAGAAAAAGCGGTGCGGCCAGTGGCGTGACCCGCGGCAGGCGCATCAGATCAATGCGGCCCTCCACGCGGGCGACCATTTCCTCAATACGGCCGAAATCAATGAGCCCGCGCATGGCTTCCTGCCGGGTGATTTTCAGCAGCAGGTGATCGGGGTCATATTTGGCCAGCGTGTCATAGAGGATGTCAGATGAAAACGTGGCCTGCCGACCTGTTTTCTTTGAACTTATCGTGTTGCGCTGGATCAGACCCGCGATGGTCGCGGAGGCTCGAAATGTACGCTTTATCAATTGGTTGCCGGCCAACCACTGATCTAGACCCTCACGCAGGGCCGCCACATCAAACAGTCCGGTGGCGTCAGTCAGTGGCTTTAGCCCCCAAATCAGAGTGGCATAATCGGTCGAAACAAACCCCATCGGATCAAGATCCAGATCCTCCAGGCGTTTGGACATGATAAGCCCCAGTGTTTGCTGTGCGTTTCGCCCCGCAAAACCATAGATCACCAGATGCTCGCGCCCGTCATGGGGGAAGCTTTCCAGAAGGAGCCGACCGGCCTGAGGCAGGCGGGACATCTCTTGTTGGAGCGCCAGCCAATCGGCGGTGTGAGCGGGCAGTGCAGACCAATCGCCGGAGTTGATCAATCCCAGAATACGCGCCGACAGTTGCGTGGAATTGGCGAACTTCGTGCCGGAGAACGTGGCGATCTTGGGTTTCGCACCGCGATCGCGGCTCACTTCCACCACCATTTCTCGCAGGCCTTCATAACGCACAATCTGACCACCGATGAGGAAGGTATCGCCCGGTGTTAGGGAGGCGGCGAAACCCTCTTCCACCTCGCCCAGGGGTTTGCCCCCACGAGACCTGTGCATGCGGACCTTGAGCAGGTCGCTGTCCTGAATGGTACCTATATTCATGCGAATGAGCCGCGCAGCACGGGGATCGCGCAACTGCCAAAGCCCGTCCGGGCGTTGCAGCAGGCGCTGCCATTGATCGTAGGCGCGCAACGCGTAACCACCTGTGGCACAGAAATCGAGGCATGCGTCGAATTCGGCGCGGGTCAGGTCTGCGTAAGCGCCGGTGGTACGGGTTTCTTTGTAAAGTTCTGTGGCATCGAAGGCACCAGCGCAGGCCCGGATCAGGATATGCTGGCAGAGCACATCCTGCGGCCCGGGCCCTTTTGCTTCGCCGTCCAGATCATGATCCATCACCGCTTGCAGCGCGGCCTGGCATTCCACCACTTCAAATCGGTTAGCGGGCACCAGAAGCGCCTTGGAGGGGGCATTGTAGTTGTGATTGGCCCGCCCGATCCGCTGCACCAGACGTTTTACATTCTTGGGCGCGCCCACCTGAATGACCAGATCCACGTCGCCCCAGTCAATCCCGAGATCAAGCGACCCGGTACAGACCACAGCGCGCAATTCACCGCGTTGCATGGCCCCTTCAACCCGTTCCCGCTGCACCCGATCGAGGGAGCCATGGTGGATCCCGATGGGCAGTGCGTCTTCGTTGGCAAGCCATAGATTATGAAAGAAAATTTCTGCCTGCGCGCGTGTGTTGTGGAAGATAAGCGTCGTCTTGTGCGCGCGAATTTGGTCAAGAACGGCGGGGATGGCATAGACGGCCCCGCCACCTGCCCAAGGTGGCGGATCCAGCGCGCGCAGCATGGCGATGTCGGGCGCGGGGCCGGGATCGGCCATCAGGATGTCGCAAGGATCAGGGTGTCGGGCCAGCAAATGCGCGATGGCGCCCGGGTCTTCCACCGTCGCCGAAAGCCCAACGCGGCGCAACCTGGGACAGAGCGTTTCAAGGCGGCTCAATGCCAGCATCATCTGGTCACCGCGCTTGGATTCGCTCAGGGCGTGGATTTCATCCACGATCACCCGCTTCAGCCCCGCAAACATCCGGTGCGCGTCCTCATAGGACGTGAGCAGGGCCAGACTTTCAGGCGTTGTGAGCAGGATATGTGGTGGGTCAGCGCGCTGTCGTGTTTTTCGGCTTTGAGGGGTGTCGCCGGTGCGATCATCTATGCGGATGGGCAACGCCATCTCGTCGACGGGCGTGCGCAGGTTGCGTTTGATGTCGGAGGCTAGTGCCTTGAGCGGAGAGATGTAGAGCGTGTGCAGGCCTTGATGTTGGCCATCCTCCAACTCCACCAGACTGGGCAGAAAACCGGCCAGCGTCTTGCCCCCGCCTGTGGGCGCGATCAGCAGTTGGCAGGGGTTGTCCTTGCGCTGCAGCATGGTCTGCTGATGCGGGTGGATGCGCCATCCACGGGCGTTGAACCAGTCCTGAAATCGCAAGGGGAGCGCGGTCATGCCGCTTTAGGTAGTGCGTTTCAGGACGCTTTGCAAAGCCGCATCTGGAGCAGGATTTCGTTCAATTCCAAACCGCAAAACGCAGTGCTTAGTTGATGATTTCTTCGTCCGTCACGAACATGTTCGCCCAGGCCCGATCGATCAATTCCGGCGACATCTGATAGGGAATACCTTCGAATTCACAGATGGAGATCATCTGATCAATCAGGAAGATCGGCTGATAGTTCGAATAGACGTTGTTGATCGTCGGATATTTCTTCTTCAACAGATGCAGCAAGGCACCTTCATCGAGCGGCATGCCCCGCTTCTTGGCAACCATCGCAAAAATCTTGAGGTAATCGCCCTGGTCCGGCCCGTCGATCTTGATCTTGAAGAAGATCCGGCGCAGGGCGGCTTGGTCGAAGATCTTATTGGGGTGGAAGTTGGTGGAAAAGATCACCAGCGTGTCGAATGGCACTTCGAACTTTTCGCCTGATTGCAGAGCAAGGATGTCCTTGCTTTCTTCCAACGGAACAATCCAGCGGTTCACAAGCGCCTGTGGCGGTTCTGCCTGACGGCCAAGGTCGTCCACGATAAAGATACCGCCCGTGGATTTCAGCTGCAGCGGCGCCTGATAGGTCCGCGCGGTGGGGTTGTAGACCAAATCGAGCATGGAAAGCGACAATTCACCCCCTGTGATCACCGTCGGTCGTTCGCATCGCACGTAGCGCGTGTCGAAGGTGCGGCGGCGGCGCAGGGAACCGGGATCATCTGTTTCCACCTCGGCCTTGGAATGCACGATCGGGTCATAAACCGTGATCACCTGACCGGAATATTCAATGGCGCGCGGGACATAGATTTTGTCGCCCATCGCGTCACGGATACCGTTGGAGATTGATGACTTCCCGTTGCCGGGCGGGCCATACATCAGCACGGACCGGCCAGCCGATACCGCCGGACCAAGATAATCAAGCAGGCTGTCGGGCAGCACCAGATGCCCCATCGCGCCGGTCAATTGTTCACGCGTGACCTGAATGTCGCGGATCGACTGGCGTTTGATCTGTTCGCGATAGACGGGCAGGGGCACGGGCATCGCGCCGAAGTATTCGGATTGGGCCAGAGCATCCATCGCACGGGCCTTGCCGCTGTCGGTCAACTGATAGCCCATTTCACCGCCGGAATTTACGTTGAGCGTGCCCGTTGCTTCCAGCAAGAGCTGCGTGCGGGCCAGATCAATGAGTTCCTGCGTCACGGCGCGGGGCAGACACACGGCTTCGGCCAATTCCGACACCATGTCGATGTTCTTGCGGAACATGGTTTTCAGGACGATATCGCGCATCATCACGATCGGCAGGCGCATCTCTTCGATGCGTGCCGGCGGTGGGGGTGGCTGCACCCCTTTTGTGACTTGCATATTCATCGCACTGCCCCTTTGCATGCTTGTTTGGGGCAAGGTATCGCCGAGAAACCCGTCGAAAATGTGGAAGAGGCTGGGCACGGGCGGGGCAGCCGCCACAGGGCCGGGGCGCGCATTCTTTAAAAGAATGCGGTCGAAATCTTTCAAAGATTTCGGGCCCCTGACTTACGGGATCAGCGCAGGCACAATCGTTACGATTTGCGGGAAGAACCACAGAAGCGCCAGCCCCACCACTTGGATCAGCACGAAGGGCGCCACGCCGCGATAGATATGGCCGGTGGTGACCTCTTTGGGTGCCACGCCCCGCAGATAGAAGAGCGCGAAGCCAAAGGGGGGTGTCAGAAACGAGGTCTGCAGGTTCACGGCTATCATGATCGTCACCCATTTGGGGTCGAATGTACCGCCGTAAATCACCGGGCCCACGATGGGGATCACGATGTAGATGATCTCCAGGAAATCCAGCACGAAACCGAGAATGAAGAGCACCAGCATCACGATCAGGAACACGGTCATCTCATTGTCGAAGCTGCGCAGGAATTGCTGAATATAGTGTTCGCCACCAAAGGAGATCACGACGAGGTTCAGCAATTGCGACCCGATGAGGATGGTGAAGACCATCGAGGTCACCTTGGCTGTTTCCCGCACCACGGGGCTCAACACACCACCGGCAAACAGAACCCAGCAGGCAAAGAGCAATCCGAAGAGTGCTAACAGGTAACCGGCCTTGGCGATCGCGAAGGCCACCCATGTTTCAAATGACACGTCTTCCACATTGACCCGCAGATCGAAATTCACGCCCATAAGGATGGAGATGATGATCGCGAAGGTGGCGAAGATGATCACCTTTCCAGAACGCTCTTCATCCTTCAGCCGGCGGTAGGCGGCCAGCATGATTGCCCCTGCCGCACCCAGCGCCGCTGCAGGCGTTGGGTTGGTGATACCGCCGAGGATGGAGCCCAGCACCGCGACGATCAGAACCAGCGGCGGGAAAACCACGCGCACCAGTTCGTTCTTGGCCAGAAGCTCTGTGGCATAGGTGCAGCCATAGATCGCCAGCGCCACGGGGATCGCCATCACGACGAACGTGAGGCCGGAGCTCATCGCCGGGCCAATCACGATGATATCGAGCATGAGCCCAAGGACCACGCCCAACGCACCCACCAAAAGCGGGGCAGGGGGCGCAGATGGCGACACGCCGCGTGCAAAGGTCAGGATTAGGGCAAACATCAGCATGATGATTGCGATGCCGGTGCCAATGGGGGCGGCATTTTCGATCTTCTGCACCAGCGCCTCGGCGCGTTCTTCTTCGGTCAGTTCGACGCTTTGCTGCACACCACCGGCGGCGTCGATTTCGGCTTGTTGGGCGAGGGCGGCATCCCAGGCCTCTTGCCCGTGCAGTTCGATCATTGAGGCCTGGCATTCCCCGCTCACATTGGTGCGCAGATCGGCGGCTTGGCCTTGTTGGGAGAAACTGTCGACCGTCAGGTCCTGGCTGCCAATGACGTTGACCTGACCCAGCAGGATCATCCCCGCGATCAGCGCGACAGGCAGGCCGAGGAACCATGTGAAGGCCTCATTGCGGGTGATCGGTTCGGCATTGGTACTGCCCATTTCCACAGCGGGCGCCTTGGATGGATTGAGCAACGCATAGCCAAAGGCATAGAGCGCATAGAGCAATGCCAACATGATGCCGGGCAACAAAGCCGCCTGGAAAAGCGTTCCCACAGACACCACGGCCGGTTCACCCAGATACGTGAGCGCATCGGTGCAGCCGGCTTCTTGGGCGCGGGCCTCTTGCGCGGTTGAGTAGAGATCCCCCGCGAGCGTGCCGAGCAAAACGATCACGATGGAGGGCGGAATGATCTGGCCCAGCGTGCCGGAGGCGGCAATCACGCCTGTGGCAATCTCGGGCGAGTAATTGTTGCGTAGCATGGTGGGCAAGGACAGCAAGCCCATCGTCACCACTGTGGCACCCACGATGCCGGTGGAGGCCGCAAGGAACGCGCCCACCACAACCACGGACACGGCCAGACCGCCGGGAAGCGGACCAAAGACGCGCGCCATGGTCGTCAGCAGATCATTGGCGATCTTGGAGCGTTCGAGCGTGATGCCCATCATCACGAACATCAAAACGGCCAGCAGCGTTTCAATCGACTGTCCCGCCAGAACCCGTTCGTTCATCCGGTTCACGATGAAGGAAATGTTGCGATCAAGGGCGGTTTCCCAGCCTTGTACGAACACTGGTTCTTCTATGCGCGGTAACTCTGGGTATCGGAAGACCGATATGGTTTCCGCTTTGATGCCGCTTCCTATGAGCGCCTGATAGGCTTGGCTTCCTGTATCAATGGCTTGGTGTATTAGCAGCCCCGCACTGTCGAGCGCGGCAATGATCGCAAACGATATAACGCCCGCGCCTGAGATGGCGAAGGCCACCGGAAAGCCAGACAGGATCCCGCCAAAGAGGCAGAGGAAAACGATGATCAGGCCAACTTCGACGCCGTCCATTCCAAACAACATGTCCCCGCCCCCCTTTTAATGTGTGCCTTCGAAGGCTTCTTCGCCTTCGCCGAGCGTGTCTTTGTCGACGTTTTTACCTGCAGATTCTTCGCCCTCCACGAACTCCAGATAAGAGCGGTAGAAGAAGGCGACCGAGTGGATGAAGACCATGCCCGCAAATGCCACCAGCAGGATCTTGAAGAGGAAATAGGCGTCAAAGCCGTTTGGGCTGAACCCGATGGTTTCCACGTTCCAGCGCACCGCGCGGGCCTTCAGCGTCAGGCGTTCCAGCGTGTCGGAGGCCGATGGTTTCGGCGTGATCAGGTGCCGCCACATGAAGTACCAGCCATACATCCAGATGATGATCGCCGTGGGCATCATGAAGACCATCGCACCAACCATGTCGATTACCCGCTTGGTGCGATGCGAAACAGCGGAATAGACTAGGTCGACCCGCACGTGGCCGCCCTGCACGAAGGTGTAGGTGCAGCAGAGCGCCACAACCATAGCATTGTCGAACTTGAGCGCCTCAGCCCACCAGCTGATATCTTTTTGAAGCGGAATGCCGAAGCCCAGCGAAATGTCGGGTCTCGCAAAAATGCGCTGAACAAAAACGATGACAACCTGTTGCAGCACCATCAAAAGGCCGGCCCAGGCAAAGAGACGCCCGGTTGTGTTGGCAAAGCCCTCCATCACCCGCACGCAGCCCCACATGAAGCTATTGCGCCAGATGCCGATTGCAGTCATCACCAGGATCACGGTGAAAGTGGCAAAGAAAAATTCAATCGAACCGCCGTAATAGACAAAGCGCATCAGCGCTTCTTTGTCCTCGGTGGTGTTGGTCCAGATGACCCAGTCAAGCCAGCTCGATGGGTTGGTGAGCGCCGTCAAAACATTCAGAAAAGCCAAGGCGATGTTTTGGAAAAACCATCCGATTGCGTCGAGCATGTGTCCCCCTGGCCCATGATCGGGCCCGTTTTTTCATTCGGTTTCAAACAGCTCGCGCAACTGTCTGTCCTCATAGGTTGCGGGCCCACATTAGGGGCCCGCACCTTTTTTTGATTTGATCTGGATCAGCCCAGAACGCGGTCACGCTGGGTGCGGTAGGCAGAAATCGACTGCGTCAACCAACCAGAGGACGCCTTCATGGAACCCTGGTAATCAGCCAGGATTTCCGAGAAGAGGTCATCACCTGCAAACTCGTCATAGACCTGCTGCGCCGCACCGCCCATGGCATCCCAGACGCTTTCGGGGAATTCCAGAACGGTCACGCCACCGGCCTTGAGGCGCTCAAGCGCCGCACCGTTGTTCATCAGGAACTGGCTCAGGTTCCAGACGTTCGCGTCGCCAGAGGCCACTTCGATCATCTTCTGCTGCTGAGGTGTCAGGCTTTCGAACACTTCGCGGTTTGTCGCGAGGCTCAAACCGGCAGACGGCTCATGGAAACCAGCGGTGTAGTAGAACTTCGTGATTTCCTGGAAACCGGCTTTTTCGTCGGCCCACGGACCGATCCACTCAGTGCCATCAATCGCGCCGGATGCCAGTGCCTGATACACTTCGGAACCCGGCAGGTTCTGCACGGATGCGCCCATGTAACCCAAGGCTTTGCCGCCGAGGCCAGGCATACGGAACTTCAGACCGTTGAAGTCTTCCGGACCATTGATTTCCTTGGCAAACCAGCCACCGGCCTGCGTGCCCGTGTTACCGGCAAGGAACGACTTCAGGCCGAAAATTTCGCCCAGCTTGTCGTGCATCGCGGCACCGTTGCCATGGTAGTACCAGTTGTTGAGTTCTGTCGCGGTCATGCCGAAGGGCACGCCGGTGAAGAACGCGAAACCGGGATGCTGGCTGACGAAATAGTAGTCAGCGGCGTGATACATGTCGGCCTGACCGGCGGTCACGGCGTCGAACACTTCGAACGCACCGACGAGTTCGCCTGCGGCTTTCACGTCAATCGTCAGGCTGCCATCGGACATCTCATTGATGTTGTCGGCACATTTCTGAGCGGCGTCGAACACGCCTGCCAGGCCACGGCCCCAGGACGTGACCATGGTCAGCGTGCGCTTGCCCTGGGCGTAGGCCGGGGCTGCCAGCGTGCTTGCTGCGGCTGCGGACCCACCAAGGGCGGTATTTTTAAGGAATGAACGGCGATCCATACGGATACTCCTCCCACTATTTTTTGGATGATGCGCCAAGCCGCTCCCACGACCGGCGCTTGTCGTTGCAAGTGGCGGGACCCTAGCGTTAACCGCGGG
>JBCCNB010000020.1:0-55434 GCA_039026055.1 Pseudomonadota bacterium | reverse complement strand
GTCTTCAATGATCGTCGGCCCGGCCTGCATCGGCTCCAACACGCCACCAATGCCAACGCCACCGCTGAGATGCACGTTCTTGCCGATCTGCGCACAAGATCCGACTGTAGCCCAGGTATCGACCATCGTGCCTTCATCCACATAGGCCCCAAGGTTCACGAAAGACGGCATCAACACCACGCCCGGCGCGATGAAGGCCGATTTGCGCACCACGCAGTTGGGCACAGCCCGGAACCCCGCCGCCTGCCACTGGTTCGCGCCCCAGCCTTTGAATTTGCTGTCGACCTTGTCCCACCAGCCACCGCCTTGCGGGCCACCGTCCTGCGGTTCCATATCCTTGATGCGGAAGCCAAGCAGCACGGCCTTCTTGGCCCACTGGTTCACATGCCAATCGCCGCTTTCCAGCCGCTCCGCCACACGCAAAGACCCGCTGTCCAGCGCATTCAGCGTATCCTCAATCGCCTCACGCGTTTCCCCCGTGGTGGCGGATGTGATCGTATCGCGCGCATCCCATGCGGCCTCGATCGCGGTTTCAAGCTGTGCGTTGGACATGAGGGTCTCCTGTTCAGTTGCTGGGGCAAATACAGGGAGTTGTCGTGATCATCAATCACTCAGATGGCGGATGACCCGTCAAACCGTTCCTTGGCTTTTTCTGCGCGAAGCTGCTGAAGCTGTTCTTCGTGCAAGGCCTTCAGCATCCTTTTGCGTCTGATGCGACGCCAAAGCGTGTACGGAACGACGATCACCAGTGTCAGGCCTAGGGCGATGAACAAACAGGCCATGAACAAAAGGTTCGTAAACGCGTAAAGGCCGGTGAACGACCCCATAAACAAGAGCAGCGATAGAATGAGGGAATGCGACCCGTCATCCTTCAGGCTTGCGGTGTCCTGGGCGGCATGGGCGGCAATGTCAGACATCAGGAGGGGCGTCCAATTCGTAGCAAACTGATCCTGAAAGTTTATCCCCGAAGGCACGTGATCTGCAAGATATGGTCCGGCGCGTCACACCATGGGGTCAGGCGCGATATTGCCCCCGCAAATCAGAACGGCGACGCGTTCGTCCTGAGCCGGCTGGTAGGCGCCCGAGGTCAGTGCCGCTAAAGCGGCCGCGCCTGCGGGTTCCACCAATTGCCGCGTCTCACGCCAAAGCAACGCTTGCGCCGCAGCAATGGCATCATCGCTGACCAGCTGGCATTGGATCTCCTGTGCCCTCGACAACCCAAAACAAATCTCACCGATGCGCCGCGCGCCCAACGCATTGGCCGCGATGCCTGAGGGTTGAATATCCACCGGCGTCCCCGCCGCCAGCGCTGCATGAAGCGTGTTGCAGGTCTCCGATTCCACCGCCAGCACCTTGCGCCGTCTCTGCAGCCAACCGAGCGCCCCGGCAATCAGCCCACCGCCGCCCACGGCGATCAGCACCGTATCGGCCTCCAGCCCCTGATCTTCCCATTCGAGCATGAAGCTGCCCTGCCCCGCCACGGTCGCCTCGGCGTCATAGGCGTGGATCTGCATCGCACCCGTTTCCACCTCATAGGCCTGCGCGGCCTCAAGCGCGTTGGCATAGGCGCCCTTCACCACAGCCAGATCTGCGCCAGTCCGTTCGATCAACGCGATCTTCGCAGGCCCGGCAATCTCGGGCACAAATATCCGCGCCTTATGCCCCAGTTGCCGCGCGGCATAGGCCACCGCCGCTCCGTGATTGCCCCCCGATGCGGCGACCACGCCCGCCGCTGGCACCTCCCGAGATAAAAGCGTGTTGAACGCGCCGCGCACCTTGAAACTGCCGGTATGCTGAATCTGTTCCAGTTTCAGTTCGACAGGGTGATCCATCCCATTCAGCCGCAACTCCATCACCGGCGTCCAGCGCACATGAGGCGCGATCCGATCCCGCGCAGATTTGATCTCTGATTGCCAATCCACCGCGGCACTCCTTCTGGTCAAGTCCGCGGGAAACCTATACCCCTGTCAGGCCAGACCCAAGATCAGAAAGGCCGCCCTATGAAAGACGACCGCGTCAGCCGCTTCCCAGATGCCCATTCCGACCGCGCAGCGGCCCAGCAGGTGCCCGACACACCCCAGACCCGTGCGCCTGCGTATCGTTTGGCCTTTGCCGACGACGATTTCATGTGCCGAGAGGAATTGCGGCCTGTGCGGTTGCAGCTGGAACTGCTGAAGCCGGAAATCATCATGAAGGAACGCGGGATCGAGAGCACCGTGGTTCTGTTCGGCGGCGCGCGCATTCCGGAACCGTCGAAAAAGGATGAGGCGCGGACCGAAACGCTGGCAGGCCTGTCGAAATACTATGACGAGGCGCGCAAGTTCGCTGAGGCCGTCACCAAGAAATCCATGGAAAGCTACGGGCGCAAGCACGTGGTTGTCACCGGCGGCGGCCCCGGCGTGATGGAGGCCGGCAACCGTGGCGCGATGGATGCGGGCGGGTCGTCCATTGGCCTCAACATCGTGCTGCCCTTTGAACAGGCCCCCAATGACTATGTGACACCCGAGCTATGCTTCAACTTCCACTATTTCGCGATCCGCAAGATGCATTTCCTGATGCGCGCCGAGGCGATCTGTTGCTTCCCCGGCGGATTCGGCACCCTGGATGAGCTGTTCGAGGCGCTCACCCTGATCCAGACCAACCGCATGGACCCAGTGCCCTTCCTGCTCTTTGGAGAGGAATTCTGGCGGTCCATCATCAATTGGGATGCGCTGTCCGAGGCCGGCACGATTTCTGCCGAAGATCTTGACCTGTTCCAATTCGTGGAAACGGCCGATGAAGCCATGGCCATCCTCGAAGCGTCTCTGGACCATCACGAGTGACCCAAGAGATCTACGCCCCGCGCCCGGTCTCATATCGTGGGACGTGGTCGTTTCCGGGTCTGGATCTCAAAGTTTATGGTCTGAGCGCAGAGGATCGGCCCATCACAAATGAGATGGAAGAGGCAGGGCAGCGCTTTGTTCTGAAAGACGTGCTGCCCAGCATGACTGCCAAAGGAGACAGCAATGGACTGGGCTTTGCGATCATCCATCCGGGAACAGAAGGCGTCTCCATCCCTGTCCATTGGTGGACCCAAGGCTCCGTCCTTTGCCAACGGTTTTTCAGACAGCTTTATGGCTCCGAGATCCCACTCGACATGGCAGAGCGACCCTCCATCGGATGTGTCTGGGAAATGGGAATTGTCGCGGAAGAAACCCGCATCTGGCGCGACACGATGATGAACGATACGCCCGACAAGGGCGCGTATCTGGCCAGAACGGTCGATTTGAAAACCGTCTAAACCTTGGACGCGATCCACCAGACATTGCCGCAAGGATCAATGACGCCTGCCATCCTGTCCCCGTGCGCTCGCAAATTCGGTTCCATGCAAGAGGTGGCGCCCTCTTCAAGAGCGGCGGCATAAACAGCATCGGCATCCCGAACCAAGATATGCATCCGAGAGACAGCCGCAGGAAGGTCTTCGCTGCTCTGGTTCATCATGATGACCGCGTCACCGATCTTCAGCCGAGCATGCTGCAACCGCCCATCATCGTGGCGGTTGATCTTGATCAATTCAGCGCCAAAGACCTGCTCGGCGAAGGCAATCAACCGATCCGGATCATCCACCGTGAAATAGGGCGTGACGGTGCCGTAGTCCTCTGACCGCGCCGTCACCATGGGCGCTCAGGCCCCTTCAAATTCGCAGATCGTGTGGACATCCATCCCCATGCCTTCAAGCTTCTTGCGCCCGCCCAGTTCCGGCAGGTCCACGATGAACGCACAGCTGACAATCTCTCCGCCCAGCCGTTCGATCAGCTTGATCCCCGCCTCTGCCGTGCCGCCCGTGGCGAGCAGATCATCGACCAGCAGGATCTTCTCCCCGGCAGAGATAGCATCGTCATGCAGTTCCATGGTCGCGCTGCCATATTCCAACTCATAGTCCTGGCTCACCACGCGCCCCGGCAATTTGCCCGCCTTGCGCACCGGCACGAACCCCACGGACAACTGATGCGCAACAGCACCGCCCAGTATGAACCCGCGCGCCTCCAGCCCGACCACCTTATCGATGTCCTGATCCGCGTAAGGGTGCAGCAGCTGATCCACCGCCATGCGCAACCCCCTTGGGTCGGCAAAGAGCGTGGTCACATCTCGGAACAAGATCCCCTCATGGGGGAAGTCCGGGATCGTGCGGATGTAGTCTTCGACTTTGCGCGTTTTCAGCATTCTGGCCTCAAAATCTGTGAAGTCGCGGAGTGTGTTTGGCCGATCATGACCCGTCTTGCAAGGAATGGCTCACGCCTGCCGTCGGATCAGGGCCGTCATGACCCCCATGCCAATCAGCGCGGCGCCGCCTGCGCGGGTGAACCAAGTGATCACGCGTGGCCGCTTGATCGTCTGCCGCAACCGGTCTGCCAGCAGCGCGTAGGCCAGCGCGTTGGCCGTCGCAATGCCCACGAAAGTGGCGATCAAAATGGCGAACTGCGGCAACAACGGCTGCCCCACGATGACAAATTGCGGAACGAAGGCGATGAAGAAGGCGATGGATTTGGGATTGAGCGCCGTGACAGCCGCCGCGTGCCAGAAAACACCGCCGCCCGAGACAGATTGCGCGCCCATCGCCTCCAATCCCTCTGACGGCGGGCTGCGCAGCAATTTCACACCCAGATAGATCAGATAAGCAGCACCCATCCATTTCAGCACGGTAAAGAGCGTGGCGGAGGCCAGAACGAGCGCGCCAAGACCCGCGAGCGACAGGCTCATAGCGATGAAATCCCCCAAGGCTACCCCTGTAGCGGAGGCGACGGCGACACGTTTGCCTTGGCTCAGCGCATAGCTCAGCACCAACAGGACGGTGGGACCGGGGATCAAAACAAGCGCGGTGGATGCGGCGGCGAAAGCCAGCCAGAGATCAAAAGACATGGCCTACCTCACGTGCCCAAAACACGGCCAGCCACCGCGTCAAGCTTGGCCACCAGAGCAGGATCACGGTTGTCAGGCGCTGTCAGAATGGCGAATTCCAAAGCGCGGTCACACCCATGCGGGCAAGGCGCCCGCTCCGCACCCAGAAGCGCGGGCAACCCGGCCACCATCTGGCGCGCCTTGTCGGCATTGCCGGTCAGCGTTGCGATGATTTGGGTCACGTCGACCTCCCCATGATCCGGATGCCAGCTGTCATAATCGGTGACCATGGCAACCGAGGCATAACACAGCTCCGCCTCCCGCGCGAGCTTGGCTTCGGGCATATTGGTCATGCCGATGACATCACAGCCCCAGACCTCCCGGTACATCTTGGACTCCGCGAGGGTGGAAAATTGCGGTCCTTCCATGGCCAGATACGTGCCGCCCTCATGCACCGTCACGCCCGCGTCTTTTGCAGCTTTCGCACAGGCCTCGCTCAAACGTGGACAGGTGGGATGGGCGACGGAAACATGGGCCACGCAGCCAGGGCCAAAAAAGCTTTTCTCCCGCGCGAAGGTGCGATCAATGAACTGATCTACAATGACAAAATCGCCCGGCGCCATCTTTTCCCGGAAAGACCCGCAGGCGGACACAGAGATAACATCCGTCACCCCAATGCGTTTTAAGGCATCAATATTGGCGCGATAAGGCACAGAGGTCGGCGACTGCACATGCCCCCGCCCGTGCCGTGGCAGAAAGGCAATCTCAACACCACCCAACCGTCCGGTCAGGATCTGATCCGAGGCTGCACCCCAAGGTGTGTCAACCGACACCCACTCCGCGCCCTCCAGCCCGTCGATGTCATAAACACCGGAGCCACCGATCACACCGATCTTCGTCTTTGCCATCCTTTGCCCCTCTCACTGATCAGCGAAAGTGTTACGCAAGCATAGCTGAGAAGAAAGTCAAAAAGGGGTTAACCCGCCGAACCCAGCGTAATGAGATCGCGGTCGCGCAGCAAAGATGTGATCACCTTGCCGTCTTCAGTGTCCTTGATGCCGTAGCCATAGCCGCGCACACGGTGTTTCCATTCACGCTCAGACACAGCCATTTGGCGTTCGCGCATTACCAGGTCACGGACCCAATCAAGATCTCTGCCGTCCATTGTTTCGAACCCTTCTACAATTCTTGTTCTGAACAAGGGGTAGTCGTGGGTCGTGGCAACAATTGTGCTGAAATAAGGCAAGCCAAAGGTCTCTTTGGGACAGGTTAGAAGGATTTGATGCCTCCGGCGGGGATATTTCTGGCCAGAAAAAGCAAGCGGCCTCAGTGTTTCTTCTGGCTAAAAACATCCCGGGGGGGGTGGTCGTGGGTGCGCCATTGGTCCGAAGCGCCAATGGCGACGGGCTAGCCCCCACCGCGCACTACATCCTAGCGCGGGCTTCGATTTCGCGGCGAGGTTTGCGTTCGCGTTCCGTTGCGGATTTGAGCTGTCCGCAGGCCGCCATGATGTCTTCACCGCGCGGTGTGCGGATGGGGCTGGCGTAGCCCGCTTTGTAGATAATGTCGGCAAAACGCTCGATCCGTTCCCAGTCGGAGCGTTCATGGGGCGACCCCGGCCACTCGTTGAAGGGGATCAGATTGATTTTGGCAGGGATGCCTTGGATCAGTTTAACAAGGCGGCGGGCGTCTTCATCACTGTCATTGACGTCCTTGAGCATCACATATTCGAACGTAATCCGCTCCGAATTCGACGCTTTGGGATAGGCGCGAAGAGTCTCCAGCAGCGCCTCGATGTTCCATTTGCGGTTGATCGGCACAAGGTGATTGCGGACCTCGTCGGTGGTCGCGTGAAAGCTGACAGCCAGCATGCAACCGATTTCTTCCGCGGTGCGCGCGATCTCGGGCACCACACCCGAGGTCGACAATGTGATGCGGCGGCGGCTGAGGCTGATGCCTTCACCATCCATTGCGATCTGCATCGCGTCGCGCACGTTTTCAAAATTGTAAAGCGGCTCGCCCATGCCCATCAGTACGATGTTGCTGAGCAGCCGGGGCCGTTCGCCCGACCCTTCGCCCTGTTTGGGCCATTCGCCTAGATCGTCGCGCGCCATCATTATCTGGCCCACGATTTCGCCCGCCGTCAGATTGCGCACCAGTTTCTGGGTGCCCGTGTGACAGAACGAACAGGTCAGCGTGCAGCCCACCTGACTGGAAATGCACAGCGTGCCGCGATCGGTTTCGGGGATGTACACCACTTCAACTTCATGCCCGCCGGCAATACGTGCCAGATATTTCCGCGTGCCATCTGCACTGATCTGCCGCGTCACCATCTCTGGCACTTCAATCACAAACTTCTCTGCCAGTTCCGCGCGATAGGCTTTGCTCAGATTGGTCATCTGCGCGAAATCACGCACGCCCCACTGGTAAATCCACTGCCAGATCTGATTGCAGCGCATCTTGGCCTGCTTTTCCGGCGTGCCATGGGCAATCAGCGTCTCCCGCAGCGCAGGGCGGGTCAGGCCCACAAGGTTGAAAGGCCCCTCCGGCAATTTCCGGGGGATCGTCAGAAGATCCTGCGTGATCGGGGCGGGTTTGTTCATCGCTGCGCAAAACTTGTGGCTAGAGTGCCGCACATATAGTCGATCTGCGCGAAAACCCAAACCCCCGTTTCACAACGTCAAAGCGCATAGACCTTTTTGACACTCTCTCGTGCCGCCACATTGGCAGACACGCGGGCCACATTGGGAAAATCCGCAACGGTGGGATGACCCGCGTCGGGATCAAACCATGTGCTCAACATGAAAAGATGAACATCAGCCGCGCTGAACCGGTCGCCCAGTACAAAGGATTTATCGCCCAATTGATCGTCGATCACCTGCCAGACATCACGCAAACGCCGCACTGCACGGGCCTTGGCGTTGTCCAGGAAATCATCGCCCTCCACGAACCGCTCCGCGTGATAGTGCTGCTGAAATGCCGTTTGGACCGTATTCGAAAAGTAGACCATCATTTGCAGGAAAAGCGGACGGTCCGGGTGAGTGCTTGACGGGGCGAGCCGGGCTTCGCGATGCTTGTCTGCAAGATAAATCGCAATCGCTGAGGCCTCATGCATTGATTGATCCCCCCAACAGAGCACGGGCACCCAACCACTGGGGTTGAGCCGAAGATGTTCGGGATCGCGGGGCACACCCTTTTCGATATTCGTCTCAACCAGCTGGTATTCAGCGCCTATTTCTTCGAGCAAGACACGCGCGGCCATGGCGGCGCTGTCATCAGCATAAAACAGTCTGTAGGTCACGCATGGCCTCCCTTGCCCATCTTGGCGACTGGCCCATGGCAAGGGCAACTCACCAGATGGTCGTTCACCATGCCCACGGCTTGCATAAAGGCGTAGACAATCGTGGGCCCACAGAATTTGAAACCGCGTTTCTTGAGATCCTTTGAAATCGCCTGAGAGACCTCCGTTTGCGCAGGCACCTGCTCCAGGCTTTCCCACTTGTTCTGGATCGGCGCGCCGCCCACATAATCCCAAAGATAGCGATCGAACCCCTGTTCGCGCTCAATAACCTGCCAGGCGCGAGCGTTCCCGATTGTGGCTTCAATCTTGCCCCGATGGCGGATGATGCCCGGATCGGCAAGACAGCGTAGCACCTCTGCCTCCCCCCATTCGGCGACAACATTGGGATCAAACTCCGCAAAAGCGCGGCGAAAATTCTCCCGCTTTTTCAGGATCGTGATCCAGCTCAGCCCCGCTTGGAACCCATCCAGGATCAACTTTTCCCACAATGCGCGGCTATCGTACTCGGGCACGCCCCATTCGGTGTCGTGATAATCGATGTAAATGGGTTCAAGTCCGACCCAGCCGCAGCGTTCCGACATCACATACCCCCCCGGATGTATTCAATTTTACACTTGAGGATTCTTTAACGCCCTGCCGTCAACCTGTGAAGACGGTGCCGTGATGGCGAAAACACATACCAGAATCGAGCGTGGCAATTGGAGATCGCAATGGCACGAAAAGAGGTGGATTGGGCTGATGTGCCACCAGGGCACGAAAGCCCTTTGAACTATGCGGTGATGTCCCGCGACAAAGAAACGATTCAAATGGTGGATAACGCACTGAATTCAGGCCGGGTGATGTTGGCCTATCAGGCCGTCGTGCCATCCCGCAACACGGGAAAACCCGCCTTCTATGAAGGTTTGGTGCGCATTCTTGACGAAAACAAACGCATATTGCCCGCAAAGGATTTCATCGACGCGGTCGAGGCAACCGAAGTCGGGCGAAAGATCGATTGCATGTCGCTCAAACGTGGGCTCAAGGAAATGCGCCAACATCAGGATCTGCGTTTGTCGATCAACATGTCTGCACGCTCCATTGGCTACGGCAGGTGGAGTTACATTCTGGAAAAGAACATCCGCGAAGATCCGACATTGGCCGAACGCCTGATCCTGGAGATTACCGAAAGCTCCGCAATCCTGGTGCCGGAACTTGTCGTGAGTTTTATGAACAAGCTTCAGAAAAAGGGCATCAGTTTTGCACTGGATGACTTCGGTTCTGGCTACACGTCGTTCAAGTACCTCAAGAATTTCTACTTCGACATTCTCAAGATTGATGGCCAGTTCATCCGCGGCATCGCGCAGGATCCCGACAATCAGATAATAGCCCGTTCCATGACAAATCTGGCCCGCGATTTCGATATGGTCTCTGTCGCTGAAAGCGTGGAGACGGCCGAAGATGCCATGTTCTTGCAGCAGATAGAAATGGATTGTCTGCAGGGCTATTTCTATGGCGCGCCGACGGTGCGGCCTGTCTGGTCCACGGCATCTGAGGGGCGTGAAACAGCCTAGCCAGAGGTCGCTGGGCGCCATCTTTCAAATCGGCACAGAGTCCCGTTGCTCGCAGGCGGGCGTTGAGATAAGACCCCAATCAGTCGCGGGGGATGCGCCGATCCTGTCACTTAGGCCAAGGACATTGGCCTCGTCGTCACTGTATCCTCCATCACGCATGATTTTTGTTGGAGGGTTCCCCCATGACGAATGTAGTAATTGCCTCTGCCGCAAGGACGGCCGTTGGGGCGTTTGGCGGCTCTCTTGCCTCCACGCCGGCTCATGATCTGGGCTCGGCCGTCCTTGAGGCGGTGGTTGAGCGCGCCGGTGTTGAAAAAGGGGAAGTGTCCGAGACGATCCTGGGTCAAGTTCTGACTGCCGCCCAAGGCCAAAACCCGGCGCGTCAGGCCCACGTAAACGCTGGTCTGCCGGTCGAATCTGCGGCTTGGGGCATCAACCAGGTTTGTGGTTCTGGCCTTCGGGCCGTGGCGCTTGGTGCACAACACATTCAACTGGGCGACGCCTCTATCGTGGCCGCAGGCGGGCAAGAAAACATGTCGCTTTCCGCGCATGCCGCGCATCTGCGAGCCGGGCACAAGATGGGCGATGTCAAATACATCGACACGATGATCCGCGACGGTCTATGGGATGCCTTCAACGGCTACCACATGGGTCAAACAGCGGAAAACGTGGCCGATCAGTGGCAGATCACCCGTGAGGCACAGGATGAATTCGCCGTCGCCAGCCAGAACAAGGCCGAAGCGGCCCAGAACGCAGGAAAGTTCGACGATGAGATCACGGCGTTCACCGTGAAAACCCGCAAAGGCGATATAGTGATTGATCGCGATGAATACATCCGCCACGGCGCCACCATGGAAGCTATGCAGAAACTGCGCCCGGCCTTCACAAAGGACGGCTCCGTGACGGCGGCCAATGCCTCGGGCATCAATGACGGTGCTGCGGCAACACTGCTGATGAGCGCCGATGAGGCTGAAAAACGCGGGATTGAGCCGCTCGCGCGGATTGTTAGCTATGCCACGGCGGGCCTTGATCCGTCGATTATGGGCGTGGGTCCGATCCATGCCAGCCGCAAAGCGCTAGAAAAGGCCGGTTGGTCCGTGAGTGATCTTGACCTCGTGGAAGCCAATGAGGCCTTCGCCGCACAGGCCTGTGCCGTGAACAAGGATATGGGCTGGGACCCGGAGATCGTGAATGTGAATGGCGGTGCGATTGCCATTGGTCACCCCATCGGCGCATCAGGCTGTCGCGTGCTGAACACACTGCTCTTTGAGATGAAGCGGCGGGACGCGAAGAAGGGTCTCGCGACACTTTGCATTGGCGGCGGCATGGGTGTTGCCATGTGCGTAGAGCGGTAACGATTTAACGCGAGGGGGTTTTGCCCCCTCACACTCCCCCAGGATATTTTCAGCCAGAAGAAAGACTGATCCGGGGCCACGCAAGGAATTGAAGGAGAAGACAGATGGGACGAGTTGCACTAGTGACGGGCGGGAGCCGCGGGATCGGTGAGGCCATTTCGAAGGACCTGCAAGCCAAAGGTTACTCTGTGGCAGCAACCTATGCAGGCAATGATGAAGCGGCGGCGAAGTTTACCGATGAGACCGGCATCAAGACCTACAAATGGAACGTGGGCGATTACGAAAGCTCGGCTGCGGGCATCGCTCAGGTGGAGGCCGACCTGGGGCCCATCGAGGTGGTTGTGGCCAATGCGGGCATCACCCGCGATGCGCCGTTCCACAAGATGACGCCGGAACAATGGCATCAGGTGATTGATACAAACCTCACAGGTGTCTTCAATACGGTGCACCCGGTCTGGCCCGGCATGCGCGAACGCAAATTTGGCCGCGTGATCGTGATCTCATCCATCAACGGCCAGAAAGGGCAGTTTGCTCAGGTCAACTATGCCGCCACCAAGGCAGGGGATCTGGGCATCGTAAAGTCTCTGGCGCAGGAAGGCGCTCGGGCGGGCATCACGGCCAACGCGGTCTGCCCCGGCTATATCGGCACAGAGATGGTCCGCGCCGTCCCAGAAGAGGTACTCAACACCAAGATCATCCCGCAGATCCCCGCAGGGCGTCTGGGTGAGCCCGAAGAGATCGCGCGCTGCGTGAGTTTCCTTGCCTCAGACGACGCAGGTTTTATCAACGGATCCACCATTTCAGCCAATGGCGCGCAGTTCTTCGTCTGAACCATATCCAAAATCAAAAAAGGGCCGCGAGTGTCGCGGCCCTTTTCTTTTGCTCACGTGACTTGCAACGATCATCCAGAGCGGTGGGAACGGGTGACCCAGCGAAAGAAATCCTTCATGGCTTCGGCGCGTGCCTCATGGGCGGCGCGGTAAGCATCACGAGTGCGGGCGTTTGTAGTTGTCTCGATCATCTCTTTACCTTTCGATCAGTGTTTTCTTATCTGAAGCCAATATGGCGGTTTAAATTAATTGCTACAAACGAGACTTTCTTCCGCTTCAGTTAAGTGATACTTAAGCGAACATGTCAGATCGCCTGCCCCCTCTCACAGCTTTGCGCGCCTTTGATGCTGCCGCGCGGCACATGTCATTCCAAAAGGCAGCGAATGAACTGAACGTTACGCCCGCCGCGCTGTCGTTTCAGATAAAATCCCTTGAGGCCCATCTGGGCGCACCGCTTTTCCGCCGCCTCAACCGTGCAGTGGAACTTACGGAAGCAGGGCGCGCGCTGGCGCCTGGCGCTCAGGATGGGTTTGAAGCGCTCGCGGCTGCATGGCGGCAAGCATCTCGCATCAATGATCAATCGTCGTTGACGGTCACGGCGGGCCCAGCCTTTACGGCCACATGGCTTGCCCCGCGCCTTTTCAGCTTTGCCCAGGCCCACCCGGAAATTGAACTGAGACTGACCGCGAACCTGGCCGTCGTGGACCTCACGCGATCTGAAGTCGATGTGGCGATCCGATTTGGCTATGGACCTGACCCCGAAGAGCTATACTCAGAGCCATTCCTGAGTGATTGGGTGACGCCAGTGATGTCACCTGATCTGGCCGCGCAGTATCCCGGCCTAGAAGGCTTGCAGAAAATCCCGCTTATTCACGCGCAGGACATCACCTTTCTGGACCCACCTGCCGACTGGCCCGCATGGTTCCGCGCCGTGGGATTGCCCGATAGGGATTGGACTGGACAGCAATATAGTCAAGCCGATCACGCAATTGATGCGGCCCTGTCCGGCGCAGGCGCCGTGATGGCGCGCATCAGCTTTGCCGGGCGGTTTCTGCGCGACGGACGGCTTGTGGCACCCTTCCGACCCGCGCTCAACACAGTGGCGCACTACAGATTCGTTTGCGTGAAAGGGGCTGAGACCCTACCCAACATCTGTGCGTTTCGGGATTGGTTGTTTGAGCAGGTGGCCATCACGGCCAGCCATGAAGAAGATCATGACATCCTTGACCCGCGCGATTTGCCGGGCGGATAGCACTTTATTCTTTGTAGAGGAGCGGAGTTTGCCGCCCCTCATATTCTCGAAAGAGAAACCTTTAAGCGCAAGGGGTTATCCCAAGCGCGTTTACGTCATGCGTGAACGGAAAGGCGCGTGATCTCTTCTTTGACGCGGAGTTTCTGTTTCTTGAGTTCGGCGATTTCATAATCGGTGGACCCGAGCGCTCGTTGCGCTTCATCGACCTTGTCCGAGAGGGTTTGATGTTTTCTGTGCAATTCCTCAAGGTGTGAACCCAAGCTCATTGGCAGTCTCCTTTTGTTTTACCACTCCATTTTCAATACCCCGATTGCACCACATAATGGCTCACGAGTCACGCTGCAGCCGCAACATGTAGCGCAAACATTCCTTCATGTTTTCGGCAAATGATTAAGAAAAAGGTAAGGCGGCCCCGTCGCGAAGGACGGAAGCTATTGAAGATGTGTAGCTTTCGCGGTCTCCATCATGGGCCGCGCCTTCATGCAAAACTTGTGCAGGACAAAGGCGAAAATCGGCCCGTCCGCCCTTTTTGCCTCGCAAAAGCATCAGGCGGGGTGGTTTGTTGTATCTCGGGGCAAGGGGGAGGCATTCAAGACTGCCAAGGCCTAGCTGAAATTCGGTCAACATGTCTGGCAGACGCTCGATCCGTTGGATGAACGTTACGGTTCCGCCGGGCGAAGCGCGTTTGGTCGCTTGCCGCACCCAGTCAGACAGCGGGGTATCCTCGCCCAGCGCGCGCTCTTTGGTCGGCACATCCGAGGCCGTGGATTTGCGCCGTTCGAAATAGGGTGGGTTTGCGATGACATGGTCGAACTGGCGGGCCTTGAACACATCCGGCATCTGCGCCAGATCGCCGGTCAGCACGTCGAATTCGATACCATTCTGCACACCATTGCGCCGGGCGAGCGCCGCATAATCGTCCTGCACCTCCAAACCCGCCACGTGCAGCCCGGGAAGCCGCCGCGCGGCGCACAAGGCCGCCGCTCCGACGCCACAGCCCAGATCAAGCAGGGTTTGCCCAGCCTCGGCCTCAACACTCGCTGCCAAAAGCACAGGATCAATGCCTGCACGGTAGCCTGATCTGGGCTGAAACAGCGTGAGCTTGCCGCCAAGAAAATCATCCCGCGTCAGATCGGGCTCAAGGCTGCTCATCCACCTCGATCCCGTTATCGGTCAGCGTGGTCACAGCGTCCTCGTAATCGTCATCCGCCACCATGATTCTACGGGGAAAAATCCCAATCCCGCCTTCGAGAACGCTCATGTTTACGTCCAACTCGAAGCACTCTATACCTTCGCCGTCCAGCAGGGCCTTGGCGAAGGCGATTGATGCAATGTCGGTTGTTCGCAAAAGCTGTTTCATGGGCTAAGTGGTAGAAAGATCAATCGCGGTTGTCGAGGTGTGACCGCGCGAATGCAGGGCAAAGTGATGTTGGATCACGCAGCGACAAAACCCCATGAGCAATTGGCGCGCCATCTGGCCGGGCCATTGGAACAGGTGAACGTTCTGATCCGGGAACGGATGGCATCCGAACACGCCCCGCGCATCCCCGAAGTGACCGCCCATCTGGTGGAAGCGGGCGGCAAGCGCTTGCGTCCTATGTTGACGCTCGCCTCGGCTGATCTGTGTGGATATAGCGGGCCCTACAATGTCCACCTGGCCGCGACAGTGGAGTTTATCCACACCGCCACGTTGCTTCATGATGATGTGGTTGACGAAAGCCAGCAACGTCGCGGGCGCCCCACGGCGAACCTGCTGTGGGATAACAAATCCAGCGTTTTGGTAGGTGATTACCTTTTTGCCCGCGCATTTCAATTGATGGTGGAAACGGGATCGCTGCGCGTGCTTGATATTCTGTCCAATGCATCGGCAACCATCGCAGAAGGCGAAGTGCTGCAACTGAGCGCGGCGCGCAATCTTGCGACGGATGAGGCAGTATATCTACAAGTAGTGCGCGGCAAGACTGCCGCACTTTTCTCTGCGGCGACCGAGGTGGGCGGTGTGATCGCGGAACAACCCGACAACATGGTGCGCGCGCTTTTTGACTACGGCGACGCGCTTGGCGTTGCGTTCCAGATTGCGGACGATCTGCTCGATTATCAGGGCGACAGCATGTCGACAGGAAAGAACGTGGGCGATGATTTCCGCGAACGCAAGTTGACATTGCCGGTGATCAAAGCCGTGGCGGGTGCAAGCCCGGAGGAGCGAAAATTCTGGGAGCGTACGATTGAAAAGGGTGACCAATGCGACGGTGATCTGGACGAGGCGCTGGAAATCCTGGCCCGCCATGACGCGCTCGAGCGGACACGTCTGGACGCTGTGGCCTGGGCGGAAAAATCCAAAACCGCGATGTCGCGACTGCCGGAACATGATGTACGGCGGATGCTTCTGGATCTGGCCGATTACGTGGTCGCGCGCCTAACCTGAATTCAGCGGAGAACTGCACCCACAGGTACCCAATTTTTTCCCAAAAAATTGCCGCCAACGTTGGCGGCGAATTTTCTGCGAAAATTCGTGGGTCCTGACCGGCGAGTTTGCTCAATGATATTGCGGTGCGTTGAGCAACGTGGCTGCGACCCACCAATGCGGATGGCTTTCAGTCAGCCGACCGGCCGCTGACCGTGCCGTTTCTTCATCATTGTAAATGCCAAAGCATGTGCCCCCGGACCCCGACATCCGCGTCAGAAGACAGCCAGGTGTGCGTTCGAGCGTTTCAAAGACCTGACGGATCACCGGTTCTTTCTCAATCGCAGGTTCCTGCAGATCATTTCGCATGTCCTTCAGCCACTTGGCAAAATCGCCGGGCCCCTCGAAATGGGGCAATTGATCCGGCATCGGGCGATTCACTTTGTGCTGGAGCCGTTTGAACACCTCTTGCGTCAAAACCGGCAGTCTTGGGTTGACCAGCACGGCATGGAGCGAGGGCAAATCATGCAATGGGCTGACAATATCGCCGATCCCTGTCACACGCGCGGGTTCTGACTGCAAACAGATCGGCACGTCAGAGCTAAGCTCAATCCCGTCGCCCGGCACCGGCTTGCCGCCAAAGCCCGACAAGACCCTCAGCGCCGCCGCTGCGTCCCCCGGCCCGCCGCCCAAACCTGCCGCATTGGGAATATTCTTCTCCAAAACAAAGTCAGCTTTCATCCGCATCAGCTTGGCCGCCCGGATCACCAGATTGGCCTCCCCCCGGGGCACACCATCAGCCATAGGGCCTTGTACATCGAGATTGTATTCACCTGGCATGGTGATGGTCATCCGATCGCCCAAATCGGCAAACATGGCCAGACTGTCCAGCGTATGAAACCCGTCATCGCGCTGGCCGGTGACATGCAGTGTCAGGGTGACTTTGGCCGGGACGAAGGTTTCAACCACCGTCATCCACGACATCCTCTACAACCCTCAAGGGCTCTGCACCCTCTTCTTCAAGCACATCATAAAGACCGATCTCCAGCTTGCGGCGGATACGATCGGGATTCACATCAGGGGAGGGATTTTCTTCATCCACGAAGGACAACGCGCGCTTCCACTGAAACTCTGCCTCGTTGTAGCGTCCGACCGCCCAGAGCACATCGCCCAGATGATCATTCACCACCGGGTCGATCGGCATCAGTTCCGCTGCGCGTTCCATATGCCCAATGGCCTCATCATAGCGGCCAAGTCGATAGAGCACCCAGCCAAGGCTGTCGACGATGTAGCCGCTATTGGGTTCGGCCGCGACCGCGCGTTCAATCAAGTCCAGCGCTTCATCCAGCTTGATCTGCTTTTCGACCAGAGAATAACCCAGATAGTTCATCACCTGCGGATGGTCAGGATTGAGTTCCAGCGCCTTGCGGAACCCGGCCTCTGCATCGGGCCATTCGCCCAGACGTTCCAGGCTGATGGCGCGGGCGTAGTGGACAAACCACTGCTCTTGCCCGAGCGCCTCATAGATCGAAATCGCCCGGTCATAGGCGGTGACCGCATCGTCAAACCGTTCCAGCTGACGTGAAAGATCGCCGACGGAGACATGAACCAAAGGCAGTTCGGGATGTGTGCGGGACAACTGATCCAGAACTTCCACGGCCGATTCCAGCTTTTCAGCGCGGCGCAAGCTTTCCGCGCGGCCCATTTCGGCTGCAGCATAGGCTGGATGATCCCGAGGGACGGTCTTGTAAACGGCTGTGGCTAACGCGTAGCGATCCAGTGACTCAAGCAATTCTGCCGTCATCATCACGGCGTCGATATGGCCCGGGCTGAGATATTCCGCTGTGCGCGCGTAAAGCAGCACGTAATCCTCGGACGTCTCCGAAAGAAGTGCGCGACCTAGGGTGTAAAACACCTCTGCGATGCCATCCTCGGGCGACCCGATCAGGCTGAAGCGGACGGTTTCACCGCCGGACAGACGGTCATGCAGGTCTTTCACCTCAGGGTCCATGGCCGCACCGAAAGCATCATCCAGAAGTGCCACGGCCTCTTCATTGCGTTCCAGCTGGCTCAGCGCCTCGGCATGGGCAATGGTGCCACGGCGCGTGCGTTGCACCGGGCCATCGCTTTCACCGGAAAAAATACCCACGGCAGCTTCAAAATCCCCAACAGAGGCAAGCGCAAGCGCCTTGTGGTAGATCGCAAAACTGCCCAAACCCGGGGCCTCCGCCACGGTATCGAACTCCGCCAGCGCGGTCCGCACATCACCGTTGCTCAGATGTGCCCAGGCCAGGATCAGCCCATCAGCCAGATCGCCGATCCCGCGATCATCGGACATGCGCGCGATCACATCGTCTGTGCGGCCCTGTTTCACGTCGTCAGCCACTAGCGCCATATGAGCAATGTGACTGAGCAGACCGTCACTTTCGATCTTGCGCGCCACGGGGATCGCCAAATCCATCCGCCCCAGCGACATCTGTGCGATCACCGCGCTTTCCATGATCGCGGGGTTGGTGGCATCTTCGGTCAAAGCACGGCTGAAATACTGTGCGGCTGCGGCGTAATCGTTATCCATCGTCGCCTGACGCGCCGCGAGGTAGGAACCAACTGCCTCGTCAGCGACAGCCGTGATTGGCGCAGCTCCAGACAGGCCAAGAACAATTGCTAGGATCGATACGGATGTGCGGGTCAAGAAAGGCGCCTCTTGTTTACGTGATCGTGCATAAACCTAGCTCTGCCCCCCGGCTAAAGCAATGCGGGGCCGTCTTTCGACCGCCCCGCATGATCACTTTCTCGCCAATTCACATGTTGGGATAGTTTGGCCCATCACCACCCTGTGGCGTCACCCATGTGATGTTCTGGCTGGGATCCTTGATGTCGCAGGTCTTGCAATGCACGCAGTTCTGGAAGTTGACCACGAAGGCCGGGCCCTCTTCCTTCTGCACCACCTCATAAACGCCCGCCGGGCAGTATCGCTGCGCTGGTTCGGCATATTTAGGCAGATTGTCGAAAATCGGCACGAAACTGTTGGACAGCTGCAAGTGTGCTGGCTGGCTTTCCTCATGGTTGGTCATTGAAAAGCTGACATTGGTCAGACGATCAAAGCTGATCTTTCCGTCGGGCTTGGGATACTCAATCGGCTTGTGAAAATTGACCGACTCGGTCGCTTCCGCATCGGTCTTGCCATGCTTCAGCGTGCCCAGCAGGGAGAACCCAAACGTGTTGGTCCACATGTCCATCGCGCCAAGGCCAAGGCTCGCCAGCATGCCGAATTTCGACCAGAGCGGTTTGACATTGCGCACTTTCTTGAGGTCTTGGCCAATCGCGCCCGTGCGAACTTCGATCTCGTAATCGCTCAGCTCATCGGCCGCGCGACCGTCTTCAATGGCCGCATGCGCCGCTTCCGCTGCCGCAATGCCGGACAGCATCGCGTTGTGGTTGCCCTTGATCCTGGGCACGTTGACCATGCCCACCGAACAGCCCAAGAGCGCCACACCGGGTGCAACCATCTTCGGCATCGACTGATAGCCACCTTCAGAGATCGCCCGTGCGCCGTATGCCACACGTTTGCCGCCTTCCAACAGCTCTTTCATCATCGGATGATGCTTGAAGCGCTGGAATTCCATGTAAGGGAAAAGATGCGGGTTCTTGTAGTTCAGGTGCACCACGAAGCCCACATAGACCTGATTGTTATCCAGGTGATACACAAAGGACCCGCCGCCCGCATTGCCACCCAAAGGCCAACCCATCGTGTGGGTCACGGTGCCTTCCTTGTGCTTGGCCGGATCAATTTCCCAGATCTCTTTCATGCCGACGCCGAATTTCTGAGGCTCTTTCCCGGCAGCGAGGTCATATTTCGCGATCACCTCTTTCGACAGGCTGCCCCGCACGCCCTCTGAGAGAAAGACATATTTGCCGTGCAGCTCCATCCCCGGCTCGTAGGCGGGACCAGGCGTGCCATCCGGGTTCTTCCCGAACTCACCGGCCACCACGCCCTTCACTTCGCCGTTTTCGCCGTAGACGATCTCAGAACAGGCCATGCCGGGGAATATCTCAATCCCCATTTCTTCGGCCTGTTCGGCCATCCAGCGGCACACATTGCCCATCGAAACGATGTAGTTGCCGTGGTTGTTCATCAGCGGTGGCATCGGCCAGTTGGGCAGACGGATCTGCCCGGCCGGCCCGAGCATATAGAAGTTATCCTCATGCACTTCCGTCAGAAGCGGCGCGCCCTTCTCTTTCCAATCCGGGATCAGCTTGTTCAGACCGCACGGATCCAGCACAGCGCCCGACAGGATATGCGCGCCCACCTCGGAACCTTTTTCCAGAACCACCACTTCGCGGGACGGATCAAGTTGTTTGAGACGAATGGCGGCAGACAGCCCCGCGGGCCCTGCGCCCACGATCACAACGTCATACTCCATTGCTTCGCGTTCAATCTCAGACATGTCGCTTCCTAACCTTGCTGCTGGGGCGAAGTGGCCCCAGTGGCTGCGTTTTTCCTAACTAAACTTGTTATGGGGGCGTTCCTGAAATCTTCAATCGAAACCCGGCGTAATTTCGGGCGAAAACGCCATTTGCGACGCTTTTGAGACCTTATGCCGCTTCCCCACTTGCAAAGCCTTCTCCCAATGGGCCAATCTTGCGCTAAGCCGGAATGGCGGTCCGACGGTACGGACAAAGGCAGACAAGGGCGCGCAGATGGAAAAACTACCAATGACCCGCGGCGGATATGAAGCGCTGGAAACAGAACTCAAGCATCTGAAATCCGAAGACCGTCCGGCCATCATCAAAGCCATTGCAGAGGCGCGTGAACATGGTGATCTGTCGGAAAATGCCGAATACCATTCCGCAAAGGAAAAACAGTCTTTCATCGAAGGTCGGATCAAGGAATTGGAAGGTGCCATAAGCCTTGCAGACGTGATTGACCCAACAAAATTGTCGGGCGCCATCAAATTCGGCGCCACGGTCACTTTGGTCGACGAAGACACCGATGAAGAGAAGACATATCAGATCGTTGGCGAATATGAGGCCAACATCGAAAAGGGGCTTTTGAACATAAAATCCCCGATTGCCCGGGCGCTCATCGGCAAAGAAGAGGGCGATAGCGTCGAAGTGCGCACGCCCGGTGGCGAAAAGGCCTATGAGGTGCTAAAAATCGCCTATACCTGAGCAGGGCACCAAATGGCAAAGACCCCCAAGACCACCCCGACCTCGTTGGGGATATACGATAAGGCGCGCAAAGATCGCGTGACGGCCATAGAGGTCATCGCGATCATCCTGTCGATTGTGTGGCTTGCGATGTGCGCGGCCTTCTTTCTGGTGATGGACACAGACACGCTGGATAGCGGCGGATCGATCAGCTTCATGATGATCATGCTGACGATTTTCCTACCCGTCGCGATGATCTGGGTGGCCGCGACAGCCGCGCGTGCGTCCAAAGTGATGCGCGAAGAAAGCCAGCGTTTGCAGGTGGCGATTGACGCGATCCGCCACGCTTATGTCACCCAGAACCAGAATAAACACGCGGTTCCGGAGCAGTCTGTTGCCAAGAAACTGGAAGAAATCGCGACAGCCCAGCGAAAAACCGCCATGGCGCTCTCCAACTTTTCGATCCGCGCGGCATCAGAGCCGGAACCCACGCCGATTGAACCCCCACCCGCTCCGGAACCCGATGATCAGGTCGCTTTGCCTCTTGGCACGTCCGCCGAAGACCTTCAGCCGCCACTCGACACCGCCGATTTCATCCGCGCGCTGAATTTTCCGGAGACCGCGGAAGACAAAGACGGCTTCTCCGCCCTGCGCCGCGCCCTAAAGGATCGCAAAACCGCGCAACTCATCCAGGCCTCGCAGGACGTGCTGACCCTGATGTCCCATGACGGGATCTACATGGACGACCTCCGCCCTGATCTGGCTCGCCCAGAAATCTGGCGGCGCTTTGCAGAAGGTGAAAGAGGCCGCTCCGTCGCCATGCTCGGCGGCATCCGAGACCGCTCCTCACTGGCCCTATCGGCCGCCCGCATGAAAAAAGACCCCATCTTCCGCGACGCCGCACATCATTTCCTGCGTGTCTTCGATCAGATGATCTCCGAGTTCGGCGACAAAGCCACCGACGCGCAGCTGACCGAGCTCTCCAACACCCGCACCGCCCGCGCCTTCATGTTACTGGGCCGGGTGACGGGCACGTTTGATTAAAGCCCCAACTGAGCGTCTTCATGCCACTAAAGCGGCTGACACTGAAGCATCAGAAACCTCCGATGTCAGGCGTTTTGACCCAACTGTCATGAGCCTTCTGTACTCTGCCCAGATCGACAAAAGGCACAACTTATGATAGTCTGGGTGCATTGTTTTGATTTTAGACTTTGCTTCATTTTGAGGTGTTCACATGCCCAAAGATAAGAAAACCGCCTTGTCGGCGAACATTAAATTTCTCGGAAAAACGCATGAAGCCGTGCGCGATCACCTGTCCGCGTCCACGGAACTTCCCGATTTCCTGGCGACGGCTGGTGGCCTGTCGCTCGACGGTCGAAAACGGCTGATTGATCAGGCCCTCGTGCTGATGGAAAGCAACTTCGTTCACCTGCCTCTGAAACGCGCGATGCATGGCATTGACCCAATCCAGCGCTTGAAACTGGTAAGGCATAGATTGAACCGCGCGACCCCTCAAACCATGGGCCCGGAATTCGCATTTCATCGCGAAATGATCGATATCTTCACCTCCGTTCGGGATCTTCACACCAACTACCTTTTGCCCGATCCTTTCAAGGACCGTGCCGCGTTCCTACCGTTTGACGTTGAAGAGTTTTTCGAGGCCGATGGCACGCCCCGCTACATCGCCAGTCACTTCGTGCAAGGGTTCTCTCACAGCCATTTCAGACGCGGTGTTGAGGTCAAAACCTGGAACGGCGACCCAATTGAGCGGGCCGTTGAGATCTCTGCGGATTTGCACGCTGGCAGCAACGCCGACGCGCGGCATGTGCGCGGGCTTGATGGTTTGACCATACGCTCGCTCACCCGGGCCATGCCGCCGGACGCCATGTGGGTTGATGTTGGCTACATCGACCTAGATGGCACGGCCCGCGAGACACGACAGGAATGGATCGTGTCACCGGCTCTGCCGGCCAATAATGGCGTCGACCCCAATACGGCAAACCTGAACGCTGCCAGTCTAGGCATCGATATTGAGGCGGATGCTGTACAGCGCACCAAAATGATCCTGTTTGCGCCAAAGGCCGTAGCTGCGCAGGCCGCGCCGAAAAAGGCAACCGTCAAGCAGGCCGCCAAAGGGTCCGAGGTGCCGACGCTGATGTCCGGCACGTTTCGCGCCCGCAGCG
Source organism: Pseudomonadota bacterium (assembly GCA_039026055.1). Lineage (GTDB taxonomy): Bacteria > Pseudomonadota > Alphaproteobacteria > Rhodobacterales > Rhodobacteraceae > Roseovarius. The sequence goes on along the minus strand of JBCCNB010000020.1, from coordinate 32,530 downwards.
TGACCACGACATCTGGCGAATTCGGCCTGATCAGAATCTTCACGTTCAACGTGGATGATCCGACAGCGTTCATTGATGAATTCGTCCGCGTGGTCGGGCTTTTGCCGCAAAACGGGCTGATCGTAGATGTCCGCGGCAATGGCGGCGGGCATATTCATGCAAGCGAAGGCCTGTTGCAGACGCTGACGCCCGGAAAGATCACACCGGAACCCACCCAGTTCATCAGCACGCCGCTTAACACGGAAATATGCACGCGGCATAACGGCAACCCCGTTGGCATTGAACTAGGCCCCTGGGAAGCCTCACTTCGGGAAGCCGTCGAAACGGGTGCGGTTTATTCGCGCGGGTTTTCGATAACCCCGCATGAATTCGCCAATGCGCGCGGCCAACAATACCATGGGCCCGTCGTCCTCGTGACCGATGCGCGCTGCTACAGCGCCACCGACATTTTCGCAGCCGGGTTCCAGGATCATGAGATCGGCACCATGCTGGGCGTGGACGGCAACACCGGCGCGGGTGGGGCCAATGTTTGGACACATGGCTTGCTCAAACTGCTGCTTGAATTGCCACCGCCAACAGATCCCGACACACCCTTTGAAGATCTGCCCAGCAACGCCGGTCTGCGCGTTGCAATTCGTCGGACACTGAGAGTTGGAGAGAACGCAGGAACACCGCTTGAGGATTTGGGTGTCAGACCGGACTTCCGCCATGCGCTAACACGTGACGATCTGCTCAACAGCAATGTCGACCTGCTCAACCGCGCCGGTGAGATTTTGACTGACATGAAATCCTATTCTCTTGAAGCAAACGTGTCAGGCACACCTCAAGGACAGCAGGTTTCGGTATCAACGGAGGGTCTTGATCGGCTCGATCTTTACATCGACGGCCGGCCGACCAGCAGCCATGATATTGCTGATGGCATGCACGCAATCGACATAGGACAAGGCGGCACTGTTCTTCGGCTGGAAGGATTTGACGCCGGATCACTCGCCGCATCACGCCTGATCGCTATCCAATAAAGACGCGCTGATCCATCAGGTTTCGGTGCGCCCTGCGCGCCGAACGCCACCACCCATTGCTTCCACCCGATCTTCCGGGCATCATATTCTGCACCACGCCGGGAGGGTCTCATGCGTAAATTCCTCGTCATCCTTGACGACAGCCGCGAATGCCTCAACGCCATGCGTTTTGCCGCCATGCGCGCGAAAAACACCGGCGCGGGGGTGGAGGTGCTGGCCGTCATCCCGCCCGACGAATTCAACCACTGGGTCGGTGTGGGCGACATCATGCGCGAAGAGGCGCGCGAACGCATTCAGTTGCATTATGAGGTCTTCGCCAAATGGATGCGTGACCGGCAAGGCATCGACCCCGAACTGGTCATCCGCGAAGGCGAGCCCTTCAAGGAAATCATGGCGCAAATCCAGGATGACCCGGAAGTGGGCGTTCTGGTGCTGGGCGCGAACACCGACAAAAAGGGCCCAGGGCCACTCGTGACGCAAATCTCGAAGAACTCCAGCGACCTTAGTGTGCCGGTGACCATTGTGCCTGGCGATCTCTCCAAGGAACGGCTCGAGGCCATAACCTAGGCGATTTTTCTTGATTTATCCCCAACTGGGCGCAAACCTACCTCAATGAGCTTTCAAAGCCCCTTTCCCAGCCCGCAATCGAGTCAGGTCACCTTCCACCGCACGGAACTCTCCGTCATCCTCTCCCTCTACGGCCGCATGGTCGCGGCGGGCGAATGGCGCGATTACGGCATATCCCATCTGCGTGACGTGGCTGTGTTCTCCGTTTTCCGCCGCACGGCCGAAAACCCCCTCTACCGCATCGAAAAACGCCCCAAACTGCGCGGGCGACAGGGGCAGTACGCAGTGATCGGTATGGACGGTCAAATCCTCAAACGCGGCAGCGACCTGCGCACTGTGCTGCGGGTTTTGGAACGCAAATTGATCCGCGCGGTGGAGTGAACTTCTGTTCAGCCTATGACCCAAGAAAAGACTTTGATACATCGCAGCGTCGGCAAATTGCTTTTGCTCGCAATTGGATCTGGCGCATTTGTCGCCGCCTGCTTTTGGATCGTTACCGGTGATTCATCAAGCTACAGCAAACCAAGCACCTATCCTGCGGCATGGCTCGGCATTGTGTGTTTTGGTTTTAGCCTCTTTTTTTTCGTGCACAAACTCTTGTTTGGACCACGCATCCCGCTCGAACTGTCCCCTAATGGGTTTTTGGATCGACGATTATTCACAAATGAAGTTTCGTGGACGTCCGTGCGTGGGGTGCATCTTTGGTCTCACAAGGGAGTCTCACTAGTCGCAGTTCAACTTACGTCCGATGCTGTGAGCAGCCTTGAAAAAACATACCTTGCGAAAGCAAAAACGCAGCTTAACCTGCCATTTGGAAAAAACATAGTTTATGTGGCAATCACTGATTTAGAAATCCAAGCTGATCAACTGCTTTGGACTTTTCGAAAGTACCTGAAAAAGTACAATTCCGCGCCTTCTGAGGATATCTAGTGAAACAGGGCGACTTCTCACTTGAGATTGGATTTGGGTTGCTCACATAGCACAAACTGGTCATCCGCGTTTGACTCCTTACACCCCACAACTTAGAATTATTCCAAACCTTGAAAGCCGCAGCCCTGTATCGCATATCTGTCAAAGATAACCGAAAGCGCCGAACATGTTCATTCAAACCGAATCCACGCCCAACCCCGCCACGCTGAAATTCCTGCCCGGCCTTGCCGTGCTCGACGCGGGAACCGCAGATTTCCCCAGCGCGGAGGCGGCCACCAAATCCCCTCTGGCAGAGCGTATCTTCAAAGTGGACGGCGTCACGGGCGTCTTCTTCGGGCTCGATTTTGTCACCGTCACCAAGGCCGACGCGACCGAATGGGACCACATCAAACCCGCCATCCTCGGCGCGATCATGGAGCATTTCCAATCCGGCCAGCCGGTGATGACGGAAGAAGACACCAGCGGCGGTCATGCAGAACATACCGGCGACGACGCGGTTGTGGTAGGCCAGATCAAGGAATTGCTCGACACCCGCGTGCGGCCTGCCGTGGCTCAAGACGGTGGCGACATCACATTCCACGGATTTGATCGCGGCATTGTTTACCTGCACATGCAAGGCGCCTGCGCGGGCTGCCCGTCTTCGACCATCACGCTGAAGATGGGTATCGAAAACCTACTGCGCCATTACATCCCCGAAGTGACAGAGGTGCGCCCGGTTGGCGTCTAACCCAATCAAATCGGACCAAATCACTTTGGGCTTCGACACATCGGCCGCGCATTGCGCGGCCGCTTTGCTATCAGGCGAAGAGGTCCTTAGGGCCAGATCCGAAAACATGACACGCGGCCAAGCTGAACGCCTGATGCCCCTGATCGAAGAGTTGCTGGCCAGTCAGGCCATAGGGTGGTCCGATCTCATCCGGATCGGCGTCGGCGTGGGCCCCGGCAATTTCTCCGGCATCCGCATTTCCGTCTCCGCCGCGCGCGGGCTCGCGCTCTCATTGAGCGTCCCGGCGATCGGCGTCACCACGTTTCAGGCCACCGCCCTCACCGCACCCGCAGGCCACATCCCTGCCGTCGCTGCACCCCAAGATCAGATCTACATCGCACCCTTGGAGGGTGACCCCAAGCTGATCCCCGCCCAGGACGCAGGCCCCATCACCCTGCCCCCCGAAGGCCCAGAACTCGCGACAAATATCGCCCTGATCGCCCATCGCGCCATGCCGCCCTTCGCACGCCCGGCCCCTCTCTACATCCGCCCCGCCGATGCCGCCCCGCCGCGAGAGGCGCCACCCGTGATCATCCATGACTGACCCCGCCAGTTTGGCCCAGCGCCACGCGACCGCTTTCACAGGCACAATGCGCCCGTGGTCAGCAGAGGAATTCACCACACTACTCGCCTCACCTCACACGTATCTGACAGACACGCAGCACGCCTTCGCCCTCACCCGTATCGTTGCGGATGAAGCAGAGCTTCTGACGCTCGCCACAAACCCCGCCCACCGCAGGCAAGGTCATGCCCGCGCTCTCTTGCAAACCCTTGAGGCCCACGCATCCACCCAAGGGGCAGTTACAATCTTTCTGGAAGTCTCAGCCCAAAACGACCCTGCCATCGCCCTCTACCTGTCCGCAAGCTACGAAGAATCCGCCCGGCGCACGGACTATTACACCTCCCCGACAGGCCACCGCATTGACGCGTTGATCCTGACCAAGAAGCTCTGACCCAAAGGCTTCATCTTGCCAGAAATACTCCGGGGGGAGCGTCGAACCCGATGGGGTTCGACGTGGGGGGCTGGTCCCATTGACCCGCTGTCAACATCCCGACACTGTTTGCCCATGACAGACCTCAGTCCCTACCTGCCCGGCATCTTGGCCGCCTATTCCATTCTCCTCGTCGGAGCCTCCTCACCGGGGCCAGCCGTCGCCATGCTGCTGGGCATCTCCACCACCCAAGGGCGCGGGCCGTCCCTCATTGCTTCGCTGGGCATCGCCTTTGGCTCCATGACCATCAATATCCTGACCATGATGGGCGTCGGTCTTTTGCTGTCCGAAGCCGCCTGGGCCATGACCGCCCTGCGCATTCTGGGCTCAGCCTATCTGCTCTGGCTCGCCTGGGGTGCATTCGCCAAGGCGCTGAACCCGCCCAACGTGACAGCCTCCAAAATCACCGCAAAACCAACCCATATTTTGTTCTGGCAAGGTTATCTGCTGCAGGTCACCAACCCCAAGGCGATCGCCTTCTGGCTGGCCATTGCTTCCATCGGCGCGGTGATCGGCGCGGGCCCCTATGTGATAGCCATCTTCATCTTAGGAGCGTTCTTGATCTCTTTTGCAGCCCATGGCGCTTGGTCGATCATGCTGTCCACAACGCCCGTCCGGGCCGCCTATGCAAAGGCGCGCAGGTGGATTGAGACGACCCTCGGCCTCTTCTTTGTCTTTGCCGCCTATAAAGTCGCGACAGACCGCTGATCCGCCTGATAAATGGTACAAAATCACAGCATTGTAAGATCAATTCACAACTCGTGATAGCACAATGCCGCGTCAAGCGCCCTGTCACCTTGCGCCATGGCAAAGCCAAAGCTAAGGGGGGTCATGCAAATCTACCTTCCCATCGCCGAGGTGTCCGTCAACGCCTTCATGCTACTGGGACTGGGCGGGATCGTCGGTGTCCTGTCGGGTATGTTCGGCGTGGGCGGCGGGTTTCTGATGACGCCGCTTTTGTTCTTCATCGGCATCCCCCCCGCCGTCGCCGTGGCGACCGAAGCCAACCAGATCGTTGCCTCTTCCTTTTCCGGCGTGCTGGCCCATGTCCGACGCAAAACCGTGGATTTCCGAATGGGCACCGTCCTGCTGGTCGGCGGTCTCATTGGGGCGGCCCTTGGCGTGGTGGTGTTCAATTACCTGAAGTCTCTGGGCCAGGTCGACCTGCTGGTGCGGCTTTGCTACGTGGTGTTCCTCGGCATCATCGGTGGGCTGATGTTTTTCGAAAGCCTGCGCGCGATCCGCAAATCCCGTGCGGGCGGACCGCCGCCCAAACGCAAGAAACACAACTGGATTCATAAACTCCCCTTTAAAATGCGGTTCCGCACCTCGGGGCTATATATTTCTGTCATTCCGCCCGTTCTGGTGGGTATTCTGGTGGGCATTCTGGCCGCGATCATGGGCGTTGGCGGCGGATTCATCATGGTGCCCGCGATGATCTACCTGCTGGGCATGCCCACCAAGGTCGTGGTGGGCACGTCGCTCTTCCAGATCATCTTTGTCACCGCCTTCACCACCCTGTTGCATGCCACGACGAACTTCACTGTGGATGTGGTCTTGGCAGTGCTTTTGCTGATTGGCGGCGTGATCGGCGCACAAATTGGCACAGCACTCGGGACGAAACTGAAGGCCGAACAGCTGCGCATTCTGCTGGCCATCATGGTGCTTGCTGTCTGCGGTAAACTCGCACTTGATCTGTTGATCATGCCGTCGGAACTTTACTCCCTTGGCGTGGCAGGAGGGCACTGATGCTGCGCGTTGCCTTCTGCCTGTTCCTGCTGTGCTTGCTGCCCGCCAAAGCCGAAGAAGTCGTGCTTGGTCTTAGCCAGGATGAGGTTGCGATCACCGCCACATTCGACGGGTCCCAAATCTTTGTCTTCGGAGCTGTGAAGCGCGAAGAACCCATTCCAGCAGGCCCACCCCTGCAAGTAGTGGTTGCCGCCTCCGGCCCGTCCGAGCCCGTGCTTGTTCGCCGCAAGGCGCGTCGTTTCGGCATCTGGGTCAATACTGACAGCGTGCTCATTGACAGCGCGCCCAGCTTTTACAAAGTGGCCACCAGCGCACCCTTTGAAACCGCTCTGACCGACGTGCAGGACCTGCAATACCGGGTGTCGATCAACCGCGCCATTCAGTCGGTGGGGGCCGCATTTGGCACGGCAGCAGGGTCCGGCGGCGCACAGGACTTTACTGCGGCCGTGATCCGCATTCGCGAAGACAATGACCTTTACAAAATCGTGGAAAACTCCGTGAAAGTGGATCAGCAGACCCTGTTCCGCACCGCTATAGACATGCCCGCGAACCTGACCGAAGGCGAATACTCCATCCGAATTTTTCTGACGCGGGCGGGCGAGGTTATCTCGCTTTATGAAACCCAGATCGACGTGAAAAAGGTCGGGTTAGAGCGCTGGCTCTTCAACCTCTCGCGGGAGATGCCGCTGATTTACGGGCTGATGTCTTTGGCCATTGCGGTCCTGGCAGGCTGGGGGGCTGCGGCGATTTTCAGAGTAGTGCGCGTGCGGTAAGAAAAGATGCCTCAGGCGGGAGTATTTTTGGCAAGATGAAGCAGGGGACAATCCCTTTGCGGCGTGCTAAGTCACGGCCATGAGCCAATTGCCTTCTAAAGCCCAGATTCTGCAATGGATCTCGGACAATCCCACCCAGACCTCGAAACGCGATATCTCCCGCGCCTTTGGCATCAAAGGGGCCGCAAAGATTGACCTCAAGCGCGTGCTCAAGGAGCTCGAAGAAGAGGGCCATCTAACCAAGCGCCGCAAGACGTATCGTGATCCCGATAAACTGCCCCCGGTGGCGGTGCTGCGCGTGGCCGGGCAGACCCCGGACGGTGATCTACTGGCTGAACCGATGGAATGGCAGGGCGAGGGTTCGGCACCGGTGGCCATCATCGTGCATCGTGCCTCTGACCCAGCACTTGGTGACGGCGATCGGATCTTGGCCCGTCTGCAAGAGGTGAAAGATGAACCGCATGGGTATGAGGCGCGGCTCATCCGACGGATCGGGACCAATCCACGTAAGATCCTCGGGCTTTATCGCAAGCGCGCAGAAGGCGGGCGGATCAAGCCCATCGACAAGGGTGACAGCAAGGAATGGTCGGTGGCACCGGATGCCACCGGCGGCGCACAGGATGGCGAATTGGTGGAAGCCGAAAGTGCGGGCCCCAAGGATCGCCTTGGACTGCCGCGCGCGCGAGTGGTGAACCGGCTTGGGGATCCGATGGCGCCCAAAGCCGTGTCATTGATCGCCATTCACCAGCACGGCATTCCCGATGATTTCCCCGATGAGGTGGTGGAAGAGGCCGATGCCATGAAACCCGCAGGGCTGGAGGGCCGCGAAGACCTGCGCGATCTGCCGCTCATCACGATAGACCCATCGGATGCCCGCGATCATGACGATGCCGTCTATGCCCATGCCGATGACGACCCAAAGAACAAAGGCGGTCATGTGATCTGGGTCGCTATTGCCGATGTGTCTCATTATGTCATGCCCGGATCGGCGCTCGACGCCGAGGCGCGCAAGCGCGGCAATTCCAGCTACTTCCCAGACCGTGTCGTGCCGATGTTGCCAGATGTCCTTTCCGGTGATCTGTGCAGTCTGCATGAAGGCGTTGACCGCGCATGCATCGCCGTGCGGATGCAGGTGGATGCCCACGGTCAGAAGATCGGGCATCGCTTCGTGCGCGGGCTGATGCGTTCGCCTGCCTCGCTGAATTACCGCGAGGTGCAAGAGGCGATGGATGGCGCGCCGAATGAAGCCTGCGCGCCGCTGATGGAAGATGTAATCCTCCCGCTTTATGCCGCTCATGACGCGCTGAAGGATGCACGGGCCGCGCGGCAGCCGCTCGATCTGGATCTGCCGGAGCGGAAAGTGGTGCTGACCGCGGATGGCAAGGTACAGTCAGTGAATTTTGCCGACCGGCTGGAGGCGCATAAACTGATCGAGGAAATGATGATCCTCGCCAATGTCGCCGCCGCCGAGACTTTGATTGCCAAGAAAACCCCGCTTCTCTTCCGCGTCCATGAAGAGCCGCCGCCCGAAAAACTGGAAAGCCTGCGGGATGTGGCCGAGGCCGCAGGGCTGACACTCGCCAAGGGACAGGTTCTGAAGACCGCCCACATAAACCAGCTGCTCCATGCCGCTGCTGGCACGGAGAATTCCGACGTGGTGAACATGTCTACGCTGCGCGCCATGACCCAGGCCTACTATGCGCCCGCGAATTTCGGCCATTTCGGACTGGCGCTCAAATCCTACGCGCATTTCACCTCCCCCATCCGCCGCTATGCCGACCTGATCGTGCATCGCGCGTTGATCACCGCCCATGGATGGGGAGAGGACGGGCTGACACCCCATGACATTGAACGCTTGGAAAGCACCGGCGAGCATATCAGCGACACTGAACGCCGTTCGATGGTGGCCGAGCGCGACACGACCGACCGCTATCTCGCGGCCTTCCTTTCAGAGCGCGTGGGCGAGGATTTCACCGGGCGCATCAGCGGCATCGCCAAATTCGGGGCATTCGTGCGGTTGGATGGCACCGGTGCGGATGGGCTCTTGCCGGTGCGACGGCTGGGGTGCGAGTTCTTCCACTTTGACCGAGATGCAGGCACGCTGACAGGGTCTGAGACAGGAACGGTGATCGGGCTGGGCCAAAGGGTGATCGTACGTCTGACCGAGGCGGCACCCGTGACCGGTGGGCTGGAGCTTGATCTGGTGGAGATCGACGGAAAGACGCTGCCGAAAGGTGCGGCAAGAGGTCGCGGCAAACCGCCCCGGCGCAAATTTACGAAGTCCAAAAAGAAATCGGAAAAGACCAATCGCAAGGTGAAGCGCAGCCGCCGCTGAGGGGCGCATTCTTCAAAAGAATGCGTTCGGAGTCTTTTAAAGACTCCGGTTCTGGACGACCCTTTATACTGTCAGGAAATGTCAGTATCCTCCGCCACAGTTCACCCGATGACCCGAACCAACCGCCTCTTTCAACTGATGCAGGCCCTGCGCAATGCCCCGCCGCCAGCCACCGCCGCGCAACTGGCCGAAGCGCTGGATGTCACACCGCGCACGATTTATCGCGATATTGACGCTCTTCGGGGCTTGGGCGCGGTGATCGATGGGGCTTCGGGCTTTGGCTACACGCTGATTGAAGATGCAGCACTACCGCCGCTCAGTTTCGAGGAAGATGAGATAGAGGCGCTGGTGCTTGGTCTGCGAGAGGTGCAGCAGCTGGGCGATCCGGTGCTGGCACAAGCAGCACAAAATGCGATGACCAAGCTGCGCGCACGACTTCCTGCGCGTCAGGCTCACCGCCTTGAACACGCCGTACTGACTGCGTTTCGCTATGGCGCGTCTATGCCGGAACCGGGCATCGACGTGGGCGCGCTTCGCCGGGCCACATGGGAAGAACGCACCATACGCTTTGCCTACACGGATGTGGAAGGCCGCCAGACAGAACGAGAGGTCGACCCGCTGAGCATCGTGTTCATGCAGGCCTCTCACAACCTGCTGGCCTATTGCCATTTGCGTCAGGATTTCCGCGCGTTCCGCCTCGACCGGATGCGCGATCTGGCAGAAACCGGGGCCTCTTTTCGCCCACGTCGCGTGCCGCTGTTGCGTGACTATCGGGCGAAGATGCAGGCAGAAATGGAAAGCTATCACAGCGCGTAAAAGGCCATTTCCCGCGCGCATATCGATCCCGACTTCCTGTCATGCCCGCTTAAGGGTAGTATGCCACCTAACAGGCACTTGGAAGAAGGCCGGATCATGAGCAGACTTTGGATCGCCGCAACCTTTTTGGCACTCACCAGTATGGGCACGAAGAGCATGGCGCAGGATATCGACGCGTCTGTAAGACCACAGGCGCGGCCCGAGGTGCAGGTGCTGGCTCAGGCGACGGTCCTGCGGCCTCAGCTTCGGCCAGAAAACCTGCGGGCGAACAGCGATGACATCGCTCAGCCCATCGCCGCGAACCCACCGGAATTTGACGCCTGGGTGCGTGGTTTCCGTGGCCGCGCGCTGGCCCAGGGCATCAGTGGGCAGGTCTTCGACCGCGCGTTTCGCAATGCGCGCTATAACCCAGATGTGATCTCTAAAGATCGCAATCAAGCGGAATTCAAAAGCCAGATTTGGGATTATCTGGACAACGCCGTGGCCCCACCGCGTGTGAATGAAGGGCAGGCCGCGCTGCGCAAACACCGTCGCCTGTTGGAGCGGATTGAAGCCGCCTATGGCGTGGAGGCAGAGGTCGTCGTGGCGGTCTGGGGGCTGGAAAGCCGCTATGGTACGCGGATGGGCGATTATCCGATGATCGACGCAATGGCGACGCTGGCCTTTGATGGGCGTCGAGGGAAGTTCTTTGAAAGTCAGTTGGTTGCCGCGCTCAAGATCCTGCAATCGGGCGATGTGAATGTGGGCAAATTCACTGGATCCTGGGCGGGGGCGATGGGGCATACGCAGTTCATCCCGACATCCTATCTGGCCTATGCCGTGGATTTCACCGGCGACGGCAAACGTGACATTTGGACGAAGAACAATCCGGCTGATGCGCTGGCCTCCACCGCCGCCTATCTCAAGCGCTTTGGCTGGCGAAAGGGGCAGCCTTGGGGCGTGGAGGTGCGCTTGCCCAATGGGTTCAACGCCGCGAATGCCAAGCGTTCGATCAAGCGCAGCCCGTCAGGATGGGCGCAGCTGGGTGTCACGGATATGAACGGGCGGCCTGTGCCGGATTACGGGCAGGCTTCTATCCTGTTGCCCGCGGGCACGCAGGGTGCGGCCTTCATGATCTTCAACAATTTCGCGGTGATAGAGAAATACAACAAGGCCGATGCCTATGTGATCGGTGTGGGGCATCTGTCGGATCGCATCACCGGCGGGCCCGCAATACAGAAAGCCTGGCCCCGTGGTTACGTGCCCCTGACATTTGACGAAAAGAAGGAACTGCAACGGCGGTTGAAGCGCAAAGGCTTCGGCATCGAAAAGATCGACGGCCTCATCGGCCCCAATACCCGCCGTGCGATCCGGTCTTATCAGCAATCGGTGGGGATGAACCCCGATGGGTTTGCATCCCAAGACGTGCTGCGCCGGATCGAACAGCGCTGAGCCGTTCATCGCTCCCGTGCGGGCACGTCTCGCTTTTGTGGCGGGGTCGTTCTGCCGCAGAAAACGGTAGCGCAAACGTACTTTTACGCCCGAAGCCAAGCCTCTAGACAGTGCCTCAAGATCAAAGATCAGAGGACAGGCGATGACGACGCCCAAACCGGTTGTGCTGTGCATTCTCGATGGCTGGGGCCTGTCCGACGTGACCGAGGCCAATGCCCCTGTGCTCGCCCATACCCCGCATTTTGACGGGATGATGGAGGGCTGCCCGCATGCCACGCTGATCACCCATGGCCAGGATGTGGGGTTGCCCGCAGGACAGATGGGCAATTCCGAAGTAGGTCACATCAATATCGGAGCAGGCCGTGTGGTTGAAATGGATCTGCGCCGCATCGACACCGCTATTGAGACCGGTGAATTCGCGACCCTACCTGGCGTTGTGCGTTTTGTGGATGCGTTGAAGGCAAGCGGCGGTGTGGCGCATCTACTGGGCATTCTGTCAGATGGCGGCGTTCATTCCCACATCGCCCACATGATCGAAACCGCCAAGATGCTCACCGATCAGGGCCTCACGGTTGCCATTCATGCCTTCACCGATGGCCGCGATGTGGCGCCCGTCTCTGCCAAATCCTACCTTGAGGCGCTGGACCGAGCCTTGCCCGAAAAGGCCTTCATTGCGACAGTATCAGGCCGCTATTACGCGATGGACCGCGATAACAATTGGGAACGGGTGGAACTGGCCTATCAGGCGCTGTGCAACGCCCAAGGCTACACTGCGCCCAACGCCTCCGCTGGTATCGCCGATGCCTATGGGAAGGGCCGCACAGATGAGTTCGTCAAACCCCGCGTGCTGGGCGACTATCGCGGCATGGAGGACGGCGATGGCATCCTTTGCCTCAATTTCCGCGCTGACCGCGCCCGCGAAATCATGGCCGCTTTTGCTGATCCTGGTTTCAACAAGTTCGACACCGGGATGCGGCCAGAATTTGCCGTTGTCAGCGGTTTCACGGAATATTCTGACAATCACGCCACCTACATGGATTGCATCTTCCCCGATGAACGCCCAACCAACACGCTTAGCGAATGGGTCGGCGCGCAAGGCTTGCGCCAATTCCACACGGCGGAGACGGAAAAATACCCCCACGTGACCTTCTTCCTCAACGGCGGCAAGGAAGAGGCCGAGCCGGGCGAAGTGCGCCACATGTCGCCCTCGCCCAAAGTACCCACCTATGATCTGCAACCGGAAATGTCCTCTGTCAGCGTGACCGACCAAGTCGTCGGCGCGATCGCGGACAGGTATGACCTCATCGTTGTCAATTTCGCCAACCCGGACATGGTGGGTCATACCGGCGATTTGGGCGCAGCCATTGCCGCCTGTGAAGCGGTGGATCAGGGCTTGGGGCGGATCATAGAGGCTTTGAACGCGGCGGGCGGCGCCATGATCGTCACCGCCGATCATGGCAATTGTGAAGTGATGATCGACCCTGTCACGGGGTCACCCCATACCGCCCACACGCTCAACCCGGTGCCGGTGATCCTCGTGAACGGGCCAGAAAAGGCAAAACTCCGCTCTGGGCGGCTTGCAGACCTTGCCCCGACGGTCTTACATCTCATGTCATTGGAACCACCGCCTGAAATGACCGGGAAGACCCTGATTACATGATCCTGCGCGCCGTTGCTTTCACCCTCGCCCTGACAGGCAGCGCATTTGCGCAGGAAAGTGACCCCGCCAATGCCGCCCGCGCCGCCGCAGATCGGTTGAATGATGCATCTGGGCTTCTGGATCAGGCCGATAGCGCCCGCGACCGGGTGCGCGCCTTGACCGAAACCATCCGCGCCTTTGAAGACGGGCTGGAGGCGATGCGCAATGGCCTGCGCCGTGCCGCCATCCGTGAAGATGTACTCGCCCGTGATCTAGCCGCTCGGGAAGACGACATCGCCCGTCTCTTGGGCGTGCTGCAAACCATAGGCGCCAACCCATCGCCTGCGCTTCTGCTGCATCCTTCCGGCCCTCTGGGTACTGCGCGATCGGGCATGATCGTGGCTGATGTCACCCCAGCGCTTGAAGCACAAGCCACCAGCCTGCGTGAAGATCTGTACGAACTTTCCGTCCTGCGCGCGCTGCAGGAAAGCGCCGCCCACACGCTCTCAGACGGGCTTCGAGGCGCACAGACCGCCCGCGCACAACTCAGTCAGGCGATGGCTGATCGCACCGACCTGCCACAGCGTTTTACCGAAGACCCGGTTAAGACTGCGCTGCTGATTGCCTCGACGGAGACCCTGGAAGGCTTCGCGAGCGGCCTGAGCGAAATCGCGATCAACGAGACCCCGGGCAGCCTGCCGGGTATCTCCGACCGCAAGGGTCTTCTGCCCCTACCTGTCAACGGCACCATCCTGCGACGCGCGGGCGAGGCAGACGCCGCCGGCATCACCCGCCCCGGCATTGTCATGGCCACGCGCCCCCGAGCTTTGGTCACCACACCCGCGCCCGCAACGGTGCGATACCGCGGCCCGCTTCTGGATTACGGGAACGTGATCATTCTGGAACCGCAGTCGGGTATTTTACTTGTGATCGCCGGGCTCGATGTGGTCTATGGTACCGCAGGAGAGGTGCTGCCGGGTGGCAGCCCAGTGGGCCTTATGTCAGGCCCGCACGAAGGCAATGACGGGCTTGTGCCCCAAGGTGAAGAGGGCGCAGGTGTCGTTAACTCCGAGACGCTCTACATAGAAATTCGGGAGCAGAACGAGCCGGTCGATCCGGAGCTCTGGTTCAAGACGGATAGAGGATAAAGGTTGAGATGAAAAAGTTTCTGATGGCGGCCGCAATCGGCACTTTGACGAGCGCAGTGGTAACAACCCAAGTGGCCGCGCCCCTTTTGGCCCAAGAGGCGGAAAAGACATCGAATGTCTATGAACAGCTCGACCTCTTCGGCGACATCTTTGATCGCATCCGCTCACAGTATGTGGAAGAGGTGGATGAAGGCGACCTGATCGATGCCGCCATCAACGGCATGCTGACGTCGCTTGACCCCCATTCCAGCTATCTGTCGCCCGATGACGCCGCCGATATGCGGGTGCAGACACGCGGCGAATTTGGTGGTCTGGGCATCGAGGTGACGCAGGAAGAAGGCTTCGTGAAGGTCGTGACCCCGATGGATGGCACGCCTGCGGACGAGGCCGGAATGGAAGCGGGCGATTTCATCACCCATGTGGACGGCGAAAGTGTACTGGGCCTCAACCTCAATGAAGCGGTGGATCTGATGCGCGGGCCGGTTGGATCCGAGATTGTGATCACCGTGGTGCGTGAGGGCGAGACCGAGCCTTTCGACGTCTCCATCATCCGCGACACGATTAAGCTGACCGCCGTTCGCGCGCGCACCGAACGCGACGCCGTTGTCTTGCGCGTCAGCACGTTCAATGACCAGACCTATCGCAATCTTGAATCCGGTCTGAATGAACAGATCGAAGAGGCCGGTGGCCGCGATGCCATCTCCGGCATCGTGCTCGATTTGCGCAACAACCCCGGTGGCCTGCTGAACCAGGCGATCAAGGTCTCTGATGCGTTTCTCGACAAGGGTGAGATCGTCTCCACCCGTGGCCGTGACCCGCAGGACGGTGAACGCTTCAACGCCACCGATGGCGATCTGGCCGAAGGCTTGCCCATCGTGGTACTGATCAATGGCGGGTCTGCCTCTGCGTCCGAGATTGTCGCCGGCGCCCTGCAAGATCACCGTCGCGCCATCGTGGTGGGCACCAAAAGCTTCGGCAAAGGGTCTGTGCAAACAGTCATGCCCCTGCGCGGCGACGGCGCCATGCGCCTGACCACCGCGCGCTACTACACGCCTTCGGGCCGGTCCATCCAATCGCTGGGCGTATCCCCTGACATCTTCGTCGAACAACCCCGCCCGTCAACCTCTGAGGACGAGGAAGAGGATGCCCGCCCCGGCCGTTCCGAGGCTGACCTGCGCGGAAGCCTCGACAATGACAGCCTCAGCGAAGAAGAGCTTCGGGTGATCGAAGAGGACCTCAAACGCGCCGAGGAAGTGGCCGAGCTGCGCGAAGAAGATTACCAACTGGCCTATGCCATCGATATCCTCAAAGGGTTGAATGCACTGAACGGGCAGTAAGCCAGTCTACAAAAAGCTAGAAAGCCGCGGCGTAATCCGCGGTTTTTTTTTGGGTAACGCCGTTAACCTGCACGCACCCCTCACTCAGGATTGTAATCAATCAAAGCGCGCTCCAGAACGCTTTTGAGCGCGTTTTCTTCCTCTCTAGAGATCGGCGCGAGGATTTCACTGATCGTGTCTGCAACCGCGCCCTGCAGCGTCTTCACAACCACCTCACCGTCTTGCGTCAGAGAGATCAGATTCACGCGCGCGTCGTTTGGGGATGCGCGGCGTTCAATCAATCCTTTGGATTCCAGGCTCCGGACGGTGCGCGTCATTTGGGATTTGTCACGGGCCACACGGCGCGTCAGGTCCTGCAGCCTTGTTGTTCCCATATCTGACAACGTCAAAAGCACGATCCCGCCCCCCGGCCCGACATTGGCTGTATCAAACGTGTGCGACTTGGATTGGAGGCCAAAGTGAATGCGCCGCATGAAGCGATCAATCAACAGGGCAAGTTCGGTATTCTTCATGGCATCACTTTTGTTGACTATGTCCACAAAATTGTTTTAGTGGACATTGTCTACCTTACGATTCCTCGTCAAACCTGTCGCAGGACTTAAACCAAGGAGCATTCCAATGACCAGCACACACATAATCGCGCTGAAACTTGCAGCCCTCCTTTGGATTGTCTGGGGCCTTGTCCACATGTTTGCGGGCGTGGTGGTCATCTCACAGGACACAGGCGGGGCCGTGGCGGCCGTCGCGGATGCTGTCGACCCGGCGGCACTGGCGAATGATTATCACCCCGCCGTTGGCGCCATCATCAATCAACATGGCTTCAACTTGCTCTGGATTGGAACATTCACCTTGATCGGTGCCATCTTCATCTGGCGCCAATCCGTGACGATGATCTTCATGACCGCGATTGTCGGCTGGGTCACAGATGTCGGCTACTTCGTCTTTCTGGACCTCGGAGGATTTGTCCATTTCATGCCTGGAACGGTGATGACCATCGTCTCATCTGCCGCGGTCATTCTCAGCCTCTGGGCATATTTTTCAGGGTTACGCCAAAACGCATCACATTGATGCACCTTCGACAGCTGCACCGCTCAGCCACGACGCACCCAAAATAAAGAAACCGCAGACGTTGCCGCGGTTTCTTGGTCCAAGCACTGAAAAGAGCGTCTCAAGAAGCTCGTTATGCGATGCTTTGGTGAGGAAGTCGTAGTTTAACTGTCGCAGGCGCAACCGGTGTGGCCACAGCCAGACCCATCCGGGTGGCCATCGGCGCAGGCATCGCTGCAATAGTTCTTGTCGTCTTTTTTAATCGCATCATCAATGGACACGATGCAAACGCAGCTGTCGCAGGCGCATTTTTGTTGTGTGACTTCGGGCATGGTTTTGGTCCTTTAGGTTTCGACGAATTCGTCATGGCATACGAATAGATGCTCAATCATGATCTTCACAACGCGGTGCACGCAGGCATCCGCCATAGAGTAAAACACCTGCTTGCCGCGCCGCTCGGCTTTCAGAATGCGGGCAGAGCGCAAGAGCCGCAGGTGATGGCTCACCAGCGAGGGCGACGAACCGATGCTTTCAGCAATGTCACCCGCTGCACGTTCGTGATCCATGCAGGCCACCACGATGGACAGGCGGGTCGGATCGGACAGCAGTCCGAACGTATCCGCCAGCTCACTGGTCTGATCAAGGTTGAGTTCAATCTTCATTATGACAAACAATTAAATGATTGTTGAATTGTTTGTCAATAAGCGAAAGAGCTAAACCCTGTGATACGGCGTCCCTGCCAAAATCGTCGCGGCCCGATACAGCTGCTCGCTCAACATCACACGGGCCAGCATGTGCGGCCAGACCATCTTGCCAAACGACAGCGCGTTATCAGCCCGCGCTCGAAACGCCGGATCCAGCCCGTCCGCACCACCGATAACAAAGGCCACATCCCCGCGCCCGTCATCGCGCCAACGCGCCAGCACGTCGGAAAATTCCACCGAACTCAGCAGCTTACCCCGTTCATCCAGAACCACACGCACCGCCCCATCCGGGATCGCACGATCCAACAAAACCGCTTCTCCGGCCATGTCAGAGGCTTTCCGCTCATCCACCTCATGCAAAGATGAAGGGCCAAGCCCCAAGGCCCGGCCCATGCGGTCAAACCGCGTCAGATAGTCGTCAATAAGCGTGCGTTCCGGCCCGGCCTTCAACCGGCCCACAGCGCAAATGTGCACGCGCATGGTTCAGGTGGCGGCGGCTTGTACGGTCGGCATCCACATCTTTTCAAGCTGGTAGAATTCCCGCACCTCGGGCCGGAACACGTGAACGATCACATCGCCCGTATCCAGCAGAACCCAATCGCCGGTATCCTTTCCTTCGGTCTTGGCCAGCACACCCAGATCCGCTTTCAAGCGTTCGGCCAGCTTTTCCGAGATTGCTGTCACCTGCCGGGTCGACCGACCGGAGCAGATCACCATGTAGTCGCCAATCGCCGTTTTCCCGCGCAGGTCGATCTGCACGATATCTTCGGCTTTGTCATCTGAGAGAGAAGAAAGAATGCGCGTCAGCTGCTCTTCGCTTGAAGCGCCCTGAGGGGGCACCGCTACAGGTGCACCGTTGTCTGCGGTCATGGCCGCATCAGCCGTTAAAGACAGGGGTAAAGCCTCCTTATGGGTTGCGCCCCAGCCTTGGGGCCTGCCTCAAAGGTAGCAAGCAGCGTATGACATTTCAATGAAGCACATGCCCCCATGATATGACGTGGCCTTTTTGCGCCACATGATCGTCAGGCGGGTTTTGCCTCGTCTCCAAGCATACGCACCTCCCGCTGCGGGAACGGGATGGAAACGCCATGGGCCTGGAACGCATCCCACAGCGCCAGATAGACATTACCGCGAATATTGGTGAGGCCCCCCGTCGGGTCCTTGATCCAGAACCGCAGGATGTAATCCACCGAACTGTCCCCGAACCCCACGATGTGACAGACAGGCGCGCGATCCGTCAGCACCCTCTCCACCCCCTGCGCCGCCTGAGTGGCAATCTTGCGCACCAGATGCGGGTCGTCGCCATAGGCTGTGCCAAAGTAGATATCGAGGCGTACAAAATCATTGGAATGGGACCAGTTCACCACCTGCCCGGTGATCAGATCCTCATTGGGGATGAGATATTCGGTCCCGTTCCGCGTGGTGATGGAGACATATCGCGCCCCCAACGAATTGATCCAGCCAAAGGTGTCACCCAGCGAAATCACATCACCGGGCTTGATCGATTTATCCAGCAGGATGATCACCCCTGACACGAGGTTCGACACCACCTTTTGCAGGCCAAAGCCCAGACCAACACCAATCGCACCCGACAGAACGGCAAGCCCGGTCAGATCGATCCCCACGGCATTCAGACCAATAAAAAAGGCCGCACCATATAGGATCAGTTGCAGGAACTTGATCGCCAGAACCTGCATCGACGGCGATATATCGTCATTCCGGCGGATCTGCGTCGCCGTCACGGAGGATAGGAACCGCGCGCCATAAAGCAGCACCAGAAGCGCCGCGATGGCTTGCAGTACGATCCAGACAGACAGGCGAATGCCACCGAACTCCACGGCCGCATTGTCGAGTAACACCTGAGCTTCTTCGGTGATGCCCAGAATACTGAGCGTCACCCATGCCCATCCAACATACCGCACCAGCGACCGCACAAATCCATTGGCAATGAAGCGTGTGACAATCGCGATCATGAGCCAAGCCAAACCCAGCTGCGCCGCGATCCCGATCAGGTAGGATCGGCTGGGCCACGTGACCTCCTGCATGGTCCAGTAGGTGGACCAGATCAGCAGAACGAAAAAGATCAGCGACAGACGCTTGTGCAACACCAAAAGCACACGAAATCGCCATTTTGGCCAACCTTCCCGCGTGCGCATCCAGTCCAGAATGCGGGGCCCCGTCGCACGCGACAGCAAGATCGCAGCCACAGCCACGCCAAGAACGATGGCCACTTGATAGGCGTTCCAGGGTCGCAGAAGGTTCAGAAAGAAACCATGCAGCAGATCCCAAAGGCCCAAGGCAATGTCTTGGGCCTGCTCCGTCACATCGGCCGGGCCTTCTGCTGCGCCCTCGGCCTCTGTCTGCTCTGCACCGTCTGTTGCGGCACCTGTTTCCCAAGGATCGCATGGGGCGGCGCATCCGACAAGACAAGTCTGGACAACTCAAACCTTTGGCTTAGGCTTGCCCTGATTTTCGGAGAATTTCGCATGACAACGGCGCTGATCACCCATCCTGATTTCCTGAACCACGTGACACCGCCGGGCCACCCCGAACGCGTTGCGCGTCTCGAACATCTTCTGCCCGCACTCGAAGGCAAAGACCTGCTGCGCGAGGAGGCGCCCGAATGCTCCGATGAGGACATTCAGCTTTGCCACCCGGCAAGCTACATCGACACCATTGCCTCTGCCGCGCCCACGGATGGCAGCGTTCAGATTGACGCCGATACGTATATGTCACCCGGCTCCTACATCGCCGCGCGTCGCGCCGTGGGCGGTGCGATCAAGGCCGTGGATATGGTGATGGATGGCGCCGCGCAGAACGCCTTTGTCGCCTGCCGCCCGCCGGGGCACCACGCGGAAACCGCCACCCCCATGGGGTTCTGCTTTTTTGGCAATGTCGCCATAGCGGCCAAACACGCGCTGGAACGCCACGGCCTTTCGCGTGTGGCAGTGGTGGATTTTGATGTCCACCACGGCAACGGCACGCAAGACCTTCTAAAATCAGAGGCTCGCACGCTTTTCATCTCTTCGCATCAAATGCCCCTATGGCCCGGCAGCGGCGCGGCATCAGAGACAGGTGATCATAAAAACGTCCTCAATATCCCTCTCGCCCCCGGCACCGGGTCCCAAGGGTTCCGCTCCACCTACGAAGGCATGGTCTTCCCCGCGCTGGAGGAGTTCAAACCCGAGCTCCTCATCATCTCCGCTGGATTTGATGCCCATGAAGCCGACCCTTTGGCGAACCTCAACTTCACCGATGCCGATTTCGAATGGGTCACGAGTAAGCTTTGCGCCATAGCAGCCACCCATTCAGAGGGACGCGTCGTGTCCTGCCTTGAGGGCGGCTATGATCTCGGCGCGTTGGAACGCGCAGGCGCGTTGCATGTGGATGCCCTGATCCGCGCAGGCCGCTAAAGCACCTCCATCACCCAAATCTCACAAATGAACTGCGGCTCTGTTGTGGGCATCATCTGAAACGGCGCACCTTTGGAGAGCACGCGCAGCCGTCCCGCTGCCTCCAACTCGGCCTGAATGTCTCCATAACCGTTCTCTTCCCATGTCCCTGTCACCACAGCGAAGACGATCTTGCCCCCGGGCCGCACCAACCGCACATATTCGCGCAACGCATCGGCGGGAACCTGCGTTGTCGTCCCACAGGTCACCAGCGCATCGGCCATATCAGCCGGCAACGCCGTTTCCCGGCTCAAATCCACCTGATGCAGCGCACCATAGATCCCTTTGGCCTCCGCCAATTCCAACATGCCCTTGGAATAATCGAGCGCCGTCAGGTTCGAAAACCCAACGTCCTTCAGCGCCGCGCCCACAAGCCCAGTACCAGCACCTGCATCAATCACATGGGCATTACAATCCAGCACATCCCCGGCCACCTTGGTCAGCTCTGCAGGCGCGATATAGTCATCGATTGATCCCACATCGCCATCGTACTTCGCCGCCCAAACGTCATAGCGCCGCTGCATTTCTGCGTTGGTGGGCGCGCGGATCACCCAATCAACGCGCGCAGCCTGGGTGTCTGGTAACTCGTCACTCATCACTTGAGCCCGTGATTGCGGTCATATCCATTCACGGCAGGCGGCTCCCACCCGTCCAACGCACCCGCCTGAGGCTCAAACACCTCCACCAATAGCGGGTAACACGCGGCCACATCACTGGAATGCTCCGACGAACAATCGCCACCGGGGCAGGCCGACAATCCGCCCAGCAGGTCAATCTCGGCAAAAAACTCCAGGTAATCGCCGGGCCGCACGGGGCTCGCTTTCATGAAGTACTGCCCGGTATTGCGGGTGAAGCCCGTGCACATGAACACATTCAACACGTCATGGACCAGCGGCTCGGCTTCTTCCACCGAAAGGCCTGTCTCCTTCACCAAGGCCCGCAGCAAATTGGAATGACAGCAATTGTGGTAATGCGTCCCTTGCAACAGA
Organism: Pseudomonadota bacterium; assembly: GCA_039026055.1. GTDB lineage: Bacteria > Pseudomonadota > Alphaproteobacteria > Rhodobacterales > Rhodobacteraceae > Roseovarius. Next base: position 10,836 of record JBCCNB010000020.1, on the reverse strand, counting down.
TAGCCGGTGTAAGGATCGCAGCGTGTCCCGATCACGTCATGCACAGACCCGCCAAACTCATCAATTCCGTACCAGCCCAGCGTATCATGGGTGATCGTCGCCATAGGCCGCAGATAGGGAAAGGAGGACCAGATACGCTCCCCCGTCGTGATATGCGTCCCATGCAGCGCCCGCGTCTTGCCCGAATAAAACCGCTCTGTCAGATCATGGGCATGCCACAGGTTCAAATCCCCAACCTGAGGTCCTTCAATTGAGGTGATCCGAAAAAACTGCCCCGCCTTGACGTGAAAGCATTCCGCATCCCGTGGCCGCGCCACAACCTCCGCCACCTTCTCCGCCCCCGTCCGCGCCGCGCGATAGAGCGCCAAATCAGGTTTCGGCAGCGTCTCATTGGGATAACAAATCACCGGCTTCACAGCCCGGCGTGTCTCGGCATCAGCGGGAATGGTCATGCGCGCTCCTTATCTCAGCACCCGCACAGACAAATCGCATAAAGCCCGGGTGTAAAGCCCCACCCCGGCTTCATCTTGCCAAAAATACTCAAATCCGGCCGCCCAGACAGGCGCAGCCCTCAGCTTTTCAACTCCGCAATCAGCTTGGCCACCCGCCCACGCCGGGTTTCTTCCCGCTTGGCACTGGTGACCGTGTGCACCAACCCGCGCTGGCGGCCGGGCGTCAGGGCCTCCCACGCCCCCATCACGCCGCTTTGCCGGATTGCGAGCAATAGATCATTCGGCACATCCACCGCGTCATTGTCGGCTTTACGCATGCGAACATCGATCAGCTCTCCGGGCTCTATGCCGGCCTCGGCCAGAACTTTTTTCCCGGTATAGATAAAAACCTGATCGATAACCGGCGCTTTGGTGAGCGCCATGTTGAACGGGCAATCGTTCATCTCGACATCAACGCGCTTGGCACCTTGGGCAAGCAAAGCGTCAGTTACATCGTCTGGCAGGGGAAGCACGGTATAAACGCTTTTGCCCCATTCCATCGGGACAACGCGGCCTTCGAAGCTGATCCAGTCGTCAGACACGCATGTCAGACCGCGCGTTCCACCATCATCTTCTTGATCTCGGCAATCGCCTTGGCGGGGTTCAGACCCTTGGGGCAGGTCTTCGCGCAGTTCATGATCGTGTGACAGCGGTAAAGCTTGAACGGATCCTCAAGATCATCCAACCGCTCTTTCTGCGACTGATCGCGGCTGTCAATGATCCACCGATAGGCGTGTAAGAGCGCCGCCGGCCCAAGATACTTGTCGCCGTTCCACCAATAGCTCGGGCAGGACGTCGAACAGGACGCACACATCACGCATTCATAAAGCCCATCGAGCTTTTCACGATCCTCAATTGACTGGCGCCATTCTTTCTTGGGCCGGTTCGTCTTCGTCTCCAGCCACGGCATGATCGACGCGTGCTGCGCGTAGAAATGCGTCAGGTCGGGGATCAAATCCTTCACAACCGGCATATGCGGCAGCGGATAAATCTTCACCGTACCGTTTGGCGTCTCATCAATGCCGTGGATACAGGCAAGCGTGTTGATCCCACCGATATTCATCGCACAAGATCCGCAAATCCCTTCGCGGCAGGACCGGCGGAAGGTCAGCGTCGGATCAATCTCATTCTTGATCTTGATCAGCGCGTCCAAGATCATCGGGCCGCATTTGCTAAGATCCACGTAATAGGTATCAATCCGCGGGTTCTGCCCATCGTCCGGGTTCCAGCGGTAAATCTGGAATTTGCGCACGTTGTTGGCGCCCTTGGGCTTAGGCCAGGACTTGCCGCGCGTGATGCGGGAGTTTTTTGGAAGTGCTAGCTGGACCATGATCGCTTCCCGAAGATCTGCCTTGGCTGTCTACCAGGTGTTTGGTTTATCTTTAACGCGTGCGCCATCTTATATCTCAACATAGGGCAATTTGCCCCTGCTTACACGGGCTTGATACGGTCGAAAGGTCGCAGCGGATTGGATTCATGGATCAAATGCTCAACAGGGTTGAAGAATTCTGGGCGATGCAGGAGACGGATTCGGGCCTCGAAGCGATGTCCACAACCGTCTCCACCGTGCTCTGCGTCACCCCTGTGACGGAGGCCGACCCGATTTGAATGATTTCCTGCGCCGAGGCCGCATCGATGATGCAATCGGTGACGGGCGCTGCATTCACCCCGGGAAACCGTTCCTCGACAACACCGTTCACGACCACCTTGGCCCGGTCCCTCGCCACAGCATCAGCCGCATCCTGCGCCGCGCCACAGCCCGATACCAAAACCACAGCGGCAATGGCGGGAAACCGCATCAGAACGTTCGCTCCTTCGGCGCAATCTTCTTCAAGGAAATTCCGCCGTCATCCTCAGGCGTCAGCGGGTCTTCGATGATCGGGCGATAGGTGAGCGTACATTCCGTGCCGTCCACCTTGGCCACTGTGTGCACGCGCCAGTTCTCATCGTCACGCGTGCTGAAATCCTCATGGGCATGGGCGCCCCGGCTTTCGTGCCGCGCCTCCGCGCCGTAGATCGTGGCGAGCGCATTGGGCATCAGGTTGGTCAGCTCCAAGCTCTCCATCAAATCGGAATTCCAGCACAGGCTTCGATCGGTGACTTTGATATCGTCCAGCTTCTTGGCAATCACATCCATCTTCTCGACGCCTTCGGCCATGGTCTTCGATGTCCGGAACACGGCGGCATCTGCCTGCATCGTCTTCTGCATCTCCAGCCGCAACTCCGCCGTGGGTACTTCCCCATCGGCATAGCGCATCGCGTCAAACCGGTCGAATATCTTGTCGACCTCTACCTTGTTCGTCGACGGCCGCGCCGCTTCCCGATCCACGACCTTGCCCGCACGAATGGCCGAGGCCCGGCCAAATACCACGAGGTCAATCAGCGAATTCGATCCCAACCGGTTCGCCCCATGGACCGACGCGCAACCAGCCTCACCCACGGCCATCAGACCAGGCACGATGCGGTTGTTGTCATCCTCAGTGGGGCTGATCACCTCACCCCAATAATTCGTGGGGATCCCGCCCATGTTGTAATGCACCGTCGGCAGCACCGGGATCGGCTCCTTGGTCACGTCAACGCCTGCAAAAATCCGTGCGCTCTCGGAAATCCCCGGCAGCCGCAATTGCAACGCTTCAGGCGGCAGGTGGCTCAGGTTGAGGTGAATGTGATCCCCCTCAATCCCCACACCACGACCCTCGCGGATTTCCATGGTCATCGAACGGCTCACATAATCGCGCGGCGCGAGGTCCTTGTAGTTGGGCGCATAACGCTCCATGAAGCGTTCGCCTTCGGAATTGGTCAGATACCCACCTTCCCCGCGTGCTCCCTCGGTAATCAAACAGCCCGATCCGTAAATCCCCGTCGGATGGAACTGCACAAATTCCATATCCTGCAAATGCAGACCCGCGCGGGCCACCATGCCCCCGCCATCACCCGTGCAGGTATGCGCAGAGGTAGCGGAGAAATACGCCCGGCCATAGCCACCCGTCGCCAGCACAACCATCTTCGAGTTGAAGACATGCATCGTGCCATCATCCAGCTTCCAGCAGACGACACCGGTGCAGACGCCATCGGTCATCACCAGATCAATGGCGAAGTATTCGATGTAGAACTCCGCGTTGTTCTTAAGGCTTTGTCCATAGAGCGTGTGCAAGATCGCGTGCCCTGTCCGGTCGGCGGCGGCGCATGTCCGCTGCACGGGTGGGCCCTCACCATACTCCGTTGTGTGCCCGCCAAAGGGCCTCTGATAAATCTTGCCCTCTTCTGTGCGCGAAAACGGCACGCCGTAATGTTCCAACTCGTAAACAGCCTTGGGTGCCTCACGGGCCAGGTACTCCATGGCGTCGGTATCACCCAACCAGTCAGACCCCTTCACCGTGTCATACATGTGCCACTGCCAACTGTCGGGACCCATATTACCCAAACTCGCGGCAATCCCACCCTGCGCGGCCACCGTATGGGATCTGGTAGGGAACACCTTGGTGATGCAGGCGGTCTTCAGCCCCTGCTCGGCCATGCCAAGCGTGGCACGCAGACCGGCACCACCGGCCCCAACAACCACCACGTCGTATTCATGCGTTTCGTATTCGTAAGTTGCCATACGTATCTCTCCGGTCGCGCGCTAAAGCGCGATCTTCCCGATTGCATAAAGACCGATGAGCATCACTGAATAACTCAATGCGGTCATAACAAAGATGGAAATCTTGCGCGCTGTCCCATGAACATAGTCCTCCAAAAGGACTTGGACACCGTCACTGAAATGTTTGAACCCCACGATGAACGTCAGCACCACAACCACCGCCGGAAAAGGCTTGGCGAAGAAGGCCACCACCTCTCCATGAGGTCGCCCGATCATCGGACCCACAGTGAAGACGAAAAACGGTATCAGAACCAACAATGCGATAGAACTGACTTTCATCAGCACCGCGTGATGCACCGCTGAACTGAGCGAGCCATGGGTGAAGGCATATTTGAGCTTGGTAATCATTCCGCCGACCTCAGACCAAAAACACCGTGACGAGCGTCAGCACGAACGACCCACCAACGCAGGCCCAGCCCAGCTTTTCTGCCGTTGGAATGTCCAGCATCAGCGCATTGTCCCAGATCAAATGCCGCACACCGGCCAACAGGTGATACCAAAGCGCCCAGACGGACCCCAGAAGGATCAGATCGCCGATAATGCTGGTCAGCGCCCAATCCGCCCAGGCAAACGCGGCAGGGGAAATTGCGGCAGCCAAGAACCACCAAACGATCATCAGGGCCGCGATCAGCAGAGCGTTGCCAGTGATCCGTGTCAGGATCGACGTCATGGAGGTCAGCTGCGGGCGGTAGATTGTCAGATGTGGCGACAGCGGGCGATTTCCGCGATTCACATCGGCCATGTCTGGGTCCTCCGATTAGGCTGGACGCGCATCGATCCGAAGATGGGTATCAGCGCGTCACTGGCAAAGGTCACAAACATTGTTTTAAACGCCTTGAACGCGACTGCACAGCCTCAATTAGTGGATACGTAGTCGCAGGAACAGAAAATTTCACCATATTCGATCTATTTGTGATCACGGGGATTTTTGATGTGATCACAACGCATTCACCGTCTGAGGAGCCACCCGCCCAGACACAGGTTTGGATACTTCCCGCAAAAGCTTCATCCGCATCCGTCTGGGGTAGTCATCATATCCATTCGCCGTGACAACAAACGCCCCCGCACCGGAGATGACATTGGCGCGGAAATATGTGGTCAGGTCAGGTTCCGCCCCTTCGATCACCAGCGCGTTGACGGTGATATCCAACTCCTCCAGCCGCGCATGAACCTCCACCGGGGCAATGCCCTCATTCGACGTGCCATCACCCGAGATATCAATCACCCGGCGTTGGCAAACGGGCGCCGTTTCAAACTGCTTCAAGGAAAAACCCAGCGCTTCCCCAATGGCCGTGGAATAGTTTCTCCACTCCCGCGGAACCTGCTCAATCCGCGTCGCCAGTGCATCCAGATCCTGCGGCACTGAAATTTCCATCCAAGGCACGGAAACTGCCTGCCGTGTTGTTCCTGTCCATTGAACCACAGTGATCGCCGCGCCTTCTGCCAATAACGCACCCGCGACGGCTGGATCTCGAAGCCCTTCGGCCAAACCGTCCATTTGAATGCGAAATTCGTCTTGATCGACCGACCCGGAGACGTCGACCGCCAACACCAGCGCGATCTCACAAGCCCATAGAGGCGCGCCGATCGTCAATGAACAGGCTGTGATGAAAGCGCGGAACATGTCAGCAGCATGCCCTGCAAAACCCGTTCTGCAAAGTGGGCAAAACCCCCGCCTGTTGTCACAGTTGCTTGAGTGTTTGGAGCCCAAAAGAAGCCAGAAATCCCGCTTCTTTTTGGCCATAAATACTCCCGCCGGAGGCATGCAAACTTAAAGTGGCATCAGTGCCCAGTAATCCAGATCGAGCATCACGTGCGGCAGATACTTCCCATCCTCGTCCTTTAGTTCAAAGGGTGCGCCGCCCTTTGTCGCCACGAGGCGAAGACGCAAGGCACCGATCCCCGGCACCGCAGTCTCGGCCTTGTCCAACACCTCCGACCAGGCTTTGATCGTGTCACCGGAATAACAGGGGTTGGCATGAGTCCCGCCATTCAGACCCACAACCACCTGTGCATTGGCCAGTCCATTAAAGGACAGCGTCCGCGCCATTGAAATCACATGCCCTCCGTAGATGAGCCGCCGCCCGTCCGGGCGCGAGCCAACATCGAAATGCACCTTCGCCGTGTTCTGCCACAGCCTCGTGGCCATCATATGCTCGGCCTCCTCCACCGTCACGCCATCTACGTGATCGATGGTTTCGCCCACCTCATAATCACCCCATCGATGCGGCTCACCCGCCAGCGTGAAATCGTAATTGGTGAAATCAAGGCCCTCAGGCACCACCAGATCGCCCGCCTCAAGCGCTGGTTTCAGCGTAGGGATCACCGTCTCCGGTGCCGCAGTGTCAAAATCCCGCTTCCGCACCATGGCCCATCGCACGTAATCCAGCACGACCTCACCCTGCTGGTTCATCCCGCGCGTCCGGACCCACACAACGCCAGACTTTCCGTTTGAATTCTGCTTCAGCCCGATCACCTCAGAGGTCGACCGGATCGTATCCCCGGGCCAGACGGGCTTTAGCCATCGCCCTTCCGCATATCCCAAATTTGCCAATGCATTCAAAGAGATATCCGGCACAGTCTTTCCAAAGACCACATGAAACGCGGCGATATCATCCAAGGGTGCAGCGGCCAACCCGCAGCTTTGCGCGAACGCATCGGACGAATAAATCGCATGCCGTGCCGGATAAAGCGCATGATAAAGCGCCCGTTCCCCCCCCGACACCGTGCGCGGCACGGCATGGTGGATCGTCTCTCCCACGGTATAATCTTCAAAAAAACGGCCTGGATTGGTTTTGGCCATCATTGCTCTCCCAATTTCATATCGGGGTCGTATTCGCCGTCTACTTCTTTCACCACGGCTTGGCCGCAGCGCATCACACCGTTCGCCGAATCGAAGGGGTAGGTGGGCGAGCCGTGCAGTGCCCAGCCTTTGTTCAACGCCTCCGTCACTTTGTGGCAAAAGGCCGATGTGTCGTCGGCACTCAGAAATCGATACAGTTTCATCGCCCTACTCCGCCGCCTCTGTTTGACTTTGCATGGCCGCAATAGCCTCAACCTTTGCCAGCGTCCGCTTCGCCGCCACGATGTGCAGGTTCTCCACGATTTGCCCGTCCACCACGGCAATGCCGAGACCGGAGGCATGGCTTTCCTCGAACGCCGCGATCTGACGCTGCGCCAGATCAATTTCCGACTCTGATGGCGCAAAAGCCGTATTTGTGACGTCAATCTGCATCGGATGAATGAGTGTCTTGCCGTCAAATCCCAGATCGCGCCCCTGTTCGCATTCTGCCTTCAATCCGTCCCCATCGCGAAACCGGTTGTACACCCCATCAATCGCCACCACGCCACGCGCGGCCCGCGCCGCCATCACAATCCGTTGCAGTGCGGTCATCAAAGGCAAGCGATCCGGCCGATACCGACACCCAAGATCCTTGGTCAGATCATTGGTCCCCGTCACAAGCCCCCTGACCCGGTGATGCGCCGCAATCTCGGGTGCATTGAACACGCAAGTGGGCGTCTCCATCATCACCCAGATCGCCATCAACGGGTCCAGCAAGTCCGCCAGGGCATCCACATCAGATGGGTTGTTTACTTTAGGCAGCAGAAAGATATCGGCGCCGGCATCCTTCAGCACGCGCACATCTTCATTGCCCCATTCCGTGGTCAGCGCATTGATCCGGACAATTTTGGCCCGGTTTCCGTATCCATCAGCCTGCAACGCCTCTTTGAGCGTCTGACGTGCATCGGCCTTGGCCTCGGGCGCGACAGCATCCTCCAGATCGAAGATGATCGCATCCGTTTGCAGGCTGCGCGCTTTCTCCAAAGCACGCTCCTTTGACGCCGGGATGTACAGAACGGAGCGATAAGGATGGGTGGAAAGATCCATTGTCTAACCTTCAGGTAATTTTCGTGCGCGGAATTGGCACTTTTTGACAGAAATGTTCAACCCGTTTTTTGCCGCAGTGCAGAAAAAACGCCGGCGGAACACCGAGAGTACTTTGCGTTAACCTTCACTTGATAGGACATCTTCACCCTAAAGGCGGAATGGACAGGGACCAAACCCTAGAAAGGGGGTTCTAATGAACATGAAGATGATGACGCCCGTGGCGCTCGCGGTCTTGGCAACCACGGCAACGGCGCAGACGGCAGCAGCAAATTGCGCACCCCGAGATGTCGTGTTGGAACGACTGGCAGATCGGTATGGTGAATCGCGCCAATCCGTGGGCCTTGGCTCCAACAACGCTGTGGTGGAGGTGTTTGCCTCTCAAGAAACTGGCACATGGACGATCACGGTAACCTCCGTGAATGGCCTGACGTGCATGGTCGCCAGCGGCCAATCCTATGAAACGCTGAGTGAGGCGGCACCCGTCGCAGGCGACGACGCCTGAAATTTCCATTCTTTGTGTCGGGACAGCCCTCTGTTCCGACACAAGATTCGCTGACATCCGGCCCGAAAGCCCTGCCTTGTCCGGGTACCAATGGCCGTCGAATGTGACCGATAGCGTAAACATGATGCGCCATGATGCCGCGTGCACCTGATTTTACGCGATTGTTTTTTCTACATAAAATTGCAGATACTTGCAGGCCCGTGCTGGATGTTATCCACAGCGCTGCACTGCGGCGCACTTGCGCGACCCCGGCTTTGGGACTAGCCCTTGGCGCAACAGTCAAACCCGGAAGCAATCGGAGTTCATCTCATGGCCAGACCCAAAATCGCCCTTATCGGCGCCGGACAAATCGGCGGCACACTTGCCCATCTCGCAGCGTTGAAAGAGCTGGGGGATGTCATGATGTTCGACATCGCCGAAGGCATTCCGCAGGGCAAGGCGCTCGATATCGCTGAATCCGGACCCTCTGAGGGGTTCGATGCCGATCTAAAAGGCACACAGGATTACGCCGATATTGCAGGGGCCGATGTCTGCATCGTCACCGCCGGCGTCGCCCGCAAGCCGGGGATGAGCCGCGATGACCTTTTGGGCATCAACTTGAAGGTGATGAAGTCCGTCGGCGAAGGTATCGCCGCAAACGCGCCCGACGCCTTCGTCATCTGCATCACCAACCCGCTCGATGCGATGGTCTGGGCGTTGCAGAAATTTTCTGGCCTGCCCGCAAACAAGGTCTGCGGCATGGCGGGGGTGCTCGACAGCGCGCGCTTCCGCCACTTCCTGGCCGACGAATTCGACGTCTCCATGAAAGACGTCACAGCGTTCGTTCTGGGCGGGCATGGCGACACGATGGTGCCGTCCCTGCGCTATTCCACCGTCGCGGGCATCCCCCTGCCGGATCTGGTGGACATGGGCTGGACCACACAGGAAAAGATGGACGCGATCGTACAGCGCACCCGTGACGGCGGCGCAGAGATCGTAGGCCTACTGAAAACCGGCTCCGCCTATTACGCCCCCGCGACATCGGCGATTGAAATGGCCGAAGCCTACCTCAAGGACCAAAAGCGCGTCCTGCCCTGTGCCGCCTATTGCAAGGGCGATCTGGGCGTCAAAGACATGTATGTCGGCGTGCCCACCGTGATCGGCGCAGGCGGGATTGAGCGGATCGTGAACATCAAGCTCAACGCGGAAGAACAGGAAATGTTCGACACGTCCGTCAAGGCCGTCAAAGGCCTTGTTGATGCCTGCAAGGAAATCGACGCCTCGCTGGCCTAACCCATAAAAACAAAAGAGAATCACCCGGTCCGGTGATTTTCACTGCCTCATTTAAGGCAGTTTTGAAAATTTGTGATCACACGCTCAACCCGTGTGATCACAAATCTCCCAAAACACTTCAAATTGATCGCATATCGGCGAAATCCCCTTTTCAACCGGGGTGTTTCGGCGTGAGATAAAGCCAATCAATGCCAAACGGGACAGTCATATGAATATCCATGAATATCAGGCCAAAGCCCTGCTGCGGTCCTTCGGTGCCCCTGTGTCCGACGGGCGCGTCGTCCTCAAAGCCGAAGAAGCCAAAACCGCCGCCGGTGCCCTTGATGGCCCGCTCTGGGTTGTGAAAGCCCAGATCCACGCAGGCGGTCGCGGTAAAGGCACCTTCAAGGAAGCAGGTGCTGGCGAGGCCGGCGGCGTGCGTTTGGCCAAATCCGCAGGGGAAGCCGCGGATGAGGCCAAAAAAATGCTGGGCCGCACGCTGGTCACCAAGCAAACAGGCGACGCGGGCAAGCAGGTCAACCGCATCTACATCGAAGACGGCTCCGGCATCGAAAAAGAGATGTACCTGGCCCTTCTGGTCGATCGCGGCTCCTCCCGGATCAGCTTTGTGTGCTCGACTGAGGGTGGCATGGATATCGAAGAGGTGGCGGCAAGCACGCCTGAAAAAATCCTCAGCTTCTCGGTCGATCCGGCCACCGGGTATCAGGCCTTCCACGGCCGCCGCATCGCCTTCATGCTCGAACTCACCGGCAAGCAGATCAAGCAATGCGTCGCACTCATGGGCACGCTCTACAAAATGTTCCTCGAAAAGGACATGGAGATGCTGGAGATCAACCCGCTGATCGTCACGGACGCGGGAGATCTCAAATGCCTCGACGCCAAGATGGGCTTCGACAGCAACGCCGTCTACCGCCACGCCGACATCGCAGAACTGCGCGATGTGACGGAAGAGGACCCCAAGGAACTGGAAGCCTCCAAATACGACCTCAACTATATCGCGCTGGATGGCGAAATCGGCTGCATGGTCAACGGCGCGGGGCTG
>JBCCNB010000019.1:0-55519 GCA_039026055.1 Pseudomonadota bacterium | reverse complement strand
GAATACATCACATTCTCGGCCGAGTTATTGCCCCGGTTCACACCTGAGAGCACCAGATCGGGCAGGTGCCCCACCATCACCTTGTGAAAGGCGGCCAACACACAATCGGCGGGGGAGCCCTGCGCGGCAAAGCGACGATCACTGATCTGAGAGACAAGCAGCGGATGAGTATAGGATATGCAATGCCCGACACCTGACTGTTCAAAGGCGGGGGCCACTGTCCAGACCTCGCCGCCTTCCCCGGCCAAACCAGTGGCGATCTCATGCATGACCTCCAACCCCGGTGCGTCGATGCCGTCGTCATTGGTGATGAGAATGCGCATATGCCTGACCTGTTCTTGCCCTCTCTCACCTGTAGCGGCGCGCTGTCACTGGGGCAAGCGGTGTTCGGTCTCAGTAGGGCATAGGATGCGCGCGGTGCACGGCATTAAGCTCATCCAGCACCTCTTCGGACAGCGTCACATCCGCCGCGCCAATCGCGGTTTGCAACTGCGCTTGCGTCGTTGCACCGAAAATGGCTGAACACATGAAGGGCCGCGTCAGACACCACGCGAGCGCCATCTGACTGGGATCGAGCCCATGTTTTTGCGCCACCGCCAGATAGGCATCCACGGCCCCATAGGCCCGATCCGAGCGCCGCCCGCCCAGATCGCCGTTGATGTCCATGCGCGAACCCTTGGGGATCTGGCCGTTCTGGTACTTGCCGGTCAGAAACCCCGCCGCCAGCGGCGAAAAGGCAAGAAGCCCCACATCCTCATTCACCGAAAGCTCCGCCAGATCGGTGTCATAAAGACGGCACATCAGCGAATATTCGTTCTGGATCGACGCCACACGTGGCCCACCCTTTTGCTCCGCAATGCGCAGCCACTGGGCCGTGCCCCAAGCGCTTTCATTGGATAACCCAAAGGCGCGGATGCGGCCCTTTTCAACCTCTCGCTCCAAGGCGCCCAGCGCCTCTTCCATATGCGCCATGGTGTCGGCATGGTTCTGGCCCGAAGGATCATACGTCCAATTCTGCCGGAACATGTAGCTGCCCCGATTGGGCCAGTGAAACTGGTAGAGGTCGATCACATCCGTTTGCAGACGTTTGAGCGATCCCTCCACCGCCTCCGGGATCGTTTTGGCCGAAATCGGCGCGCCATCGCGGGCCCCTTTGAACCCCGCGCCAGAGTGTTTCGTCGCCAGGATCACGTCATTTCGCCGCCCCGTTTTGGCAAACCAGCTGCCGACGATGCTTTCCGTCACGCCGGTGGTTTCTGGGCGGATCGGGTTCACGGGGTACATCTCCGCCGTGTCCAGGAAATCAATGCCGTGATCCAGCGCCATGTCGATCTGCCCGTGGCCTTCGTCTTCGGTGTTTTGCGTGCCCCAGGTCATGGAACCAAGGCAGAGCGCGCTCACCTCAATGCCGGTGCCGCCAAGGAGATTTCTTTGCATGTGGGGAGATCCTTTAGTTGGTTGTCAGTGTTTACCGCGTTCCGGGGGGACGGTCGAGGCCACTCTTGCGTCCTGCCGGACGATCTCGTTCGGGTTTCGGTCCAGAAATCGGCATAAAAATGTTGAGAACATTTAGTGAACATTATAGTCTGCCTCAATGAACGCTCTCGCCCATACACAGCTTTTATCGCGTCACACCCACCGCCCCGGCCCGGACCTGACGGTGATCGACGGCATCACCCTGCCCCAGGCCCGCGCCCATGAGGTCTGCGGCAATGCGCGCTGGCTTTTTGCGCTGATGGTGGCGGGGGCGCTGAAAGGGCCGGTGTTCTGGATCACGCCCACCTGGCAGGCCGAAACACTCAACCCCGAGGGCATGCTCACGCTCGCCGATCCCGGGCGGTTTACATTCATCAGCGCGCGACGGGCAGAAGATGCGCTCTGGACGTTGGAGGAGGTGCTGCGCAGCGGGGCGGTGCCGCTGGTGGTGGCAGAGATGCCCGAGCCCCCGGCCATGACCCCGGTGCGGCGGTTGCATCTGGCCGCCGAGACAGGCGCGCGCGACGGGCAATGTACGCCTTTGGCTTTGCTGCTAACGCCCGGGCAAGGCGGCGCGCCGGGGATTGAGACGCGCTGGCATATGGCGCAAAACCACGAGGCAGATGCACGCGCCTGGCGGCTGTCACGTCTGCGCGCCCGCACGGCCCCACCCCAAAAATGGGAGCTGCATGGCCGCCATGGGCGGTGGAGACTGTCGACGCCCACTGACACAGCGCTCGCAACGGGGTGAGGCATTGTGAGTGGTCAAGTCGCCAAAGCCGATTAAAACCAAGACATGACCCAATTCATTCGCTACCTGATCGCACTTGCATGGCTGGTCGCATCGCCTGCCGTCGCAGCCCCTGAAAACTACCGGCTCGATATGGAACAATCCATCGTGGGCTTCACCTATCAGTTTCAAGGCAACCCCCGCCAAGGGCGCATGCCGGTCTCTGATGCCGTCATGCAGCTTGATCTCGATAATATCGCCCGCAGCCGGGTGAATGTCACGCTGAACGCGGCTCAGGCCAATGCGGGCGCGCTGTTCATGACATCCACAATGAAGGGCCCAAATGTCCTGCACACAGCCAGCCACCCGACGATCGAATTCACCTCGACCCGGATCGAAGGCAGCCTGCGCGGGGCGAAAATCACCGGCAACCTGACCATTCGTGGTGTCACCCGCCCTGTGACACTCACCGCCGGGCTTTACAGGCAGCAGGGCACGGCGCGCACCGACCGCTCCCGCCTTATCGTGCAGCTTTTGGGATCCGTGAGCCGATCTGCCTTTGGCGCCACCGGTTTTCCCGGCTTTGTGGCCGATGAGATCGACCTCAACATCATCGCCTATATCGAGCGTTAACCCGGTCCAGCATTTGGGATTTGAGTATTTCTAGCAAAGTGAAGCCGGATGCTGCGCTTCATATTTGCAGAAATACGCCCGCCGAAGGCATAAATCGGTAAAATCCGGTCGTCAGCCATGCCATAGCTGGCCCATGAGCATGCTGATTTCCTTCGCCGCACTCTTTTTATCCGTCATCCTGATGCAGCTTTCATCGGGAGGCGTGGGACCGCTTGATGCGCTTTCGGGGATTACGCTGGGCTTTACGACGACCCAGATCGGCCTTCTGGGATCGGCGCATTTTCTGGGCTTTTTCATCGGCTGCTGGTGGGCGCCGCGACTTATGGGAACGGTGGGTCACGCACGCGCTTTCGCGGCCTTCACTGCGGCGGGGACCATTGGGTTGATGGCCCATATGCTGGTGGTGGACCCCTGGGCCTGGGCGGGCATGCGCGTGGCCTCGGGTGTGTGTGTTGCGGGCTGCTACACGGTGATCGAGGCATGGCTCAACGCCAAGCTCACCAATGAAACGCGCGGGCGCGCCATGGGTGTCTACCGGCTGACCGATATGGGCGCACAGCTCATTGCGCAGATGATGATCTCCGTGCTCGAACCCGCCTCTTACGTCTCCTACAACATTCTTGCGATGTTCTGCTGCGCCTCACTGCTGCCGCTGGTGCTGACAAAACGCCGCCAGCCGCAAATACCTTCAGCCCCGCGCTTGCGCCCCTCACTGGCATTTCGCGCCTCTCCCTTGGCGGCGATGGGGGTCATCGTGGCGTCACTTTCCAGCGCGACGTTCCGCATGGTCGGCCCGCTTTACGGGGACCGGGTCGGGCTGGCAGTCGATCAAATCGCCTATTTTCTCGCGGTTTTCATTCTGGGTGGGGCATTGTCGCAAGTCCCCGTAGGTTGGCTTGCGGACAAATATGATCGCCGCCATGTGATGATCGGCCTGTCGATCGCCGCAATCATCAGCTGCCTTGTCACCGCCAGTCTGCAAGATCTGAGCGCAACAGGCGTCATGTTGACGGCTTTCTTTTTCGGGCTCACGGCGTTTCCGATCTATTCGGTGGCCGCAGCACATGCCAACGACTTTGCAACCCCGGAGCAACGCGTCGAATTGGCCGCAGCCCTGATGTTCTTCTTTGCCGTGGGGGCCATTGCCGCGCCGCTTTTGGCCTCTAATCTGATAGAGCGTTTTGGCCCATCCGCTATGTTCCTGATGATCGCGGCTGCCCATGCCGCGCTGATTATTTTCGGTTTCTTGCGCATGCTGGTGCGCCCGACATTGGGGGAAAAGACCCGCTATGTCTGGCTACCGCGCACATCTTTCACCATTGGCCGCCTCACACGACCCCACGATGACAGCAAAGACCCATAAGCTACTTTTGGGCCCAAAATACTTCCACTCATCTTCTGAATCTGACCGCAATAAACCTTAGGCTGAACAGCTGGCGCCGCCAAGAACGCAGAATTTGGCACAATGGGGATGGTTGAGGCTGACAGGCCGCTCCGCTTCTTCCAATGTGGTGCCCATTTCGAACTGTTCATCGTAGGGCAAGAGCGTGCAAGCCAGAACTGCGGGCTTGTCGGCCCCTTTTCGTTTGACCACCATGCGTGAAGAGGCACACATCACGTCACCCGGCGATTTGTTCAAAATCCCCCAGCAGGCGGTCGTAATCTCGGGCACTTCCACCGTTTCATCCATTTCGGGGAAAAGCACGGTTGCGCCGGGATTGAACGCGTCAATCTCAAACCCGTGTCGATCATAAAGCGCCTGATAGCCTGCACGCGAATCTGCATCCGTCTCGCCCCAGATGCTGCGGCCTGCGACCGTCATTTGCACGCCGTTGTCGCGCAGCCAGCACATGCCTTCGATCATGCGATCAAAGCTGCCCTTGCCGCGTTCCTTGTCGTGGTTCTCTGAATTCCAGTGATCGATGGAAATACGCAGCGTCAGCTTTTTGCCGAACGCCTCGTGAAGCTCCAGCACCCCGTCCATCATCTTCTTGCGCATCATCGGGCGCATCGCGTTGGTCAGGATCAGAACGTCATAGCCGCGCTCCAACGGCGCACGGGCCATACCGATCATTTGCGGGTTCATGAACGGTTCACCGCCGGTAAATGCAATCTCGCGCAAGTTCCACTGACGCGCGTCCAGTTGATCCAGGTACTCCACCACCTCAGCCTCAGACATATAGACCAGCCGGTTATTGGTGGGAGAACTTTCAATATAGCAATTCAGGCACTGGATATTGCACAGCGTACCGGTGTTGAACCACAGCGTTTCAGGCCGGGTCAGCCCGACATGGGCGCGCCGTTCCCCCTTGGCGGTCAACTTGGGGTCAAGGAATTTGCCTGCATTGGCCTCTGCAGCCGCCACATCTTTCATGGATAAGCCCGAATTTGATTGCTTTCCGCCCTTATCCTGTTCTTTTTAATACAAATTGCAATCGCCTTTCACTGACAGGTTCGTGATATGCGCCTCCATCGCGTCGCACGGACCGGGTGACAGGCCACTTCAGAGGCGGCATTCATGGTCTCCCGCGTCATTCCCGTTGATCCATTCGACCTTGTCATATTTGGCGGCACGGGTGATCTGGCGCGGCGTAAGATCCTGCCCGGCCTCTTCCGGCGGTTCTGTGCCAACCAGATCGAAGGAGATGTGCGGATCATAGGGGCCGCGCGCTCTGACATGGACACAGACGGCTATCGCCGCTTTGCTGCGGACGCCATCGAAGAATTCAATGCGGGCCATCAGTGCCAACACGGCGAAGATAAACCGGCCAGCGTGCAGGCATTTGTAAACATGCTGCATTACGTGAAGGTCGATGCCCTGGGCGATGAAGGCTGGCCCACACTTAAGGATCTCACCCGGACGGGGCGGATCAGGGCCTATTACTTTTCGGTGGCACCCCGCCTTTTTGGTCCGCTGGCAGAGCGGCTGCAGAGCCATGACATGGTCGATGACCATGCCCGCATCGTGGTCGAAAAACCCTTTGGCCGCGATCTGCAAACCGCGCGAGAACTCAACCACGCGCTGGCCCAGCATTTCACGGAAGATCAGATTTACCGGATTGATCACTATCTGGGCAAGGAAACCGTGCAGAACCTGATGGCGATCCGGTTCGGCAACATGCTCTTTGAGCCGCTCTGGAACAGTCAGTACGTGGATCATATCCAGATCACTGTGGCCGAAGAGGTGGGGATCGGCACGCGCGGCGATTACTATGACCGCGCCGGTGCCATGCGGGACATGATGCAGAACCACCTCATGCAGCTTCTTTGCCTCATCGCAATGGAACCGCCCGCGAAATTTGACCCCGATGCAGTGCGCGACGAAAAGCTGAAGGTCATTCGCGCGCTTGATCCCGTCGGCGCGGACGACGTGGTGCGCGGGCAATATGAGGGCGATGGCGACCGACCGGGATACCAAAATCAGGTGGGCAATCGCGACACCCAGACCGAAAGCTTCGTCGCCTTGCGCGCGCGGGTCAGCAATTGGCGATGGGCGGGAACACCGTTCTACCTGCGCACGGGCAAGCGGTTGCGCGAACGGGCCAGTGAAATCGCGGTCGTGTTCAAAGACGCGCCCCATTCGATCTTCACCGAAGATACAGGGCGGCATTCCAATATTCTGACCATCAAACTGCAGCCCAATGAGGGGATTGAGCTGGGTGTAACCATCAAGGAACCCGGACCCGGGGGCATGCGGCTCGTGGATGTACCGCTCGACATGACATTTGCCGAAGCGCTTGGCCCGGAAGAGGCTGATTTTCCGGATGCTTATGAGCGGCTCATTATGGATGTGATCCGAGGCAATCAGACGCTTTTCATGCGCGGAGATGAGGTGGAAGCCGCCTGGGCCTGGACGGACGCGGTGATCGAAGGCTGGGAAGATCGCGGGGAGGCCCCGCTCAGTTATGTCACCGGCAGTTCCGGGCCCGATGACGCCCTGATGCTGATGCATCGCGACGGACGCCGCTGGCGGGAGATCAAGGCATGAGGTTTCATGACTACGCGGACGCGGACATGCTGGCGCTGCGGCTTGCCGATCAGCTGGCCTCCGACCTGCGGCAGGCCCTTGAGATGAAGGACAGCGTGCTGTTCGTCGTGCCGGGCGGGACAACGCCCGGGCCTGTCTTTGACACGATAAGCGCGGTTGAGATGGATTGGGCCCGCGTGCGCGTCTGCCTCAGCGATGAACGCTGGGTGCCAGGGGATCATCCGCGCTCCAACACCACGTTGGTGCGGGAGCGTTTGCTGACAGGCCCCGCCGAGGCGGCGCAGTTGGTGCCGCTCTATCTCGATGGAGCCACGCCCCATGAAGCGATTGACCGCCTGACCCTCGCACTGGGGCCCGAACTTCCCATTGATGTCTGTCTCCTGGGTATGGGGGCAGATATGCACACGGCCTCACTCTTTCCCGGTGCGCCGGGTCTGGCGGCCGCGATCGGCCCGGATGCGCCTTTGTTGAGCGTGCAGACGCCTGACACCCAGCCAGAACCGCGCATCACGCTCTCCGCGCCAGCTTTGCGCGATGCGGTTGCCCTGCATGTGGTGATCACCGGCGCAGAGAAGCGTGAGGCTCTGGAGCGCGCGCAGGGCATGTCGCCGCAAGATGCTCCGATCGCTGCCCTTCTGGATCGTGCAGAGGTGCATTGGGCAGAATAGGACAGCATCAGCAGGATTGGGGGCCAGCCCCCAAACGCACTAGCAGTGGGGGCCAGCCCCCAAACCCCCGGAGTATTTCCGGAAAGATGAAACAGGGGACGAATGCCATGTGGGATGCACTTAAAACTGGCAAAGATCGGTCCATTCTGGCGCTGATGCAGGATGAAACCCGCGCCGAAGGGTTTTCGGTGCGCGCAGATGGGATGCTCTTTGACTATTCCAAAACCACGATGGATGCGTCCGCGCGGGACGGGCTGATCCAGATCGCTGAAGCCGCGGGGATTGAAGCGCGTCGGGAGGCGATGTTTGGCGGCCAGAAGATCAATCAGACCGAAGGGCGCGCTGTCCTGCACACGGCGCTGCGCAATCTGTCGGGCCGCCCGGTGGAGGTTGATGGCAGCGATGTGATGCCGGGCGTGCGTGAGACCTTGGCGGGGATGGCGACCTTTGCCGAAGATGTGCGCGCGGGCAAGTTCAAGGGATCGGGAGGCACGATTACCGATGTGATCAATATCGGCATCGGCGGCTCGCATCTGGGCCCTGAGATGGGGACATTGGCGCTCAGACCCTACCATGACGGGCCGCGCTGTCATTTTGTCTCGAATGTGGATGGCGCGGATATTGCCGATACGCTCGACGGGCTCGATCCAACCCGCACGCTGGTCATTGTTGCCTCCAAGACCTTCACCACGATCGAGACCATCACAAATGCAGAGACCGCCCGCGCGTGGATGGCAAAGTCGGTCGACCGCCCCGGTGATCAATTTGCGGCGCTTTCTAGCGCCGAGGACAAGACGGCCGATTTCGGTATCGCACCCGAACGGGTCTTTGGCTTCGAAGATTGGGTCGGCGGGCGCTATTCCATGTGGGGCCCTATCGGGCTGTCGCTGATGATCGCCATAGGGCCGGATCGCTTCACCGAATTCCTGCAAGGCGGTGAGGCGATGGACATCCATTTTCGCCAAGCCCCCTTGCGGGACAACATGCCGGTCATGCTGGCGCTGACCGGGCTCTGGCATTCCCATGTCTGCGGCTTCGGCAGCCGCGCCGTGCTCCCCTATGATCAACGCCTCAGCCATCTGGCCGCCTATTTCCAGCAGTTGGAAATGGAAAGCAACGGCAAGGGTGTCACCATGGAGGGCGCGCCCGTCGAGGCGGGCAGCGGGCCGGTGGTCTGGGGTGAGCCAGGCACAAACGGACAGCACGCGTTTTACCAGTTGATCCATCAGGGCACCCGCGTCATTCCCTGCGAGTTCATGGTGGCCGCCCAGGGCCATCAACCCGATCTGGGTCATCACCACACCCTGCTGGTGGCCAATTGCCTGGCGCAATCAGAGGCGCTGATGCGCGGGCGGTCTCTGGCTGAGGCGCGGGCCTTGATGCAAGAGGCAGGGTTCACCGGCGCAGAACTTGATCGTCAGGCCGCGCACCGGGTGTTCACCGGTAACCGCCCGTCCACGACGCTCATCTACGACAAGCTGACCCCACGCGTGCTGGGCCAGATCGTGGCACTTTACGAGCATCGGGTGTTTGTCGAGGGTGTGATCCTCGGCATCAATTCCTTCGATCAATGGGGGGTTGAACTGGGCAAGGTGCTGGCGCGCGATATGGAAGAGGCGCTGAAGGGCGCGCGTTCAGGCCGCGACCCTTCCACCAGGCAGCTTCTGAATTTCGTGCAGCGTGCTGGCGCAAGCGAGACGCGCCCGTAAGGGAGCGAAGAGCGGCGGGTCAGTTGGACAAGGCTTTGCCCAATCGCGGCAACCGCGCTTTCTTCAAAAGCCTGCGCATCTCCCAGGTTTCACCCGACAGCGCGTTGGCGCGGGCTAAGACCTGCTCTGCAGCTTGTGCCACCATCTCCGGCTGCGCGGCATGAATACCCATCAAAAACGCATCCGGATCAGCGCGGGAAACCCCCTCTTCGGCCAGTACATGGCGTGGAAAATCCTTGGCGTTGAGTGTCACGATCACATCTGCATGCCCTGCCACGGCCACCGCCAGCACATGCACATCCGCCGGATCGGGCAACCACAGCCGCCCTTCGAGCGAGGGCTGCCAAGTGACCTCCGCATCCGGCCAATCCCTTGCCAACAACGCCGCCTCCGCGCCGGCCTGCGCCACACCATCGGGGCCCAGTTTCACGGTCGCGCGCTGCCATTCCTCAATGATGCGCGCCGACCAGAGTGGCTGAAAGCCGCCCCCCTTGGCCACCCCCAACAGCATCTCCCGCATCACGGTGGGGTAGATCACGCAGGTGTCCAGAAGCGCTTTCATAGGCGGAAAAACAGTGCCTTGAGATACGCGGTTTCCGCCAGCTGCGGATGCTGTGGATGATCGGGCCCGGCGAACCCGGTGTGAATAAGCGCCCCCTGCCCTCCGGCCCGCCCGATCCCCCGCACCGAAGCCCCGCGAAACCGCGCCAGATCGGCTGCATGGGAACACGAACACAAACATAAAATGCCCCCGTCAGCCACCAAGCGTGCGGACAGCCGCGCAATGCGTTCATAGGCACGCAAACCGGCCTCCAGCGCCTGTTTGTTCGGCGCAAAAGCGGGTGGATCGCAGATCACAAGATCAAATTGCGCGTCCTCGTCGGCCAGCGCGGTCAGCGTTTCGAACGCATCGCCCTGCCGCGTTGCGAACCGATCTGACTGCCCCATCCGCGCCGCACCCTCAGACGCCAAAGCCAAGGCGGGCGCTGACCCATCAACCGCCAGCACGCTCTCAGCCCCCGCCGCCAGCGCAGCCAAACCAAAGCCGCCCACATGCGAAAACACGTCCAAAACCCGCGCGCCCCGCGCCACCCCAGCCGCAAAAGCGTGATTGGGGCGTTGGTCATAGAAAATCCCGGTCTTTTGCCCCTCGACCAGATCGGCCAGATAGACTGCCCCGTTCATCGCAACTTCAACCGGCGCCGCAGGGGCCTGACCGGCCAGAACGCCGCTGTCTTGGTCCAAACCCTCCAGCACCCGCGCGCGGCCCGAGGCGTTTTTCAGAACATGCGTGACACCAGTCACCTCTTGCAGCGCGTCCACCAAGTCGGGCAGCAAAACCTCCGCCCAGGCGGCATTTGGTTGCACCACGGCATACGCCCCAAAGCGGTCGATCACCACGCCGGGCAGGCTATCGCCCTCTGCATGGATCAACCGGTAGAACGGCGTGTCATACAGTTTTTCCCGCAACGCCAGCGCTGCCTGCAATTTGGACAAAAGCCACGTGCGGTCAATCTGCGCAGTCAGATCACGCTCCAACACGCGCGCAAAGATCTTTGATCCTGGATTGATCCCCACCAACGCCAGCGGTGTTCGATCTGCGTCTTCCAAAAGGCAAATCATGCCTGGCGCGATCTTGCGTGTGCGCCGGTCGGTCACGACCTCATTGTCATAAACCCAGGGCGCCCCATGGCGAATGGCGCGCGCATTGGCTTTGGGTTTCAGGCGGACAACAGGCAAAGAGGACGGCGTCATGGCCGTCCCCTTAAGCGGTTTTTGATTGAGCGGAAAGCTCAGAGTTCGTTGATGGCACCCAATATACCAAGGTTTTGGGCAACAAATCCTTCGGGTGTTGTCATCTCCGCCCTCAGGACTTTCGCCAGATGGTTGGTGATCCGCACTTTCTGGGTCAAACCGCGCATCTCTGCCTCGATCGCTTTGCGACCGCCATAGGCTTTCAAATCGGCCTTCACCAGTTTGGTCGGTCCAAACGCCTTGCCGGTCAGCGGGTCGCGCAGGGACATCAAGAATTCAATGTCATGCACACCACCAATGGTGGCACGCGCCTTTTGGGTCAGGGCATGAAAGCGGGTCAATTCCACATGAACTTCGACAGGCACTGTCCCAGCTGTCAGGCTGGCCGCGCCAAGCTCCAGTCCACTTTGAAGGATCGCTTCGACCTGCGCATGGCGGTCGCCAAACGGGTCTTCCCGCCAGACGATGTCACCACCGGGATAGTACCTGTTCTTTTCAGTTGATTTCAAAGTGCGCGGTACGGTCACCACCACGGCCTGCACGTCAAAAGATGTCGGCGCCGCGCTGGCCACCAGTTGGCCGGAATCGAGCGTTGCCGGGGCATTGCGTGTGGTCTCAACCGGTCCTGAGGCACAGGCGCTCAACGCTGCTGCGGCCACAAGACCAAGTGCAATCTTTGTAGGTGTTTTCAGCGCGCTCGAAAACGCTTTTACGATCTTTTCCATGGCAACCTCCATTTGTTCCATGAGGTGCCTTGCCCGATGTCTGTTCCTCAGATCTTGGCGGACATGGCTCCGTCCTTCATGGTTAACGGATGGCCTCGGATTGGGGCGCAATTGAGACAAAATCACATCAAAAGCGGGTTAATACCATGGGTATTTCATGCCTGGGACGGTTTGTAACCTGCACCACTCCCACGCTTTGACCGCGAATTTTACGCAGCTGAAAACCCGTTTACCTGTCCCGCGACCGCCAGCCGCCGCGCCGCTTGGGACGCGCTGCCGCCTGTTGCCCCTCGACCAGAACATCGGTCATGGGATGGCCGTCGCCCACGCTGGCATGGCGCTCCATCATGGCGTCAATCGCCAATCGCGCATCCTGCCCGTCCGGCAGGCTGAGCGCCCAATCAAGGAAAATCGAACGGCATTCCTCCCAGGTGATGCCGTCGATCAGATAGGCCTCACGGATCAGGCCCTTGGGATCCAGCGGGTCGTTTTCATTGACGAGGGACATCTGCTCACGCTCCTGACAAAGGCCCGGCTTCATTCAAGATCCGGTCGATGATCTGTGCCGTCGCAAGGGCCTGCGCGTCAAGCCCCGTTTGCAACGCCTCCAGGCTGTCATGGCCGGTTTCACGCAGAAGCATTGCACAGCCGCCCTGCCCTAGCCGTTCGGGCTCAAGCGCAGTTTCCCCCAAAAGCCGCGCCACCTGCGTGATGATCCAGCAAAGCGTATAGGTCTGTTGCAGCGCGTCCACATCCTGCGTGTCAAAAACGCCCGCCCGCCTGCCAGCAATAAGGCCCGACCGCACGTCACCCGCGTGCTCCGCCGCAATCAGGGCACCGGCCTGAGCCATCAGTTCGATATCCTGCATGCGACCCGGCCCCAGTTTGGTATCAAGCCCGCCCTCAGGCGCCTTGGCCTCAGCGATCCGCGCGCGCATATCCGCAACACCGGCCAACACTCTTGCGCGGTCACCTTTCTGCGCCAAAAGTCCCGTGCGGAACCTCTCAACATCGCTCGCCAGATCATCCGGCCCGGCCACAACCCGTGCTCGGGTCAGCGCCAGATGCTCCCAGACCCAGGCTTCCTCTTGTTGGTAGGATTGGAACGCGGCCCAACTGGTCGCCACCGGCCCTTGATTGCCCGATGGACGCAGACGCATATCCACCTCATAAAGCCGCCCTTCCGCCATCGGCACGGTCAGAGCCGTAATCAATGCCTGCGTGGCGCGGGCGTAATAGGTGCGTGTGGGCAATGGTCGGGGGCCATCAGATGTGCCATCGCCCGGCGCATCATAGATCACGATCAGATCCAGATCGGAGCGTGCATTGAGCTTGCCCGCCCCGAGCGACCCCATCGCCACCACCACGGCGCCCCGACCGGGCGGGGCGCCATGCTTGCGGGCAAACTGATCCAACACCACAGGCCATAAAGCTGCCACCACAGCTTCTGCAAGATCGGCATACTGACGGCCCGCCTCATCCGACCCGATCAACCCACGCAAGTGATGCACCCCAACCCTGAAATGCCACTCCTTGGCCCAGGCGCGCGTGGCATCCAGTACGGCCTCATAATCGCCTTGGGTGGCAAGCCTGGCGGTCAACTCTTGCCTCAGCGCAGCCTCCCCCGGCCAATCTGAAAAGAACTGCCCACCGATGACGGCCTCGAACACGGTGGCATTGCGCGACAGATAGGCCGCAAGGCCCGGTGCCGTGCCCGCAATGTCCACCAGAAGATCCAACAGTTGCGGCCGCGCCTCAAACATCGACAAAAGCTGCACACCTGCGGGCAGACCGGACAGAAATCCGTCCAGCGCCCGCGTAGCGCCTTGCGGATCGACCGAGGCGGACAAACGCGACAGGATCTCCGGCTGGAGCCTGCCGAAGATCTGTTGCGCCCGGTCGGAGCGCAGCGCCGGGTAACTTTCCCACCGGGCGATCAGCGTCTGATCCAACTCCGCTTCCGGGGCTGCATCAAGGGGGGGCGCATCGTCATGACTGAAGAACTTTTCGATTCGCGTGTGCACATCTGTCAGCCGATCCAGCACATCCTGCTCCAGGGCTGGGCGCTCGCGATCCATCAGGGCGGCGAGGCGTTCGAACCCGTCTTCGTGAGACGGCAGTTGATGGGTCTGGGCATCATGGATCATCTGCACGCGATGCTCGATCATGCGGTGGAAGGCATAGTGATCGCTCAGATCCTCGGCCACATCTGCGGGGATCCAGTCTTTATCTGCCAGCCGCGCCATACCTTCAACCGTGCCCCGCACCCGCAAATCCGGATCCCGCCCGCCCGAGATCAGCTGCTGGGTCTGGGTGAAGAACTCAATCTCGCGAATACCACCGCGGCCAAGCTTCATATCATGACCGGGCAGCGTGATGCGCTTCGGCAGGCGTTTATGTTCGCGGATACGCAGGCGCATGGTGTGGGCGTCCTCAATGGCTGCGAAATCCAGATGCTTGCGCCAGACAAAGGGCGTGAGCGTTTGCAGAAACCGCGCGCCAGCGCGGACATCACCCGCCGCAGCCCGTGCCTTGATGTAGGCTGCGCGTTCCCAGGTGCGGCCCAGACTTTCGTAATAGGCCTCCGCCCGCGCCATGGCGAGGCAAACCGGCGTCACTGCCGGATCGGGGCGCAATCGCAAGTCAGTTCGAAAAACGTAGCCCTCGGCGGTGCGATCATTCAATGTTGCCGCCATTTTGCGCGTGGCGCGGACGAACCCGGCACGCGCGGCATCATAGTCACCAGGGTCGAACCGCGTTTCATCAAACAGGCAGATCAGGTCGATGTCGGAGCTGTAGTTGAGCTCCCCCGCCCCCATCTTGCCCATGGCAAGCACGACCATACCTGCCGCACTTTCGATATCTTCCTCCGATTGGCCCGGGATCTTTCCCCGGCGCAGTTCGGGCGCAATGGCCGCACGCAAGGCACATCCCACCGCCAGATCGGCAAACCGCGACAGTCGCGTGGTGACATCCCTCAACGACCAGACCCCCGCCAGATCCGCCAGCGCCGTCAGCAGCGCCACCCGCCGCTTGGCTTGGCGCAGCGCGGTTGCAGTCTGCTCCATCGGTGCGCTTAGGGCGGTATCGAGCAGGTCTTCGAAACTCGCCTCCGGCATATCCATCGCCTCGCGCAGCCACTCCGCTTCGCTTTCGCAAAGGCCGCGCAAATAGGGGCTGCACCCCGCTGCACCGGCAATCAGATCCTGACATTCTGGCGCCAGCTCCGCAAAAAGCCTGCGCACCGCCTGCCCCTGTTCGGGGTCAAAGGGACGTGGGCAGCGGATCATGCGGGCAGCGATGGACATGCGATCAGTCATGCCGATCAGGTCGCTCTGGTCAATGGGTGGCAAGCATGGGATGAGTGCACAAAGGAGCCTGGCCATGTCCAAAAGCCTCAAACGCGTGAAAGCCGCCTTGCTGACCGCCGGATCATGTGCGGTGCCGGAAGAGGTGGGTCAGGCCACCACCGCGCAGATGGCGGCTGATCTGGTGGGGTGTTCGGTCGATCAGATTGCCAAATCCATCATCTTTCGCGGCGGCTATAGTGGCGCGGCCATTCTGTTTATCACCGCAGGCGGCAATCAGGTGGACACCGCAAAAGCGAGCCAGCTTGCCGGCGAGCCTTTGGGCAAAGCCGATGCAGACTTGATCCGCGCGCAAACGGGTTTTGCCATCGGCGGCGTGTCCCCTGTGGGGCACATCAATCAGCCCCGCGCGTTCCTTGATCCACGCCTGCTGGAGTTTGATAGGGTCTGGGCCGCCGCTGGCACACCGCGACACGTGTTTGGCATAGACCCCCGGGAATTGCTGCGCATCTCGCGCGCTGAAGACGCTGACTTCACGGGTTGAGAACCGATTTTTCGCAGAAAAGTCGCTGCTTTCGGCGAGAGTATTTTCGGCAAAATGAAATTGTGCGTCAGGTTTGCCCCACGCTGCGCCAGGACCAGATCCAAAATCGCGCCAAAAGCAGAAAAGCAGCCAGCGCCAAACCCACAGCAAGACCAAGCCAGATGCCAACGCCGCCAAAGCCCATAGTGAATCCCAACACGTAGCTGGCGGGGACGCCCACAATCCAATAGCTGACAGCGGCAATCACCATCGGCGCGCGCGTATCCTGCACACCACGCAGAAGACCCAGCGCCATCACCTGGGCGGCATCCATCAGCTGGAACATGGCCGCCGCCGCCAGCAGGCCAACGCCCACCGCAATCACTGCGCCACGTTCAGGCTCTTCTGGGTTCAGGAACAGTTTCACCATCCATTCAGGGATCACCAGAAACGCGATCATCGTGAGAACCGCAAATCCCATCGACAGCATCAGGACCACCAGCGCCCCATCCGACAGCGCCCTGGGATCCTGCCGTCCGAAGGCTTGACCTGCGCGAATGGTAGCCACGTTGGAGAGCCCCAGATGCACCATGAAGATGAGCGAAGCGATCTGTATCGCGATCCCGTGGGCAGCCAGTGGCACCTTGCCCAACCAGCCCATCATCATTGTCGAGGCTGCAAAAAGACCCGCCTCTGAAAGCGATGTCAGGCCGATGGGCCAACCAAGCCGGAACACCTGTCCCAGCGCCTCCCAATCAGGCCGCCAGAATCGTGTGAAGAGCGTATGTTCCGGCGTGACACGTGCCACATAGACCATCAGCACCAGAAGCGACGCCGTGGTCACCACAAGCGAGGCAATCGCCGCTCCGCGCAGGCCCATCTCTGGAAAGCCCCAATTGCCGTAGATCAGCGCGTAATTGACCAGTACGTTGAGCCCCACCGCCCCCACCGTGACCAAGAGCACAACCTGTGTACGTTCCAACGCGGCAAGGTAGGATTTCAACACCATCACCAAGAGTGCAGGCAGCAGGCCGAAGCCCACTATCGACAGATAAATCGCGGCATCAGCGGAGGTCTGCGCCTCCTGCCCCATGGCGCGGAACACCCCCTCGGACATCACCATCACAGGCAGGAAAATGACCGCAAAGAGGATTGATGCCCAAGCCCCCATTCGCGTCACGCGTCGCACCTCGGTGCGTTCCCCGCGCGCCTCAGCCGACGCCACCATGGGCATCACAGCCCAGGCAAACCCCGACCCCACGATGAAAATCACGAAAAAGAGCGTCCCGCCCAATACTTCAGCCGCAAGCGCATCCACCGAATACCGCCCCAGCATGATCCCGTCGGTCAGCGTGATTGAAAACTGCGCCACATGGGACCCCATAAGCGGCAGCCCCAACCCCAGAACCGATTTGGCATGGGCGCTATATTTCATCCGTTCCGTCATTCCACCGCCCTATCCGTAGATATCAGGACGGGCAAGAGTTGGCGCCACAGGCTGACAACATCTGTCAGTATCTCTTTGCTTTGACACGGCACCGCAAATGCCTGCTTGAACTCCGGATGAAAGCGCACAAATCTTGCAGGAGACACCTGGAGCCCCTATGCCCTACGCCCATTCAGACAAGACAGATATGACCGGTGACGTGGCCCTTCACGCCGCCGCCGATGATGTAAGATCGCGCCTGAAGCTGGAAGGCGGCAAGGCCTTTGAGATGGTCACCGAATTTGCCCCCGCAGGCGACCAGCCCACCGCGATCAAAGAACTGGCTGAGGGCGTGAAAAGCGGTGACCGCGATCAGGTACTGCTGGGCGCGACGGGCACCGGCAAGACCTACACCATGGCGAAGGTCATTGAGGAAACCCAGCGGCCCGCGATCATTCTGGCGCCCAACAAGACGCTCGCCGCGCAGCTTTACGGCGAATTCAAGGGGTTCTTTCCCAATAACTCGGTCGAGTATTTCGTCAGCTACTATGATTATTACCAGCCCGAGGCCTATGTGCCGCGCTCGGACACCTACATTGAAAAAGAAAGCCAGATCAACGAACAGATCGACAGGATGCGCCATTCGGCGACCCGGGCGCTCCTCGAACGCGACGATGTGATCATCGTGGCGTCAGTCAGCTGCATCTACGGTATCGGCTCTGTCGAAACCTATGGCGCGATGACGCAAGACCTGAAGGCAGGTGGCGATTACAATCAGCGCGAAATCATGGCCGATCTGGTGGCGCAGCAGTACCGCCGCAATGATCAGGGCTTTCAACGCGGGTCGTTCCGGGTGCGGGGCGACAGCCTTGAGATCTGGCCCGCGCATTTGGATGACCGGGCGTGGAAACTGAGCTTTTTTGGCGACGAGTTGGAGGGGATCACGGAATTCGACCCTCTGACAGGCACGAAGACCGACACGATGGAGCGGGTCCGTGTCTACGCCAATTCGCACTATGTGACGCCCAAACCCACGATGCAGCAGGCGATCATCAACATCAAAAAGGAACTGCGCACGCGGCTGGATCAATTGGTGGCCGATGGCAAATTGCTGGAGGCACAGCGCCTTGAACAGCGCACCAATTTCGACATCGAAATGCTGGAGGCCACGGGCGTTTGCAACGGGATTGAAAACTATTCTCGCTACCTCACCGGCCGCGCGCCGGGGGAGCCGCCGCCCACCCTTTTCGAATTCATCCCCGACCACGCCATCGTTTTTGCCGATGAAAGCCATGTCTCCGTGCCGCAGATCGGCGGCATGTACAAAGGCGACTACCGACGCAAATTCACGCTGGCCGAACATGGTTTCCGCCTGCCGTCCTGCATGGATAACCGGCCTTTGAAGTTCGAAGAATGGGACGCCATGCGCCCGCAATCTGTTTTCGTCTCCGCCACCCCCGCGGCGTGGGAGATTGAACAATCCGGCGGCGTGTTCACCGAACAGGTCATCCGCCCCACCGGCCTTCTGGACCCGGAGGTGGAAATCCGCCCCATCGACATGCAGGTTGACGATCTGCTCGATGAAATCCGGCGCGTGAATGAACGCGGCCTGCGCACGCTGGTCACAACGCTCACCAAACGCATGGCCGAGGATCTGACGGAATACCTGCATGAACAGGGCATCCGCGTGCGCTACATGCATTCCGACATCGACACGATTGAACGCATCGAAATCCTGCGCGACCTGCGGCTGGGCGCGTTTGATGTTCTCGTCGGCATCAACCTGCTGCGCGAAGGGCTCGATATCCCCGAATGCGGACTGGTGGCCATTCTGGACGCGGACAAGGAAGGGTTCCTGCGGTCCGAAACATCCCTTGTTCAGACTATCGGGCGCGCCGCGCGGAACGCCGACGGCAAGGTGATCATGTATGCCGACCGTGTCACGGGATCGATGGAGCGGGCCTTGGGAGAAACCAACCGCCGCCGCGCCAAACAGATCGCCTATAACGAAGAGCACGGCATCACGCCCGAGACGGTGAAAAAGAACGTCGAGGATATCCTGGCCGGGCTTTACCAAGGTGATGTGGACATGAACCGCGTGACCGCCAAAGTCGACAAGGTGGCGGCGGGCGGCAACATGCAGGCCCATCTGGACGCGCTGCGCGCCGACATGCGCAAGGCTGCCGAAAATCTCGAATTCGAAGAGGCCGCGCGCCTGCGAGATGAGGTAAAGCGGTTGGAGGCGGTGGATTTGGCCGTCGCCGACGATCCGATGGCACGGCAATCAGCGGTGGAGGCAGCTTCCGAAGCGGCGGTGGGACGGTCCACGGCGGGGCGGCCCGGGCAGCGAGGCGGGAATGTGAAGCGGCGCAAGCGTTAACCGCCGTTTAACCAAGATCCAGGCATGGTGCGGCCATGCAGAATTTATCCTCGCCCCTCGCGCCTGATATTTGGATCGCAGATATGTTTATGACCAAGGCCGTGCAAAAAGGCGGCGTGATCCGGCGGTCCCGTCGCGATATTGAACGGTTTGCTGGTATGGACCGGTTCTTGCGAGAGCTGGAACGGCGCGGGTTTCAAGCTTTCGTAAACGGTGGCCAAGTCGTGGTGTTTTGCAATCGGGAACCACTTCGTCGATTGGCCTAACCGGGACCCCGCAT
This sequence comes from Pseudomonadota bacterium, assembly GCA_039026055.1. Taxonomy (GTDB): domain Bacteria; phylum Pseudomonadota; class Alphaproteobacteria; order Rhodobacterales; family Rhodobacteraceae; genus Roseovarius. The sequence continues at coordinate 35,918 of JBCCNB010000019.1, read as the reverse complement.
TCTTTAAAAGAATGCGATCGAAATCTTTTAAAGATTTCGGGCACCCGGTGATCTTGTTCGATTCAGAAAATCGAAGCGCTATGTTTGTGCCATGCGTTTCATTCTCTTAATGATCCTTTTGTCCGGCCCTGCTCACGCTTGGGATTTCACCCCCGGCACGCCCTGCCTGTTGACCCATGACACCGCTGCGTTCCAACTGGAACTCACCTACGACCCCGTAGCACCGCTCTATTCCATCACGATTACCTTGCCCGAGCCATGGCCCGACGCCCCGTCTTTCGGTATGCGCTTTGACGGGCCGCAAGGGCGCGTGATTGCCACTGATCAGCATCAGCTGAGCAACAACGGCCGCTCCCTCAGCGTCACGGACCGGGGCTTTGGCAATGTGCTGGATGGGCTGCAGTTCAATCACACCGCCACGGCTCAAAGCGGCGACATCGCCGTCACCTTCCCCCTGGACGGCGCGGCAGAACCGGTGGCCGCGTTTCGAGAGTGCGAAGGCCTTGGCCTTGCGAGTTGATCGATTTCTCAGAATTGACCGAGAAACAGGCGTCCCGCCGATCCCGGCGCTTTAATACACATCCCGCACGTAGCGCTTTTCACGCTTGAGCATGTTCACATACTCAACGGCTGCCTCCTCCGACAGCCCGCCATGTTCCGCCACCACCCGGTGCAGTGCTGCATCCACATCCTTGGCCATGCGCGTCGCATCTCCGCAGACATAAAAATGCCCGCCCTCTTCCAATGCGCCATAGAGGGCCTTGCCGTTTTCCACCATCCGGTGTTGGACATAGATCTTTTCGTTCTGATCCCGCGAAAACGCCAGATCGAGACGTGTCAACAGGCCTGACGCGCTGAATTCCCCGATCTCATCTTGATAGATAAAATCGCTTTCCCGGTGCTGATCGCCAAAGAAAAGCCAGTTCATGCCGTCCGCCCCACGCGCTTGACGTTCTTCGAGAAACGCGCGGAAAGGTGCCACGCCCGTGCCCGGACCGACCATGATCATAGGTCGCTCGTTGTCTTCGGGCACACGAAACGCCTTGTTGGGCGTCATGAAGATACCCGCTGTCGCACCTTCCGGCACGTGATCGGCGAGGAAGGTGGAAGCCACGCCGCGATGCGGACGATCTTCGTACATCCAGCGCACGGCGGCAACGGTCAGGTGCACCTCTCCGGGGTGGGCGTTGGGGCTGGAAGAAATCGAATAGGCGCGGTGCTGAAGTGGTTTCAGCCAGCCCAACACTTGCTCGAGGCCGAAGTCTAGCGACGGGTTGATGTTCAACAGATCCAACGCGTCTCTACCCCAAAGATAATGCTCCAACGCTTCTTTGTCGCCATTGCCCACCACATGGGACAGCTCTTCGTCTTTCACCAGCGGCTCCAGCCCGCGGATCATCTCCCGCGTGGGCGTCATTATCTCAAGCCCGGTGGACAGCAACTGGCCCAAAGGCACGTCGTGACCTTGCACCATCGTGTCCGCATCGGCACCCAGCCGCGCCAGCCACAGATCCACCAGATCTGGCGCATTCACAGGCATCACACCCAATGCGTCACCGGCCTCATAGGTCATGCCGCTATCGGCCAGATCAAAGGCGATATGTCTGATTTCCTTGGCAGATTTCGCACCAGACAAAACGTGATTGTCGAGCATGGTCGACACGTAAGGGTTCTTGCGGTTCCACTTGGATTTCTCTGGGCGTTTGGGCGCCTCGGTGACCGCGACCGTGCCACCACCCTCCGCTTGCGGGATCGCTTCGGTGATCCAGGCCTCCGCCACGTCCTCATAATCCACGTCGCAGTCAATCCGGGCTAACATGCGCTTTGCGCCCAATTGCTCAAGCCGGGTGTCAATCAGTTTACCAGCCTGACAAAACTCATCGTAACTGGTGTCACCCAGCGCCAGCACGCCAAAATTCAGGCTTTCCAGTCGGGGCGCAGTGGAAGCGGTCAGCGCGTCCCAGAAAAGCTCCGCATTGTCGGGCATTTCACCTTCGCCATACGTGGAAACGACAACGATCAGGTTCTCCATCGCCGCCAGTTGATCCATCTCAACCTCGTCCAGCTCGGCCACGCGGGGCGCATAGCCCTTGGTGCGCGCCAGTGCTGCGGCGTCTTCGGCCAGCCCCTCGGCATTGCCGGTTTGCGTGCCAAATAAAATATCAAGCGGTTTCGCCGCGACCTCGGCGGGTGCTGCAGCCTGATTTTGCACAAGCTGAGAGTTCAGACCGGCCAGAAATCCGCCGATCCATGCCTTCTGGTCACCCGAGAAGGGCGCGTCCTCAGGAAAGTGAGGCAGCTTCTGAGTGGTCTGGTCCATGAATTACTCCGCCGCGTGCCGTGATGCCACATCAGGCACCGCATTCTGGGCAAATAGCGCATCGAAGCTTGGGATGTCACCCAAAGCGGCGCGGTTCTTGGCGTTCTGGTGCAAAATCCACGCGTAGGTGCCAGGGCTGTCCATGCTGAGGATGTTGCGCAAGCTGAGCGCGCGTTTGAAGTCATCGAGGCGTTTGTTGGCCACAAGCGTTGCAAGCCCCGCGTCGTCATAAGTCTCCACGGCCTTGCGGGCATGTTTTGCCAATGCAGCCATAAGCGCGAAATCTTCCGTCAGGATGAGATTGCGGGCGTGCTTATCCAGCTCGGGTTTCGTCAATCCACCGCGTTTCTCGGCCAAGACCTGCGCCTGTTCCAGCACAGTGTAGCTGTTGAGCAAGCGGAACATTTCTTCAGTGTCGCGATCGCCATAACCCGGCGTCTGACCGCTATGCACGGGCTTGCCCTTCTTCCACGCCGCCTTCAGCTGCGCGATCTGATGCGCGGCGAGCGCCGTCGCCAGCTCCTCCACCAACTCCTTGCGGGACTTCGCGGCGAGAATTTCGTCAGCGTCCTGATATTGCAGCAGCGCCTTGGGCATGATCCACGCCATATGGGTGCGCGTGACCTCCCAATCCGCGAGCAGCGCTTTGGCCTTGGCAGAGCCTGTCGCCTCCAGATGCCATTCCAAAAGCTGCTTGATCGCATCCTCATGAATGTCCGAGGTCGCCGAACCATCGCCCAGCATTCCCATGAAAACGGAGTCGTGGCTGATCATTTCAGGCAACTTGCCCTCCGGGTCGTACTGATAGGCAAAGCCACCGGACATCCCGTTGCCGTAACCCTTTGCAAAACCACCCAGGTTCAACAGCGCGCCGTTGGTCATGTATTCGGCGCAGAAATCGCCCACGCCTTCGACCACCGCCGTCGCCCCGGAATTGCGTACGGCGAACCGGTCACCCGCCTGGCCTTCAATGAAGGTTCGACCGCCTGTTGCACCAAACAGCGCAAAGTTCCCGATGAGCACGTTTTCCCCATGCGCCTCACCGCCACCTTCGGGCGCGCGCACGATGATCTCACCGCCTGAGGCCCCTTTGCCAACGCCGTCATTGCACGTGCCGGTGTGGTCCATGACCATCCCGTCATTGCAAAACGCGCCAAAGCTTTGCCCGGCAGAGCCTTGGGTCACAACGCGCAACGTGCGCATGTCGAGATACTTGCGCCCGCGCACATCTTCAAAGGCGGCAGCTGGCAGCGCGTCCAGTTCGTGGTTCAGCATGCGTTCGATATCGACGCCAAGCTGGCCGCCGACGGTCTTGTTGCGGTTGTTGAGCGGCGCGTTGGGGCGCAACTCAATCGCAGTCTCACCGCCCTCAATGACGCGTGACTGCATCTGTTCGAGCAGCGCATCATCCACTTCGAAGTCCCGTTCCAGATAGATCGGATTTTCCACTTTAATCTCCGGCACATGGGTCAGCATTGCACGCAGGTTCAGCTTGCCCACATTGGCAGGATGATCCAGCAGATGCAGCAGATCGGCCCGGCCCCGTGCCTCATCCAGCGATGTAAGGCCCAGAGTGGCGAGGATTTCGCGCACCTCGTGGGAGATGTTCAGCAGATATTGCGCCAGCGCGCGAGGATCGCCGTCAAACGCCTCCGGATTGGTCGTCAGACCAGCGGGGCATTTCACGTTGCAGTTCTTCGCCATCACACATTTCAGCATCATCAGCGCAGTGGTGCCAAATTCAAAGCTGTCGCCACCGAGCAACGATGCCTTCACCACGTCCGAGCCGGTCTGCATCGCGCCCGAACAGCGCAGATGCACCTTTTGGCGGATGCCGTTGGCACAGAGCGCCTGATGCACTTCTGCAATGCCAATCTCGGCCGCGCGGCCGGTGTATTTCAGTGAGGTCACGGAAGCCGCCCCGGTCCCGCCCGTGCCGCCTGCGACATTGATCAGATCTGCACCAGCCTTGGCCACACCAACGGCAATCGTGCCAATGCCTTCGGAACTCACAAGCTTCACAATCACCCGCACGCGGGCCGCTTTGCAGTCATGAATGAGCTGAGCGAGGTCCTCAATGGAATAAGTATCGTGATGCGGCGGCGGGCTGACGAGTTCGACACCCGGCGTACCGCCACGGGCGGCGGCAATCTCCACCGTCACCTTGGGCGCGGGCAGCTGACCACCCTCACCGGGCTTTGCGCCCTGCCCGATCTTGATCTCGATCTCTTCAAGGTTGGGATCGGCCAGATACCCTGCCCAGACACCGAAACGGCCCGAGGCAAACTGTTTGATCCGGCTCGCGCGCAGGGTGCCGTAGCGCGAGATATGTTCACCCCCCTCACCCGAATTCGACATGCCACCGACCATGTTCGTGCCATGCGCCACACTTTCATGGGCCGTCGCCACCAGCGCCCCGTGCGACATTGCCCCCGACGCCATGCGCGGCGTGATCTCGGACGCAGGCTGCACCTTCTCCAACTCAATCCGCTGGGGCGCGGACCGCAGGCGCGACACGTAATCCAGCGCCATGCCCTTCACGCCCATCTTCAGCGCGCCTTTTGTGACAAAATGCCCTTCGACGTCTTTGCCGAACCGTTCCACAAGCGACTGCGCCAGCGCATCCAGACGACCCAGATCATGTTTCTTCGGACCGGTGAGTTTCAACAAAAATTCATTATTCCCAAGCGCTTCCACGTCGACGCCGCGGATCACAAAGTGATTGTTGCCCGCCCGGTTGAAGAGCATCATCTCTTTCTTGATGTCCTCCACCTTGTCGAGGAACGTAATGTCGGCGGGGAAATCAAGAACGTCACGCAACGCGGCAGGCCGCCGGTGACGCTCTTCGCGCATCATCTCGGAAAAGGCGCGATAGCCGGGTGTGATCTTGAAATTGTCGATCTTGTCCTTGGACAGCTTTTCAAAGGATGTGTTCACATAGCCCTTGTCATCAATCCCGAACGCATCATCCATTTGCCGCAGGGTCAGCAGGCGGAAGGGATCATTTTCACCTTCGGCTTCTGCAAAGGAAATGTCTTCCTCTGTCAGGTCCACGAAGCCCCGCACGGCGGTGGTACCGTAACTATGCCCTGCCCCCTCGGATCGTTCTTTGAACAGACCAAGGATCGGGATGTCCTTGTCACTCTCAATGCTCAGCGCGCGTTCATGCCAGTCGGCGACAGATTGCGCCACCACGTTGAAGCGGACACCGCCCACGGGTGTTTTCATGTTCGGCAGGTATTTGGCAAAGACCGGGTCGTTGGTGTCAAGGAAGTTCGGCTCAAAGAATTCACCGCCCGAATAGGATTCAACCGTGCAAAGCCCCACCTTGCCCATCGTCTTCATCAGCGCCTTTTCAGCGGCCTTCTGGAACTTGGCATAATGGTCAAACGCCTTGTCGCCAAAAAGCTCTTCAGCGCGAAGCCGCACGGCCAGCGGGTAGACCGCAGACGCGCCAAAACCCAGCGCGCACGCAATATGGTGCGAACTGGAGATCTGCCCGCTTTCCACGACCAAAGACACTTTCAGGCGCAGCCCTTCCTCGATCAGCCGCTGATTGACCGCCGATACCGCCAGTGTCATCGGCAACGGCGCGCGCGCTTTCGAAACATGCCGGTCCGTCAGGATCGCAATCCCGCCGCGTTCGCGGGCAAACTCCACGACTTCCCCGGCCACCGCGTCAATCGCGTCCACCAGAGCGCGCTCATTGGCCGTGCCATCACCGAAAACAGGCTCGTAAAGAATATCGAACCGATCCCAGGGGCAAACATCCTGCGCCTTGATCTTCAGCACATCCGACATGCGCAGCACAGGCGAATTCACCACGATCTGCTTTGACCGCGACTGCCCCAGATAAGGCTTTTCCCCCAGGGCCACGCGCAAGGTCATGCCATCGGCCTCTCGGATGCTATCAAGCGGCGGGTTCGTCACCTGGGCAAAACGCTGGCTGAAATACTTGGCCACCCCGCCTTCATTGTCTGAAAGCGCATTGATCGCGTTGCCGTACCCCATGGCAGAGACCTTCTCCACCCCGGTTTGCAGCATCGGATCCATCAGGAATTTGAAGCTTTCCTGATTGTGCGTGTAGGCCACGTACCGCGCGGGCCGCTCCATATCGCCACGATACCGCGTGGCCCAAAACTGCGGGTCCTCATCGGCGGACGGCAGATCAGAGATATTGACCTGCGTGGCCTCTAGCAGGGTCGCGTAATCCTTGGCGGACGCCAGCATCTCAAGCGCCTCATCGGTCTCATAGATCTTCTTTTCGACGTGATTGTAGTAAATCATCCCGCCGGCTTCGACACGGCCCCGCCGAATGACAGTCTCCGCCGGGAAATCAATCTGTCCCGCCTCGGACATCACAGCGAGATATTCATCGGTTTCCACCGAGCGCATCGGCCGCAGACCAAGCCGGTCGAGCCGCGCCCCGATGATATCGCCATCGCCGAAGATCAACGCGGCCGGGCCATCGTTTTTCTCTTCGGAAAGCGAGAAATATTCCAGCATCGCGCGCACCTGCGGCGACACCTGAGCGTCGTTCTCCCAAGCAGGCGGCATCATGGAAACAACCGCCGTGACCAAATCAAGGCCTTCGTCATACACCCGCGCATTCAATGTCTGGTCCAACCGACAGCTGTCAGATTGACCTTTGGGCCGGATGATCGCCTTGTTGCGTGCCAGCGAAATCGCAGCCTCCGACAGGCGGTTCTTTTTATCGGTGTTCAGTTCACCATTATGAGCCATAAGGCGAAACGGTTGCGCCATCGACGGGTGCGGATCGGTATTCGTAGAGAACCGCGTGTGGAAATACATCGTGTGAACGGCGTGATCAGGGTCCGAAAGATCCACGAAATACGGCACAATTTCCCACGAATTGAGCCGCCCCTTGAAGACCTGCATCCGCGAGCTGAGCGAAAGCGGATAAAAACCCGTCAGCGTCTCATCTGTGTAGGCCAGCGCCTCAATATCCAGCAACGCTTCATGAATGCGGGTATCCAGAGCGGCATCGCGCAAATGCTCGGGCGCCACAAACACCCATTGACGGATCGGCAGCTGGCATTTCACCGACCGCTCACCGATCGCATCATTGTTCACCGGCACGTCGCGGGTACAAACGACCTCAAGCTCACATTCGGCAAATGCCGCCTCAATGATCGCGATGGCGCGTTCATGCTGTGATGCATCTGCGGGCAGGAAGAAGTTGCCGACACCAAACGCGCCGGGTTGCAAATCGACGCCGCTCAACTTGCGGAAGAATTTCAGCGACAGATCAACCGAAACACCGGCCCCGTCGCCCACACCTTCAGATGACATACCACCGCGATGGGGCACCGCACACAGGGCTTCATGGCCTTTGAGCAGAACATCATGGGATTGAACGGAATCCTTGCGCGTCAAAAACCCCACACCACAGGCGCTATGTTCTTGATCAGGGTCATAAAGACCGGCCGGAAATTCAACGTTCAGGTCCAAGCGTTCTTGTCCTCGTCTTAGATTTTATCGCGCAAAACTGCGCAAATTTTCATGGTGGGAGCGTGTGGGGCCAATGTCCGTGGCCCAGTCTCCGCGTCACGCCCCATTGCATCGCCTGAAAAGGCAAATGCCGGGCTGCATCAAGTAGCGCCAAATACCCTCGGGATCAAGCACTCACCAGTTGCAACGCGCGTTCTTTATCAAATGCAAGCCATCGCATCAATCTTGACGATGTCGCAGGCCTGATTTGCAGGCATTTTGTCTCGTTTTGAGGCGATTCTATTCGCAAAATTGCACCCAGGTGGCATTTTTGCGGCTACCTCGCCGATCACGACCCACAATTTGCCGCAGCCCACTGGCACCGGGGCATCCGACCTGATCTTCCAAAAATGGGGCAGCATCGGTGAACACACTGAATTTCTTGGAATAATTCTAAATCCGACTGTTTTACTTTGGGAGATAGTTAACAAAATATTCCCGACTATTTCTATCAACTATATGAAAAGTAACGATTTTTACTTTACAATTGTTCTAAGTCGACCTAAGTAAAGTCTCAGTTAGGGAGCGAGCACTTCACCGAGATGCAACAAGCTTCAAGCGAGCAAGCAAGCGTAAAGCCAGCCAGCGAGCAAACCAAACGGTAAAGCCAGTCACACCCAGGCAGCCAGCACTCCTGACGCAATAGACCAGAGCATCGCAACCTGCGGTGCTCTTGGTGGTTTAAGGGGACCGTGCTAGGGAACCCCATGACTGAAAAGCCTCAGAAAATCGATCCGATCCGCCCCACGGATGATGAGGCGCGCACCTTGGGCCGTCGTTTGATCAATGATGCCCGTTTCGGTGCCATCGCAGTCACCGATCCCGACACGCAAAGCCCCTCTGTCACCCGCATCGCAGTCGGCACCACGCCGGATGGCGCGCCGGTAACGCTGATTTCGGATTTATCGTCACACACGTCTGCGCTGCGCGCCAATGCCCGCTGTTCGCTGCTATTGGGAGAGCCCGGACCCAAAGGCGATCCCCTGACCCACCCGCGCATAACGCTTGATTGCACGGCCGAGTTTCTGCTGAAGGGCCAAGAAGGCTATGACGCCATGCGAGACCATTACCTGACCAACCATCCCAAATCGAAGCTCTATATCGACTTTCTGGATTTCAATTTCGTGCTGTTTGAGGTGATCGATGCGCGCCTCAATGGCGGTTTCGGCAAGGCCTTCCGCCTCACACCCGCCGATCTGGCCCTAAGCTAGGCGCGGCGCGCAAAGTCTGTGAAAGATCTCGGCCGCAGTCTTTCAAATACTGCGCTTACGCTCAAATCTGCAAAGCCACTTTCGACAAACGCGCATAGTAAGGCCAATGGTGATCCAGATATGCACGCAAATGCCCTGCCCCGCCATCCACTGCTGCCTCGAAATCCATCTCCACTCGGACTATCTCTTCGGCATCTGCTGACCGGATCCCCGACGATGTGCTGGCCGTCTCATGCCACGCGCTCACCCCGTCCCAATCGGCAGGCGGGCGGCCCCAGTCAAACGCCTCCTCCCGCCAATCAAGGCCAAGGGCTGTCCAAAACGCCTTCATCGTCCTGCGCGGATCGGTGCGCACCGTTTCCGCCTCGACCACGACAGCCCGCAGACCGACCGCGCGCACGGCCTCATAAAGCCGCCACTGTGCTTCAAGCCCCACCTCATGCAGGCTCATCTCTGGGTCCAGCTTGTGATAGCTCAGGATCGCAGCCATGGGGTGACGGATCAAAAACGCATGGGTCACGCGCACCAGAAACGCGTGATCGTCTGCGATGCGCGGCATCACGTAGTACGGCATGTCCTTGAAACAGACAGGTCCGGTCTGCGCGCGCGTCACGAGCATATCCCGTATCGCCGCATAATCGGTGGGATGATCCGCATCCACGTCAAAGCCCGGAAACGCCCCGCGCCCCTCCCCGATATAGTAGTGATACATGAACGGCTCATGCAGACAGGTCAGATCACCCCGCTCACGCATCAACCGCTCCAGCGCGGTGGACATCGACCGCGGATGCGACCAAAGCGCGATCAGCTTGTTCATTTTGTGCCCCCCACAGTGGGACCCTAGCAAGCGCGCCGTCGGCCTGACAAGCGCCGGAACACCCGACCATCGGTGATCAAAAGCCCCAGCGCGATGATGGCAAAGCCCGCGTAGGCCTGTGGCGGCAACCGCTCCTCCAGGATCAAGGCGCCCAACGCGATGGCCACTGCAGGCACCAGAAGCGTCACCAGCATAAGGTTGGCAGCGCCTGCGCTTTTCAAAATGGCAAAGTAAAGCAGATAAGCCGTGGCCGTGGAAAACACCGACAGAGCGAGTAACGCCGCCCATGTGACTGCCTGTGATGGCATTGCGGGCCCGGCCTCCGCGATCATCATTGGCAACGCAAGCATTGAGCTGCACACCAACATGCCAAACGCGTTCGCCTCCACCCGCGCGGAAGGCATCCCAACCCGCCCCCAGACAGACGCAAACGCATAGCTCACCGCCGCCCCCAAAATGGCCAGCTGCGCCAAGTCCGTGGGATCAAGGCCGCGCAAAAGCCCCGGCCCAAGGATGACCATCACGCCCATGAGACCTACGACTGCGCCGATGACTTTGCCCCGCGTCAGCGGCTCATCCGCCAAAAGCGCGCCCGCCACGAAAGCGCCGAAGATGGCAGTCGTGGCATTCAATATCGCCGCCAACCCGCTTTCCATCTGGCTTTGGCCCCAAAACAGCAGGGAAAAGGGCAACGTATTGTTGAGCGCACCCATCACCAGACACCCCGCCCAGAACCGCCAGGTCAGCGGCACGGGGATGTGCCGCAGCATCAGCCAGGCGCCCAATACCGGCACTGCAAAAAGAACCCTGAGAAATGTCAACGTGAAGGGCCCAAGCTCCGCCAGAACGATCTCGGCAAAAAAGAAAGACCCGCCCCAAAGGCTCGCCAGGGTAAACAGCATGAGACCGGATTGCGTGGTGAATTGCCGTGCGTGTGTCATGCGCCCACTCTGCCCGAACCGCTGGCGCTCCACGACCCGAATGATGTGCTTTCCACCCGGTAAGAGACCCAGAATTTTTCAAAAATTCTGCCACTGGCGTTGGCGGCATTTTTTTAAAAAAAATGTGGGCCCGGATCTAACGGCCGCCGGCCTGTTCCATCTGTCGCGCGATCTCAGCTGCCCATTCCCCTACAATGGGCAAAAACTCAATCTGGCTGACGGACCACGCCAGGATCGACAAGAGCAGCGTGGCCCCAAGCACGGTGCCCAAGCCCACAACCAACCCTTTGGCAAAGTTGCAGGCCAGAAACCGTGGAACGGAGTTATAGACCCGCACGAACCCGTGCCCGTTGAGCCGTGTCAGTTCCTCCCGCAGCGCGCGCACCTCTTCAACCAGTCCATCCTCTTTGGCCTCAGGCGTCTTGGTCACAATGCGCTCCTTTCGGCTTTCACGGCCGTGTCGTGATGAATACCCCATTAAGCTTCATTAACCGCTCCTTTACCAGTTTTAAGCATAGCTTATCGCCGGAGGTGTGCATGATCCGGGTTTTGTTGATTCTTTTGGCCCTGACCATATCGGGCATCACATCGGTCTCTGCCGGGCCTTGGCCGCGCGGCGAAGGGGAGGGCTTTCTCTCCTTCTCACTTGATCTTGACGCCGAAGAGTTCAGCGACAATTTCGTATCATTCTACCTCGAATACGGCCTCAGTCGGAACCGTACATTGGTCATTGACCGTCAGGAAACAGGCAACGAAATCGGCAAGACCTTTGTCGCGCTACGCTTCCCCCTGGGCCCACCCGAGCGGCCATTGAAACTGGCCTATGATTTCGGGCTGGGCGCGGTGGATGATCACGTTGCGGCCCGGTTTGGTCTGTCTATCGGACGGGGCTGGTCGATCGGTGAAGACATCCGCGAAAAACCTTTCCAAAGGAAAGGCCAGTGGTCGGGCTGGTGGAGCATCGACACCCGCACGCTGGTGTTTGATGACGGGGTGAACGGCATTTTTGAAACCGATCTGACCTTCGGCGTTCAACTGACCCAACGGATAAAATCCATCTCCCAACTGCAAGGCGGCGCGCCCTTCCGGGAGGACACCTACGCAAAGATCGCGCAAAGCTTTGCCTACCAGGTCTCCGACACTCGGCATTACATCTTGGGCATCACGGCCGGGATACACGAGGTCGACGATCTGCAGGTTAATCTGGGGCTTTGGCAGGATTTCTGACCCTCTAGAACGCACCGAACCCGGAACAATTGTCCCGGGCCCGGCAAGGCTGCTCTGAAACCTTGTGGCGCGTTATGGCAGCGGATTGTCGATCCGCATTCGGACAACCACATCTCCCTCGACAGGCCGTTCCCAACGAATGTGCACTTGATCGTTGTTCGGGCCCTGACGTGGAACGTGGTACGGCATGCCCCAATAGGGATCGCCTGAGGCATCCGTGACCTGGCCCTCGGTCGTCACCGACTCGATCGTGCGCACCCATGCGTTGAATGGAAGATGCGGGAATGGCGTGATGACCCAGGTGGATTGCGGACTGCTTTCCTTATGGCTCCAAACCAACGGGCTTTCGACCTGCGTGTTGACGTTGTTGAAGCTGTTGGCGGTGAAGTGGATGTTGCGGAAGCGCTCAAAATTCATCCCCGCAAAGGTCGTATCAATCCCTTCCACCCGGTCGATATTGCCGTCGATCAGGCGGAAATTGTTACCTGTCACCGTCAGACCATTGATGAAATGCCCCGTGCCATAGGGTTTCACAGAGATATAGTTGAACGACGGCGCGGTGCTTTGCGACAGGAACGTGTTGCCCGTGATCGACAGACCAGCAAAGGAAAACCCGCCCGTAAACGCCGGGGATTGCTCCCGTTCATTGGTCCACTCAATTGAGCCGTTGTCGATGTAGTTGCCTTCAATCGTGGCGCGCGAGTTGGCCACGGCAATCACGATCGCAGCCAAACGCGGCCCCACGGCACCGCCATCGCCCTGGAAGATGTGATTTCCTGAAATGATCGAACTGGTCCCGCCAAGCACTGTGAAATGACGGAAGAACCGGCAGCGATTGTTTCGGATTTTGACGTCATTGGCATTGAGGTTGCAGCCAATCACCGTCCGGTTCTGCGAGGGCGTCGGCCCCTGCGCGGTGGCAAACTGACAGCGGTCGATCATCATGCCCTGACAGCCAGTGCCATGGCTCGTGATCCCACGCTCCCGGGGGTTGGTGAACCAGCAATCCCGAAGATGGAACCCGATGCCGGTCGGCGGCAGGATGATCCCGTTGCAATCGTCACGGCACAGGAATTCCACATTGTTGATGGAAAACCGCGTGATCCGATCAAAGCCGGTGAAATCCAGCATGTATTTAAACCGCCGAAACGTGTAATTCTGCGTGCCTGACGCATCATAAAGCGGCAGGGACAATGTAATCGTCTGCTGGCCTACATTCTTGGACCGCACATAGATCTCGCGCCCCACCCCATTGCCTTCGACCAGCGATCCCACCGGGATGTTGGCCACGTTCTGCACCCCCGTGAGGGTGAAGGGATTTGACGGGTTGTAGGAAGCCTGCGAGGTATACACCTCCGTGTCCCAGTTGGGACCGGACACCACGGAAAACTGTCCATTGGAAATCACCCGCCGGTTGGCAAAACTGTCCACATCGGGCACGGCCGCGCGCATATCCACCGGCTCTCGCAGGTCAACCTTCAGCCCGCCCATATCCAGATCCACATGGTTGGGACCCTTGAACATGGACTGGAACGCCTTCTTGAAGGCCAGTTCCCCATCACCAAAGGCCGCCACGTAATCCGGCAGGTTGAAGTTCTGAATAAGGGTCAGGTGATGCTGTGCTGCCATGGTCACGGTGCCGATAAAGCGGCATTTGCTGTCCATCGTGACACTGTCACCCAAGAAATAGACACCCTCAGGGATCAGCACCTCACGCCCATTGGCGGCCGCATCGGCAGCTTCAAAGGCGGCGTGATCATCGGTGCTGCCATCGCCCAGCGCACCGTAGTCACGCACATCCACCGCACCAATGGCTTCGGCTTGAAATACGCCCGAGACGTCTTCGATCTGGATGTCATCAATGCGCACGACACCCCCGTTGGGCCCCGTCAGATCAAGCCCGATATGACCATATGCCGCCTCCGGCCCCCAGGGCATATTGACCCCGCCCCGTTCGGCGGTGGCGATGATCGCGCTTACCTCGACCACCTCACCAAATGTGGTCAGCGTGGTGGTCGGCCCCACCTGCACGGCTCCGTTGATATTGCTCCCATTGGCCCGCGCGGCATAACCCGCAATGCGCACCGTCGGCAGCGCGCCTGACACCACTTTCACCCGGGCCACGACCCGCAAGTAACATCCCGGCGTAATCGCCGTCTGCCCGGTGTAACGCAAGCGCGTCGTGCTATCGACCTTCAGGATCTCCAGCGCGCCGCCAAAATCGGAATCCGCCGGAACAAAGGCCGCATTAACCGAGTTATCATAGGTGTCTGACCCCGGCGTGCCGTTCCCACTCGACCAAACGTCAAGCCCGTCTGCAAAAGGCGGGGGCGTAAAAGTGATGCCGTCGGTGATAGCTTTGTTCATCGCGTTCCTTTCCGCATCCGGCCGCGAAAAGGTCTCGCCCGGATGATACATATCGCTGGATCTGGCGGTCAGGCCGCCGGCGCGATTGGGGTATCCGGGAGGGGGTTAACGCGCGATCAGACCACCGCGCGGTGCCAGTTTTGGGCTGTAAGGGAAAAAGAACGCGTCAGATGCGGCCGATCAAGCCAATCCGTCGCCCGCTTCTTCGATGCGCACACCGTTGATCAGCCAACCTTGATCGGTCTCAATCATCTCATATTCCAGATAGTAAAGCCGCCCAGTTCCATCGGTGATTTTGACGGTTTGTATCACCGCGCCATCGCGATCTTCGGCTGACAGAAACTCAACGTCAGAGGGCCGCCACACCATGGGATAGCCGTTGCGCACCATGGCGCCAAACCGCTCCGGCGTGCCAAAAATGCCTTGGATCATCGGACTTGCGAAATCAAAGGCGGTCGCAAAATCATCCTTCAGAAACGCATCAATTTGAGAGGAAATGACCGATCTGACCGCATCATTCGCCTTGCCCTGACCCGCCGATGCAACGGTCATCAAACATACCAAAAGGGCCGCGATGAAATGCTTCATGTCATATCCTCCTGTACAAAATACGTAGTTTGATTGTTCCCCGGATCACTCTTTTCACGTCCGGGTCTCGAACATGTGCTTTGCAGATCAGACAAACACCGCCATATCTTGGGCCAAAAGGAGTACCGATCATGCGCATGCAGTCCCGCCGCAGTTTCCTCGGCCTCGCCGTCACAAGCGTCATGGCGCCAACGATCACAAACGCTGTTGAGGCGGAAGAATTCAACCCCTCCGACTTGGTTCCCCGTCGATTCTCGGTGCAAAAATTCCTGTCTCTCGACAAGGCTGAAATTTACGACGTGAACCTTGCCGTCCGCCGGGGCCGCGGCATCATCATCGACGGCTACAGCCGTTCTGAAAGCCGTGAAATCATCGAACTGGCCGCCAAAAACCCGGCCGCCGCACGCGCGCGGCTCGCGAAGTAAAACAGCATTTCATCCAATCTCAAAAAAGAAAGGACAACGATCATGCAACGTATTTCCCGCCGCCACGTACTCGGCCTCACGCTGGCCACGACGGGTGCCACTTTGGCGGCAACCGCCCATGCCTCCGGCTCGCTTCGGCGCGGCTCCGATCTTGACCCGAGCGATAGGCTCCCGCGGTGGTATTCGGTGGGCCGCTTCCTTCGATTGTCCGAAGCGCAAGTCTACTCCCTCGCGCGCGCCGTCCGACTTGGCCGCAGCTTCACGATCGAAGGCTACAGCCGGTCTGAGACAAGCGACATCATCCGCCTCGCCAACAAGGATCTCGCCGCCGCCCACGCTTTGCTCAAGCGGTAAAACCGCGGGCCGTTCTTATTGCCAGAATATCCCCGCCGGAGGCGTAACGTCATCGGCGGGGCCTATCCTGCCAGGATCTGCCCATCCTCAAGCCGCACCACACGATCCATACGCCCGGCCAGATCAAGGTTATGCGTTGCAATCAGCGCCGCCATCCCTTCATCCCAGGTCAGCGCACGCAAGCCCTCGAACACCTGATCCGACGTGCCGGGGTCCAGGTTGCCCGTCGGCTCATCGGCCAGCAAAATTCGCGGTGCATTGGCCAATGCCCGGCAAATCGCCACGCGCTGCTGCTCTCCACCCGACATCTCCGCAGGTCGGTGCCCCGCCCGAGCCGCGACGCCCACCTGCTCCAAAAGCCGTTCGGCGCGCGAACGTGCTGTCGCTTCCCGAACACCTGCAGCCAACTGCGGCAACACCACATTCTCCCGCGCTGAAAACTCCGGAAGCAGATGGTGGAACTGGTATACAAACCCCACTTCTTGCCGCCGCGCCAGTGTGCGCGAATGATCGTTGAGGCCAGTCATATCCCGATCCCCAAACAGCACAAGCCCGCCGTCCGGCGTATCAAGCAGCCCAGCCATATGCAAAAGCGTTGATTTCCCCGCGCCCGACGGCGCGACCAGTGCCACCATCTCACCCGCACCGATTTCCAGATCGACACCGGCCAGAACCTGCACCTCACCGGGCGTGCCGGCGTTGTAGGTCTTGGTCAAACCTTGCAATTTCAGCGCAGCTTCATTCACGTCTGAGGGCCTCCACCGGGTTCATCCGTGCCGCCTTTCTGGCCGGAAAGATGGTGACGATGAACGACAGTCCCAGCGAAAGCCCGACGGCCTTCATCACATCTTCGAACCTGAGCTCCGCCGGCAAGTGATAGATGCCGCGAATGGAAGGGTCCCAAACCCCGCCTCCCATCATCGCATTCACAAATGAAAAGATCGGGTCGATATACAGAGCGAACAGACAGCCCAGCACCACGCCAAAGGCTGTCCCGATCATGCCGGTCGAGGCCCCGCAGATGAAAAACACCCGCATGATCGACCCTTCCGTCAATCCCATAGTCCGCAAAATCCCGATGTCGCGGCCTTTGTTTTTCACCAACATGATCAGCCCGCTCACGATATTCATCGCCGCAATCAAGACGAGGATCGACAGGATGACAAACATCACATTGTCCTCCACATCCAGCGCCCGCAAAAACCCACTCTGACTGTCCTGCCAGGTCCAAAGCAGACTGCGATCCCCGGCTGCCTCCAGCAATTCGAGCGCCATATTCTCAATCGTCTCTGGCTCTTCCACCATCACTTCGATCTCATCGGCACGGCCTTCTCGGTTGAAGAACCCCTGCGCCTCTTCAAAGGGCAGATAGGCGCGCACAAGATCAGTGTGGTATCGCCCAGTGGTGAAGATATAGACGACCTCATAATCATTGATCCGGGGCGTGGTGCCAAAGGCGGTGCGGTTGCCATTGGGCAGGATCACCCGCATCCGATCTCCCACGTCCACACGCAAACTATCCGCCACACCCCGTCCGATGGCGATGCCATTCGGAAAGTCCTCAATGGACCCCTGCCCAGTTTCGGGATCTGCCACGCGCGGGATCGTCGCCAAATCGCCCGGTGCAATGCCGTAAATCTCCACGCCCGTGTTGGCATCCCGCGCATTGGCCATCACTTGGCCTTTCACCAGGGGTGCTGCCCGCGTCACACCGTCTACACCGCGAACTCGCTCTGCCATGGCGGAAAACTCTTCAATCGTGCGATCAATCCGCCCGGTCGCCGGGTCCACCGTGCCTGCGTTGTACACCGTCACATGGGCATTCGATCCCAGGATCGCATCCACAAACTCTGCCCGGAACCCTTCACGCACCGCCAGCGTCGCAATCAGCGCAAAGACAGCCAGCGTGATCCCGATCAAGCTGATCCACGTCATCGTGGATACACCACCCTCAGACCGACGTGCGCGCAAATACCGCCAGGCAATCAGCCATTCAAAGCGCGAAAATGGTTTAGGAGCGGCTGCCACGGCTGACCTCAGTTTGTTTTTTTCGCAAAGTGAGCCTTCACCCCGCCCACGTCAAGCCAAGGTGTGCTGCCCAGATCAACGATTTTTCGCCGAAAAATCGCTTAGGAACGCCCGTAAATCTGCGCAATCCGCTCCACGGCCTGTTCGGGCGGCAGTTCTTCGCTTTCGCCTGTCCGTCGGCTGGTCAGTTCCACCACACCATTCTTCAGCCCCCGCGGCCCCACCGTGATACGCCATGGCAGACCAATCAGATCCATCGTCGCAAACTTGCCACCCGCGCGCTCATCCCGGTCATCATACAGCGGCTCCAGCCCAAGTGCTGTGAGGGATGCATAAAGCGCATCACATGCCCCGTCAGCCTCCGCATCGCCCTGTTTGAGGTTCACAATGCCCGCATGATAGGGCGTCACACCTTCAGGCCAGATAATCCCCTTATCGTCATGGCTGGCCTCAATAATTGCACCCGCCAAACGGCTGACACCAATCCCGTGACTGCCCATATGCACTGGTGTGGTCTTGCCATCCGGCCCTTGCACCGTGGCGCCCATCGCATCCGAATATTTGGTGCCAAAATAGAAAATCTGCCCCACTTCAATGCCCCGGGCCACGCGGCGCCGTTCCTCGGGGATTTCATTGAACTTGGCCTCATCATGGGTTTCGTCCGTCCGGGCGTATTTCGATGTGAACTCCTCCAAAATCGCCTGACACTGCGCGTGATCGTCATAGTCAATCTCACGATCGCCAAAGCTCAGGTCCGTGACGGCACTGTCGTAGAACACCTCTGACTCGCCCGTCTCGGCCAGCACCAGAAACTCATGGGTGTCATCGCCCCCAATCGGGCCACTGTCGGCGCGCATTGGGATTGCCTGCAGGCCCATCCGCTCATAGGTGCGAAGATAACTCACCAAATGGCGGTTATAGGCGTGCAACGCATCTTCCTTCGTCAGGTCGAAGTTGTAACCGTCTTTCATAAAGAATTCCCGCCCCCGCATCACGCCAAAACGTGGACGGATCTCATCGCGGAACTTCCACTGGATGTGATACAGCGTCATCGGCAAGTCTTTGTAGCTACCCACATGTGCGCGGAAAATATCGGTGATCAACTCCTCGTTGGTCGGGCCGTAGAGCATATCCCGATCCTGCCGGTCGCGTATGCGCAACATCTCAGGCCCATAGGCATCGTACCGCCCGCTTTCCCGCCACAGATCCGCCGATTGAAGCGTCGGCATCAACATTGGAATGTGACCCGCACGTATCTGCTCCTCATGGACGATATTTTCTAGCTTTCTCAGCACCTTGAAGCCCAAAGGCAACCAGGAATAAATCCCCGCGCTCGATTGCTTGATCATGCCTGCGCGCAGCATCAGGCGATGGCTGACAATCTGAGCCTCGCTGGGGTTTTCCTTCAACACAGGCAGAAAATATCTCGACAGGCGCATGGGTCTTATCCGTGATCAATTGCCTGACCCGTTTAGGCACTTCCCCCGATGCATACAAGCCACGACGGGCGATCACGAGGTTATCACAGGTCAGTGATCGACGTGAACCATACCGGTTGACGCTGCGTACCCCTGTTCACTTAGCGCTGAGGAAACGCGCTTCTGAACAGGAGGACTATCCATGAAGACTTTCACCAAACTCGCCGCCACTGTTGCCACCGTTGCCGCCATGGCCACGGGCGCCAAGGCCGCCAGCATCACAGAGATCGCCGTCGGTGACGAGCGTTTCTCGACGCTCGTGGCCGCTGTGACCGCAGCAGGGTTGGCAGACACGTTGGCAGGCCCTGGCCCGTTCACTGTGTACGCACCTGTGAACGACGCGTTCGACGCCCTGCCCGCCGGCACGGTGGAAACGCTTCTGAAGCCCGAGAACAAAGGTCAGCTGACCGACGTTTTGCTCTACCACGTGGACGACCGCAAATTGACGGCTGAAGCCATCCCCGCGGGCTCCAACTACTTCAAGCCGCTGCTGACATCCCAGCGCCTGTGCATCACGAAGGGTGGTGGCGGTGTGTCCATCGCGGACGGCACCGGTGACAGCGCAAATGTCATCATCGCCAACATAAAGGCCGACAACGGTGTGATCCACGTGATCGACAAGGTGCTCCTGCCGGGTCAGCGCCCCGCCTGCCACTGATCCCGCCCCTGACCACGACAGCCCCACAGAATTTTTCAAAAATTCTGCCGCCAACGTTGGCGGGCATTTTTTCCAAAAAAATGCTGGCGCTCCGTGGGACAGACCGGTGAGACATCAAAACAATCAAAAGAGCCCGCCCAATCACGCGGCGGGCTCTTGCATGACGGCGCGGCTTAGACGATCTATAGGGTTGAATTGAACGGGAACGCCCACGGGAACGCTCATGGCCCTGCCTGCCGCGACACAGCTTAAATACTGGACCATCGCCACGATTGTTTTCCTTGTGGTGCTCTGGGCCCTCGGGGATGTGATCCTGCCCTTCGTCTTGGGCATGGCCATCGCCTACTTCCTTGATCCGGTCGCCGACCGCCTCGAACGCATGGGATTGTCTCGAGCGCTGTCTGTCACTGTGATCACGCTCTTTGTCATTGTGATTTTCATTATGATGACGCTTCTCGTGGTGCCCACGCTGATCAGTCAGGCCGCCAATCTGGTGGCAGTTGCCCCCCAACTCTTTGAGCAATTACACACTTTCCTCATCGACCGCTTCCCGGCACTCTTCGATGAAGCCTCGACTATCCGCCAATCTCTCTCCAGCTTGGGTGAGACCATCCAATCCAAAGGCGCACAATTCATTGAGGCTGTGCTGTCCTCTGTCGGCTCCCTCATAAACGTAGTCGTGCTGATCGTGATTGTGCCTGTGGTGGCCTTCTACCTGCTCTATGATTGGGATCGCATGGTGGCCGAAGTGGACAAACTGCTGCCCCGCGACCACGCCCCAACCATTCGCAATCTGGCAGGCGACATCGACCGCACGCTAGCCAGCTTCATCCGTGGCATGGGCACCGTCTGCCTGATCCTCGGCACGTATTACGCCATCGCGCTCATGCTGGTGGGCCTGCAATTTGGGCTGATTGTCGGCGCCATCGCGGGCCTTGTGACCTTCATCCCCTACCTCGGCGCCATCATCGGCGGGGCCTTGGCCATAGGTCTTGCGCTCTTCCAGTTCTGGGGCGATTGGCTCTCGATCGGCCTTGTTGTCGGTATCTTCGTGTTGGGCCAAGTCATGGAGGGCAATGTCCTCACCCCGAAACTGGTGGGTAGTTCGGTAGGTCTCCACCCTGTTTGGCTTATTTTCGCGCTGTCCGTCTTCGGCGCGCTTTTCGGCTTCGTCGGCATGCTGGTCGCCGTGCCCGTGGCCGCCGCCATCGGTGTTCTGGCCCGTTTTGCAATCGGGCAATACATGTCCAGCAAACTCTATCGCGGCCTTTCGAAAGAAGATTGATGCCCGAACAACTCAGCTTCGATCTGCCCGGCCGCACGGCACTGGGGCGCGATGATTTCTTCGTCTCGCCCGCCAACGCCAATGCGGTAGCCATGATCGAAGGCTGGCAGGACTGGCCGGGTCGTAAACTGATGCTGGTGGGGCCACAGGGATCGGGAAAAACCCATCTGACCCATGTCTGGATGGGCCTCAGCGGAGCAGCCACTCTCTCTGCTGAAGAGCTGCCAGCGTCAGATATAGCCCAGCTTGCCACCACCCATGTGGCCGTGGAAGACTGTCATAAGATTGCTGGCGACCGTGAGGCGGAAAACGCCCTCTTCCACCTGCATAACCTTGCACTCGCCGAAGGCCGCACGCTGCTGTTGAATGCCGCAACCGCCCCTGCGGAATGGCCCCTCACCCTGCCCGACCTCATGAGCCGTATGCAGGGCACCCCGTCGATCCACATTTCCGCCCCTGATGATGCCCTACTCGGCGCGCTGCTGATGAAGCTGTTTAACGACCGGCAGCTATCCCCTACACCGGCCACACTGCCCTATCTCGTCACACACATTGACCGCTCTTACGCCGCCGCCGCCGCTGCCGTAGAGGAGCTCGATGCCGCCGCGCTGCAACGTGGCCGCTCCATCACCCCCCGGCTCGCCGCTGAAGTGCTGGACATCTGACGCACAAATCCCCATCTTGGTCATCTCGCTGTTACAATTTGCTGAGCAATACCACCGTCATGACGGATGCAGACTTTTTGAAATCTCCCATGCCCGCCTCGGTGGACATGCCCGATTTGGACCTGACCGGGCCAGACCGGTTCTACAACCGCGAACTCAGTTGGATCGGCTTCAACTGGCGCGTGCTGGAGGAAGCCTCAAACCCCCGTGTGCCGCTTTTGGAACGCCTCCGCTTCCTGTCGATTTCCGCCACCAACCTCGATGAATTCTACAACGTCCGTGTCGCGGGCTTGCGCGAACTGGCCCGCGAAGGCAACACGACGCCTGCCCATGACGGCCTCACCCCCGCTGAACAACTCAAACTGATCGATGAAGAAGCCCGCCGCCTGCTGCAACATCAGCAAGACACATATGAAGCGCTAAAGGCGGACATGGAGATTGAGAATATCTCCATCCTCACTCGAAATGACCTAACCGAAGACGAACGCGACTATCTGGAAGATGCCTTTATGAAGAAGGTGTTCCCGGTGCTGTCACCTTTGGCCATCGATCCCGCGCACCCTTTCCCTTTCATCCCCAATCTGGGCTTCACCCTGGCCCTGCAACTCAGAGCAAAAGACGGCAAACGCACGCTCAAGGCGCTCCTGCCCGTCCCTCATCAGATTGACCGCTTCCTGACACTGCCCAGCGAGGAAGGCACCCATCGCGCACTTCCGCTGGAAGAATTACTGCTGCTCAACATCGACAGCATCTTCCCCGGCTATGAGATGAAAAACCACTGCGCCTTCCGCGTGTTGCGCGACAGCGATCTGGAAGTCGAAGAAGAGGCCGAAGATCTGGTTCGCGAATTCGAAGTGGCGCTCAAACGCCGCCGCCGTGGTGAGGTGGTGCGCATGAAAATGACCGCAGGCGCACACCATTCCTTGCGTGATGTCATCATGGAAGAACTGGGGGTCGCATCCGAAGAAATCGTTGAAGTTCAGGGCATTATTGGCCTGGCCGACCTCTCCGAGCTGGTGCTAGACACCCGGCCCGATCTGCTTTGGCCTTCTTTCACCCCGCGCGTCCCCGAACGCGTTCAGGACCATGACGGTGACATGTTCGCGTCCATCCGACAAAAGGATGTGCTGCTGCATCACCCCTATGAGACCTTCAATATGGTCATTCGCTTCCTGCAACAGGCCGCGCGTGATCCCAATGTGGTGGCGATCAAACAAACGCTCTACCGAACCTCTGCGGACAGCCCCATCGTCGACGCGCTGTGTGAAGCGGCCGAAGACGGCAAATCCGTGACAGCACTGGTGGAACTCAAGGCCCGCTTTGACGAGGCCGCCAACATCCGCCAGTCCCGCCATCTCGAACGCGCGGGCGCGCATGTGGTCTACGGCTTCATGGATTGGAAAACGCACGCCAAAATCTCCACCGTCGTGCGCCGCGAAGGCGAAAATCTGGTCACCTACACCCATTACGGCACCGGCAACTATCACCCGATCACAGCGAAGATTTATACCGATCTCAGCTTTTTCACCTGCGATCCCGCGCTGGGACGCGATGCCACGCGCGTCTTCAACTACCTCTCAGGCTACGCTCAGCCTCAAAGCCTCGAAAACCTTGCTATTTCTCCCCACACGCTGAAATCGCGCCTTTTGGAAATGATCAAGGCAGAAATCGAACACGCAAAGGCAGGCAAGAAAGCAGAAATCTGGGCCAAGATGAACTCCCTCATTGAGCCCGACATCATTGATGCGCTGTATACGGCCAGCCAAGCTGGTGTGAAAATCAGCCTTGTGGTGCGCGGCATCTGCGGGCTTCGCCCAGGCATCGAAGGCTTTTCTGATAACATCCGCGTCAAATCCGTCATCGGGCGCTTCCTCGAACATTCCCGAATCGTCTGTTTCGGCAATGGCGGCGGTTTGCCCTCGAAAAAGGCGCGGGTCTTCATCAGTTCCGCCGATTGGATGGGCCGCAACCTCAACCGGCGCGTCGAAACACTGGTGGAAATTCAAAACGGCACCGTAAAGGCCCAGATCGTGAACCAGATCATGGCAGCCAATATGGCCGACATCGCCCAAAGCTGGGTCATGTCGCCCGATGGCGCCTTCCAGCGGGCAGAATGGGAAGAGGGCACCTTCGCCTTCAACTGCCACCGCTTCTTCATGGAAAATCCATCCCTTTCGGGCCGCGGATCAGCCGGCGCATCCGATGTGCCAAAATTGACCCACACCGAAGATTGACCGAAGCGCCACCATCGCCCATAAATTGAGCGCAGTTGACGGGGGATGCATGGACGGCGCAAACGATCCATCTGATGCAGATTGGGGGCCATTCGGCCGACCACTGTTTGAGGAAGCCTCCTCTCGCCGCCTAAGCCGTGTCGGCGTGATAGACGTTGGCTCAAACTCAGTGCGCATGGTGGTCTTTGACGGCGCTGCACGCTCTCCGGCCTATTTTTTCAACGAAAAAGTCATGTGCGAACTGGGCGCAGGGCTGGCTGTCACCGGGCATCTCAACCCCGAAGGCCGCGATCGGGCGCTCGCCGCGATGAAACGCTTTCACAGCGTGGCCGAAGGCATCGGTGCGGGCCCTCTGACGGCGGTGGCCACAGCCGCCGTACGCGACGCAGAAGACGGTGCCGAATTCTGCGCCGACGTCCTGCGCGAAACGGGCATCCGGATTTGGGTTCTGAGCGGCGAACAAGAGGCCGCGTTTTCCGCCCAGGGCGTGCTCTTGGGCTGGCCCGGATCATACGGTCTGGTCTGCGATATGGGCGGGTCCTCTATGGAACTGGCAGAAATCAATGGCGGCCGCGTGGGCCGCCGCATGACCTCTCCCCTTGGCCCGCTCAAATTACGCGACATCAAAGGCGGAAAGAAGGGCCGCAAGACGCAAATCAAAGACTATGTCGCCACCATGCGCGAGCACCTGGGCGAACAGCGCAACCGCCTCTTTCTCGTGGGTGGCTCCTTCCGCGCGCTTGCAAAAATCGACATGGAACGCCGCGCCTATCCTCTCACTGTCGCCCATGAATACCGCATGAGCGCAGCGTCCTTACGCGACACCATGCGATACATCACTGAGCACGACCCCGACGAACTGCGCACCCGCGCAGGCGTCTCCTCGGCCCGCATGGCCCTGGTGCCCTACTGCGCCGAAGCACTCAAAGAGGTGGTCAAAACCTTCAAACCCCGCGACATCGCGATTTCCAGCTATGGCATCCGCGAAGGCCTGCTCTATCAACAAATGCCCCAACCCTTGCGCGACCGCGACCCGCTGATCGAAGCCTGCAGCTTCGCCGAGTCGCGCGATGCCCGGATACCGGGCGCTGGCAAGGCCGTTTACAAATTCATTGAACCCCTGTTCAAATCCGTTCCCGAAGAAAGAAAACGCATCATCAAAGCCGCCTGTTTGCTGCACGATGTCAGCTGGCGCGTTCATCCCGATTACCGGGCGGAGGATTGTTTTGACAACGCCACCCGGGCCAATCTTGGGGGGCTCAAACATTCAGAGCGCGTTTACCTCGGCCTTGCCTTGCTGCACCGCTATTCCAACAGCCGCGACAACAGCCGGTTTTCCGAACTCAATG
Source organism: Pseudomonadota bacterium (assembly GCA_039026055.1). Lineage (GTDB taxonomy): Bacteria > Pseudomonadota > Alphaproteobacteria > Rhodobacterales > Rhodobacteraceae > Roseovarius. Next base: position 10,460 of record JBCCNB010000019.1, on the reverse strand, counting down.
AACTGCTGACAGACAAGGATCAGCACCAAGCCGAGGTCGTGGGCAAAGCCATGCGGTTTGCCGCCATGCTCTGGCCCTCACAGGAACCGCGTTTGGGAAAACTGAAATGGTATCCCAAGAAAAAGCAGCTGGAACTGGTCCTGACGCATGAAACCGAAGAGCTGTACGGCGAGGTCGCTCAGGCCCGTTTCCTGTCGCTGGCGCAAACCCTGAACGCCCAGCCGCATATCCGCATCGCGCGCAACTGACAAACAAGAGCTTGGAATTTTTTCGAAAGTTCGGGGAGCCTCAGATTTCGATCTCACCCTCTTCCAAGGGTTTGGCATCCGGTTTGCGCCGAATGATGATATCCCCGTTGGGCAACACTTCTGGCAACTCGTAAAGGTTGATATCATCTACCTTATCGAACAAATCGCGCATCATCGGCCCCATCGCTTCTCCGAACTGGCGAAAGGCAGGGCCCATCTCATCGGCAAACCCCTGCAGGTCATCCAACGCAGGTTCCATTTCCTGCATCAATCCTTCCAGGAACAACTCCACACCACGCTCCATCAAGGATGGCGCGGTCTCTTCCTCCGCAGCGAGCGGTGAGGTCAAAGCGAACACGGCTGAGCAAACTAAAATCACTTGTTTCATGGCGCTAATGTAATCAATCCCCGCCCGAATTTTAAGTCAAACGATCAAATCTCGATGTCGAGGGTCACCGGAAAATGGTCCGACGCCGTCAAAAGCGCCTCCCGCAGCTCCGGCACATTCCAGCAAGACGGCTCATCAAACGGATGCCAGATCCGCCACAATGGACGCATCTCCCGCAAGTCATCCGAGACCATGATGTAGTCCAAAAGCGCCTGCAGATAGCGTTTTTCATCCTTGAGATAGAACCGCGCTGTGCTGTTCACCGCCCCCAAACGCCGTGTCAGCGCCCGCCGCGCGTGGGGGTCATAAAGCCGGTGCTCACTCTCCCCGCCCTCGCCCAGAATGATCTCAACCGAGGACCGTCCAAAAAGTTCCTCATAGGCATCAAGCCCCGGTCCGTCATTGAGATCGCCAAGCACGATCAGGCTTTCGCCCGATTGCAGATGCCCTTCAATCCGTTGCCTCAACCAAACCGCCTGCGCCTGCTGTTTGCGGCGATTGGCAATGCCCATGCGCATTGCCTCATCATGGGATTTTGCCCCGTGGGGGGCTTTGGATTTCAGATGCGCCCCAATGAGGCGCAGGTCAAAACCGCTGGCCGTATGCAGCGCCACCTCCAAAGGCGGCTTGGAAAAAACCACCTTGTCCTCTGTCGCATCGATATCAAGATCAATGCGAAACACCCCGTCAAACCGAGGCGCATCCCGACTGCCCTTCTGGCCCGTCGGCGCGCCTTTGGGATCATGGCGGCCGCTCAACACGTCCGGATCATAAAGAAGCGCGATCTCCTGTTGCGTATCATTGGCAAACCCAATGAGCGCCTTGCGCGCCCGGATCCCCACTGCTTTGGCAAAACTCTCCAACGCAGGCACTGTCGCGCGTTTGCGGCTTTCATCGGGCGCCTCCACGACCAGCACGGCATCAGCATCCATGGCGGTAAAGACGATCCCTAAAGCAGCCAGTTGATCGGCCCGCGTCACATCATAGCGCGCCGACCACGCCCCATCATCCAAAAGCGCGCCCTCATCATCAAAAAGCGCGTTGAACCACTCGACATTGTAGGTGGCAATGCGCATGGCCTATCCGTTGATCTCTTCCCAGGCGCGGTTGATATCCACCATCCGCTTCTCCGCCAGCTTCACGGCTTCCTCTGGCACGCCCCGCGCCAGCATCCTGTCCGGATGAGTCTCACGCACAAGGCGCCGCCACGCCTGTCGGATCTCTTCCTTGGACATATCCCGCGTCACGCCCAACACGTCATAGGGGTCAGCTTTTGCGTCAGGCACAAAACGCGTTCGGATTGCGCGGAATTCCTTCTCGGACAGGCCAAAAATCTCCGCCACCCGCTCCAGAAAATCATCCTCATTGGGGTGATACACCCCGTCCGCCACCGCAATATGAAAGAGGCCTTCCATCAGGTCATTCAGCGCATCAGTATCTTCGCCAAACATCGTGCGGATTCGCGTGGCGTACTCCTCAAACCCCGCCACGTCTTGCCGCGCGAGGTTGAACACTTTTGCGGCCCCGTCATGATCGGCCTCGGCAATCTGGAACACCTCGCGGAAGGCCGTGACCTCATCGCGGGTGACCAGCCCATCCGCCTTGGCCATCTTCGCCCCGAGCGCGATGACCGCAATGGCAAAGGCCACAGACCGTTCAGGCGGCGTGCGCAAATGCTCAAAAACCTCCGTTAGGCTTTCACCTTTGGCAAGCGCGGCCAGCGCTTCAGATATGCGGCTCCAGATGGACATGAGATCAGGTGTAACCCGTTTGCAGAGGCTTGTCTGTCAGAACCGACATCCGGTTCCGTAGCATATGTTGGGAAAGAGTATTTTCAGCCAAAAAGAAGCCCAGTCACGCGCTTCTTTTTGGCTACAAATACTCCCGCGGGAGGCACCAAATCATGTGGCGAAAATCTGCGCCTCATAGTCTTTCAGGTAAATCCGCAGCCACGGCGTAAACCGCTGAGGCTCGCGTTCGACCCAAGCCGCCAGCTCCGCCATATCAACCCAATCAGTGGCCATCACCTCTTCGGGGTTGGGCACCGGCACCACGCGGCGCGGCACGCGGGACATGAAGACATCCACGCGCTCGTGTTCAATGAGGCCTCCGCCCACATCCGCGCGATAGGTCAGCTGATCACGGTATTCGAGCGGCAGGCCTTTCAGCCCCAGCTCTTCATGAAGCCGCCTGTCGGCACAAACTTCTGCCTTTTCGCCCCAAAGCGGGTGCGTACAGCACGTGTTCGCCCACAGCCCAGGCGTGTGATACTTGCACATCGCCCGCTGCTGGATCAGCACGTCATTGCCGCACATCACAAAGACCGACACGGCCATATGCAGCAGCCCCTTTTCATGGGCTTCCAGCTTCTCAACCGCCACCAGATCACCGCCCACCCATGTGGGGATCATCTGTCGCGTAGGAAGATCAGGCTTGTTCATACATAGGCCTCCGGGACCAGACGGGTGAGATGGGCGATATTCTTCAAGCCGATCTTGATATGCGCCATGGGGCGCGCCTTGACCAGTTCCTTGTTCATATACGCCTCAAACGTCAAACGCTGCACGTCTTTGTCGTGACATAGTGACACAAAGCGCTCGCGCCGCTCATCGGACCGGTAATATGCGTTCTGCATGGACCCCAGCACGCGGAAGACGTTCTTGTGATCCTTCATGAAGAGCTTGCGCGCCAGTTGCAGGTCTTTCACCCGACCGCTTGCCAGACACGCCGCCGCCGCCGTGGCCGCGACACGGCCGCCAAACATGGCGTAGTAAATCCCCTCGCCCGAGCTGGGCGCCACCACACCGCATGCATCGCCCGCGACAACCACATCCTTGCCGTTGTCCCAGCGATCCAGCGGACGCAGCGGAATGGGCGCGCCTTCCTTGCGGATCGTTTTGCACTCCACCAGCCCGCTGGCCACGCGCAAATCCGCCGTCGCTTGCTTCAGGTCGACACCTTTGACCATCGACCCCATGCCGACGCTCGCTGTCTTGCCATGAGGGAACACCCAGCCGTAGAAATCGGGCGAAATCGCCCCGTCATAGATCACGTCACACCGGTCCGGGTGGTATTCGCCCACCGGGCCCGGGGCCTCGATGATCTCATGATAGGCCACCACGAAGGGGATTTTATCGCCATCAGGCACCTCTTGGCGCGCCACGTTGGACCGCGCGCCATCCGCACCGATGATCAGCTTTGTCTCCAGCTCACGCTCATTCTGGCTGACCTTGTCACGATAAACGACGCGCGTCTTGCCCCCGTCCCGGTCAATGCGCACAAAGGTCCCCGTGGCGCGGTCCACCCCGGCGCTCGCGGCGCGCACCCGCAGGAATTCATCGAAATGTTCCCGATCCACCATGCCGACGTAGCCGTTCTCAATGGGGATATCGACCATCCGCTTGGTGGGCGAAATCATCCGGGCCGTGGTGATCTTGGCCACCAACTGTTCATCGGGAATGTCAAAATCCTTGATCAAACGGGGCGGAATGGCCCCACCACAGGGCTTGATCCGCCCTGCCCGGTCCAGCATCGCAACCTTGTAGCCTGATCGCGCCAGGTCTTCCGCCGCTGTCGCCCCGCAAGGCCCGCCGCCGACAACCACAACATCATACATATCTCATTCTCCTGGAACCATGGCAGCGCTTGGGCTGCGGGTTGCATCAATCACTTTCAGCGCCATCAGCGCGGCGACTAAGAAAAGTACAGCCTCAAAGAGGAACACCGCGCCAAAAGCGGTCGCATCCTGTGCAAGACTCACGCGCATCACATCCACAGCGGCCGCGCCCGTCAGGCCGCCAAAGCCCGCTGCAATTGCCTGCGCCGCACCCCAAAGCCCCATCCGAGTACCTTCCCGCGCCTCGCGGCCCTGGCCCGCCAACGCCATCATCGACCCAATCGCGGCCACCGCGAACATACCGTTGAAAAAGCCTAAGGCCACGACGGCAGGCATCAGGGTCGAGGGCACCGCAGGCCCTCCAAGCAGGGTGATCGCGGTCAGGCTCATGGCAGAACCAAGACATCCAGCGACCACCCAAGCTCTGAGTGAGCCAATGCGCAGCCCCGTGGCCATGATCCCAACGGTCAGCATGCCAAGGAAAACGCCTCCGTTCTGCGCGCCAGAGAGCGACGTGGATTGCCCCGGCGTGAAGCCGAAAACAAGACCCGCGTAAGGCTCAAGGATCAGCTCCTGCATGAAATACGCCGTCATCGACAGAAAGACGAAAATCGTAAAATGCCGCGCAGCGGTCTCGCCCCATATCTCCTTAAGCCCTTCAAGAAACGGCGTTTCTTCGCGCGCACGTTCCGCCGGTTCGACCCGCGCTTCAATCCCCCAGACGGCCAGAGTGGTGAGCGCAACCGCGCCACCCGTGACAATACCCACGATCTTGAGAAGGAGGGCCGGCGTGTAAGGATCAAGGAACACACCCACCGTACCGGCGGTGATCGCAATGCCAGCAATCATCATGAGCCACGTGATCGTCGCGGCAGCGGCCCGCCTGCTCGGCTCCGTCGAGGTGGCCAGCAGCGCCAACAGCGACGTGCCCGATGCGCCCACGCCCAAACCGATCATCGCGTAGGCCACAATCGACAGGGCAAGACCGGCGGCAAAGCTCGTCTCAAACAGCAACACGCCCGAGGCCGCACCAAAGGCACCCGCCGCCAAAGCGGCCATGCCCCCGATGATCCACCGCGTCCGCCGCCCGCCCGTGTCGGACATGAACCCCCAATTGGGCCGGGTGATCTGAATGCCATAATGCAGCGCCACCAGAAGACCGGGCAGTACTGCCGGAAGCGCAAGTTCCACCACCATCAACCGGTTCAGCGTCGACGTAGTTAGCACCACCACAGCGCCCAGCGCCATCTGAACCAATCCAAGACGAACGATACCAAGCCAAGATAAATGCATCACGGGCCTCCCACGCTTCGCAGTGCCACGGCGGCCACCATCATGCCGCTCACGTAAAGCATGACACCGGTACCGTTGTACCAAGGCGCGCGGCCTTTCGGATCGCTCAGCATGACGCGCATCGCCCAGAACTGTGCGGCCAAAAGCGCGAGCACAATGAGCGAGAAAACAGGTTTGTCCCAAATCGCCAGCAGCGCGATCACCACGACCTGCGGCAGGGCCATCACCCAGCAGGCCACCCGCGCCGCGCGATGCGGACCAAGCGTGACAGGCAGGGAATTGACACCCATCTGACGGTCACCCTCTAAGGCTTTAAAATCATTGAGCGTCATGATGCCGTGGGCACCCAGCGCATAGAGCGCGGCGATGGTCACGATCTGCCGGGACGGCGCGCCAGCGGATAAAACAGCCGCGCCTGTGAACCAAGGCAAGCCTTCATAGCATAGCCCCACCAGCCCCGGACCCCAAATGCCGGAACGCTTCATCCGAACGGGTTCCGCAGAATAAGCCCACGCGGCCAGCACGGCAAACACTGTCGCCCCAAAACCCCAAGGCCCAAGGAACGATCCCAAGACCAACGCCATCGCTGACATGATCAGCGCAATCCACAAACCCCCACGCCCGGGGATCAGCCCGGACGGGATCGGTCTTTGGGGCTCATTGATCGCGTCCACATGACGGTCACACCAATCATTGGCGGCCTGGCTCATGCCGCAGACAACCGGACCCGCCAGCACCATTCCCACCAGCACCAACCAAGGTGCGGAAGCGATAGGAACGCCTGAGGCGACAACACCGCAGAGATAGGCCCAGACCGGCGGAAACCACGTGATTGGCTTGATCAGGGTCAGCACAGCAGGCGGGTGCGGAAAGCGTCGACCGGCGCGATCTTCGTAAGTGACACTCATAGTGTCAATTAAACATTACAATCCGCTTCGGCGAAAGGGTTTTTTTCGTCCGCTTCGCTCGGTTCCAATCGTCGCTCCCTTACGGGCGCGCCTCGCTCTTGTCAGAAATCATCGGAAGGTCAGTCGACAACGGAGCTGTCTATCATCCCGTGCTTGCGCAGCTTCACGTAAAGGCTCTGCCGAGACAGACCCAGCATTTCGGCGGCCGCAACGCGGTTGTTGTTGGTCAGCTTCACCGCCGTCTCGATGCACATCTTCTCGACGACATCGGACGTGGCCGACACCAACTCTTTCAACGACGCCGTACCCACCAGATCCATCACATTGCGCATGGCATCCTCGGTCATCATGCCCGGGGCGGCCTCACCATCAGTGGCCATTGGCGTCACATCGCGGATTATAAATCCAAAACCGGTATCTCGCGACCTCTGTCGCAACTGAGCCACGGATAGGTCCACTGCGGCCCGGTTGCCTACAACCGAACTGATCTGCGCGCTGTAATGGCTCATCCGGCCGGATTTTCCCGCCGCCTCAATCATCAGCTTCAAATCAACCGCGCCGCGCACAAGAAAATCCCCCAACGACCGGTCTTTCACGTCCCTGATCTGCGCCGCGTCCGTCATGATCAGGAACGCCTCATTCACATCGCGGATCACGCCCTTTGAATCAGTCAGCACAATCCCATCCGAAGATGAGGCAAACAGCGTCGACAGCGTGTTTGAGACATCGCCCGTCCCGTCCTGGGTGGCATTGACCGGCGTCACACGGCAAAGCAGGAAAAGCTCCCCCGCGGCGCGGAAATATTCGGGCGTCAAGGTCACCTCCGCCCCGCTGCGCCGCGCCACAACCTCTACGGCGGACCGGTCGTCGGCGGCCGCCGCTGATTGCAGGGCGTCCATCAACTCTTCCCGACGACGTCCTTCAAAGATTTGCGCGAATGAATTGCCGCTCAAGGTATCGGGTTTGCTGCCGAACAGCCGCGCGGCCGCCGCATTCATATCCTGCACCCTGCCCCGGTCCGCATCGACCAGTACAAAGGGCGTTTCCGATGCCTCCAGCACCACGCGGTAAAAGGTCTCTCCGCTGCGGATCTTCTGCTGATCACGCTCCCGCGCGACCTGTTCGGCCACCAATCGCTGTTGCACCTCTGCAATCGGCTGCAGATCGCGGCCCATCAGCAGCACGTCACTGGTGCCCTTGACCATGTGCAGGCTATACCGAATGGGAAACTGCCAGGCTTCATTGTCAGTGTGGTTCAACTCAAGCGGCCGGCGCGCGATGGTCGGGCTATCTGCTGCAACCCGCAACCGCTCGGCAAACTTGGCCCGGCTTTCTTCCGTCAGAAAATCAAAAAACGGGCGCCCGACCCAATGATCAAGACTGCCCAGAGAGGCACAGTCAGGATTGACCGACAACCCCTTGATCAACCCATCACATCCAAGAAGCATGGCCATATCAGCCACATGCTCGACGAAACCATCAATTTTTGATGGATCCGGCAGGTCACCCAATGTGAAACTCTGAAAAATGCGGCCCTGTTCAGTCACGTTTTAAACCCGGTTTCTATAGTACTCGTTGTCCTCTTGCGTCATGAGGCATCAGCCTTCAGTCGCTCGTCGGCCGCAGGCGTTTCCAAACCGCAGCGTTCGATCGCTTCTTTTACTGTATTTACGACGAAATCCGCTCCCGTCCAGAATGTCGCATCACCCAATCGCTCCACCACATTGCCACTCACCACGATGGGCGGCACCTCTTTGGTGTTTTTTCTGATGTAACTGATGAATTCCGCGACCTGTTCTACAGAGTCCCGCGACCCGACAGAAAGCCCCAGCATGCCAAAATGATTGGTGTGCAAAAGCTCGCACACCTCCTCAGCCGATATAAGCAAGCCGATACGCGCCCAAATCCCGGCGCGGCGCATCTCATCAGCGGCCACGAATGCCCCCAATGTGTGTTGCTCAAATTCCGGCACAACCATTAAAACAGCGTCTCCGGTTCGAGACGTCTGGCGCGTCAAAAGTGGATGCGGCTTCTCTTCTCTCATTTTGAACATGGATTGCAAACGGGACGATCCGACCGTTACTTCGACGAAACTGGCCTCATCGCACACCCACATCTCACCCAGACGGCGCGCCACGGCCGGAACCAGCACATGCAACACTTCATCCGACGTGGCACCCGATCCCATGACCTGCGTGATCGCCATCTCGTGCTTGACATCACCGTCCGCCAAAACCGCATTGCACAAAAAATGAACCCATTGATCGTGGGTTTGGGGCGCATTGGCCCCGCCCTTTGCCGCCAGGGTCTTCAAAGCCGCCTCTGCCAGTAACTGAAGTGCTGGTTGGTGGGCCTTGACAGGCTCTGAGGAGGGAGTGCTGTCATTATCAGCCATGACATCCCCATGGGTTCGCGCCTCGCGTAAGTCGTATCTTCAGCATGGCGCGTGTTTCTGTCGTTAGGATATGACAGTTTTGGTGCCCAATGTCAATTTCAACTGACATTCAGGGCCATGGCCGCAGCCTAAAGCACTGTTTTCAACGCTCAATTAAATTTATCAAAAAATAAAGGCACCTACCGCCAGCAAAACAAGGAGTTGCAAAGCTCCCAACGCAAGTCGCGACTTCACAGAGTTGACACTTTTGCCGCTGTTATGTGTACGTTTTAGTTGACACTTCTCACCCCCCATCAATACCCTGTGCCAAAGGAAGTAGGCAGTCGAGGGGATGCATGACGCCGCAAGAGCCGCATAAGGCCACGCAAGGCGTGCTTTACACCAAGGCACAACGACAGCGTCGGGATGAAACGGTCTGGACCGTTGTTCAGGGTGTTTTGGCCCCGGCGCAATTCATCGTGTTCCTGATCTCTCTTGCACTTGTTTTGCGCTTTCTTTTGACGGGTGAAGGTTACCTCGCCGCGACCTGGTCCATTCTGGTCAAAACAGGCTTTCTGTACCTGATCATGATCACCGGATCGATTTGGGAAAAAATCGTTTTTGGTCAATGGCTTTTCGCCCATTCTTTCTTCTGGGAAGACGTGTTCAGCTTCGCCGTGATTGCCCTTCACACGGCCTATATCTGGGCGCTCTTCTGGGGCGATCTGAGCCCGGTCGCTGAGATGATGATCGCGCTCGCGGCCTACACGGCTTACGTCATCAACGCCGGTCAGTTCCTCATGAAACTGCGCGCCGCGCGCCTCCAGACGGAGGCCGTGGCATGAACGATCTCAGCCCCACAACCGGATGCCGCAACACCCCCGTTCTGAAGGAGCGCGGCCAACACGAAGTGTTTTGCGGGCTCACGGGAATCATCTGGCTGCACCGCAAAATGCAGGACGCGTTCTTCCTCGTGGTGGGATCCCGCACTTGCGCGCATCTTCTGCAATCCGCCGCAGGCGTGATGATCTTCGCCGAACCCCGCTTCGGCACCGCGATACTCGAAGAAACCGATCTTGCCGGCCTCGCCGATGCGCAAGCCGAGCTTGAACGCGAAGTCGACCGCCTTATCGAACGCCGCCCCGACATCCGTCAGCTCTTCCTCGTAGGCTCCTGCCCCTCTGAGGTGATCAAGCTCGACCTCGCCCGCGCCGCCGAAAAGCTCAGCGTCAAACACGCCCCCCGGGTGCGTGTGCTGAACTACTCCGGCTCCGGCATTGAAACGACATTCACAGAAGGCGAAGACGCATGTCTCGCCTCCATGGTTCCGGTTCTGCCGGAAACCGATAAGCGCCAGCTTCTGCTCGTCGGGGCCCTGCCCGATGTGGTCGAAGATCAGGCGCTCGACCTGCTGGGCAAGATGGGGATCGAAGACATTTCGGTCCTGCCTGCACGCAACGTCGATCAAGACGTTCGCGTGGGGCCCAATACCGTCTTCGCCCTCACCCCGCCGGTCCTCGGTGGCACTCTTGCCGCACTGGAGCGGCGCGGGGCGCGCCACCTTCCCGCGCCTTTCCCGTTTGGCGAAGAGGGCACCACTGCGTGGCTTCTCGCCGTGGCCCGGGAATTCGGT
>JBCCNB010000018.1:0-58963 GCA_039026055.1 Pseudomonadota bacterium | reverse complement strand
TGCGGCGGGTGCTGTGGTTGGGACACTGTCGGTTGTAGATCCGGATGCGGGCGACACTCACAGCGTTGTGGTTTCTGACGACCGTTTCGAAGTTGTGGATGGCGAGCTGCGGCTGCGCGAAGGGGTGGCACTGGATCACGAAGAGGCGGCCAGCATCGAGGTAGAGGTGACCGTAACGGACAGCGGCGGACTGTCCTTGACCGAGAGCTTCACGATTGACGTGGCGGATGTGAATGAAGGGCCGACGGATATCAAACTCAACGGCTCGAGCATCGCCGAGAATGATGCGGGCGTTGTGGTTGGGACACTCTCGGTTGTTGATCCGGATGCGGGCGACAGCCACAGCTTTGAGGTCTCCGACGACCGGTTCGAAGTGGTGAACGGCGAGCTGCGCCTTCGTGAGGGCGTAGAGCTCGATCATGAGGAAGCGGCCAGCATTGAGGTGGAGGTCACCGTGACGGACAGCGGCGGGCTTTCCTTGACCGAGAGCTTCACGATTGATGTGGCGGATGTGAATGAGGGCCCGAGTGATGTGTCGCTCGCAGGAGGCACCATCTCCGAGAATGCCGCGGGTGTAGTGGTCGGAACGCTGTCGGTTGTCGATCCGGATGCAGGGGACACCCACAGCTTTGAGGTTTCTGATGACCGGTTCGAAGTGGTGAACGGCGAGCTGCGGCTGCGTGAGGGTGTGGCACTCGATTATGAGGAAGCGGCCAGCATCGAGGTGGAGGTGACCGCCACCGACAGTGGCGGGTTGTCCTTGACCGAAAGCTTCACCGTCGACGTGGCGGATGTGAACGAGCGAGCAAGCGACATCTCTCTGGCAGGTGATGCCATTGCCGAGAATGCGGCGGGTGCTGTGGTTGGGACACTGTCGGTTGTAGATCCGGATTCGGGCGACACTCACAGCTTTGAGGTTTCTGACGACCGTTTCGAAGTTGTGGATGGCGAGCTGCGGCTGCGCGAAGGGGTGGCACTGGATCACGAAGAGGCGGCCAGCATCGAGGTAGAGGTGACCGTAACAGACAGCGGTGGGCTGTCCTTGACCGAGAGCTTCACGATTGATGTGGCGGATGTGAATGAGGGCCCGAGTGACATTGGCCTCACAGGCGGCACGGTCGCGGAGAATGCGGCAGGCGCTGTCGTCGGTACAATGTCGGTCGTGGATCTAGATGCAGGCGACACCCACAGTTTCGAGGTCTCGGATGACCGGTTCGAAGTGGTGCATGGTGAGCTGCGTCTCCGTGAGGGCGTGGCGTTGGATCATGAGGAAGCCGCGACGATTGAGGTTGACGTGACGGCGACCGATAGTGGCGGGCTGTCGTTGACCGAAAGCTTCATGATCGACGTGGTTGATGTCAATGAAGGGCCCAGTGACATTGAGCTTACTGGCAACACAGTGACGGAGAACGCGTCGGGTGCTGTCGTGGGCACGATCTCAGTCATTGACCCGGACGCAATCGACAGCCACAGCTTTGAGGTGTCAGATGACCGGTTTGAGGTGTCGAATGGCGAACTCAGGCTACGGGAAGGCGTCGCTCTCGACCATGAAGAGGCGGCGAGTATCCAAGTTGAGGTTACAGCAACGGATAGCGGCGGGCTGTCGCTTTCGGAAAGCTTCACAATTGACGTAAAGGACGTAAACGAAGGGCCCGCGGACATCGAACTGGCCGGCAGCGCCGTGGCGGAGAACGCAGCAGGTGCGGTTGTTGGCACGGTGTCGGTCGTGGATCCTGATGCAGGTGACACCCATAGTTTTGAGGTTTCCGACGATCGGTTCGAAGTCGTGAACGGAGAACTCCGCCTGCGCGAGGGCATGGAGCTGGACCATGAAGAGGCCGCCACCATTGATGTTGAGGTCACTGCCACCGACAGCGGTGGGGCGTCCCTGACCGAAAGCTTCACCATTGATGTGGTCGATGTGAACGAGGGTCCGACCCAACTTTCGATTGAAGCGCCGGGGTCACCGACCTTGTCACTGAATGAAAATGGTGGAACCGGGGACGTTGCTCTGACGTCCAACATGGCGGATTTCCCGACTGACGCACTGACGTTGGAAATGCGCTTTCAGTCCGTGGATCCAGCACCGACGCATGGGGTTTCCCTCTTTTCCTATGCTGCGGACACCGCGCACAATAACGAGTTTCTTGTTTGGATGCCGAAGGGTGCCGAAGGAAACGTAAGGGTTTTCGTTGCCGGACGCGCCTACGACACCGGGATTGATGCGGGCTCCATTCTTGATGGTGAGATGCATGACCTTGCCGTAACGTGGGACCATGACTCCGGCCAGCTTGCGGTGCATATAGACGGCGAGGCAGAGTTTTCGCGAACGATATCGTCTCGGGAGCTGCATGCAGACGGAACCATTGCCTTGGGCCAAGAGCAGGACCGCGAAGGTGGCCGCTATGATCCAAACCAAATCTTCGAAGGCCGCATTGCCGAGGTTCGGTTGTTCGATCACGTTCGTAGCGACGAAGAGATCACTGAGAACGCAGGCAGCGACATCAGTGACCCGGCTAGCACCCAGGGTCTTTTGTTGAATTGGACCATGGATGAAGTCGCGGGTGGCGTGATCGAGGACAAGGCCGGGAATAACGATCTTGTCCTGGGCGGAGATGCCCAACTTGTCGACGTGTCAGAGCCAGGCATTGGGCTTCAGGTTGCTGAAAACGCAGCTGGCGCCGTCGTCGGCACGCTCTCAGTCGTCGACCCGGACGTGGGGGACAGCCACAGTTTTGAGGTCTCGGACGACCGGTTTGAGGTTGTAAATGGCGAACTCAGGTTGCGCGATGGCGTGACGCTGGACCACGAAGAGGCCGCGACGATTGAGATTGAGGTGACTGTGACGGACAGCGGCGGGATGTCCTTGACGGAGAGCTTTACGATCGACGTGGCCGATGTGAACGAGGGACCGGCGGACCTAGGTCTTGCTGGTGATACGGTCGCAGAGAATGCGGCGGGTGCGGTTGTGGGCACGATCTCTGTCGTGGATCCCGACGCAGGCGACAGCCACAATTTTGAGGTCTCGGACGACCGGTTTGAAGTTGTTGATGGTGAGTTGCGCCTGCGTGAAGGTGTGGCGCTGGATCATGAGGAAGCGGCCAGCATCGAGGTCGAGGTGACGGCAACCGATAGCGGCGGCTTGTCTCTGACGGAGAGCTTCACAATTGACGTGGCGGATGTGAATGAAGGGCCTGGTGACATCGGGCTTGTCGGGTCCACAGTCGCGGAAAATGCAGCAGGGGCCGTCGTGGGCAACATCTCTGTTGTTGATCCGGACGCGGGTGACACCCACAGCTTTGAAGTTTCGGATGATCGTTTCGAAGTGGTGGACGGCGAATTGCGCCTGCGCGAAGGCGTGTCACTTGATCATGAAGAGGCCGCAACGATTGAGGTTGAGGTAACTGCGACGGACAGCGGTGGCTCATCTATCACTGAAAGCTTTACCATCGAAGTTGCAGACGTGAACGAGGGTCCAAGCGATATAGGACTCGCCAGCAGCGCGGTTGCAGAGAATGCAGCGGGTGCGGTTGTAGGCACGATCTCAGTCGTGGACCCGGACGCGGATGACAGTCATAGTTTCGAGGTTTCTGACGACCGTTTCGAAGTGGTGGACGGCGAGCTGCGGCTGCGTGACGGCGTGGCACTCGATCATGAAGAGGCGGCCAGCATTGAGGTGGAGGTGACCGCCACCGACAGCGGCGGGTTGTCCTTGACGGAAAGCTTCACGATTGACGTGGCGGATGTGAATGAGGGCCCGAGTGATGTTTCGCTCGCAGGAGGTACCATTGCCGAGAATGCTGCGGGTGCAGTGGTCGGAACGCTATCGGTCGTCGATCCGGACGCGGGTGACAGCCACAACTTTGACGTCTCTGATGACCGGTTCGAGGTTGTAGACGGGGAACTCAAGCTGCGCGAAGGCGTCGCGTTGGATCATGAGGAAGCGGCCAGCATCGAGGTGGAGGTCACCGCCACCGATAGCGGTGGTTTGTCCTTGACCGAGAGCTTTACGATCGAGGTTGCAGAAATGCCGTCGATCGAGATCGGGAGTGGGTTTCACGCCAAATACTTCGATGTGGATCATAGCCTGCGCAAGATTGATGACATTGATTGGTCCACTGATCCAACATTTGAGGAGGTCACGGGCGACATCAACTATGCGAACGGGAGAGGGTCCTTTTGGGAAGGCGGCTCAACCGATACGTTCGGTGTGCAGATCACTGGTACGGTGGAAGTCACTGAGGCGGGAAGCTTTGATTTCCACCTCGGAGGCGATGACGGTGCCGTGCTCTATGTGAATGGCCAGCCGGTTATCGACAATGACGGGTTGCACGGCTTCCGCACGCGGTCGGGCGAAATCGAGCTTGAGCCGGGCGTCCACCACATCGAAGTCAAATACTTCGAGAATTACGGCCATGCCGGTTTGCGTTTGCAGTGGGAAGGGCCGGGCATCGAGGGTCGCAGTGATGTGATGGCGCCTGAGTTCGCGGACACTCAGACCGTCAGCGGTGTACCTGTCGCGGTTGATATCACGCTGGGCGAGGGTGAGATGGCAGATACAGCAGCTTTGCTGATCGAAAACCTGCCGGAAGGGACCGAACTGCTTGCCGGTGACAACGCGGTCGTTGTCGGGCCCGACGGCAGTGCGGATATCACTGGGTGGTCAACCGATGTGCTGACCCTTCGACCGCCCGTCGATTTCGTGGGAGACCTTGAAGCCGCCGTTGTCGTGGAGGTTCAAACCGATGCAGGCGGTGTCGCCCGGCAGGATCATCCACTGACCATTGAAGTGGCGGAGGCAGATGTCTCTGCACCCGACGTGGAGATTGTCGGCGGCTTTCAGGCCAGTTACTTCGATGTGAATCAGACACTGCGCAGCGTCGACGATATCGATTGGGGCGGCCAACCGACCCATGAAGAGATGGTCTCTGAAATCAACTACAAGAACGGGAGTGGATCTTTTTGGGAGGGAGGGTCCAGGGACACGTTCGGCGTGCGTCTTGAAGGTGAGGTCACTGTCGAGGAAGGTGGGACCTACAAGTTTTTCGCTGGCGGTGATGACGGTGTCGTCCTCTACATCAACGGTGAGCCGCTGATTGACAATGACGGGTTGCACGGGTTCCGCACCCGATCCGGCGAAATCGAACTTGAGCCCGGCACCTATGATATCGAAGTGCGCTACTTTGAAAACTACGGTCATGCTGGGCTGCGTGTCGAATGGGAAGGCCCGGATACGGATGGCCGCGAATTGCTGCAGGCGGATGCCGAGATGGCAATTGAACAAAACGGCACGCTCAATATCGGGCTGGATACCGGCAGCGCGTCAGAGGCGGGAAGCGTTGAGTTGACTGGCCTGCCAGCCGATACGATCCTGATCAGTGGTGAAGACTCCATGGTGACAGACGGCGGTTCCGCTGACTTGTCCAACTGGGATTTGAGCGTTCTGGAAATTTCCCCACCGCCCGGGTTTGAAGGCACTGTCGAGGGCGACATAATTTTGACCGACACCGCGTTCAACGGTGCCGAAATCCATTCCGTTACAGAGTTTTCGTTCAGCGTTGGGGATCCTTTGGTCAATCAGGATGCTGGCCCAGCCGCGATGGAGGACATTTCACTGATTGCGTCGGACAACATGGAAGACAGGGCCGGGTGGGACACTTTGGGCGCTGAAGGAGAGGATGCCATGGAAGTGGATGATGTGATGTCAGAGGCACCGGCCATGCCTGCGTCGAATGATGTCTCAGACATGAGCATTGAGACCTACGAAAGGGTCGAACTGTAGCGCCGGTGACAGACCCAAAATTTGGATGAGCCAGGCGCGTGTTGCGCCTGGCCCATAAGGTTATTCTGCTGGTTCGGAGAACTTCGCTGCGTCCTCAGACCCGCCGGTGGCATTTCCTTCGGAATAGGATTTTGCACCCGTGCCTGCCAGCTTGCCGCCATTGACGATCAGGTACTCATCCCGGATCGGACGACCCTCGAAATAGCACTCCAGGATCTCACGCACACCGGCCGCATAGCGCGCTTGCGCCGACAGGGAGGTGCCTGAGATATGAGGTGTCATGCCGTGATTGGGCATGGACCGCCACGGGTGATCCCGCTCTGGCGGCTGTGGGAACCAAACGTCGCCTGCATAGCCCGCCAACTGGCCGGATTCGAGCGCATCGACAATCGCCTGACGGTCACAGATTTTGCCCCGCGCCGTGTTGATCAGGTAGCTGCCGCGCTTCATCCGCTTCAGCATCTGCGCGTCAAAAAGATGCTCCGTTTCCGGGTGCAGCGGGCAGTTGATGGTGATCACGTCGCAATGGGGCGCCATGTCCTCCACCGTGTCATGCCAGACGAGGTTCAGCTCTTCCTCGACATCCTTGGGCAGACGGTGGCGATCATAATAGTGTAGTTTCACATCAAACGGATGCAGGCGGCGCAGCACAGCAAGACCGATCCGACCCGCCGCGACTGTGCCCACATGCATGCCTTCCAGATCATAAGACCGAGCGACACAGTCGGCGATGTTCCAGCCGCCTTTCATCACCCATTGATAGGAGGGGATATAGTTGCGCACGAGCCCGAGGATCTGCATCACAACGTGCTCTGCCACACTGATCGAATTGCAGAACGTGACCTCGGCCACGGTCACGCCCCGCTCCATCGCAGCACTCAGATCCACATGATCGGACCCGATCCCGGCGGTCAGCGCGAGCTTCAGATTAGGGGCCTTGGCCATCCGCTCTTCTGTGATGTAGGCAGGCCAGAACGGTTGTGATATCACAACCTCGGCGTCTTCTATTTCCTTTTCCAGAACGGAATTCGGGCCGTCCTTGCTGGTGGTCACGACGAACTCATGTCCGTTGGATTCAAGATATTTCCGCAGGCCGAGTTCGCCCGATTTGCTGCCCAGCAACTCGCCAGGGGTGAAATCGATGCCTTTGGGTGTCGGCGCGGTTTGCCCATCAGGATATCCTGTGATTTCCGGGATATCATCGCGTGCATAAGACTTGGGGAACCCCTCTTCGGGGTCTTCGTAGAGAACACAAACGACTTTAGCCATTTTTGTTTTTCCTCCGCTTGAATGTGAAAATTGCCCTCGGCGGAAGCTACCGGTTGTAGATGGTTGCGCAGGTTTTGAGCATGAGGGCGCTTGCGCTGCCTGACGATCTCAGGTGGCCACGTCAGGATTGCATCACGGGGCGGCGCTTGCGTCCAAGCGAAAGTTTTAGGGCCCGATAGATGCCCTTTATCAAAGCCCCAGGTTTGCCTTGGCGAAAGTATCTGCGAGATCGGATGCAAAGACTGCGTCAAACACGGCGCGCGTCATCTTCGCCATCGGCTGCCGGTCTGGAAGGGCCAGCCCGATCGTGTGTCGCGTGTCATCGCCTGCGATGCGGTGAACGTCAAACTGATCTTCCAGCCCGTAAAGCGGCAGCAGGGTTTCGGGCACGATGCTGATCCACCCGCCGTGGCGAATATGGGCACAGACCGTCAGGAATGAATTGGCCGTGACCTGCGCTTGCAAAGTCACCTGATTGCGTCGGGCCGCCGCATCCAGAATGCGCCGGTTCTGCATGTCCTCGTTCAAAAGACAGAGCGGTTCCTTTTCCAGCCGTTGCCAGGGCACGGTGCCTTCATCGGGGAAGTGACCACGCCTGCTGATCACGATGTAGCGTTCCACATAGAGCGGGAACTGGATGACCCGCTGTAACGGTTCATTGTCCAGATAGGTAATGCCGCCATGCAAGTCCAAACTGTCGAGCCCCGTCTGAATTTGACGGGAGGTGACGGCTTGCAGGTCTATTTTTGCCAAAGGATGTGCCGCAAGAAAATACTGTGTGAAAAGACCCGTGATCGACATCGCGGCCGGGATTACGCCAACCTTGAGCGTGCCGCGCAAGTCCGCGGACCTTTCGACCAGATCGAGTTTCAGACTGTCGAAATCGGATGTTATTTGCTGTGCCCATGCCAGAACCCTTTTGCCTTCCGCAGTGAGCCCAACGAACGAATGATCGCGCTCTACCAGGCGGACGGCAAAGTCTTCTTCCAGCTTGCGGAGCGCGGCCGATAACGTTGGTTGCGTGACGTTGCATAGGTCAGCCGCGCGCGCGAAATGACCTTCTTTGGCCAGAACAGTAAAGTAATGAAGATGGCGTATCTGCATGTTCGGCGCCTCGACCCGGCACAGGCTGGGTGCTGTTTTGGGACAGTTGGCGTCACGGCGGCAGGCCGAACAGGCTGACAATCCATTGTCAAACTATCGCTACTATGCCTAATCTCGCCCCCAGAAGTCTAGGATTTGAAATACGACATGCAGTCTTTCTTTGTACGAAGGCTGCCCAGACCCAAAGCCACAGCGATCATCTTAGCCGGGGTTGGAGGCACGTTTGCCATCGCAACACTGCTTGCGATCGGGAACGCATTTCAATTGGCCATGGTGATTGCGCCTTTCGGGGCAAGTTGCGTCTTGATCTTTGGTGTTTGACGTCAGCGCCAATGGGACAGTTTAGGGTGAGGAATGACAAGATTGCCCACCACCACATGCCTTTGAAGGCATAGTAGAATGGGCCGAACAGCAAGCACCACAGGCGATGCCAATTGCCAAGGACGACCTTCTCCTGTCCGTTGAAGCTCCATGTAGCACGAATAACCATTGCGATCTCCTTTCACTAATTGCAGTCGCAACAGCGCACTAAGATCGGGCAGCAGCAGTCGTCAGGGTATTTCCCAGTGATGAACCCATCTACGCAGTGCACAACCGAGGGCACCGCATCTTGCACCAAGCGTCTCATGACATGAGAGAAGCCAGAGAGCGGGCGTTAGAACCCGCTGTTCTTGAGATGGAGCTGATTAAGCGGGAGGCGCGTCAATATCTCCAAGAGGAGTTTCATTCGCGATCTCAGAGTCAGTCGCCGTAGTGGCGGCTGATTTCTGATTTGCTGAAGGGCGAACTCTTCGCAGTCTTAGATTTCTTCGAAAATTCTCGACTCAAACTGAAACAAAGTGTAATTTGTTCTACTTTTGTTCCAATTAGGGAGTGCCGAAGAAAAGGAGAAAACCCCAGAAAGAGAAAGACCGAAAGTGATCATAAAACAAGGAGATCAAACACAAAACCTGCCAGATATACGTCGCTCACTGACGCTGGACGTGCAGAAGTATCAAGCGATGTTGGACAATCCAGAAATGGATCAAAGCCAAAAGGCCGAGTTGATAGAAACGCTTTGGATGTTCGTCATATCCTTTATGGATTTGGGTTGCGAAATCAAAACAGTTGAAACCTGTGGAAAACAAGATCCTGTCCTCGATCTGAATGAGCGCGATGGTTCGCCTATGTTATCCTGCAAGCAATCAAGGAAATCTATGCGTGCAAATTTCGCAGAAAATGCAGCGAACAAGGAGGCGTCATGAAAAGCACCAATAACGAGCCTCAAGACATCGAGTGTGCGGTAATCTATTGCCGTGTTTCATCGACCAAACAACTTGATGAAGGCGATGGACTATCGTCCCAACAACACAAATGCGAGGACTATGCGCGTCGTAAAGGGTACTCTGTCGTAAAGGTTGTCCATGATCGTGGCGTATCTGGCGGCATGATTGATCGGCCCGGCATGCGAGATTTGCTTAGCTGGCTGTTGGCGCAGGGTGAAAGGAAGCATGCGGTAATTATTGACGATATCTCCAGATTTTCACGTGACGTAACTGTGCATTGGCAACTGCGCGATCTGCTGGAGAAAGCCGGAGGGCGCTTGGAAAGTCCAGCCATGACATTTGGGCACAGTAGCGACGATAAGCTCGTTGAAAACCTGTTGGCTTCGGTATCACAGCATCAGCGTGAGAAGATTGCAGAGACGTCCGCGAACCGGATGAAGGCTCGAATTGAATCAGGCTATTGGGTTTTTCGAACTATGCCTGGCTACAAGTACGTTCAGACCAAAGGTGAAGGAAAGGTTTTGGTTCGCGATGAACCGGTTGCTTCAATCGTCGCAGAAGGCATTGAGGGCTTTGCATCTGGGCGCTTCGTTTCGCAAACCGATGTTAAGCTCTTCTTCGAAGCACAGCCAGAGTTCCCAATACAAAAGAGCTATGGCGGTATTCGCCTGCAAAAAGTGACCGATATTCTCACCCACCCGCTTTATGCTGGCATGGTGCAGGCTGTGAAATGGGGCATTCCGCTTCGAAAGGGAAACCATGAAGCTCTTATCTCTGTGAAGACATTTGAGAGAGTTCAAGAACGCCTGACTGAAAAGGCGTATGCGCCCCGCCGAACCAAGCTTGCGAAAAAGTTTCCACTAACTGGTTTTATAAGATGCTCAGACTGCAAAAACCCGATGCGAAGCTGCGATTCAAGGTCGGGAACGGGAAAGCTTTACAGCTATTACCTTTGCAGGACGAAAGGATGCGTTTCTTACGGCAAGTCAGTGCGGCAAGAAAAGGTTGAAGCACAATTCGCTGCGTTGCTCAAATCTATGCGCCCAACCCAAGGCGTTATCGACATTGTTAGATCAATGTTTGCGGACGCGGGAGAGCATCGCGCTAGGCAAGCTGAAGTGACCGCCAAGGGCCTTGCAGGCAATCTCAAGCGTATCGACCGTGAAGTCGAAAAGTTCGTTGATATGATTGCGGATGCGTCAAGCGCTCATGCCGCATGCGCCTACGAGCGTAAAATCGACAAACTCGAAACTGAGAAGGTTCTGACGACGCAAAAATTGGCAGAATTGAAGAATTTGAGTCGACGCCTTCCTGAAAAAGTCGAACTTGCCCTCAGTTTCCTGTCAAATCCTTGGAAAATATGGGATTTTGGCGATCACAGCATGAGGAAACTACTGCCGAGAATGGCATTTTCGGGACGAATTTCCTATGACAGGAAAACAGGATATCGAACTCCGCAAGCCTCTGTAATATTTAGGTTTTTGGACGATTTCACTCAAAATTGTAAAATGGTGCCCGGGGGCGGAATCGAACCACCGACACGAGGATTTTCAATCCACTGCTCTACCCCTGAGCTACCCGGGCACGGGACCGCGGCAGGAAATGCTCCTCATGCCGCGTGGGTGGGGTGTAATTAGACGGGTGGGCGCGGGGTGTCCAGAGGGATTGGAAGGAAATTCAGTGGGGTTTTTCTTGTGCGTTTTGCCCAGCTTGCAAGGCGGCTGCGGCTTCATCTGGATCAAGGGGTTCGGCGGAGGCCAGTGCGTAGTCGCCGCGCATCCATTTGCCTAGATCGATATCGGCGCAGCGTTTTGAACAGAAGGGGCGATAGCGAGGCTCGGAGGTCTTTGTGCAGATCGGGCAGCTCATCGGTTTTGTCCGCTTTATTAAATGTTTAGGGGTGCTCGGTCGCGTTTACGCTGCAATTCATAATGGCCAAGAGGGGTGAAGCCCACAAGGGCTGTTTCCACGCGGTCTTTGCGGAAGGCAGCGCGCAGAGCGGTTTCAAATGCGCGGCGGTCTTTCTTGCCCATGGGTGCGAGGTCGAGTGTGATCTGGCCTCCCAGTCCGCGCAGGCGAAGCTGCCGGGGCAGATCGCGAGCGGCGGCGAGGTTTGCTTTCAGGCCTGATGCGGGGGAGGTGTCCCCGCCTGTGTTGATATCCACGGCCACCAGCGCGCGCGTGGGTTCAATGAACATGCTCGCGGGGGCGAGGTCGACATGCGGAGAGCGGAGTGCTTCGATATCGTCCAGAAGGTCATGGCGGTCGAAGGCGCCGTCTGCGGTGTCGGTGTCAGACCCTCCGGGCCATTCGCGCCAGGCAAGGTCATGGGGGCCAGGGCCTTCGACCAGTTTTTCAGGATCGCCTGATCTATCGACCAGCACGGCGTCCGCGAGATTGGCCATCGTGGCGATGTCTTCTTCGAGGTCTGTGGTGATCGCCCCTTGGCATGACGATCGCAGGATGAGACCGTTTTCATGCCCATCCATCACCTCATGGGCCACTTCCAGCAGTCGGTCGCGTTCATCGTCATCCTTAATGGACCGGCTGACATTCAGGCCTGGCGCGCCGGGCGTGACAATGGCGTAGCGACTTTTGAACAGCAGTTTGGCGGTGACGGGGATCGCCTTGCCGGGCTCGGAAAAGCCAGTCACTTGAACCAGGATGGTTTGACCGGGGGAAAGGCCTTTGACCTGGCGCAGAAACCCGGCCCCATCCGGGGTTTTGACGAACATGCCGCCCTGACCCTTCACGGGCCGATCGGCCGTGGCACGGTAGATGGTGCCGGGACGGGGCAGGTCGCTGTCAATCAGAAGGTCGGTCAGTTGGCCGTCCTCAATGAGCGCAGCTGCTTCGACGCCGTTCAGGGTATCAAGGCAGATGGTTGTGCCTTTCATGATAAGCCTTTCCAAATGGGGTAACCTGCGGTCGTCAGCAGGGTGGTTGTTTCCGCCAATGGCAGGCCCATGACCGCGCTGTAGGAGCCTTGGATCCAGGGGATGAATGCGCCTGCGGGACCTTGAATGGCGTACCCGCCGGCTTTGCCTTGCCAGTCATTTGTCGCCAAATAGCCGTCAATCTCTTTATCGGAAAGGCGCTTCATGCGTACAGTCGTGACCACATCACGTTGCCAGATTTGCGCGTCTTTGCGCAACGCGATGGCCGTGATCACCTTGTGGCGGCGACCCGACAGCAGGGAGAGAAAGTGGCGGGCCTTCTCTTGGGTTTCAGGTTTGCCCAAGATCCGCCGTCCCAGAGCCACGGTGGTGTCAGCGGCCAGGACCAAATCACCTGAAGCTGACTTATGGGCCTGCACTTTGGTGAGCGTCACACGGGTGCAGTAGGCGCGGGGTGTTTCTGCAGGCAATGGCGTTTCGTCCACGTCCGCGGGTTCCACTGTGTCAGGGGTGACACCCATTTGGCCCAACAGCTCCAGCCGCCGGGGACTGGCAGAGGCGAGGATCAGGCGCATGGCGGCATGCACTGAGGCGAACAGGCCCGGGCGCCTGCGCTATTTGAAGCGGTAATTGATCCGTCCTTTGGTCAGGTCATAGGGGGTCATTTCCACCTGAACCTTATCGCCTGCCAGAACCCGGATCCGGTTCTTGCGCATTTTGCCTGCCGTATGCGCGATGATCTCATGGCCGTTTTCAAGCTCGACCCGAAATGTCGCATTTGGCAGGAGTTCCTTGACGACACCGGGAAATTCGAGCGTATCTTCCTTGGCCATGGTCTCTCCTTTGTTGACGCCCCGGATTTCGGGACGCCCGTTACATGATGGGTTTTGTGCGGATTTTCAAGGGTTTTGTGGGGGTTTTGGGCCCAATTGAAAGGGATGTGATCACATCGAAGAGCCCATGCGCATTAGTCCAGATCGTCGCGTAGGAATTCGGGGCGCAGGACCATAACCGTGGGTCGCCCGGGCAGGCTGTCCTGGCTCAGCGTGATGGAAGAGCTATCCGTCACGACAACGTCAAAGCCGTCTTCCATCCCAGCCAGAAAATCGCTGAGCGAGATTTCAGAGAACCAATGCATCGGGATAACGATGGAGGAACGCAGTCTCTCCATCACGCGCAGCATGGTGGGCAGATCGAGTGTCAGCCCTCCATCAACGGCAGCCATGACCACGTCGACCCGTCCAAGGGCTGCGTATTGTTCCGCGTTGGGTTCGTGGTGGAGATGCCCAAGATGGCCAACGCAGAGGCCCGCTACCTCAAAAACGAAGATCGAATTGCCGAGTGGTTCAGAGCCGCTGAAGGCGGAGCGGATATCGGTGGACACGTTGCGAACCAGCATTTCCCCCAAGTCCAGCCGGTGGGTGATGCCTGTGCCAAACTCTTCGCCCCAGCCGCGCAGGACATGGGGGATGGCCGGGTCTGGAAAGGCCGTCCAATGGGTGGAATGGGCGTGGTTCATCGTGACGATGTCGGGGATGAAATCGACATTGCCGACAAAGCCTGTGAAATCCGTGACCGCTGAGAGCCCGCCCGGGGTTTGGATCAGGAAAGACGCGTGGTGAATGTATTGGATGCGCACGCGGCCGTCCGGCACGGGATCTGTGAAGGCAGCGTTGTGCAGGTAGCTAATTCCGGGCGCCTCAGCGAGCGAGAGGCAATGGCTGGGCTGACGTTCCTCTTGTGCCATTGTCGGCGTGGTGGCGGTGGTGGCCAGGAAGAGGAAGGCGAGGAGGTGTCTGAGCATCGGGCGGTCTCCTTTGTCGAGGACATAGCCCGGTGGCGCGCCTCGTCAGCCCTTGCGGGCTGCCTTGGCTTTGGCTGGTGGTAGCGCGGCTTACGCCGCGGGGTGGGGGCGCACCTTCGGCGCGGTCAAGCGGTCTCGGCTTTGCCTCGACGGTCAAATCGCAGGGCGGCGTAGAGGACATGGGTGCGCCATCGGCCGTTGATTTGCAGATAGCTTTGCGCCACGCCTTCATATTTGAAACCGCATTTTTCCAAAAGTCTGCGGGAGGCATCGTTTTCGGGCAGACACGCAGCCTCTATCCGCGAAAGATCCAGCCGTTCGAAAGCGTGATGCACAAGCCCGGTGATGGCTTCCCGCATATATCCTTGACGCGCATAGGGTGAGCCGATCCAGTAGCCCAAAGTGCCTGCTTGTGCCGGGCCACGGCGGACATTGTCGAGCGTTATAGCCCCCAAGAGCCTATCATCTTCGCGTCGCAGGAGGAAGAGCGGCAAGGCGGAGCCGTTTTTGATGCAGCGCTGCGCCCAGTAGACGCGGTTTGTGAAGCCTTTGCGAGACAGGTGATCAGTGGCCCATTGCGGTTCCCACGGTGTGAGAAAATCGGCCGAGCCTCGGCGCAGTGTGGACCAGCTTCGGAAATCCGTCAGGATCGGTTGGCGCAGGGTCATGCGCTCCGTTTCGATCCGGACTTTCCGGCCGGGCAGGATCATCACGCCGCGCGCCTGTCCTGCAGCGCCTCGAGGGTTGGCGCGGTTTCCACCGGTCCGTAGAGCGCCATGGCGGCCGGGGCCTGCGCGATGGTGGTTTCCGCGATGGCGCGCACGTCCGAAAGCGCCACGGCGTCGATGCGATCCACGACCTCAGACAGCTCTGGGACGCGGCCCCAGATTTGGATCATTCGGGCCAGCCGCTCAGCGCGGTTCGAAGGACTTTCAAGACCCATCAAAAGCCCCGCTTTCATCTGCGCGCGGGCGCGGTCGAGTTCGGCCTCAGACAGGTCCTCTGCTGCGCGTTTCATTTCATCGATGGTGATCTGGGCCAGTTCCGGCACCTGGTCACCCGAAGTACCCGCATATATTGTCATCATGCCCGTGTCGGAATACGCACCCGCGCTGGCGTAAATCGTGTAGCAGAGCCCGCGCTTTTCGCGCACTTCTTGAAACAGGCGGGACGACATGGATCCACCCAGAGCCGAGGCATAGATTTGTGCCGCATAGACACGCGGGTCGCAGTAATCTGGGCTTTCAAAGGCGAGCGCGAAGTGGGCCTGCTCGAGGGATTTAATATTGCGGCTCTCACCGCCGGCGAACTGGGCTGAGGTGGCGTTGGTGTCCGGTGCGCCCTGCATGTCGCCAAAGAGCGTTTCTGCCGCCTTGACCAATTCGTCGTGATCGACCGCGCCAGACGCGGAAAGGATCATTTGCCCGGGGCGATAGTGTTGGCTCACAAATCCTGTCAGATCCTCGCGCGAAAAACCCTGCACTCGGAACTCATCACCCAGGATCGCGCGGCCCAGCGGGTGATCAGGATATGCC
The DNA here is from genome assembly GCA_039026055.1 of Pseudomonadota bacterium. GTDB lineage: Bacteria > Pseudomonadota > Alphaproteobacteria > Rhodobacterales > Rhodobacteraceae > Roseovarius. The sequence continues at coordinate 43,307 of JBCCNB010000018.1, read as the reverse complement.
TTTTCCTGCAACCAATCGAAGATGATATCGTCGGGGGTGTCGAGCGACTGACCTATTTCCTGCAGGATCACACCGCGTTCAATTTCGATCTCACGGGGGTCAAAAACTGGGCGGCGCAGGATGTCCGCCACGACGTCTAGGGCAAGTGACACATGTTCGCCGAGTACGCGAGCATAATAGGCGGTCACTTCGCGCGAGGTATAGGCGTTGATGTAACCGCCTACATCTTCAATGGCTTCAGCTATGTCGAGGGCCGACCGTGTCGTCGTGCCTTTGAAGGCCATATGTTCGAGAAAATGTGCGATCCCGTTTTGCTGCGCTGCTTCATGGCGCGCGCCAGCCAGAACCCATACGCCGATTGCCGCAGATTGCAGACCCGGCATCGGTTCCGATACGACGCGAAAGCCGTTATCAAGAGTGGTGAGCTTGACGGTCAATGCCCGGTCCGTTCCCTTATGATCCCCTCAATCGCGCCCAGGTCGTTTTCGACGCGGGTCACGCGTTCCGACCGCTCATACAGGTCGGCCATGTGGGAGGGCAAGGGGGGATGAATGCCAGTTGCCTCTTCTACCGCCGCCGGAAATTTGGCGGGATGGGCTGTGGCGAGCGTGATCATGGGGGTCGCCGGGTCAAGATGGTGCTCCGCCACATGGACGCCGATGGCGGAATGGGGGCAGAGCAATTCGCTTGTGGTGGCCATCAGTCGCGTGATCGCGGCGCTCGTTTCTTCTTCAGAACACCGGCCGCTGTCAAAGGCTTCTCGCAGCACTTCCTTGGCGCCTTGGGACACGTGGAAGCCGCCCCCTTTCAGTTCATCCATCAACTGGCTGACCGCCGCGCCGTCCTGATTATAAGCATAGAAAAGCGCGCGTTCGAAATTCGAGCTGACCTGAATGTCCATGGACGGGCTGATTGAAGCGATCACTCCGTCGGGCACGTAATCGCCGTGCTGAAGACAGCGGTGCAGGATATCGTTCTGGTTGGTCGCGACCACCAGTCTATCCACAGGCAGGCCCATTCGTTTTGCGATGTAACCGGCAAAAATATCCCCAAAATTTCCTGTTGGAACTGTAAAACTCACTGATCGGTGCGGAGCACCCACAGACACCGCTGCGGTGAAGAAATAGACGACTTGGGCCAAAACACGCGCCCAGTTGATCGAATTGACACCTGCAAGGCCCACGCCGTCGCGGAAGTCGAAATCGTTGAACATGTCCTTCACGCGCGCTTGGCAATCGTCAAAGTGACCGGTCAGGGCAAGAGCGTGAACATTGTCTTCTGTGGGGGTCGACATTTGGCGTCGCTGCACTTCGGACACGCGGCCGTGCGGGTACAGGATGAAGACGTCAACGGCCTCCAACCCGCGGAAGGCCTCAATGGCCGCAGAGCCTGTATCACCAGACGTGGCGCCCACGATGCACACGCGACCATCAGAGCGCTTCAGAGAGAATTCAAACATTTGCCCGATCAGCTGCATGGCGAAGTCTTTGAAGGCCAGCGTGGGCCCGTGGAACAGCTCCAACAGGTGATGGCCCGGCGCCAGTTCGACCAAGGGTGCCCGGGCGGCGTGGGCAAAGCCTGCATAGGCACGTTCAATGATGCCACGGAATTCGTCGTCGCTGAATGCGTCGCCGATGAAAGGGCGCATGATGCGGAAGGCCACGTCTTCGTAAGGCTGGCCCGCCAACTCCGCAATCTCGGCATGGCTCAGCGTGGGGATGGCCTCGGGCAGGTAGAGCCCGCCATCGCGCGCCAGTCCGGTCAGCATCGCTTGCTCAAACGTCAGTACGGGTGCCTGACCTCGGGTGGAGATGTAATGCATCATGCGGCTCCTTCGGCGGGCTTGCGCAAGCGGTAGAGGAAATATCCCATCATCGCCGTCCAGATTGCGGCCAATCCGAACCAAGTGACGGCGTATTGCAGGTGATCGTTTGGAATGGCGGATGTGTCTACGGGCAAGGGCGTCACTGCGCCGTCCGGTTGCGACAAATCACGCGCGACGATGAGCAACGGTTCGGTCCCAAGCAGGTCTGCCATCTGGGCGATGTCACGGGCAAACCACGTGTTACCATCCACGTCGTTGTCCGGGGTCGAGCTGTTGCGATCATCGGGCCAGTGCAGATTGCCGGTGACGGTAACCTGACCGGCGGGGGCAGGGGTCAGTGTTGCTGCCACGGCGATGAAACCGCGATCAACCAAAACAGTCCGGTCGCCTGCCTCAAAGGGGGTGATCAGACGATAGCCCGCACCGACCAGTTTCTGGCTGACCAGAACGCGCAGAACGCCCGCGCCGAACTGGCCTGTCATTTCAATGGGCAGGTATTTGTCGGCTTCCGCGTCGACCACGTCCGGCAGGGGCACTGGCGGCGCGGCGATGCGGGCCTCGATTTCGGCCAGAATGCCCTCTTTCCAGGTCAGTCGCTGCATCTGCCACATGCCAAGCCACAGCAGAACACCGAGGCCTGCAAAGGAAAACAGAAGAAAGAGGATCGTGCGGGTCATGGCGCTGCTGGCTGGTTTGCTGCGCGAAGCTATAGCAGGGCTGGCCCGGGTTGCAACGGCGCGCGCGCCGCGAATTTTCGCCGAAAATTCGTTGGTCTCAGGGCTTCAAACGGTAACCTTTGGAGAACATCAACCACGCCAGCCCGACAATGACCGACAAGGTGCCGAGACCTATCACAAACCCAAGACCCGGCGCGCTGTCTGACACGCCAATCATCCCAAAGCGCGCGCCGTCGATCAGATAGAAGATGGGGTTCCAATGGGTGATATTGTAAAGCACAGGTGGCAGTGCCTCCACCGAATAGAACGTGCCCGATAGGAAGGCGAGCGGGGTGACGATGAAATTGGTGATCGCGGCAGTCTGGTCGAACTTGTTGGCATAGATCCCGGCCAATAGCCCCAATCCCCCCATCAACGTAGCTCCCAGCACCACGAAACCGAGCGCGATCAGCGGATGAGCAGGCACCAGTCCCAAGGCCAGCCAAAGCCCTAACGCGATGGTCACCGCCACGCAAACCCCGCGCGCAACGGCGCCTGCAAGATAGCCGGTGACCAGTTCTGCCGCGCTGAGCGGCGGCATAAGCGTGTCCACAATATTGCCCTGCACTTTGGCTACGATGATGGAAGAGGATGTGTTGGCAAAACAGTTTTGAATGACCGTCATCATCAAGATGCCCGGCGCAATGAAGGTGGTGAAATCCACCCCCATCACACCCCCCCGTCGCGTCCCGATGGCGATGGAGAAAATCAGGATAAAGAGTGCCGCTGTCACCAGAGGGGCAAGCAGTGTCTGTGTCCAAACGGATAGAAATCGCTGTATCTCCCGCAGGCACAGCGTCCAGAGCCCGAGCCAATTCACATGTCCGAACCGGCGTGTGCCCTGTTGGAAGGCTTTGGGCGTTGTGTAGTGGGACATTCGAAATCTCTGATCTGCACAGGGTGCGTCTTGTCATGCGCTGCCTATCCACTAGTATGATCCGTGGAAAATCAAAACCCAATCCGCGCATGCCATATAGCCGCGCCTCATCCAAGGAGACCGGCCATGTCATGGACCGAAGAGCGCGTTGAAAAGCTGAAAAAAATGTGGGTCGAAGGCCAATCGGCCAGTCAGATCGCCAAGGAACTGGGCGGCGTGACCCGCAATGCCGTGATCGGAAAAGTGCACCGTTTGGGCCTAAGCAATCGGTCCGGTGGCGCGGCCAGCTCCGATCAAGGGCCTAAAGCGAAGGCCAAGTCCGCCCCGAAAGCGCAGCAACCTCGCAAAGCGGCTGCGAAAACAGCCTCTGCATCGGCTCAACCTGCATCCTCGCCGCAAGGGCCCGAACCTGTGAGCCGTGCGAAATCCATCGTTCCGGCCAGTCAGCCTTTACCCCCGCAACCCTCGGCCCACGAAATCGATCCAGAGGCGATGGCCAAGTTCCACGACATCGAGAAAAAAGCACTCAAGCTCAGCCTGATGGAACTGACCGAGAAAACGTGTAAATGGCCCATTGGCGATCCGGCTACGGATGATTTTTGGTTTTGTGGATTGCCCGTGCAGCCCGGAAAACCCTATTGTGAACCCTGTGTTGGGGTGGCTTATCAGCCTATGAGCACCCGCCGTGATCGCAAGCGTTAGGGTTCTTTCAACACTATTGCAATTCAATGTCTTGCGTCGCGTCTTGTAACTGACGTCCCAGCGACTAAAATAGGGGACTAACAAGATAAACTGAGGCGCTAGTCGACGGTGAGCCAGCGCCAAGCCTCATGAGGTAGGAAATGTCCTGGAGCGACGAGCGCGTTGAAAAGCTGAAAAAAATGTGGGGCGAAGGTCAATCGGCCAGCCAGATTGCGAAGGAATTGGGCGGCGTGACGCGCAATGCCGTGATCGGCAAGGTGCACCGTTTGGGTCTCAGCAATCGCAATGGCGGTGGTGGCACGTCCTCGGATGGCGGGGCCAAAGCTAAGGCCAAAGCGGCACCCAAGGCCAAAGCGGCGCCTAAGGTCGCCCCCAAACAGGTCGCCAAGGAAGCCGCGCCCGAAGCACCTGCGGCGGCACCGGTGAGCCGGGTAAAGGCGATCATTCCCGCCGGTCAGCCACTGCCTCCTCAACCATCAACGAATGAGATCGACCCTGCGGCTTTGGCCAAGGTTAATGAGGTGGAAAAGAAGGCCAAGAAGCTGAGCCTGATGGAACTGACTGAACGAACCTGCAAATGGCCCGTTGGCGATCCGGCCACTGACGATTTCTGGTTCTGCGGCCTGCCTGTTCAGTCTGGCAAACCCTATTGCGAGGCCCACGTCGGTGTTGCATTCCAGCCCATGAGCGCCCGGCGAGATCGCCGCAGGTAGCTCAACCTGACACCAATCTAGCGCCTTTTGCCGTTCTGAACGGGATCATTCAGCCTGTGTTTCTTGAACCTGCTGCGCCACTTGGGCTGCCGCGGCCATGGTGCCCGGCCCGACAACGGCATCCAAGAAGCCCAGATAGAGCCCGCGGTTTTGCAAGATCACCTGAAATTCCAGCGCGGTCTCCCTGTCCCATCGCGTGAAACGCCCATCGACCAACCCCCGGATCTCTTGCACCGGCAGACCTGCCTCCAGCGCCTGAATATAAAGGCCTGCGGCGCGTTTTGGATCGTATTCAACCCCGTCGCCCCGTTCATGCATAAAGCCCAGCGTGTTGATCGCAGAGGCTTCGCCCCGTTCCACCCCGCGATTGATAAGCTTGAGGCGCACTGCTGGGTCGTCAAAAAGACCCTCACCATCGGCAAATTTGTCCAACTCCGCTTGCGCAGTTGAATTGCCCTGTGCCGCTGCCAACTCATAGAATTCCGTCGCTTTTACCGGGTCCGGCAGATCCAGTTTTTGCGCCAGTCTTGGGGATACAGCGTCGGGGCTCATGTAAAGCTCCGCCAGCCGCAGTTGAGAAAAGTGGTAGCCTGCGTCTGCCGTCTCTTCTAAGAGCGCAAACATTGTGTCGAAATCCTGCGGCACGCCGCGCCCGATCTGATGCATGATGGCCAGCGTGGCTTTGGCGGGCAGATCCCCTGCCTCTGCAGCCTTCATGTAGTTCTCCACGGCGCGCCGGTGGTTTTCCCGAATGCCGCCAATGCCAAAGTTGTAATAGTCGCCCACCTTGGTAAAGCCCGCCGTCACGCCGTTGGAGGCGGCCATGTTGAACGCCCGCAAAGCATAGGTATGAAAGCCTTCCCGCTGCATGATCACAGCCATGTGGAAAAGCACGCGGGCGTCTTGTTCCGGCCCGATCAAAGCCGCCTCGCAATGGGGTCGCGCCTTGGCCAGCGCGGAAAAGGTGGCAGATCCCGCATCGCGGCTGACTGGTGCCTCCGCCGTGGGTTCACCGGCAAGCGTGAGGCACTCGTCCAATGCGCCCGGCATCTGCGCAGACGCGCCTTGCGCCAGTGTCATCACTGCGGCAAAACCCGCACCGCACATCATTGCCTTCAGCCTGTGATCCATCTTAAAATCCTTTTCCCCAAGCTCGTGCCGCACGCGGCCTCAATACCCACTGTGTTTGGCACAAACTGCCAGTCCTCAAAGCAAAAATCCACTGCTCGTTTTCCTGATAGTCTGTCGCGCCATCGTAAACAATTGCGCCGTTATCGGTGGAATATTGCGTGCCTGACAGGAAAGACTCAACAGCGAGCGTTTCGCGGTCTATGGTGGCAACATATCGCGCAACGAAATTGTGGTTATTGCCGGTTTAACCATTGAGGTCTAGATAGCCGGTTCCAAGCAGGACAAACCTGCGAGTGGGTGGGAAACGACAGGCAAGAAGAGGGGCTCACGCCTGACACGCATGTCAAAGCATAGTCTGAAAACACGCCTGATGGGAAATCAGGGCGCGGTGATCATTGGGATTTACCTCTTCGGCATGACGACCGTTGCGGGCGGTGCCTATGCGCTGCGCGACACATTGTTTAGTGTGCCAGTGGCCAGTACTGACGTGACAGACACGATGCCCCTGCCATCGGTTGGGAATGCGCCGCAGCTAACAGCGCTTGAGCGCAATGAGCTTGCCCTGCTTGAAGCGCCGCGTATGGCGCGTCTTGATCCCACAAATACGGCGCTGGATGAGGGACTGTTATCGCCGCTATCGCGGATTTTCCTGGGATCTCCTTCTGTCAGGCCGCCGGAACGGCCCGGTTTGTCGGCGCCAGAGGTGGCGGAAGATGGGGTCGATCCAGAAGCGCAAAGCGAGGCAGTGGCCGAGGGGCTTGGCGTTTCAACGCGTCCGCGCTTGCGGCCCGCTGACCTGGCCCGTCGATCGGCCACCGATGATGCCGTGCGTCTTGCAAGCCTCTTCGTGCCGCAGAATTTTGAAGACCCAGAGCTGGATGCGGCACCGGAAATTGTGCCCGAAACCCCGCGCATTGCCACACCGTCTGCCCGCTGTCCCAAACGTTTGGCGCGTGGCATGCCGAGACGGAAGGGTGCTGCGGCCGGTGCAAGTTCGGTTTTGGCCTCGGCCAAAGATATAGACGGGACACAACGCGACCGGATGGTTGTGGCCGAACTGCTGCGCGGCAACATTCCAAGTTTCCAGCGCAATCTTGTGCCCGTCACGCTGCGCGGAACCACGTCGGACGGGCGGCAGGCCAACATCACCTTATGCGTGACACCTGATTACCTGGCGCTGGGCAGTGATCGCGATTTCGTGCGTGTGCCGCTGGGCCTGAGTGGGGCGAGCCGCGTGGCCAAATCCTTTAATATGGTTCTGCCCACCCCGCGCATGGTGGATGCGATATACCGTCAGGCGTCGGTGCGTTTAACGCCTAGCCCCATGACACCGGGTCCTCAAATGACCTCCACCTCCTATTTCATGCGCCACAATGCGACTGTCGAGGCGCAACGCCGCAGTGCGGGCGGCACCCATGGCAATCTGATCTCTGGGCACAAGAAGGACGTGGTTCTGACCACACGACTGGCTAGCAATCGTGGGCGGGTTGCGATCTACGGCTGGCACCGTCGCAACGGCACGCCAATCCAGCCACTCAGCACCGTGCACGGGGCAGGCTATGCCGATTACAGCCACGGCATCCGTCTGGTGAGCCGCACTGCCTATCTTGACGGGCAGGAAGTGGATCTGCATCAGATCATGGCCAACCCGCGCTATGCTGGGATCATAAGCCACGAAGGGCCGATGGGCCGGTCTGTCCTGGCATCGAATTGATCTAGATTGAGCCTCTGGTGAGGCTAGCGGCGTCTCTTAGGAGGCATTTCTGCCAAGAAGATATTGGGGCCGCGCCGCATGTTTTGTCTTGTCCAAAATACTCAAACCTGGATGTATCTCCGGGCGCTTCAGTGAAAAATCGGTAAGCGCGTTAAAACGTCAGAAGCCTTTGGCCTGCACACGCAGCTGTCGCGCACGGGTCAGGATCGCATCTTCGACCGCGCGCTGGGTTGCTGTGCTGACGGCGGCGCCACCACGTGTTTGCAGAGCCACGTTCAGCGAGCGGGCGTCCAGCGCAGGGTCACTGATCAGGATTGTCGCGCGATAGACTTGTCCGCCGCCGGGTGGACGCCCAAAGCCGGTTGAAATCACGCCGGTGAATGGGTCGGCGTTTTCCACGGGCAGAAAGTCCAAAACTTCCAGCGATGCAGTCCAAAGAAACCGGTTTACCTTCACCTTCGTGCCGCCATCTCGGAAAATGTCCAGCAGGCTTGTTCCAGACGTCACCGCGCTTTGGGATTCGCGACCAGTCGAGACTGTAAAGGCATCTTCGCGCAATTGCCGTTCTCTCGAACATGACGCCAAAACGGTCAGGCACGCGACCGCAAGCACGGTGGTTTTGACGGATATGAACTTCATAACTGCAGCGGCCCGCTATTGTTTCCGTAGTCCCTACTATCCAAGCGCGCGCGCGTGGGCAAGGCAAATGGCGCGGTAATTGCCACCTGCGGGCGGGTCGCTGCCGACGAAAAGTGCGCGCGGTATTTTACACCGGCCATCCCCTATGGCATTGAATGGCAATTGGTATTTACGACGCGAAAGGGCGGGCCTATGGGTTTGGCTGACATATCCGAACGCCTTCAAAAGGCCACATCCGATGCTGGTCGCCCCCTCGGCAGTGTTGAACTTATCGCAATCTCCAAAAAGCAGCCCAACGAACGGGTGGAGGCGGTGCTCGAGGAAGGCCACCGCGTTTACGGTGAAAACCGCGTGCAGGAAGCCGCAGGCAAATGGCCCGGGTTTCGGGAGCGGTTTGAGGGCATTGATCTGCATCTGGTTGGCCCTCTGCAAACCAACAAAGCGCGACAAGCGATGGAGCTTTGTCAGACGATCCATTCTGTTGACCGGCCTAAATTGGCAAACACTCTGGCGCGGCTGGCGCAGGAACTGGGCCACTGCCCGGATCTTTTCATTCAGGTCAATACTGGCGAGGAAGAGCAGAAGGCCGGCACCTGGCCCGGTGAAGCAGATGCCTTCATCGCGCAGGCTCGCGCTCTGGATTTGCCCGTCAAGGGCGTGATGTGCATCCCGCCAGCAGAGGAAGAGGCCGCGCTGCATTTCGCTCTTCTCGCCAAAATCGCCGAACGCAACGGGCTTAGTGGTCTGTCCATGGGCATGAGCGGGGATTTCGAAAAGGCTGTGGCTTTCGGGGCCACGCATGTGCGCGTGGGAAGCGCCATTTTCGGCGCACGTCCGCCGCAGAGCGCTTGAACTTACCTTATGGCCCTTCAATCCATACTCATCACTGGGGGTGGATCGGGTATTGGCGCAGCCCTTGCGCTTGAGCTTGCAGGGCGCAATTGCCGCGTGCTTGACACGGGCCGCAGGGCAGACAGGTTGCAGGCCGTGGCGCGCTGTTCCCCAAACATCGAAGCACTTCCGGCAGATGTGACCCGCCCGCAAGATCAGACCGCTTTGGTCGCGTCACTTGCCAGCTTAGAAGGGCCGCGCGGGCTATTTCACGGGGCCGGGTACTTTCAATTGGGCACACTTGACGCGCTGTCCCCCGATGATTGGCAGCGGTCTTTTGATACGAATGTGACGGCACGTTGGGCCTTGTCGACAAAGTGCAGCCCGTATCTTGAAGATGGTCGCGTTCTTTTTGTCGGGTCGGATTCTGGCCGAAACGTCAGGGTCGGGGGTGCAGCCTATTCGATAGCGCAGGCCGCATCCGAGACTTTGCGCAAAGCATTGCAAGAAGAATGGGTCGGGCGTGGCATTGCCGTATCAGGGTTCAAACCAGGCTTGGTCGATACTGATCTTGTCCGCGGGTTTCTGGCGCAGTCAGACGCGGATTTCCCGGCGCGCGCCGCGTTTCAGGGTTATATAGACAGGGGTGAGTTTTCAGCCCCTGACACCATCGCAGCCTTCGCGACTTGGCTTTTGTTGGATGTGGATACGGACCGCTTCACAACAACGGACTGGGATATTCGTGACGCAGACCATCACGTTGAATGGCGCGATGGCCCGCTCTACGCGTGACGGACGCGGCGCCGCGTACAAACAGCTAGAGTTGGGCTAGATTCTTCACCCAATCCATCTGACGCGGCAGGCAGATTGAACGCAGATCGTAATGTTCAACCATTTGCGTGCGTGCGGCTTGACCAAGCGTGATCCGCCGGTCTTCGTCTTCCAGAAGGGCGCTCACCCGTTCAACAATCCCATCAATGTCGAAGAAATCCACCAATTCCCCGGTCTCCCCGTCTCGAATCACTTCACGGACGGGTTCGGTGTCGCTGGCCACAATCGCCGCGCCGCAGGACATCGCCTCCAGAAGGCTCCAACTGAGGACAAAGGGATACGTCAGGTAGACATGCACGCGGGAGATTTGCAGCAAGTTTGTGAATTGCCCATGGGGTATGCGGTCGAGAAACCGGACACGATCCCAATCATCATCTGAAATCTGACCGCGCACCTCATCAATGAAGATCTGTTTCCATGTTTGGCCCTTGGGGGGACGCGCGCCGTAGCTCACGTCGTTGCCTCCGACGATCAGGACCGTCGCGTTGGGTCGTTCGCGCAAGAGCCGGGGCAGGGCCCGCATGAAGATATGATAGCCACGATAGGGTTCGAGATTGCGGTTGACGAAGGTGATGATCTCATCATCGCGGCTCAGCGCTCCGTGCTTTTGCAAGTTCAGCGTGACGCCCGGATTGGGGCTGCTGAGTTTCGTGTTGATCCCGTCATGGCACAGCGTGATGCGATCGCGGAACGCGTCTGGAAAGGTGTCAGCCTGGAAAGCCGTGGGGCTGATCCCGGCATCGGCGATGTCGAAATGCAGATGATTGTGCAGGTTCTTCATCCGGATGCGCAGGGCGAATTCTTCCGGATCGCCGCGATCGAATTCAGGATCAAATCCGGTATGGGGATAATCGCTCAGGTGATAGAGCTCGCAATAGATCCCCATCCGGGCGTCTGGCCACACGTCTTTAAGGAACATCGACTCCCCCCAACCGGGATGGGCGAGTATCAGATCGGGCGAAAATCCCTGCTCCTTCAAGTTTCGCGCCGCCGAAAAACAAGCATGTGCGCGGGTCACTTTTGTGTCGAAATCCAGCACCCATGGGTGGGTGTTCTGGCTTTTGCGGTCGGCCAGCCCATAGGGGATCAGTTTGACGCCGTTCCAGGTCGTGACCTCTTTCACCCGCAGTGTCAGGGCGACGCATTCGTGCCCTTGTGCGGCCAGCACCTGTGACAGGTGCTTGTACTGCCCCGGGAAATTCTGATGAATGAAGAGGATTTTCATGTTTGCCCGTGTTTTTGCCCCGCGCCCATGTAATTCGAGCGCACCCCGCAGGGCAAGAGCGCGCAAATCCCTCTTTCCTGCTGGACCCCGCGCGCGAAGCTTCATATCACTTCTTGAACTGAGACGGGACCGGGATGACAGACGACATGACGCGCTATTCAGCGGGCGAAATTGAAGCGAAGTGGCAAGAGGTTTGGAACAAGGCCAAGGTGTTCCAATCCGAGGGGGCGTCGGACAAACCTAAATACTATGTCCTTGAGATGTTTCCTTATCCATCTGGGCGCATTCACATGGGTCATGTGCGGAATTACACCTTGGGCGATGTTATTGCGCGGCACAAAATGGCGACTGGTCATAACGTCTTGCACCCAATGGGCTGGGATGCGTTTGGCCTGGCCGCTGAAAACGCGGCGATGGACAAGGGCATTCACCCCGGCGAATGGACCTATCAAAACATCAAAGACATGAAATCCCAGATGAAGCCGCTGGGTTTCTCGCTTGATTGGTCCCGTGAGATCGCGACCTGTCACCCGGAATACTACCGCCACCAGCAGGCCATGTTCATCGACATGCTCGAAGCTGGATTGATCTATCGCAAAAACGCGGTGGTGAACTGGGACCCCGTCGATATGACGGTGCTCGCCAATGAACAGGTCATCGACGGCAAAGGCTGGCGATCTGGCGCGGAAGTGGAAAAGCGCGAACTGACGCAGTGGTTCTTCAAGATTTCCGATTTTTCAGAAGACTTGTTGGAGGCTCTGGACGGTCTGGATGACTGGCCTGCCAAGGTGCGGCTGATGCAGGAAAACTGGATTGGCAAGTCGCGCGGCATTGAAATCCCGTTCCATCGCACAGACGGGGGCGAGCCGATTGTGTGTTATTCCACCCGGCCCGACACGATGCGAGGCGCGTCTTTCCTTGCGATTTCGCCCGAACATCCAGTCAGCCGAGCCTTAGCGGAGGATAACGCAGACCTCGCCGCTTTCATCGCTGAAACACGGAAGATGGACACGACCGAGGCCGCAATGGAGAAGGCCGAGAAGAAGGGGATCGATACGGGTATCACCGTCAAGCACCCCGTGGAAGCCGACAAGGAACTGCCCGTCTGGGTCGGCAATTTCGTTTTGATGGATTATGGCACGGGCGCGGTTTTCGGCTGCCCTGCGCATGATCAGCGCGACCTCGATTTTGCGCGGAAATACGGTCTGGAGGCGCGCAATGCGTTCTACCTGCCTGGCGATGAGGTCGAGGTGGGCAATGAAGCCCTTGTGCCTGCCAAGTCCGAACCCGTGGTCTTCATCGACCATTTCGCGGGCATCAAGGATGTCACCAGCCAAGAAGCGATTGACGCTACCATCGACTGGTTCGAGGAAAAGGGCCTGGGCACGGGACAGGTGAAGTACCGCCTGCGCGATTGGGGTTTGAGCCGCCAGCGTTACTGGGGCTGTCCAATCCCGGTTGTGCATTGCGAAACCTGCGGCGTGGTGCCTGAAAAGAAAGAAAACCTGCCAATCCGTCTGCCCGACAATGTCAGCTTTGATCAGCCCGGCAACCCGTTGGATCGGCACGATGCATGGCGGCAATGCGAATGCCCCAAATGCGGCGAAAGCGGCGTGCGGGAAACTGACACGATGGACACGTTTGTCGACAGTTCTTGGTACTTCGTCCGTTTCACCGCGCCTCGGGCAGAAACGCCTACGGATGCCGCAGAGGCCGCGTATTGGATGAATGTAGACCAGTACATCGGTGGCGTGGAACACGCGATCCTGCATCTGCTCTATTCTCGTTTCTTCGCCCGTGCGATGCAGATCACCGGCCATCTTCCCCAAAGCGCGGTGGAGCCGTTCGACGCGCTGTTCACCCAAGGCATGGTGACCCATGCGATCTATGAAAACGCCGAGCGGAAAGCGGAAGGCGGCAGGCCCATCTATCACTACCCCGAAGAGGTAGAAGAAAAGGGCGGTGATGTGATCGTGAAAGAAACCCGGGAGCGGGTGAAGGTGATCCCGTCTGCCAAGATGTCCAAGTCGAAAAACAACGTGGTCGATCCGGTTAATATCATTGAACAGTTTGGTGCCGACACCGCGCGCTGGTTCGTCCTCTCCGACAGCCCGCCCGAGCGCGATGTGGAATGGACGGCCGCAGGGGCAGAGGCCGCGCACAAACACCTCACCCGCGTCCACCGCATCGTCTCCGACATCGCGAGCAGCGACGAGACGGCCTCGCAAGAGGCGGACGAGTTGCTGCTCAAAGAAATGCACAAGACCATCCATGATGTCAGTGGCGGAGTGGAAAGCTTCGGTTTCAATGCCGCCATCGCCAAGCTCTACGCCTTCTCCAACACGCTGTCGCGTTCCAAGGCGGGCAGCGCGGCGAAACGTCAGTCTGCCGCTGCTTTGGTGCAGCTGATGGCGCCGATGACCCCCCATCTGAGCGAAGAACTCTGGGCCATGCTGGGCCATGACGGTCTGGTCACAACTGCGCCCTGGCCTGTGGCCGATGAGGCAATGCTGGTTGACGATCAGATCACCATGCCCATTCAGATCAACGGCAAACGCCGTGCCGAAATCAGCGTGCCCAAAGATATGGACAAGGCAGAGGTTGAAAAAATCGCTCTGTCAGAGGATGCTGTCATCAGGGCGTTGGACGGGGCCACGCCTAAGAAAGTCATCGTTGTCCCCGGTCGGATCGTGAACGTTGTCATTTGATCGCCGCTTTTTTCTTCTGTCTTCGCTGGCCCTCGCGGCGGGTTGTGGCTTCACGCCAGCCTTCGCGCCCGGTGGCGCAGCGACACGGCTGCAAAACTCGGTGTCGCTGGATGACCCGGATGACCGTGCGGATTACCTGCTGGTGCGGCGGTTTGAAGAACGCATGGGCGCGGCCAATCCGGCCCGTTACGGCCTGTCGTATTCGGTGACCATGTCGGAAAGCGGGATCGCGGTCACGTCCACATCCGTGACCACGCGGGTCAACATCCTCGGGTCGGTCACTTACGCTTTGCGCGATCTGGAGACGGACAGGGTGCTGACCTCCGGTACGGTGGATCAATTCACCAGCTATTCGGCCGAAGACACTACGATTTCGGCCCAAAGCTCCCGCGAGGATGCGGAAGAGCGGCTCATGGTGATTATTACCGATCAGATCATCACGCGTTTGACCGCGGACGCGGCCAAGTTGCCTGCATGAAGCTGTCCCAACGGGATGCACCGAGTTACTTCGCCAAGCCTGACCCGGGCCGCCCGGGGCTGTTGATCTACGGTGCCGACGCGATGCGCGTGGCGCTCAGACGGCAAGAGGTGATTGCCGCGCTTCTGGGTCCTAAAGGGGAAGAAGAGATGCGCCTCACGCGGCTTTCGGGCGCGGAGCTGCGCAAGGACCCCGCGATGCTGGACGCCGCGATGAAAGCCCAAGGGTTCTTTCCGGGCCAGCGCGTGGCCTTTCTGGAAGAAGCCAATGACGGCGTGGTCGACGCGGTCTCCGCAGCACTTGGGGAATGGCAACCGGGTGATGCGGTTCTCGTCGTGACGGCGGGGGCGCTAAAGCCGACCTCTAAACTGCGCAAACTTTTTGAAGGTCATGGGCAGGCCTATGTCGCGGCGATCTATGATGACCCTCCATCAAGGGCGGAGATTGAAGCGGCACTTAAGGCGGCCGGGTTGGGTGAGATTAGCAACGATGCGATGCGTGACTTGAATGCGCTTTCCCGCGCGCTCGATCCCGGGGATTTTCGTCAAACCATTGAGAAGATCGCGCTTTACAAGATGGGCGACCCGGAGCCCTTGCAGCCCGAAGACATCGCCAATTGTGCGCCCGCGTCTGTAGAGGCTGAGCTTGATGATATCCTTCATATCGTGGCCGAAGCCCGCCCTGGAGAAGTGGGTCCGGTGATGAAGCGGTTGCGCGCGCAAGGGGTACAGCCTGTGGGCCTCTGCATGGCCGCATCGCGCCATTTTCGCGCGCTTTACTCGGCCGCGTCTGATCCCGGTGGTGTCGCCAAAGGCATGGCCAGCTTACGTCCGCCGGTCTTTGGCCCGCGCAGGGATCGGATGCAACGACAAGCGCAGAATTGGGGTGCGGCGCGGTTAGAAGAGGCGCTGACCATGATCACCGACACGGACTTGGCGCTGCGATCTGCAGGGCAAACCGCGCCGCCCATGGCAGTGCTCGAACGCACGCTTATCCGGCTGTCAATGATGCCACGGGGCTGAAAACGGACCGCTCGTCCCTCCCTTACGGGCGGGTCTTGCTTGTCAACGTGTATCCAACCGGGCAGCATGCTGGTCATCAAGCACCTTCAGGATGGTCTGGCCATGAAATTGATCGGAAGCAAGAAGTCCCGCGCGTTTCGCACGCTTTGGATGTTGGAAGAGCTTGGCTTGGAATATGATCATGATCCCAGCCCGCCCCATGCGCCATCCGTCCTTGAGGTCAATCCATCCGGCAAAATACCTGCACTTGTCGTCGAAGGATCCGTGGTCACTGATTCCACGGCCATCCTGACCTACCTTGCCGACGCGCAGGGCCTGTTCACCCAGCCTGCCGGCAGCATAGGCCGTGCCCGACAGGACGCTGTGACCGGGACAATCCTTGATGAGGTGGAAGGCGCGCTTTGGACCGCGTCCAAGCACAGTTATGTTTTGCCGAAAGACAAATGCGCGTCAGAGGTGGTTGAGACAGCGAAATGGGAATTCGCGCGATCCATCGCCCGGATGGAAGACGTTTTGGACGGGCCTTTCCTGATGGGCGAGGAGATATCGGTGCCGGACTTCATTTTTGTGCATTGCCTGGGCTGGGCAAAGCTTGCGGGTTTTCCCGAGCCGGGTGAGAAGGTGGATGCCTATTTCCATCACGCCCGCGCGCGTGACGGATACAAACGCGCGGCTGCGTTGCCCTGACCTGCGAAAACGATCCCATCTGCCCCTTGTGCGACCGGCCCATCCCGCCGGATGCACGGCAAAGCCTGCACCATCTCATTCCCAAGCTGAAGGGCGGCAAAGGCGGCCCGGTGGTGCGACTGCACCAGATCTGTCACAATGAAATTCACGCCACGCTGACCGAGGCCGAGCTGGCAAGGGATTACTGCACCGTTGAGGCCTTGCGCCGCCATCCCCGGCTTGCCAAGTTCATCCAATGGATCGCCAAACGCCCGCCGGGGTTCCACTCCAAAACACCGGGGCCAAGGCGAAAGAGATGATGCGAGGAAACAGAATTTTTCCAAAATTCTGACGCCAACGTTGGCGGGCATTTTTTGAAAAAAATGTGGAAAAATCTTTCAAAGATTTTTTCGCCCTTGGGCTCAGGGATCAACTGGATCTGTAAGTCCAGCACCGCTTGCACGGTTCGAATTCACGGCTGTATCCACGCGCCAGAATTGCAGGGCATCTTCGGGACCTGCGTGCATCAAGGTTGCGGCCCCGTGTCCGGCCTCGCCAAGCCATAATGGCCAGTCCTTTGCTTGCAGGATGACCGGCATGCGGTGATGGATCGTGCCCATGGTTTTGTTGGCCTTCGTTGTCACGATGGCGCAGGTGTTCAAAGGCGTTTCTGATTTGTCCCAGACCTGCCAGACACCTGCAAAGGCCAGCGTCTCGCCCTTGCTGGGGGAGATATACCAGGGCAGGCGGTTGCCCTGAGGATCTTTTGTCCATTCGTAGAACCCCGTTGCTGGGATCAGGCAGCGGCGGTTGCGTGCTGCAGATGAAAAGGCAGGTTTTTCAGCGATGGTTTCAGCCCGCGCGTTGATCAGCAAAGGCCCGTCATTTGCTGCCTTGTACCAATGGGGCAGAAATCCCCAACGAAAGGATTGCAGCGCCCGTTCGTCACCTTGAGACGTGATGACATGGACTGAATTGGTGGGGCAGATGTTGAAGTTTGGCACATTAGGCAGGTCGTTGGCGGGCCGGGCTTCGAAAAGTTGCGCCATGGCATCCGAGGGCAGAGTGACCGCAAAACGACCGCACATGGCCTATCTCGACACCGATGAATAAAGCAGCATCCCCCAAGGGGCGAGTTGTGCCTCAATCTTCGACCACATGGCGCCAAAACTGATCGGGTCTTGGCCTGTTGCAGCGGCGATATCGGTTAGGGATCGCCGCCCGTCAATGGCTGCAATCAGGCGCGCTGCAGCGGGTGGCAGATCCAGCGCGCCTGTCAGACCGTCAGAGCCGATTTTCGCTTTCTGACCTTGTTGCACTGCCTTGGCCAACGGTGCGGCTTGAATGCCTTTGAGATGGGGCACAAGCGCCCGGTTCTGGCCAGTGGCCGGGCGGGTCTGCATCGTGCAAGCATAGCCCGTATGGGTGCGGATCGTGCCGATGAGGCGCTCTGCCGTGGCCATAGCCTCAGCCTCGCTCATGTCTTGGGGCGGTGTCGTCCAGCGCGCAAGGTCATAAAGCGCGGGCACGGTAAAGCCGCTAAAATTCCAGCCCGTGCGCGTCAGCGTATTTAGCAGATCGGTCACGTCATAAGCGCGATCCTGCGAATGAAGCAGCAGATCGTAAAACCCGGCTGGGCCGTTTTTGTGATCATTGAGATTGAGGTTGGATTTGAACGGATGCCCATCTGGCAGTGTTTCGAAAAGTCGCTGGGCTGCCTTGAGTTTCTCCTTTGGAGTGGCCGAGCCGTACAGCGCGCCAAACGCCTCTTGCAACGGATAAACGCCTGATCGGCCATAGGGCGCGTAGACCATGAAACCCAACCCGCCATTCGGTGCTGCGGCCTCTCGCAGTGCCGAAAAGCCCGCATCTGGGTCCGGCAAGTGATGGAGCACACCGCAGCAGTCGATGTAGTCAAAGGGTCCGTAGTCCGGCGCATTCAGTAGGCTGCCGGTGACAAAGCGGATGTTTTTCAGGCTTCGCACGTTCGCCCTTGCTTCTGCTATTTTGCGCGAGGCTTTGGACAGGTCGATGTAAGTCGCCTCATAGGGTTTGCCGAATTGCGTCAGCAACGCAGTCAACTGGATCAATCCATCCCCGGTGCCGCCGCCCGCCACCAGAATGCGCAGTGGCTGCCGCCAATCGCGCGCGCCGCCGAAAAGAAAGTGATCGATCTCTTGCGGCAGCGACGGCGAACCGGTGATCAGGCGTTTCTTTTCATCCTTGGGGTCGCGTTCGGGATAGGGGAAGGCCTCATACTGATCTTTGACTTTGCTCATCACCGCCCCTGATCTGCGCGTGTTTACGCGGTTTTGGCAAATCGCTATGGATCAAGCAAGACTGGAGGTGTGCCATGACCCGACCCACCAAGATTGTCATTCCCTACTATACAGGCTCGGGACATACTCGAGTTTTGGCAAAGGCCGTCGCAGAAGGCACCGCAGACGCGCGCCTGATAGATGTCGAACAGGTTACAGATGATGACTGGGCTGCGATGGATGCAGCCCAAGCGATCATCTTCGGCACGCCCACCTACATGGGGTCGTCTGCGGCGCGCTATGACGCGTTTTTGGAAGAGGCGTCGATCCGGTGGCCGGATCAAACCTGGGGCGACAAGATAGCGGCGGGGTTCACCGTCGCGACCTACCCGTCGGGTGATAAGTTTTCAGCGCTCATGCGGCTGTGTGTCTACGCCGCACAAATGGGGATGATCTGGGTCGGACAGAAAGAAATTGGTGCGCCCGTCCATCCGGATCGCGGCGCGGTGAATTCCCAGGGCAGTTGGCTGGGCCTGATGGCCATGTCCTCGCGCGATAAGGCGCAGATGGTGGACGAGGATGATCTGACCACCGCGCGGGCGTTTGGCGCGCGGATTGCCATGGCTGCCGCGCGATGGAACGCCTGACAACACCTGACATGGACGTTGTGAATTTCGCTGAGCCTGAGGGTACGGTGAGATCAGCTGCGTTTATACCGCGAAGGTTATGAGCATGCTGAGCGTGTATTTTGGTGCCGCTCTTCGCTCTCTTGCGGGCGCGCCTCGCTTTCGCGCGTGCCAACGCAGTGTTTCGAATTCACAATCCGGGGCGTGCGCGTTTTGCGCGCGGTCATCCCTGCTTCCCGCTTGACCATGCAGGGGCGTCGGGGCATCACGCATGACATGTTGATCCTGAAGATTTTTCGCCAGGAGGAATGGCGCGCTTTTCGGCAAGCGGGCGTCACCAAAGGCGCGCCCATTGATCTGGCCGATGGGTTCATTCACTTTTCAACGCTGGAGCAGGCCGCAGAGACCGCAGCGCTGCATTTTGCGGGCATTGAGGGCTTGATGTTGTTGGCCGTGGAGGCGAACGCGTTGGGTGACGCGCTCAAATGGGAAGTGTCGCGAGGCGGTGCGAAGTTTCCGCATCTCTTTCGGGAGTTGACACTGCAGGACCTGGAGCGCGTGGAGCCTTTGCCCCTTATCGCCGGGCGGCACCGTTTCCCTGAAGACCTGATCGGTCATGTGGATCCCACGCGGGTGCAGTTCAATCTCTTTAAAGGCTTGGACCGGGATCACCCCATCGAGATGCTGAACCTCGTGAAGTTAAGGGATACGGCTGCCTATCCCGAAGGTCACGCGCTGGCCGGGCAGGGGGTGAGCGGAGCAGAGGCCTATCGCCGCTATGGTGCTGGTGCGGCCCCGATTGTGGAGCGGATTGGCGCAAGTATTCTTTGGCGCGGAGCATTTGAAGCCATGCTGATCGGCCCTGCGGGAGAGGCTTGGGATCATGTTTTTGTTGCCCGCTACCCCACAGCCCATGCGTTTCTGGAGATGATCAGCGACCCGGCCTATGCAGATGCCGTGATCCATCGCCTGGCGGCGGTCGAGACATCGCGGCTCATGCGCTGCAAACCTGCAGAAACGGGGGCCAGTTTCGGATGAGTTGGCTGGAACAGGCTGGTCTGCCGCTCTTGCGGTTCTTTGATCCCGAACGGGCCCATGGGCTTGCGCTGAAGGCATTGAATTCCGGGTTAGCGCCGCTTCCTGGGCCGGTGACGTCTACCCGGCTGCGAACGCAGTTGGCCGGGATGATGCTGCCCAATCCGGTTGGCCTTGCCGCCGGGTTTGACAAAAACGCAGAGGCGCTGGGCCCGCTGTCGCGCGCGGGGTTTGGATTTCTGGAGGTGGGCGCCATCACGCCGCGCCCGCAGGAGGGCAACGCCCGCCCGCGTCTTTTCCGCCTGTCCGAGGATCATGCCGTGATCAACCGTTTCGGGTTCAACAATGACGGGATGGACGCGGCGTCGGAGCGGCTTTCCAAGCGCCCAAAAACGGCGGTCATTGGCCTCAACCTGGGGGCAAATAAGGACAGCGCCGACCGAGCCGAGGATTTCGCGACGGTGCTGAGCCACTGCGCCATGCATCTGGATTTCGCGACCGTGAATGTGTCGAGCCCAAACACCGAAAAGCTGCGCGATTTGCAGGGCGCGGAGGCGTTGGCGAAACTGCTGGACGGAGTGATGGCTGCGCGTGCGGGCCTCGATCGGCCGATCCCAATCTTCCTCAAGATAGCGCCGGATCTGACAGATACGGAGATCAATGAGATTGCGGATGTGGCGCTGCGCGCCGGTCTTCACGCGATCATTGCCACGAACACGACGTTGTCGCGCGAAGGGCTCCAAAGCCGACATCGTGATGAAAAAGGCGGGCTGTCGGGCGAACCTTTGATGCAGAAATCCACCCGCGTTCTGGCCCGTCTGGCTGTGGAAACCAGAGGGCAGATACCGCTTGTTGGCGTGGGCGGGGTCAGTTCTGCCGAAGGTGCGATGACCAAGATCCGTGCGGGCGCAAGTGCCGTGCAGCTTTACTCGGCGATGGTCTATGAAGGGATATCACTGGCACCGCGGATTGCGCGTGGTCTGGATCGCCTCTTGGAAGAAGCAGGATTTGCCAATGTCGCCGATGCCGTGGGCGTGGATGCGCATATCTGGGCGGAATGACCCGGCTCGCGCAGACGTCAGGCCCGACCTCTTGAAGCACCTTGGGTGGCGCGCCTACATCATCGGCACTGAGGAGAGGGCATGGAACACGCAATGCGAAAGCGATGGTTTGATGCGATCGTCGTCGATCTGTTTCGGCAGATGCGTTGGTCCTTCCTGCCGCCTCTTATGGTCTATTTTGCGTTCGGGTTCACCGGCCTGACGGTTATTGTCGGCACATTTTTCGTCAAGGAATACCTGGATCTGTCGCCTGCCTATCTGGCCGGGCTCGCGTTCTGGGCGGGCATTCCCTGGGCGCTCAAGATGCCATTGGGGCATCTGGTGGATATTATCTGGCGTTGGAAATGGTTGCTGGTGTGGCTGGGTGCGGCGCTTGTCGCATTGAGCGTGGCGATCATGTATTTTGTGCTGTCCGCGCCTTCTATGATGCAGACCGTGATGCCGCTGGCCAATTGGTATGTGGCCAGCACAATCATCGCACCCTGCGGTTTGGTCATTCAGGATGCGGTGGCCGATGCAATGTCGGTTGAAGCTGTCCCTAAAGTGGATGCAGACGGCCAGCGCATTCCCGAGGCGCGGGAAAAGGCCATGCATGTTACCATGCAGATGTTAGGGCGCTTTGCGCTCGTAACCGGTACGCTGGCGGTCGCACTTCTCAACATCGTAATGTTTTCCGGCATTGAGGAGCTGCCCCAGCCGGAAAAAGCGGAGATTTACGCGTCAATTTACCTAGTCGCGCTGGTGATCCCGGTCATTTCCGTCTCCGGCGTGGTGCTCGGCGGGTTGCAGAAGCGCGCGCTTCGCCGGCGGTTGATACAGTCGGGGTTGAGCGCGGAGGCTGCGTTTGACGCCACTGAGGCCAGGCAGCAAAAGACGCAAGTAAACCCGTGGTACTTCATCGGTGGTGGGGCTTTTGCGGCGCTGACACTGATCATCGGGCTGGGCCAGGTGCCGTTCGGGCAGGAGATCATTTTCACGGGCTGCATGGCGATTGTACTGCTGCTCATGCGCCAGTTGATGCAGGCACTGCCGCGGGCACAGGCGCGCATGTTGATGGGCACAGCGGCGATCATTTTTGCCTTTCGCGCAACGCCTTTGCCGGGCGAAGGGCTCACATGGTTCAGCATCGATGTGCTTGGGTTTGATCAACAGTTTCTATCGATTCTATCGCTGCTTACGGCGGTGATCACATTGACCGCTATGCTGTTTTTGCGACCGCTCTTGGCAGAGCGGTCGATTGTTTACGTGGTCGTGGTGCTGTCGCTCGCAGTCGGCGTGCTCGCTCTGCCGAACTTGGGGCTCTATTACGGGGTGCATCAATGGACGGCATCGGTGACTGGTGGGATCGTGGATGCACGGTTCATCGCGGTTCTGGATACGGCTGTGGAAAGCCCGCTGGCGCAGATCGCGATGATCCCCATGCTTGCGTGGATTGCGCGCAACGCGCCTGCAGCTTTGAAGGCCACGTTTTTTGCGGTGATGGCATCCTTTACAAATCTGGCCATTTCGGCCGCCAATCTGGGCACGAAGTATCTGAACCAGATCTTCACTGTGACGCGGGAGGTGCGCGATGCCCAGACAAGCGCGATAGAGACCGCCGCCAACTATGCTGAGTTGGGCGTTTTGTTGATCACCGTGGCGGTTCTGACTGTCGGTATCCCGCTTTTGGTGGTTTGGATGGTGCAGCGCAGCCCGCTTCGCACGACGGACTGAAGCGAAGATTTTCACGGAATGCGATCAGCCCTTGCGCCCGGCGCGTGGGTCTTAATACTCAAGCCCGACATGCTGCGAATTCGTTTCATATCCCTGATCTGGTTTTGGACCTTCGCTTTGCCGGCTCAAGCAGAAGACGTGACCATTTTCGCCGCCGCTTCTTTGAAGACCGCGCTCGATGAAGTGACAGAAGGAACGCAGACCACGATTTCCTATGCTGCATCCTCAACGCTTGCCCGCCAGATCGAACAAGGTGCGCCTGCCGATATCGTCATTCTGGCCAACAGCGCATGGATGGACCACCTTGCGGTCAAGGACCAGTTGCAGCTGCAGACCCGCCGCGATCTTTTGGGCAATGAATTGGTGCTCGTGGCGTCATCTGACATGATGTTCATCATGCAGGCGGACCGGCCGGTGGAAGACATCATCGGCCCTGACCGGGTCGCGACGGCATTGGTTGAGGCCGTCCCGGCAGGCATTTATGCCAAACAGGCGCTGACCTCACTCGGCATCTGGCAAACGCTGGCCCCCCAGGTTGTGCAGACTGACAATGTGCGGGCCGCCCTGCGTCTGGTGGCGCTGGGTGAGGTGCCTTTTGGGATCGTTTATGCCTCTGACGTGGTCGCGGAACCGCGCGTGCAAGTGATCCATCGCTTTGACGCCTCAGGCCATGACACCATCGTTTACCCAATCGCGATTGTCGCCGGATCGGATCATGAAGCCACTCGCGAGCTGTGGAGCCACATCCAAAGCCCCGCAGCCGCCGACATCTTCATGCGTTACGGGTTTGTCCTGCCGAAGGGCGCGCAATGACCGATTGGCTTGGTCCCGCAGAATGGCAGGCCGTGGCGCTGTCGCTCAAGGTCTCGATCTGGGCCACGGTGCTCAGCCTGCCCTTGGGTATTTTCACGGGCCATGCGCTGGCCCGCTGGCAGTTTCCCGGCAAGCAGATCGTCAACGGCTTGGTGCATCTGCCGTTGGTCCTGCCCCCTGTGGTGACAGGGTATCTTCTGCTTTTGGCGTTTGGGTCGAACACCGCATTGGGCGGGTTTATGGAAAGCATTGGCCTGCCACTGGCGTTCCGCTGGACCGGGGCTGCGCTTGCTGCATCGGTGATGGCCTTCCCCCTCATGGTCCGCGCGATCCGGCTTTCGATCGAGGCGGTGGATCCGGGGCTGGAAGAAGCCGCCGCCACCCTGGGCGCATCCCGCATATGGGTGTTCATGACGATAACCTTACCGCTGATACTGCCCGGCATCCTGGCAGGCAGCATCCTGGCCTTCGCCAAAGCCATGGGCGAGTTTGGCGCGACCATCACTTTCGTCGCTAACATCCCCGGCCAGACCCAGACCCTGCCC
The DNA here is from genome assembly GCA_039026055.1 of Pseudomonadota bacterium. Classification (GTDB taxonomy): domain Bacteria; phylum Pseudomonadota; class Alphaproteobacteria; order Rhodobacterales; family Rhodobacteraceae; genus Roseovarius. Next base: position 19,178 of record JBCCNB010000018.1, on the reverse strand, counting down.
TCCGCCGTCTACGCCTTCCTGCAAGTGCCGGGCGGTGAAAGTGCTGCTGTCCGCTTGGTCATCGTCGCCATCTTCATCGCCATGGGCGCATTGATTCTGTCTGAATGGCTGGCCCGCCGCGTGGCCAGAAGGGTGGGTGGGTCATGACACTCACGGTCGAACTCAGCCACAGCTATCCCGATTTTGACCTAGATGTTTCTTTCGAGGCACCGCCCGGCGTGACCGTTCTTTTCGGCCCTTCCGGTTCCGGCAAGACGAGTGTGATGCGCGCCGTGGCCGGGCTTATCAAACCGGACCGCGCGAAGATCACTCTGAATGAGGACCAGCTGACCGACTTGCCGCCCCACAAGCGGCGCATCGGATTCATTTTTCAGGATGCCCGGCTTTTCCCTCATCTCACCGTTCAGAAAAACCTGAATTACGGGGCGCGTTTTGCACCCAAAGGCGATAGCCCATCCCAAGACCGCATTGTCGAGATGCTTGGCCTCGGCCATCTGCTTAAACGCCGTCCCGCCACCCTCTCGGGCGGGGAAACACAGCGCGTTGCCATTGGTCGCGCGCTGCTCTCGCGTCCGGGCCTGATCCTCGCCGATGAACCGCTTGCCTCCCTCGATGAGGCGCGCAAATCGGAAATTTTGCCCTATTTCGAACGTCTCGCGGCAGAAGTGGACACGCCTATCCTTTATGTCACGCATTCGGTGACCGAACTGGCGCGGCTGGCCTCCCATGTGGTGGTGATGGAGAACGGCCACGTGGTTCGGTCTGGCACGGTCAGCAATGTCCTGAGCGATCCCGACGGTCTGGGCGACAGCGTCCGTGCCATGGGTTCACTGCTGAATGCGACGGTCGCGCGACACCACGACGACGGGCTCACCGAACTTGATGCCGGGGGCAATCCGCTTTTCCTGCCTCGACTAGAGCGTGCAAAAGGTGACGCCGTCCGCCTGCGCGTGGCCGCTCATGATGTGATCCTCTCTCGCACACGCCCTTCGGGTCTTTCCGCGCTCAACATCCTGCCTTGTCACGTCCTTGCGATCCGCCCCAGGGACGGCGCGGGCACGCTTGTGTCGCTTGATACGCCCGCGGGGCAGTGCCTTGCCCGCATCACTGGGCGGTCGGCGAAAGCGCTGGACCTTGCCCCAGGCGCCCCATGCTTTGCGATTATCAAAACCGTCTCCATCGCGCCCGATGACATCGGCGGCGCTCTGCGAGGCTGACAGGTAATCCTTGACGCATGCGGGTTCCTTGACCCAGACTGATCCGATGAACCATGCGACAGCGTTCGCGGTTCACGGCAGTCCTCAGGCAGAACCCGTTTCACGGCACATTTCCGTTTTGTCGAGCAGCAATTTTGGCTGTTTGAACAAATAGGGAGGAACATCATGCGGGTCTTTACGGTTCTCGGACCATCGCAATCTGGCAAATCCACACTCATCGCTGGGCTGACAGGGTTGGAGCCTCAGCGCCCTACCTCATTGAATATGCAAAATGCGGCAACCATCACGCAATTCGGCTTCATGGGCGATGACTGGTGCGCCATAGATATTGCGGGCGGGGCCGAAAACCTCTCAACTGCCGGACCTGCACTTGCGGCCAGTGATGCCGCGGTCCTCTGCGTGGGGGCCGATGCCGAGGGGGCGGTGCTCGCCGCGCCCTATTTCAGGCTAATCGAAGAAGCAGGGATCCCCTGCTTTCTTTTTGTGAACCGGGTGGATGTGGCCCAGGGCAGGATGAGCGAAGTGATCGCGGCACTGCAGGTTTATTGCAGACACGGGATTGCGCTGCGGCAGGTGCCCATCCGGGAAGACGGGCAGATCGTGGGTGCTGTCGATCTGATCTCAGAGCGCGCGTGGGCGTATCAGGAAGGGCAACCATCGGCACTGATCGAATTGCCGGACAGCGTCGCGGGCCGCGAACGCGAGGCGCGCACCGATCTTCTCGAAACACTCGCCGATTTTGACGATACCCTGTTGGAGCAGCTGATTGAGGATCAACAGCCGCTGACAGAAGATGTCTATCAGACCGCAACGACAGTGTTGCAACAACACGAATTGGTCCCCGCCCTGATGGGATCTGCCGAGCATCGCAACGGCATGCTGCGCCTAATGAAATCCCTGCGCCATGAAGCGCCCGGCGTGCATGTGGCGCGGGAGCGATTGGAACGCACAGAAGCGTTGGCCGTGGCCTGCATGGGCGATCATGTGAAGCATCTGGGAAAAACCGTACTGCTGCGCGCCATGGACGACGGCGTGGGGCAGGGCCATGCACTGGGCGGCGCGTCGTTGGGCAATGTCACGGGGCTTGACGCCAAAACGCCCGTCCCTGAACTCAGTCCCGGTCAGATTGGCTTGGCGCTCAAGAGTGACCACTTGAATGTTGCACACTGCTTTAGCGCAGAGGCCTGTCAGGACCTGCCGGACTGGGCCGCGACCCATATTGGCACATACGCGCGCGTCATCACGCCTTCCCGCGATCGGGATGAGGCGCGCCTGTCCACAGCGCTGGACCGGTTGCAAGAGATTGATCCTGGCTTGCACGTCGCGCCCGATCCTCAGTCAGGCCATTCGGTCGTGTCAGCACAAGGCCCGCAGCATTTCCGCCGCGTGATCGGAAAGCTATCAGACAGCTTCGCTGTTGAGATCGAAGAGCACTCCGTGCCACCGGCCTATCGTGAAACCATAAAGCGATCCGTGTCCCAGCATCATCGCCACCGCAAGCAGTCAGGCGGCGCGGGGCAATTTGCCGACGTGGCCATCGATCTGCGCCCATTGCCGCGCGGAACAGGGGAAACCTTCGACGACGTGATCAAGGGTGGCGCTGTGCCACGCAACTACATCCCGGCGGTGGAAGCGGGTGTACGGGAGGCCCTGCTGGAAGGCCCCCATGGCTTCCCCGTGGTCGATGTTGCCGTGACGCTGACAGATGGCAAACATCACGCGGTCGACAGCTCTGATTTCGCGTTCCGTATGGCAGGCAAAGCGGCGATGAAAGAGGCCATCACGGAAGCAGCCCCGCAGCTTCTTGAGCCCATCGCAAAAGTGCGCATTCACGTGCCGTCCATCTACGCGGGCGGGTTGGTTCCCACAGTATCCGGCCTCAAAGGGCAGGTTCTGGGCTTTGAAGGTCATCCCACAGCGGCTGGTTGGGACGTGTTCCGCGCCATGCTGCCGATGACTGCCTTGGATGATCTGTCCACGGCGCTTGCCAGTTCAGCGCGCGGTACCGGGTGGTTTGTGGCGGAATTTGACCACTATACCGAAGCCCGTGTGGAGGATTTGGAAATGGCTTGATTGGGGGCTCTACCCCCTACGTTGAAACCCATGGGTTTCAACGCCTCTCCCGGGATACTTTTGGCCAGAAAAAGCAAGCTCCCGTGTTTCTTCTGGCTGAAAATATCCCCGCCGGAGGCATTAGTTCTGGAGAAGACGCAGGGCTTCGTTGAGGTCAATTGCGCCATCGTAGAGGGCACGGCCGGAGATCGCGCCGTTAAGCGCCGCGCCACAATCCTTGAGGGCTTGCAAGTCAGCAAGACTGGAAACGCCACCGGAGGCAATCACGGGGATCGACACGGCATGCGCGAGTGCTGCTGTGGCCTCCACATTTGGTCCCTGCATGGCGCCGTCGCGGTTGATATCCGTGTAGATAATCGCAGCAACGCCAGCATCCTCGAACGACCGGGCGAGATCGGTGGCGTTTACGTCCGTTTCTTCTGCCCAGCCGCGCGTGGCCACGCGACCGCCGCGCGCGTCGATACCCACGGCCACTTGATCCGGGAAAGCCATTGCGGCTTGGCGCACCAGATCGGGGTTCTCCACGGCCACAGTTCCCAGGATCACGCGGGCGAGGCCCTTGGACAGCCAGCGCTCAATCGTGGCCATGTCACGGATGCCGCCGCCCAATTGAGCGGGCACCTGAGTGCGCGACAGGATCGTCTCAACCGCCATGGCATTCACCGGCTCGCCCGCAAATGCGCCGTTCAGATCAACCAAATGCAGCCACTCGCAGCCCGCGTCCACAAAGGCCATGGCCTGCGCGGCCGGGTCGTCATTGAACACGGTAGCCTTGTCCATGTCTCCCTTCAAAAGGCGCACGGCCTGCCCGTCTTTCAGGTCGATCGCGGGGTAAAGAATCATGGGTTTGCCTTCCTGATATCGGTCGCGGGCCGTGTCGCATGACGCAACGGCATTTGCAACGCGGCCCGCAAACACGACCCAACGTCATTCTTGATCGGTAAACGGGAACGCGTCAGGGTGCGGCCAGTTTTTCGGGAGGAACCACTATGAAAAAGATGATTGTAGCCGCCACCGCGCTTTTGCTCACAACCGGCGCTTCGTTTGCAGAGCCAGCCGCCGGCCTGTGGCGCAGCGAACCCAGCGAAACCGGCAGCGTTCTGCATGTTCGCGTCACGACCTGCGGTGGAGAAGTCTGCGGCGTGATCCAGAAGGCCGTGGACAAGAACGGCCAGACGGTTGCCAACTATGAACACCAGGGCAAGACCATGATTTGGGGCATGAAACCGAAAGGTAACGGCGCCTATGACGGCGGTCGGATTTGGGCGGCGGACACGGAAAAGACCTACAAGTCCAAAATGCAGCTGCTGAGCGCCAATCAGATGAAGGTCGAAGGCTGCATCATCGGCATCTGCCGCGGCCAGACCTGGGTGCGCTTGAAGTAACCCACGCCTTTTGCGTGAGAAAAATAAGAGCCCCCCGGCGTTCTGCCTGGGGGCTTTATTCTTTGGGCTGCGCCATGCGCAAACCGTTGGAACACAAGGCGAACATTCACTTTCCTTAACCCAAGCCCTGCGCTATATTTCGGTACAATGAGCAGTTTCGACGATAGCGACGTCTTTGAAGGCGCCTCCCTTGCCGCGCGAGCCATGGCCGCGCGGCCAATGCCTTATTTGGATGGTCTGAACCCGGCCCAGAGAGAGGCTGTAGAGGCTCTGGAAGGCCCTGTTCTGATGCTGGCGGGCGCTGGGACGGGCAAAACCAAGGCGCTGACGACGCGGCTGGTGCATCTGCTGAACACCGGAACGGCGCGGCCCAATGAGATCCTAGCCGTAACCTTCACCAACAAAGCCGCGCGTGAGATGAAAAACCGTGTGGGTGGCATGCTAGGCGAGGCGGTGGAGGGGATGCCGTGGCTGGGCACCTTCCATTCGATTTGTGTGAAACTGCTCAGGCGTCATGCAGAACTCGTCGATCTGAAATCGAACTTCACCATTCTGGACACCGACGATCAGCTGCGGTTGCTTAAGCAGCTGGTGCAGGCCGCCAATATCGACGACAAACGCTGGCCCGCGCGGATGCTGATGGGGATCATCGACAATTGGAAAAACCGGGCTTGGACGCCGCAGAATGTGCCTGCCGCTGAGGCCGCCGCCTATGATGGCAAGGGGCCCACGCTTTACGCGCAGTATCAGGCGCGGATGAAGGAGCTGAACGCCGTCGATTTTGGCGATCTGCTTCTGCATATGGTCACGATTTTCCAGACCCATGAAGATGTGCTGAGCCAGTATCAACTCTGGTTCCGCTACATTCTGGTGGACGAATATCAGGACACCAACGTGGCGCAGTACATGTGGCTGCGGCTGCTGGCGGGTGGACATAAGAACATCTGCTGCGTGGGCGATGATGATCAGTCAATCTATGGCTGGCGCGGGGCCGAGGTGGGCAATATCCTGCGGTTTGAAAAGGACTTTCCGGGTGCGACGGTGGTGCGGCTGGAACAGAATTATCGCTCGACGCCGCACATTCTGGCGGCTGCGTCCGGCGTGATTGCAGGCAACAAGGGGCGGCTAGGAAAAGAGCTTTGGACTGACACCCAAGAGGGCGAGAGGGTTCGTCTGATCGGCCACTGGGATGGCGAGGAAGAGGCCCGCTGGATCGGGGAAGAAGTGGAGAGCATGCAGCGCGGCACCCGGGGCTGGGATCCGTACAGCCTAGATGACATGGCCATTCTGGTGCGCGCGTCCCACCAAATGCGCGCCTTTGAAGATCGGTTTTTGACCATCGGTTTGCCCTACCGCGTGATCGGCGGCCCGCGCTTTTATGAGCGGATGGAGATCCGCGATGCCATGGCCTATTTCCGGCTTGTGGTGAGCCCGTCCGATGATCTGGCCTTTGAGCGGATTGTGAATACACCCAAGCGCGGATTGGGCGACAAGGCGCAGCAGAAGATACAGGTGACCGCTCGTCGCCATGGCGTCTCGCTCCTCGAAGGGGCGGCGATCTTGCTTGAAGAGAAGGGCTTGGGCGGCAAGGGTGCCACGGAGCTGGGGCTTTTGATCGAAGGGTTGCGGCGCTGGGGCAGGATGGCAGGTGACCCGACCGTGAGCCATGTGGAACTCGCTGAGCTGGTGTTGGATGAAAGCGGCTATACCGGCATGTGGCAGAACGACAAGACGCCGGAAGCGCCGGGACGGCTGGAGAACCTCAAGGAACTGGTCAAGGCGTTAGAGCAGTTTGAGAACCTGCAAGGGTTCCTCGAACATGTCAGCCTGATCATGGACAATGAAAGCGAGGAGGCCGAAGAGAAGGTCTCCATCATGACGCTCCATGCCGCCAAGGGGTTGGAGTTTCCGGCGGTGTTCCTGCCGGGTTGGGAAGATGGCCTCTTCCCGTCGCAGCGCAGCATGGATGAAAGCGGGGTGAAGGGCCTAGAGGAGGAACGCCGCCTAGCCTATGTCGGCATCACGCGGGCAGAAGAGATTTGCACGATTTCCTTTGCAGGCAACCGTCGGGTTTATGGGCAGTGGCAAAGCCAGATGCCCTCTCGCTTCATTGATGAACTGCCGGAAGATCATGTTGAAGTGCTGACGCCGCCAGGGCTTTACGGTGGTGGTTATGGCGCGGCAGGCATGGGCGGTTTTGACAGCGGGATCGAGGCGCGCGCGGCAGCGGCGGATGGATATAACTCGCCTGGCTGGAAGCGGTTGCAGGCGCGGGCGGGGCAGCGGCCCATGGCGCAGCCCAAGGAAAGCAAATCCAGCGTGATTGATGCGCAGGCTGTCAGCAGTCACACGGTTGGGGAACGCGTCTTTCATCAGAAATTCGGCTACGGTGAAATCACCGGCATCGAAGGCGACAAGCTAGAGATCGCGTTCGACAAGGCCGGGACAAAGCACGTGGTGTCACGTTTTGTCAGTGGAGCAGGCGATATTCCATTCTGATCGCTGCATACGCAGTTCGGGAGGACATCATGGCGAAATCAGCACGCAAACTGGCCAAGGCCCATCGCGCCTTCATCGAACGCCAGCCCATGTTCTTTGTGGCCACGGCCGATCGGGATGGACGGGTGAACGTGTCGCCCAAGGGCCTCGACACGTTGCGGGTGATGGGCGAAAATCGGATTGTATGGCTTTCGCTCAGCGGCAGTGGCAACGAAACGGCTGCCCATGTGCAAGCGACCGGGCGCATGACACTGATGTTCTGCGCGTTTGAGGGTGCGGCGCAGATCCTGCGCGCCTATGGGCAGGCGAAGGTCTATCACCCACGCGATGCGGAATGGGACGGGCTTATCGGGCTTTTCCCGGAACTTGCGGGCAGCCGACAGATTTTCGATCTGGACATTGACATGGTGATGACGTCCTGCGGGACGGGCGTGCCGCTGATGCGGTTTGAAAAAAGCCGTGGGGAAGAAGAGCTGGAGCCGTTCTACGATGAGATGGGCACGGAAGGGGTGAAAGCCTTCTGGCGGCGCAAGAACCTTGAGACGGTGGATGGCAAACCCACGGGCATACTTGACCGCTGAGCTGGAAGCGAATTTTTGTGAAAAATTCGCCGCCAACGCCCGTACGCATTTTCTTTTAAAGAAAATGCCACCCAGCGTTGGCGCGCATTCTTTGAAAGAATGCGTTTTCCTGTCCGTCAGGTTTCGTGGGGCTTTGGATCAGTAGTCGCGCTCAAAGAATATGCCGAGCCCGGTGTTGCCGTCATTGCCCGCGCTGCCTTTCACGGTCAGGGAGGGGCTGAGATCTATGTTGAGATTGATCTCATCATTGCCTTCGCTGTCGGCCACAATTTCCGAGTAGATGTTGTCTGAGATGTAGGCGCCTGCACTGAATTGTGTCGCGCCGTCATCCGTGGTGGTCACGTCGAAATCGGCCAGGCCCAATTGATCGCGTAATCGTCCCTGCAGACCGCCGCTGCCTTTGCCAGAAAGCGTCGCCACGGCGCTCACCAACTGCGCTGCCTGCAGGGCAGACATTTCCGAGAAATCGCGCCCAAAGAGCAGCTGTGCCAACACCTGTTCCTGCGGCAGGTCCGGCGAGGAGGTGAAACTGATCGCGGGTTCACTTGCTAGTCCCTCCAGCACAATATTGATGGTATATTCATTGCTGGTCGTCTGAGCGACAAATCGCAGATAAGGGTCGAGCGCGCCGCGCAGGTCAATCAGCCCTTCGGTCAGATCCAGACGTTTGGTCAGCACGTCGATGCGACCGCGGATCAATTCGAAAACCCCGCTTGCCGCGACATTTGTGGTTGTTCCGCCGAGGCGCAATGACCCGCCCAGTTCCGCATCAAGCCCACGCCCGCGCACGAAAATTTGGGACGGCGCGCTGATGGTGAGATCGAGCGGGAAGCCTCTGGTCGGGCCTGAACGGCGGGTTTCAATCAGGCCTGCGCGTGCGCGGGTGCGGCGCACATCAGAGGGTTCCCCAATATGGCGGATGCCATCCGGCGCACCTACCGCCGTGGCTCCGCCAGATGGCACGCGCAGCTCTGTTCGGCCCAGAGCGATGGCACCACCGATGCGCGCGCCGCGTGTCAGCGGCCCTGTGAAATTCACAGTTCCATTGACGGATGTCTCGTAAAGCGATGGATCACGCAGCCCGAGAGCCGAGAGGGCGACGTTGAGATTGGCGTTGAATGGCGCAGAGAGCGTGACAGGCCCGGTCACACGAAACTGACCACCATTGCCAAGAGAGCCCGTGATGTCAGGCGACACTTGCCCGCCTGACAGGTTCAAACTCCCGCCCAGACCTGTCACCGCGATATTGGCTGTGGGGACAGACACCCGTGCGTCGCGGAAACTGGCTTGACCAGAAAGCGCCGAAAGCCCCGGGGGCCCGGCGAGCCGCAGATCAAACGAAAGTGGGCCCGTGATGGCATTGGGGGAGATGAAACTGTTGGCCAGCGCCAACGGAGCGTTGCCGCGAATGGCAAGGTCAAGCTGTTGGCCGAGGTCCCGGACCTGACCAATGATCGTCGCTCCCACGCCGGATGGACCGTCGAATTTCAGGTCGACATCCACGGCCTCCCCGCGTGCATCTCGGGGCGAAAGCGTACCGCTGAGTGCGGCTGGCCCGTTGATGCCGGGGGCCACGCGGCCGAGATTGGCAAGCCGGGCATCGACAGTAATCGGTGCATCGCGTGCCGGTGCGTTGGCGGACGCCGTAAGGTTCTGCGTGACCAGCGACAGCATGTCGAGGAAGGGCACGCCGTTACCGTAAGCGAGGTCTGCATCAAGATCGACCTCGCCGCCGGTGATGCGATCAACTTGTACAATCCCTGTCCGAAGTCCGCTGGCCAAAAGCGCGACACGCCCGTCAACCGATGCGTCCCGCAACGATCCGCGCCCGGTGATATCAAGGTCAACGGTGCCCGCCAGCGGGCGACCCAATAGCTCTGCCAGTCTTGCGATGTCCTTTGCTTTGAGGGCAAATGTGCCCTCAGCAGGCAGGCTTTCATCGCCTGTATTGATCGTTCCTATGGCTGCAATATCGGCATCAAGGGCGGCAAGTGTCAGGTTTTTGACGTCCAGCGCGCCGTCTGATTGCCATGTTACATTCGTGTCGATTTGCGCGGGGCCTGACAGTTTTGGTTCCACCAGTGACAGATCGCTTAGACTGCCTGACAGGGCTATCGCGCCCGCGTCACCGCTGAGCTGGCCGCTGATATCCGCGTCGATCGCGTCATTGCGCAGCGTCAGCGCTTCGATGTAAGCGCCCGTCTCATCCCGGCGTGCGGCCAGATCAAGCGCGGAGGTGCCGCGCAGCAACGGATCGATGCGGGCCTCACCTGTGCGCAGATCCTCGGTGCTGGCTGTCAGAGTGACGTCAAATGCACCGCTGAGCGGCGTGCCTTCGCCTTCAAAATCCACAACCGCGCGACCGGCCAGAGGCCGCCCGCTGATGCCTGCAAAGCGTGAAAGGTCGTCGGCAGATAAAACCCCGGCTCCGTCCACGGCAAAGCCGTCTGCCAGACCATCGACTTGGCCTCTTGCCTGCAAAGACGCGTTCCCGCTGCTGATCACTAGACGAGGGACATCAAAGGGCGCCCCTTGCGACCATGTGAGGTTGATAAGACCTTCTGGGCTTGGGCCGACGGCTGACGCGAGACCCGGGTCAGCGTGGTCGAAGCCATTTGTCCGGAATGTCACATTGGCGGAGATCGCGGGGGTCGCTCCGCTGCTGATCTGGCCAGCCCCCTCAATGACTGCCTGGGAAACCGCCAGTTCATCACGCGTCAGCTCGTTCACCGTGATATTGGCAGACCACGCATCGTCGTCACTGGCGTCAAAGCGCGCGGTGAGGGTGACATTATCCACCATAATTGCAGGCGAAATTGAGGGCAGGCGCACGGGCCCATCCCCTGCGATGCGTCCGTCAAATGCAAACCGGGTGGGCAGACCGCCGGGCGCCAAGGCCAGATCGCCAGCGAGGGAAAGTGCCCCCGTGCTTACATCCAGCCGGTCCAGCACCACGCCGTCCGGTCCGGTTGATCCATCCAGTTGCAACGCGACATTATCGCCGAAAAACTCATGGAGTTCGGCCGCCATCAAGGGGCGCAGATCGCCGTCCAGATTGGCCGCGAACCTGTAGACACCGGTGGCGTCATTTTCATCCTCAGCAGCGGAAATCCCGACCGTGCCGCCAAGCCGATCAACCCCGTCAGAGGAAAGCGCGATGATCGCTTCAAAATCCGCAAGTGGCGCTTGCCCAGTTACAGTCAGGCCAAGAGCAGGCGCACCGGGAATATTGGCCGCGCGGGAGATCAGGCCGCCTGCTGCCTCTTCGAAATCGAGGTCAATCTTGAGGTCCTGCGTGGCGTTGGCGTAACCGGCCACCAGTGTCAGCCGGTCGTCCTGATCCGTGCGTTGCACGGCGATATCCACATCGGCCGCGCCATCGATAAGGGACATGCTGCCTGTCACTGACAGGGTCGCGGCCTCGCCCAGAATGGCCTCACCCAGAATGACCTGATCGGCGCGCAGCTCATCCAGTTCTATGGATACGGGCAATTCCGGAAGGGCAAAGGGCTGCGCTTCGGCATCCTCGGGCGTCGGTGGCGGCGGGCTGCTTTCAGGGATGCGCGTCAGTTCAATCCGACCCGCAGTCAGTTCATCCACCTCCAGCCGACCGCGCAAAAGTGCTGCGCGTGACCAGACCAGCGAGGCATCTTCCAGCGAAAGCCAGACGCCATCCTCATCGGCAATGGTCAGACGTTCCATCGTGGCGTTGGACGACAGCGCGCCGCTGAACCCCGTCACCCGCACTTCCCGGCTGGTGCCGGATAACGCATCCTGGATCAGACCCTCGATGTAGGAAGGGTCATCATCTTGGGCGGGCAGAGGGCCGGCTGTGGCGATGACCAACGTTGATATCAGGAGAAAGCGGCGCATCAAAACGCCTGTCCGATGCCGATATAAAGCTCAAAATTCTCTCCCGCATTGCTGCCGATCGGTGTGGCGAAGTCCACGCGAATGGGGCCAACACCTGTGTCATAGCGCACGCCAAACCCTGCGCCTGCGTGATCATCGGTGAAGCCGTCAAAGAAACTGCCTTGCCCGATTGTTGCGTAATCGACAAAGCCGACCGCGCCCCAAGGGCCTTTGATATTGGCGCGCAGCTCTGCCGATAATGCGGCAAACGACCTTCCGCCGATCTGCAGTGTGGATGTAACGGGCACGCCCAGAGATTGGTAATCCTGTCCGCGCACGGTGCCTGCCCCACCGGAAAAGAACAGCATTTCGGGCGGCACTTCTGAGGCCCGGGCGCCGGAGACAGACCCGACTTGCCCGCGCGTGGCAAACACGAAGCGTTTGTTTTCCCCAAACCCCCGGTAATGCCGCAGATCCAGGAAAACCCTTGCGCCGGCCGCGTCGTTGTCGAGCCCAGCAAAAGGCGTCAGTTCCAGTTCGGCAAACACGCCTTCGGTGGCATTCAGCGCCACATCCCGGTTGTCGAAGGTCAGTTTTCCGGGCAGCAGGATATGTTCCAACTGGCGCGATCCAAAGGCATCGTCGATGTCCGAATACTGGTAGCGAATGCCAATCCCGCCGGTCAGTTCATCTGAAAAGATATGCCGAACGCCGCCGCCCAACTGAATGGATCGTTCGCGATAATCGGGTTCGTCCAGTTCCTGTATGCGCCCGCCGAGGACCAGCGTTGTGTCCGGGGTGAAGGTAGCCGGACGTTCATAGAGGAAGGAAAACAGGTAATCGATCCCGCCTGAATCGCCGCCGATCCCGCCCACTTCGCCGTCAAAGCGCAGCCGTTCTGCGCCGCCGAAGAGATTGCGATGCAGCCAGAAACCGCTGAGCGTCAACCCTTCGAGCGAAGACAGCTCCGCGCCCGCGCCAATCCTGCGCGGGGCGGCGTCCGTCAGGGTGGCCTCAATATCTAGCGTGTTCACGGGGCGGACGGTGTCAGCATCTTCCAAAACGACCGATGCGAAGGCCCCGGTGCTGCGCAACCTTTCACTGGCGCGGCTCAGTTCTTCGGGCGAATAAACCTGTCCCGTTGGCAGCCCTGCGATTTCGACGACCCGTTCGGGGCGCACATTGCCGGGCTTGGTGACAATAAGATTGCCGAAGGTCAGGCGTGGGCCGGGATCAAGGGTAATCCGTGCTGACAGCTGCGCGTTGCGATGGTCGGCTGTCAGGCGCTGATCGCTGATATCGACCTTGGCATGACCGGCATCGCGCCAGGCACCCACACCGGCGCGGGCGGCATCCCCAATCGTTTCGCTAAAGGCAGGTTGGCCGGGCGCAAATCCTTCGGGAAGTTCCGTGTCAGGGGCCAGCGGGGCGACGGAGGCCTCAGCGAAGGTAAAACGCGGACCAGGCTCAACGCGGATGACGATGCGGGATACAGTGCTGGCCTGCGCGAGGGGGGATATGCTGGCCGCCTCGCGCCCGTCTACCAGAACCGAAATGACGCCCCCATAATGCCCCGCCTGATAGAGCGCGGCCGACAACCGCCCGTAATCAGCGCGGGCGGCGGCCATGATGTCTTGCGCGGTTGCGCCGTCAGATGCGGCCGTCTCAACGCTCAGCGACGCGCCTCTGAGCGGGCCATCCAGCGATGCTGCCTCAGCAGGCAGCTGCAACACCACGTCGGTTGCAGAGGCAAAGCTGCTCCAAAGGCCCATAATGGCACCTGTCAGGCTGCCCAGAACCCTGTGTTTCGTTGTTGCCATGCCGATCCGCCCAGTTTGCACAAGATATAGTGCATGGGGCGGTGCAATGCACGCAAACTTACCACCAAGACAGGCGGTTTTTGGCAACTGTTACCACGTTCAGGCGGGCTGTGCCTCGGCGGCCTCAACCGCAGGTTTCTCGCGCATGAAAAAGAGGTAATAGAGCACTGGTGCAGCGATCAGCGTGAGGATGGATGCAAAAGCCAGCCCGCCCATGATCGCCACCGCCATCGATTGGAAAAACGCGTCCGCCAGCAGCGGGATCATGCCCAGAATCGTCGTCGCAGCAGCCAGAACCACAGGCCGCAGACGGGAGGTAGAGGCCTCCACAATGCTATCGATAAGGGTTTGTGCGGGTTGTTCTTCACGCACGATGTCGATCTCTTCCACGAGCACGATCCCGTTCTTGATCAACATGCCTGACAGGGACAGAACCCCAAGAAGCGCTGTGAAAGTAAATGGCAAATCCGATCCCAGAAGTGCCAATGATACCCCGTTGATCGACATAGGCACCAGCAGCCAGATGATAAGTGGCTGGCGCAGGGCATTGAAGAGCAGCACAGAAATCAGCACCATTACCAGTAGGCTGAGTGGCAATTGTTGGGCAAGGCTTGCCTGACTGTCGGTGGAGTTTTCATATTCCCCACCCCATTCCATTGCGTAGCCCTCGGGCAGTGGCATGTCTTCAATCGTGGCTTGCACCTGATTTTGCACCTGCGCGGCGGTGAAACCCGCCGGTATGTCGGCCCCTGCTGTGATCGTCAGCAGCCGGTCGCGGCGATGAACCAGCGTGTTCTGGCTTTCAAATCGCATCCCGTCGATCATCTGTTCCAGCGGGACAAACGCACCTCCCGATTGGGAATAGACGACGTGATCGGTCAGGGCCAAACCATTGTTTTGGGGCGCGCGCAGGACGATTGGAATCTGCCGGTCGCCTTCGCGGTAGACACCGGCTGTCAGCCCGTCAGTGGCGTAACGCAGCGTGTTTGTGACGTCATCTCGGGTGATCCCGGCTTCTTGTGCCCGGTCATTGGCATAGACCGGGCGCAAGACCTGTTCCATCTCCCGCCAATCGGTTTTTGGTGTGCGCAAATCATCTGTTGCGGCTTCCATCCGGGCGATGGCTTCATTCGCCAATTGGCGCAGAACCACCGGATCGGCCCCCGAGAAACGCACCTGAACAGGATCGCCACCGCCCGGACCGAATGCGAGCCGCTTGGCGCGGAACTCACCCCAGGGCAGGTTTTCATCCGCGAAAGTGGTCATGCGCTCGATCAGATCCGCAATCCCTTCAATGCCCTCGGTGCGTACGATGATGTGACCGTAGGATGGATTGGGATCTTCCGCATCATAGGTCAGCATGAACCGAACGGCCCCGCCGCCCACATATGCGGTGGAGGCAACAACATCCGGCTGTTCCGCCAACCAGGCTTCAAATGCGGCAATATCCTCTGACGTGTCATGGATCGACGCACCTTGGGGCAGTTTGTAATGTACGAAAAAGAGAGGCGTGTTGCTGTCGGGGAAGAACTGTTGCTTGATTTGCCCGAAGAGCATCAGGCACACAGCAGTGATGGCAACAAGCCCCGGTATCACCAGCCACCAGGCTTTGATGCAGCCCCGCAAAACCGCCGCGTAGCCACGGAAGAAAGCGCCATCATACCCACTGCCGGTGTCACCCGTGCCCTGCTTGAAGAAGTAATGCCCCAAAAGCGGTGTGGCGGTCAGCGCCAGCACCCAGGACAGCATCAGCGAAATACCGATCACTGCAAAAAGGGAGAAGAGGAATTCGCCGGTGGAATCTGGGCTCAGTCCAATCCCGGCAAAAGCCATGATCGCAATAACCGTCGCCCCCAGAAGAGGAATCTGGGTCTTGGCCGCTGCTTCGTCTGCTGCCTCGCGGGAGGTTTTTCCCCTTTGCATGGAATTCTGCATGCCTTCGGCGACCACAATGGCGTTATCCACCAACATCCCCATGGCGATGATGAGCGCCCCAAGCGATATGCGTTCCATCTCGATGGAAAAGATCGACATGAAAAGAAGCGTGCCCACCACGGTCAGCAGCAGCGTCAACCCCACCACCAGCGCGGCGCGCCACCCCATGAAAAGCGCCAGCACGAAGACCACGATCGACACGGACATGGCCAGATTGATCAAAAAGCCGTTGGAGCTGTCTTCCACAACAAGGTGCTGCTGATAGATCGGTTCAATCCCGACTCCGGCAGGCAGCAGCACCGCCAGTTCCGCCAGTTTGGCATCGACCCGGTGGCCAACCTCCACGATGTTTTCGGTACTGATGCCCGCCACACCCATGGTGAACGCGTCCTTGCCATTGTGCCGGATCATCAATCTGGGGTCGCGTTCGGTGCCGCGATAGACGTTAGTGAAATCAAAGAGATTGAGCACTTCACCGCCCACGCCCACCGTCAGACCGGCGATGGCTGATACGCTGTCATTTCCTTCGGGCCGCTGGATCAGCAGCCGACCATCGGCTGAATTGATCGACCCGCCCTCAATCACCGAATCCGCGTCTGCGATGGCCTGTTGAACGGCTGTCGGCGGGACGTTGAGATTTGTGCTCACGACAGGGTCCGGTTCGACATAGATCACTTCTTGGAGCAGCCCGGAAATGTCGACATCGGCGACGCCATCGACAGTCAGCAATTCGCGCCTCAGGAAGGTCGATAATTCATAGATTTCCTGCTCACTGTATCCCGGCGCCGTGACGGCGTAGTAAATGCCGAAAACATCGCCAAAACTGTCATTGATGATGGGCGCCTGCGCCCCGCTTGGCAACGAGACATCGTTGATCCTGTCGCGCATTTTTGTCCAGATATCAGGTAGTTCATCGCCGCCATAGGTGTCTTTGACGTCCACCTTGATCTGTGAGAATCCCGGCTGGTTCACGGATGTCATCTGGTCCACTTCACCCATTTTCTGGATCGCCGATTCCAGCGGCTCAGAAATTTCGCGCGATACCTGCATGGCATCCGCGCCCGGGTAGAGTGTGGTCACAACAGCGGTCTTGATGGTGAAGGCCGGGTCTTCCAGCCGACCAAGGGAATTGAACCCCCAATAGCCGCCAAAAATGCAGATCAACATGACGATCCAGGTGTAGATCGGGCGGGCGATGGACAGTGTGGCAATGTTCATGACAGGACGCTCAGTTCGGGAAACCGGTGAAACGGCGCACGTCTTGACCGTCTTCCAGCAAGGCTGCACCGCTTGCCACGATTTCTGCCCCGGCATCGAGGCCAGATGTTACGCGAATTCCGCCTGTGTTGGTGGGTTCTGATTCAATCGCCACGCGTTTTACAGTGCCTTCTTCTTTGCCTGCCGGTTCAAACACCATCACACCAGTGCCCCCTGCTTCGTCAAAGATGACCGCGGTGTAGGGTATTTCGACAAATGCGGCGCCCTCCTTCAGCTTCGCCACAACCTCTACCGAAGAGCCGGGCAATACCACCAGATCGGGCCTTGGCGCCATTCCGAGCGTCAGTTTGAAACTTTGCCCCACATCGGAGGTCTGAGCATTGAATTCGCGGACTTCAACTGGATACAACTCATCAGAGATGGGAAATTTCGCAAACAGGTCGACATCTGGGTCTTCACCGGCCCTTTGGAACAAGATCTCCGGCACGTCGATTTCCATGCGCAGTTCCGACATGTCATGCAACCGCGCCACGGCGGTGCCTGCGCTTATGGTGGTGAAGTTCGCTACGTTGCGCACCGCCACCAAAGCGTCAAAGGGCGCAGCGAGCGTCGCGTTGCGCAACTCACGTTCGGCGTTTTTCACCCCCACGGCTGCAAGATTGGCGGTTGTACGGGCATCATCCACGGTCACCTGACTGACGGTGTTGCCTTCCAGTTTTTCCAACCGTGCCAGCGTTCTGTCAGCCTGATCTTGTTCCAGAATTGCTTGTTCCAAGGCCAGTTCAAACGGCTCCAGATCCAGCTTCGCGACCAGTCCGCCTTGGGGCAGGGGATCGCCTTCGATCACGGGAAAGTCCACGATTTGCCCGCCGACCTGAAACGCCAGATCAACCGTTTCCTTGGCGACCACCCGCCCAAAGAAGCGCCGCGTGACTGTTCCGCCTGTTTCGGACGCGTTGATCAGTTTGACAAGGCGTGGCGGGTTTTCGACCGGCGTTGTTTCATCCTGGGCAAAGCTTGCCGTGGTGAGGGTGACTGCGCAGCCCAAGGCGATCAAAAGTCTCATGGTCATGAATAGTGTCCCCGGAATTGTCATGCGTGTGTGTGTACGGCGTTGACCATAGACTATCTCAATGCCCCGTAGCGGCAATGGGTTTTGCGCCCCTTGCGCTTTTTGTGATTGGTTCGGGCACTCGTGCGCTGCATAATCGCGGGTGATGAAAGACCCTTCCACTCAGAAGCGCGTTCTGCTTTTGGGCGCAAGCGGCACCATTGGTCAGGCCACGCTGCGTGCTTTGCAGGACGCGGGGCATGCGGTTACGTGTTTTTTGCGCGATGGATCGAAGTTCAGGCCCGGTGTGGGGGTAGAGACGTTCAAAGGTGATGTCTTCGCGCCGGCGCCAGCGTTCGAGCTTTCGGATTATGATGCAGTTGTGTCTTGCATGGCTTCACGCAGCGGCATGCCAGACGACGCATGGGCAGTAGATCATGACGCCCATCTGGCCGTGCTGGACGCGGCGCAATCGGCCGGGGTTGCGCGGTTTGTGCTGCTCTCTGCACTTTGCGTGCAGCAACCCGAATTGCCGTTTCAGCGCGCCAAACTGGCCTTTGAAGCCAAATTGCAGGAAAGCGGCCTGACGTATTCTATCGTGCGGCCCACAGCCTTCTTCAAATCCCTATCCGGGCAGGTGGCGCGGGTGCAATCTGGCAAGCCCTTTTTGCTATTTGGCGATGGGCGGTTGACCGCCTGCAAGCCGATTTCGGACGATGATCTGGCCCGCTTTATCGCTGGCTGCCTGACCGATCCGGATCGGATGAACAAAGTGCTTCCCATCGGCGGACCTGGCCCTGCAATCACGCCGCTCGAGCAGGGGCAGGCGCTCTTTGAAATCTTGGGGCGGCCGCCGCGGTTCCGCCGTGTCCCGGTGGTAATGATGAATGTGATCATTGCGGGGCTGTCTGTGGCGGGGCTCGTCTCAAGAGCGGCCCGCGACAAGGCCGAACTTGCCAGGATCGGGCGATACTACGCCACCCATTCCATGCTGGTCTGGGATGAAGCGGCGTTCGCTTATTCTGAAAATGCCACGCCGGAAACGGGAGCGGACCGGCTTTTGGATTTCTACGGCGCGCTCATCCGCAACGAGGCACGGGTTGATCTGGGCGATCACGCCGTGTTCTGACCGCACCACTCGTCGCTCCCTTCGGTGCGCGTCTCGCCGGTGACCTACAATGTCGGTTTCAGACCGATGCACCGTGTCGTTTCGCGCTGTAGTCTTCACGAAGAGGGAGGGTTTCCATGCCAACACGCGGTCGCTGCCTTTGCGGGCAAACCAGTTGGGAGTACGAAGGCGATGTCACCTGGGCCGGCTATTGCCACTGCGATGACTGCCGTCGCAACTGCGCTGCCCCGGTCGTGGGATGGCTTGGCGTTCCCTTGCGCAATTTCCGCTGGACGGGTGACGCGCCCCGCACCTATCGCAGCTCCCCTCCTGTCCAACGTCATTTCTGCGCCACATGCGGCACGCCCATTGGGTTTGAGGCAGAGCACTATGCGGGCGGAATGCACCTTTATGCCGCGACTTTGGACGAACCGGAGGC
>JBCCNB010000017.1:0-61403 GCA_039026055.1 Pseudomonadota bacterium | reverse complement strand
CGCTCTCTGGCTCCTATGACTTCATGCACCTCTTCGGTCATGTCTGCCTTGGCCTGATGTGGGCTCGGATGGCGAAAGCCGCGCATGCCGCGCTGGAAGCGGGCACGTCCGATGAGGATTTCTACAAGGCCAAGCTGAAAACCGGCCGCTACTACATGTCCCGTCGCCTGCCCGCCACGGCGATGCACCTGGCGCGGATCGAAAGCGGCGCGGACCCTGTGATGGAGCTGGAAGAGGCGCTGTTTTAAGCGCGCGCGACGGGAGGACCAAGCATGTCAGTTTGGATGACAGAAGAACATCAGATGCTGGGCGACATGACGGCGCGCTTCATCACCGATGAGTGGTCCCCCCATTTCGAGCGCTGGAACAAGCAGGGCATGATGGATCGGGAGACGTGGCAGCAGGCGGGCGAATTGGGCCTCCTCTGCCCGTCCATCCCGGAAGAATACGGCGGCGTGGGCGGAGATTTCGGCCATGAAGCGGTGATCTTGTTGGAACACAACCGCGCCAATCTGGCCAGTTGGGGTCATCCAATCCATTCGGGCATCGTGGCACATTATATTCTGGCCTACGGGTCAGAGGATCAGAAGAAGCGCTGGCTGCCCAAGATGATCTCTGGCGAGATGGTGGGCGCATTGGCGATGACGGAACCTGCGGCTGGGTCGGACCTGCAAGGAATGAAGACCAAGGCTGTCCGTGACGGCAATGCCTATCGCCTGTCGGGCCAGAAAACCTTCATTACCAATGGCCAGCATGCCAACCTGATCGTGGTGGCGGCCAAGACCGATCCCAAACAGGGCGCGCGCGGGATTTCCATGTTCGTGGTGGAAACCGACGGGGCCGAGGGGTTTTCTCGCGGGCGCAATCTCGAAAAGAACGGGATGAAGGCGGCGGACACGTCCGAGCTTTTCTTCGACAATGTGGAGGTACCGCCAGAGAACATCCTCGGCGGTGAAGAGGGTCGCGGGTTCTATCAGATGATGGAACAGCTGCCGCAGGAACGACTGATCATCGCCTGCTGCGCACAAGGTGCCATGGAAGGCGGCGTCGAGCGCACAATTGCCTACGCGCAGGAACGTCAGGCCTTTGGCGACAATCTGCTGCAATTCCAAAACCTGCGCTTCAAGCTGGCCGAGTGTCAGACGAAAACAAAAGTCGCCCGCGCGTTCCTGGACGAATGCATCACGGAACACCTGCGCGGAGAACTGACGGTCGAAAAGGCCGCTATGGCAAAATACTGGATCACCGATACCCAGTTCGAGGTGCTTGATGAATGCGTCCAGATCCACGGTGGTTATGGCTACATGGCAGAATATGACATCGCCCAAATGTGGGCCGACGCGCGGGTGCAGCGGATCTATGGCGGCACCAATGAGATCATGAAAGAGCTGATCTCCCGGTCGTTTCAGCCCGGAAAATCGAACTGATGGTGGATCGTCGGAGCAAAGAGATTTCAGGCCTCCGGCGGGAGTATTTCTGGCCAAAAAGAAGCCCAATGGGAGCCGACCAATGACCGTCAAACTCTACTGTTTTGGAGAAAGCGGGAACGCCTACAAGGCCGCACTCGCCCTGGAGCTCTCCGGCCTCGATTGGGAGCCGGTGAAGGTGGATTTCTTCGGCGGCGAGACGCGCAGCGAAGCGTATCGCAGTGACGTCAACGAAATGGGCGAAGCGCCGGTTCTGGTGGATAGCGACGTTAAGCTGACCCAATCCGGCGTCATTCAGACCTATGTCACCGACACGACCGGCAAGTTTGGCGGTGCCAGTGACGCGGAGCGCTATGAAGTGCTGCGTTGGGTGCTGTGGGACAACCACAAGCTCTCCAGCCAGGCAGGCATGACGCGGTTTTTGATGAACTTTCTGCCCGAGGACAAGCGCCCGGCTGAGGTGATTGGCTTCATGCTGGGCCGTCTCAAAGCCGCTTATCAAGTGCTGGAGTCGCATCTTGAGGGCCGCGACTGGATCGTGGGCGACGCGATCACCCATGCCGATATCAGTTGCTGCGCGTACCTCTACTACCCCGAACCGTTCGGCTTTGACCGAAGGGAATGGCCCAATATTGACCGGTGGCTCAGCAACATCTCTGCCCTGCCCGGCTGGAAACATCCCTATGACCTGATGCCCGGCAGCCCAGCTGACCGCGCGTGAAGAAGGAGACCCATCATGTCTGACGCCTATATCTACGACGCCGTGCGCACCCCGCGCGGGAAAGGCCGCAAGGATGGCTCCTTGCACGAAGTGACCGCCGCAGGCCTGTCGGCGCGGGTGCTAAACGCGTTGAAAGAACGCAACGGGCTGGATGGGCACGCCGTGGAAGACGTGATCTGGGGCAATGCCACGCAGGTCATGGAACAGGGTGGCTGTCTTGCTCGGACCTCCGTGCTGGCCTCGGACCTCGATGAGCGCATCCCGGGTCTGTCGATCAACCGTTTCTGTGCCTCCGGCATGGAGGCGGTGAACCTTGCCGCGAACCAGGTCAAAGGCGGTGCGGGTGAGGCCTATATCGCCGGTGGCGTCGAAATGATGAGCCGCGTGGCCATGGGCAGCGACGGCGCGGCGATTGCCGTGGACCCCAGCATCGCAATGAAGACCTATTTCGTGCCGCAGGGCATTTCGGCCGACATCATCGCCACCGAATATGGCTTTTCTCGCGATGAGGCCGATGCGCTGGCGGTGGAAAGCCAGAACCGCGCCGCTGCCGCCTGGGAAGACAATCGCTTCAACGGCTCGATCATCACGGTGAAGGACCAAAACGGCCTGACCATCCTGGATCGCGACGAATACATGCGCCCGGGCACCGATATGCAATCGCTGGGCGCGCTGAAGGCGTCATTTAAGGATATGGGAGAGGTCATGCCGGGCTTTGATGCCGTGGCCAAGATCAAATACCCGCATCTAGAACGGATCGAACATATCCACCACGCCGGCAACAGCTCGGGCATCGTGGATGGTTCGGCTGGTGTGCTGGTGGGCTCCAAAGAGTTCGGCGAGAAATACGGGCTGAAACCACGCGCGCGGGTGCGGCAGACCACCAAGATCGGCACCGATCCCACGATCATGCTGACGGGCCCCGTGCCCGCCACTGAAAAAGCGCTGGCCGACAGTGGCATGAAGATCTCCGACATTGATCTTTTCGAGGTCAATGAGGCCTTCGCCTCCGTCGTGCTGCGCTTCAATCAGGCCTTCGATGTCGACCCCGCGCTGGTGAACGTGAACGGCGGGTCCATAGCCATGGGCCACCCGCTGGGTGCCACGGGTGCCATGATCATTGGCACTCTGATGGACGAGCTGGAACGCTCCGATAAGGAAGTGGGTCTTGCCACGCTTTGCGTCGCCTCCGGCATGGGCGCGGCCACAATCATTGAACGCGTCTAACAACGCCCCGACAGGAGAAAGAATATGGCTGATTTCACAATGGAAAAAGGCGCCGATGGCGTTGCCGTGATCACCTGGGACACAGCGGGCAAGTCGATGAATGTCATGACGATGGAGGCCTGGCCGCTGCTGGAAAGCCTGGTCGATGACGCACTGGCTGATGAGGCTGTGAAGGGCGTGGTGATCACGTCCGGCAAGGAAGGCTCTTTCGCCGGGGGCATGGACCTCAATGTGATTGCGCGGATGAAGGAAGAGGCGGGCGATGATCCGGCCAAGGGGCTTTTTGACGGGCTGATGGGGATGCATGCCATTCTGCGCAAGATCGAGCGCGCAGGGATGGACCACAAGACCAACAAAGGCGGCAAGCCTATTGCCGCCGCCCTGCCCGGCACGGCGCTGGGCATTGGTCTGGAAATTCCGCTGGCCTGCCACCGGATTTTTGCCGCCGACAATCCCAAGGCCAAGATCGGCCTGCCGGAAATCATGGTCGGCATCTTTCCCGGCGCGGGTGGTACGACGCGGCTCTCGCGCAAGCTGGGTGCGATGGGGGCCTCGCCCTTACTGCTGGAAGGCAAGCTGAATGAGCCGAAGAAGGCAAAGAGCCTTGGTGTGATCGATGAGGTCGTTCCAGCGGACGAGCTGATGGATGCGGCCAAGGCCTGGGTTCTGTCCGAGCCCTCCATCGTGAAGCCGTGGGACGAAAAGGGCTACAAAATGCCCGGCGGTGCGCCCTATCACCCGGCGGGGTTCATGACTTTCGTTGGGGCCTCCGCCATGGTGAATGGCAAGACCCAAGGCGCGTTCCCGGCGGCCAAGGCGCTCTTGAGTGCGGTCTATGAAGGCGCGCTGGTGCCGTTTGATACAGCCATCAAGATCGAGGCGCGGTGGTTCACCAATATCTTGATGAACCCGTCTTCCGCCGCGATGATCCGGTCGCTTTTAATCAACAAAGAAGCGCTGGAAAAAGGGGCCTCCCGCCCTGATGTGCCGGACCAAACCGTAAAGAAGGTCGGTGTCATGGGCGCGGGTATGATGGGCGCGGGCATCGCGTTGGTGTCGGCGCAAGCGGGCATGGGTGTGGTGCTGGTCGATCAGAAACAAGAGGCAGCCGATAAGGGTAAGGCCTATGTGGAGGACTACCTCGACAAAGGCATGAAGCGCGGCAAAGTCACCGAAGAGAAAAAGGCCGCCATGCTGGGCCGGATCAACGCGACAACGGATTATGCAGCACTTGCCGGTGCTGATCTGATCATCGAGGCGGTGTTTGAGGACGTAGACGTAAAGGCCGAAGTGACCAAGAATGTGCTCAAGCACGTGGGCGATGATTGCATCTTCGCGACCAACACCTCTACCCTGCCGATCACGGAACTGGCCAAGGCATCAGATAAACCTGAGCAATTCATCGGCATTCACTTCTTCTCTCCGGTGGAAAAGATGTTCCTGGTGGAGATCATCAAAGGCAAGGAAACCGGTGACCGCGCAGTGGCCAAGGCGCTGGATTACGTGCGGCAGATCAAGAAGACGCCCATCGTGGTCAATGACGCGCGCTTCTTCTACGCCAATCGCTGCATTATCCCCTACATCAACGAAGGCGGTCGCATGATCACCGAAGGGGTGGAGCCTGCGCTGATTGACAACGCAGCGCGTCAGTTGGGCTTCCCCGTGGGGCCGGTTCAGCTGGTCGATGAAACCTCGATTGATCTGGGCGCGAAGATTGCGCGCGCCACGCGTGAGGCGATGGGTGATGATTACCCTGAAAACAGCGCCGATGACCTGATCTTCTGGATGGAAGGGCTGGGTCGTCTGGGCCGCAAGTCCAATGCCGGGTTCTTTGACTATGATGAAAAGGGCAAGCGGCAGGGGTACTGGGCGGGTCTTGCCGAACAGTATCCCCGCGCGGAAGAGCAGCCGGATCTCATCACCGTTCAGCATCGTCTGATGTTCGCGCAGGTTCTCGAAGCGGTGCGCGCGCTGGAAGAAGGCGTTCTGGAAGACATCCGCGAAGGCGATGTGGGCGCCATCCTGGCATGGGGCTTTGCGCCCTGGTCAGGCGGTCCGTTCTCATGGCTTGATATGATCGGTGCGCCTTATGCGGCGGAGCGTTGTGACCATCTGGCCGAGACCTTTGGCCCGCGCTTTGCCACGCCCGCACTGCTACGTGAGATGGCGGATAAGGATCAAAGCTTCTACGACCGGTTCGCCGCAACAGCAGAAGCCGCTTGAACCAAAAAATTCAGGCGCGCCTTATGACGAGCGCGCCTGTGGGACCGTTCGGTCAAAGAGTATTTTTGGCAAGATGAAGCGCAGGGTTCATTTTTCTTCTTGCTGGAAATACTCAAGTCCCATGTTTGAGACAAAGAACCAAGCCTGGATTAGGGCGCATGCACCAGCGTTTTGCGGTTTTTCGCATGCCGCGCCACGAGCCTCGCCTGATGGCGGCGCTTCGGGATCAAGTGCTTGGAATGCTCCACGCGCAGCGGCAGGGTGAGATCGGGGAAAATCAAAGATATTTCGCGGCGGCTTTCACGCGGGAGGCTGCGCAGTGCGACCTCTCCTGGAAAGAAGCTCTCTGAGGGGGCGCCATCGGCAAAGATGACCTCGTGTTCATCAAATAGAAGGTGGAAATACTCGATATCCTCATCGGGCAGGTCCACGTAGACGCCGGGAATGTCCGTCAGTCGGATGGCTGCCACCAACGCCCCGTCCCGCCCGAACATGCGTTGCGTGATGGGCGAGGCCACAAGCATCCGGTGCTGCCGCGACACCAGCACATCGCGTTGCGGGATGCCCTGGCCCAAGGATCCTGCGCTGATCCGCACCGGGCGCAGGGCGTCATTGGCGACCATGTCGGTTCGCGTCACGGCGCGGCTAAGGATCATGCGCAAAGGCGCATGGCGGCCCTCAAGCGTACGCACACGCATGCCAGGCGTCAGATCTTCGACTGCGATGAGGCCATCCTCTGTTTCGATCCGCGTGCCATTCACGAAACAGGTGACGTTGCTCGGGTCGGGGTTGGTCTGTTCAAAGTAGGACCCGCCCTGATCCTGCGTCTCAAGCGAGCTGCCCGCACCAGCCTGTCCGATCTCGGTTGAGGTCAGACCGGCCGCCGGGCCGCTGCCTGCCGTGACGCCGCCGGGATTGTCCGAGAAGGACACGAATTGGTAGACTGTGGTGCTGTCTGACAGCGCCACTGCCTGATTGAGCCCGACGCCGTTGAACGCCGTGGGGCCGCTGTTTTCAATCAGATAAACGTCAAAGCCGTTGACCGTGGTCGGCGTCAGCAACGACAGATCAGAGGTCGACCTGATCGTGCCATTGGGGCGATAGACCGTGACCACAAGATCAGAAACATCGGTGCCAGCATCGACAGCGACTTCAATGAAATCCACATTTGCGTTGCCGAGATATTTGATCTCAGACAGAAACGGGTCTGGCATGGCCTGGCCTATTCAACGAATTGGCTCAATTGTTTCCAATCAGGTAACGATGCGGTGCGACGGAGATTGGTCGAGTTTATGTCAAATATTGGGCAGACCCGGCATTCCTGCCCGCTGAACGCCAGCAATGAGCGAAAGGGCGCGCATCATTCGGGCGATAGGCGGTAAAGCGCGCCGTCGCCCACGGATAAAAACCAGATCGCACCGTCCGGACCTTCGCGGATATCGCGGACACGGTAGGTTTCCGGTGCTTCCAATCTCTCTTCCGCCAAGGGCGTGCCCGAAAGCCGGGCGATATAGTCGAATTTGAGTGAGCCTACAAAGATCGAGCCGCGCCATTCCGGCCAAAGTGCGCCGGAATAGATCATAATGCCTGACGGCGCCATAGAGGGATCCCAATAGAATTCGGGCTGTTCCATGCCGTCTTTCGCCGTGCCCTCGCCGATCTTGCGACCCGAATAATGCACGCCGTAGGAAATCACCGGCCAGCCGAAATTTGCCCCTCGGGCCACGCGGTTCACCTCGTCGCCTCCGCGCGCGCCGTGCTCAGACACCCAAAGCGTGCCGTCGAGATCCAGTGTCGCGCCCTGCGGATTGCGATGGCCGTAGGACCAGATCTCTGGCTGAACGCCGGCCGCAGTGACAAAGGGATTGTCTTGCGGGATTTGACCGTCCCGCGTGATGCGCAAAACGGAGCCGTTCTCAACCGACAGATCCTGCGCCGATGGCCTGTCGCCGCGGTCACCCACGGTCAGAAACAGCGTGCCATCAGGCGCCTCTACCAGCCGTGAACCGAAATGCCGCGCGCCGGAACTGCCCGGGTCCATTTCGTAGATCACGGTCCAGTCCAACAGCCGCAAACCGTCTTCGGAAAGCGTGGCCCGGGCAACTGCCGTACCCGCCTGCCTGCGCTGCGGCTGGGCAAGCGTAAAAAACACCTCGCGCGTTTGGACGAAATCGCGGGGCACCAGCACGTCAAGTAACCCGCCCTGCCCTTCGGCCCACACGGGCCCGACGCCCGACACCGTCTGCACGGCAGTATCGTTCACCCGCTTGAGCACACCGCCCCGCTCAGTGATCAGGATGGAGCCATCGGGCAAGAACCCGAACCCCCAGGGCGCGTTGAGCCCGTCTGCCATTTGGGTGACGATTAACTTGCCCTGACTTGTCTCCATCGCCCGCGCGTTCCATGGCCCAACGAGGGCGATGAAAACCAGGACGATCCAAATCCAGCGCATGACCGCTTCCTTTCGTGGCATATCTAAAAAGTGGTGTCTGACACACCGTAGGTCAATTCCCGATTGCACTTGCATTTCCGGTCACGCTTTCTACGCTCTTGCCCCAATGTTCATCAGTTTACAGGGAGAACTGGACATGAAGAGATTGCTGGCGACAACCGCAGCATTGGCGCTTTCCACGGGTGCCGCGCTGGCCGATGGCGAAGTGAAAATCGGCGTCATCCTGGGCTTCACCGGCCCCATTGAATCGCTGACACCGCATATGGGCGACGGCGCGGAGCTGGCCATGGCCGAAGTCACGCAAAGCGGCAAGCTGCTGGATGGCATGACCGTAACGCCCGTGCGCGCAGACAGCACCTGCGTCGACGCCGGTGCCGCCACGGCCGCGGCTGAACGTCTGGTCACGGCCGAGGGTGTCAAAGGCATCATGGGTGCCGATTGTTCGGGCGTGACGGGGGCGATCCTGTCGAATGTGGCGGTGCCCAACGGCATGGTGATGATTTCGCCGTCGGCCACCTCTCCGGGTTTGTCGACGGCTGAAGACAACGGGCTGTTTTTCCGCACAGCGCCATCTGATGCGCGTCAGGGCGTGGTGATGACCGACGTTCTGATCGATCAGGGCATCAAAGAAGTGGCATTGACCTACACCAACAACGACTACGGCAAGGGTCTGGCCGATAGCTTTGCTGCGGCGTTTGAAGCCGCCGGGGGTACGGTGACAATCAATGCGGCCCACGAGGATGGCAAAGGGGACTATTCTGCCGAAGTGGCCGCACTGGCCGCAGCCGGTGGTGACCGACTGGTTGTGGCGGGATATGTGGATCAAGGCGGCAGCGGCATTGTGCGCGCGGCACTCGATTCCGGCGCCTTTGACAGCTTCCATTTCCCCGATGGCATGATCGGTGAGGCGCTGGAGGCCAATTTCGGGTCAGAGATCGACGGCTCCACCGGCCAGCACCCGGGCACCGACAGCGAAGGGGCCGCGATGTTCGAAGGTATGGCCGACGGCTTTGACGGCACCTCGCCTTTCTCCAAGGAAAGCTATGATGCGGCGGCCCTTCTGATGCTGGCGATGCAGGCGGCGGGTTCCGTTGAGCCGGGCGACTACAAGGATCACGTGATGGATGTGGCCAATGCGCCTGGCACGCAGATCTTCCCCGGTGAACTGGCCAAAGCGCTGGAGATGATCGCAGCGGGTGAAGAGATCGACTATGTGGGCGCCACGGCGGTCGAACTCATTGGCCCTGGTGAAAGCGCGGGCAACTACCGCGAGATCATCTTTGACGGCGGCAAGATTACGACAGCAAAGTACCGCTAGGTCGGTCTTTAAGAAATGCATCAGCCCCGGTACTTGGCCGGGGCTGATGGCTTCTGGGGGCAAACGATGATCGTCGTTGAGGACGTGCACAAGCATTTTGGCGGGTTTCACGCGGTGGATGGCGCGACGATGGAGATCGCCGAAGGTTCGATCACCGGGCTGATTGGTCCCAATGGCGCAGGCAAGACCACGCTCTTCAATGTGATCGCGGGGGTGTTGGAGCCGACCTCTGGCCGCGTGCTGATGCAAGGCGAAGACATCACCGGCCTGCCGCCCCACGCGCTTTTCCACAAGGGCTTGTTGCGCACGTTTCAGATTGCACACGAGTTTCATTCGATGACCTGCCGGGAAAATCTGATGATGGTGCCGGGCGGTCAATCGGGAGAGACCCTTTGGAACACATGGTTCGGGCGCAAGCGGATCGCGGATGAGGAACGTGCGCTGCGCGCCAAAGCCGATGAGGTGCTGGAGTTTCTGACCATTTCGCATCTGGCCGATCATCGGGCCGGTGAAGTATCTGGCGGGCAGAAAAAGCTGTTGGAATTGGGGCGAACGATGATGGTCGATGCCCGCATCGTGTTTCTGGATGAGGTGGGTGCGGGCGTGAACCGGACGCTGCTCAACACCATTGCAGACGCGATCCAGCAGTTGAACAAAGAGCGCGGCTATACCTTCGTTGTGATCGAGCACGACATGGATTTCATCGGGCGCATCTGCAACCCGGTCATCTGCATGGCCGAGGGCAAAAAACTGGCCGAAGGGACGCTGGCGGAGATCAAGGCCAATGAGCAGGTGATCGAGGCCTATCTGGGAACGGGCCTGAAGCACAAAGACAAGGTGGGCGCGTAATGGTTGATGCCCATGGGGGCCAGCCCCCAAACCCCCGGGATATTTCTGGCAAAAAGAAAGGCTGGAGGGCGGCCTGTGAGTGAGCCGTTCCTCATAGGCGACACGATGACGGGCGGCTACGGGCGGTCGGGGCCGCATATCTTGCATGACTGCACCATTGCGGTGAATCCTGGCGAGATTGCTGTGATTGTCGGGCCCAATGGGGCGGGAAAGTCTACCGCAATGAAGGCGGTGTTCGGGATGCTCAATCTGCGCGGTGGTGCAGTTCGGCTGGATGGGGAAGATATCTCAGCGCTGAGCCCGCAGGCGCGGGTTGCCAAGGGGATGGGGTTTGTCCCGCAGAATTCGAATATTTTTACATCGATGACCGTGGAAGAAAACCTGGAGATGGGCGCGTTCATTCGCAAAGATGACATCGCGGGCACCATGGCACAGGTCTATGATCTGTTTCCCATTCTGAAGGAAAAACGTGGTCAGGCGGCAGGTGAGCTTTCGGGCGGGCAGCGCCAGCAGGTGGCGGTGGGACGCGCGCTGATGACGGAACCTAAATTGCTGATGCTGGATGAACCCACGGCGGGGGTGAGCCCCATCGTGATGGATGAACTGTTTGACCGGATCATTGAAATCAGCCGCACCGGGCTGTCGGTTTTGATGGTCGAACAAAATGCGCGTCAGGCGCTGGAGATTGCTGATAGAGGCTACGTTCTGGTGCAGGGACGCAATGCCTATACGGGCAGCGGTAAAGAGCTTCTGGCCGATCCGGATGTGCGCAAGAGTTTCCTGGGAGGATGATGACAATGAGAGTGATTTTTGGATTGATGGCCGCCATGGGCCTTTCTGCCTGTCTGGGCGGCGGTACGGGTGGACAGGATGCAGCCCCGGCGCCTGCGGTCAGCCATGATGCGTTTCTGGCCTCTCTAAATGGCGCTTACATGTGGAACTGCACCATGACCAATGATGCCGGTCAGGCCTGGCGCTTCGTTCTGGCCCATGGGCGCGATAGCCGGTGGACGCCCGTCGTTCTGCGCGAGGCCAGCGCCCGGTTTGATCAGGATCTGGAGGTCGGCCGTTTGGGGGCCGCGCGGATTTACCGGTTGCGGGACACCAGTGAGATCCTTGTGGCCGATGACGGCGAGGCGCGCGGTCAAGGCCCGCAAGCCACGCAACCTCTGAAGTTTCCCCAAGGCCAATGCACCCGCGGCACGCAGCAAGACAGGTTTGGGGTGACCTTCTAGGATGGATCTGCTGAACGCCATTGTGGCGCTGTCGAATTTCGTGCTGATCCCGGCCATGGCCTATGGCAGCCAGCTGGCGCTGGGGGCGCTGGGCGTCACGTTGATCTACGGTATCTTGCGATTTTCCAACTTTGCCCATGGCGACACAATGGCCTTTGGCACGATGGTGGTGATCCTTGTCACATGGGCATTGCAAGCTGCGGGCATCGGCCTGCCCTTCGGCCTGCCCACTGCACTTTTGGCGCTGCCGATAGGCATTTTAGGCTGTGCCGCACTGGTGCTGGGGACAGACAAGTTGGTGTATCAGTTCTACCGGGTGCAGCGCGCCAAGCCTGTGATCCTCGTGATCGTGTCCATCGGGGTTATGTTCGTCTTGAACGGGCTGGTGCGGCTTATCATCGGGCCCGGTGATCAGCGCTTTGGCGATGGCGAGCGATTTATCATATCTGCGCGGGAATTTCGCGATATGACCGGGCTGCGCGAAGGGCTGGCCTTCAAGACCTCGCAGGGGATCACGATCATCACGGCGGTGATCGTGGTGGCGCTGCTCTTTTGGTTTCTGAACCGCACGCGTACTGGCAAATCCATGCGCGCCTATTCCGACAACGAGGATCTGGCGCTTTTGTCCGGCATCAATCCCGACCGCGTGGTGATGGTGACATGGTTGATTGTGGCGGCACTCGCCACGATCGCAGGCACGCTTTATGGGCTGGATAAAAGTTTCAAACCCTTCACCTATTTCCAGTTGCTTCTACCCATCTTTGCCGCCGCCATCGTCGGCGGTCTGGGCAGCCCGCTGGGCGCCATCGCGGGCGGCTTCGTGATTGCCTTTTCAGAGGTGTTCATCACCTATGCCTGGAAGAAAGTGTTGGGCTACATCCTGCCCGAACAACTGGAACCTTCGGGCCTCGTTCAATTGCTGAGCACGGATTACAAATTCGCGGTAAGTTTCGTGATTTTGCTGATCGTACTGCTCTTCAAACCCACCGGACTGTTCAAAGGCAAAGCGGTATGAACCAGACTGTCCGCAACACCGCCCTCTTCGGGTTTGTCGCCGGGTTGATCGTGCTGACCGGCATTATGCAAAGCTGGAACACTGCGCTGCTGATCCTCAACATGGGGCTGATCTCTGCGATCATGGCGCTGGGCGTAAACCTGCAATGGGGATTTGCCGGGCTCTTCAATGTGGGCGTCATGGGTTTCGTGGCGCTGGGCGGATTGGCGGCTGTACTGATCTCCATGCCACCGACCGAGGCCGCCTGGGCGGCAGGCGGAGGACGGTTGCTGGCCGGGCTTACATGCGGTGCGGCGGTCGTGGTGGCGGCCATCATGATCCGCAGCCGCATGACGCCATCGCGGATACGGACGTTCGCAACACTCGCAGTTCTGATTGGCGGGTTTTTCTTCTACCGCGCGGTGTTTGATCCCGGCGTGGAGGCGGTGGAAGCGGTGGATCCTGCAGCGACCGGATATCTGGGCGGTCTGGGCCTGCCGATCATTATCGCGTGGCCCGTTGGGGGGCTTTTGGCGGCGGGCGCGGCTTGGGTGATTGGCAAGGCAGCGCTGGGGTTGAGATCCGATTATCTGGCCATCGCGACGCTGGGGATCGCTGAGATCATCCTCGCGGTGTTGAAAAACGAAGACTGGCTATCGCGCGGTGTGAAAAACGTCGTGGGTCTGCCCCGGCCCGTGCCGTATGAGGTCGACCTGCAACAGGATCCTGCCTTTGTCGAGCGTGCCACTGGGATGGGTTTCGACCCGGTGACCGCTTCGTCGATCTATGTGAAGCTGGAGTATTCCCTGCTCTTTAGCGGTGTGCTGGTGATCCTTCTGATCATGGCACAGCTTGCGCTGAAATCGCCCTGGGGCCGGATGATGCGCGCCATTCGGGACAATGAAACAGCCGCACGCGCGATGGGCAAGAACGTGACCGCGCGACATCTGCAGATCTTCATTCTGGGCTCAGCCATCTGCGGGGTGGCGGGTGCGATGATGACCACGCTCGACGGGCAATTGACACCTGCGTCCTACCAACCCTTGCGGTTCACCTTCCTTGTCTGGGTCATGGTGATCGTGGGCGGATCGGGCAACAATTTCGGCGCAGTTCTGGGGGGCTTCCTGATCTGGTTCTTGTGGGTGCAGGTGGAACCGATGGGGCTTTGGCTTATGGAAGTGCTGACCTCTGGCCTGTCAGAAGGCAGCGCCTTGAAAGAGCATCTGTTGGAAAACGCGGCGCATATGCGGCTTTTTACCATGGGACTTTTGCTGATTCTGGTGCTTCGGTTCAGTCCGCGCGGGCTGATCCCTGAGAAATAAGGCAGAATTGGGGCAGATGGCGCGGCCGCGTGTAAACAATCCCGCTTACTTGCCACGGGTTGTTTCCAAGAAATGGGGTTTGCGGTGAAAGACAAAGCCATTTTGCAGCTTTCCGCCGGTTTCAAGTTGATTTTTTTGCAATTAAAAGCGTTTATTTTGAAAGTTAATGCACTTTAAAAGTGTGTAAATCGCACCCAACGCGAAACGTTTAAAATTGTAACGATTAGCCTGAAAAGAGCCCATATAATGACCAAATTTAAGACCTTTTGGAAAGACGGAAATGGCGCGATTTCAGTAGATTGGATCGTTTTGAGCGCGTGCCTCGTGGGTCTTGCCGCCCTTGCTGGAAACGCCGCGTTGGACGGCATTGAAGCGCTGGGCGGTCAGGTCTCTTCAGATATGAGCGACACAGACGTCTAAGGCGATACCCCGCCGACAAGACCCCCATTTCAATCGCTTCGCCTCATTTTCGTCACACTCCTTTACCAAAGCTTGCACATAAGTTGGAACGCTGGGGGATCCTGCGGTTCGCTTGACGATGTGAACAACGCGCCATTGGAAAGAGTGTCTTGACCCTGTCCATTCGCCTGAAACGGTTTTTCGCTGAAGAAGACGGTGCTGCCACCGTCGACTGGGTGGTTGGCACCGCAGCGGCCGTGGACACAGTTGAACGCGGTGTCACCACATTGTCTGGCAATATCGCGGCGGCCATATCAAGCAAGTCTGTCAATACCGGCGATGGTGACGGCTGACTGTGCTTTTCCGTATGGTCGGATGTGCCCTTGAGGTTTCACGCTCTATATTATGCGCATCAAGCGCTGAAAGGTGCTGCTGATGAAATCCTCGAAACTCAGTCTTAAATGGCTTGAGGCCTTTCTACTGACCGCGCGAACAGGTGCAGTTCAGGATGCCGCTGAAGAGGCGGGGCTTTCTGTCTCGACGGTCTCTCACCACCTGCGGAGCCTCGAAGATACGCTTGGCGTAACGCTGTTTGATCATTCGCGCCGTCCGATGCGCCTGACATCGGCAGGGGCGCTGTTTTACTCCCATGTGGATCGTGCCATCCGCATCCTGCGCAAGGCCGAGATTGAGGCACAAAGCGGGGACCTGGCAGATACGCGCGCAATGTCACTGGCCATGGTAGAGGATTTCGACAGTGAGATCGGGCCAGAACTGGCCCGCGCGCTGGCCGCTGGCATGCCCAAATGCCAGTTTCGCCACTTGACCCGGCCTAGCCATGACATTCTGGAGATGGTGCGCGAACAGGAGGTCGATATCGGCATTGCTGCGCGTCCGCAAAACATTGCTGAAGATATCATTGAGATCCCCCTTCTGCGCGAACCCTTCGTGCTGGTGATGCCCTCGGATGCGCGCGATGCGCCGGAACGATATCTGAGCGAAACACCGCCCCTGCCCTTGCTGCGTTATTCCTCTAACCAGATCATCGCGACGCAGATCGAACAGCATCTGCGCCGGCTGCGCCTGCAAATTCCGTCGCGCTTCGAATTTGAAAGCAACCAGTCGCTGATGAGCATGGTGGCCGATGGGGATGGCTGGACGATTTCCACGCCTTTGAATTTCATGCGCGCGCGACGGTTTCATCGTCAGTTGCAACTGGCGGCCTTTCCCGGCAAGAGCTTTTCGCGTTACCTATCTATTTTCATTGCAGAAGCGACCCCGGCCCAGGTGGTTGGGCCCGTCAGCTCCACGATGCGCCACCTGATCGATGAACGCGCCATAAGGCCTGCTGTGGAACGGATGCCTTGGTTGGCCGAGGCGTTTCAATTGCTGCCGGAAAACCCCGAAACCTGATCATAGATTTTTCGCATGAAAAATCGTTTACGAAAATTCTGCGAATTTTCTGAAAGTTTCGGCGACAAAGCCATCTAATCGTGCCGCCGCATCGCCATCAGGCGCGAGTCTCGCACTTTGCCCGTAAAGCGAAAACTGATGCCGTGCGCTGTCTGCCGCCTGTAACGGCGCGGTGTAGTGATACATGAGCGGAAAAGGTGCAGCTTCCACCTTCGCAACCGCGTCAAGCCAATCGGTCCGATGGGCCCGCGCAGGCCTGCCCGAAACCGCACGGCTGATCCGGGTGGAGCTGTCATGGCCCTGAGCCACGGTTTCGGAATGGTGTTTTTTGCGACGTGCCTCGGGCGCTGTGATGAAGGCGGTGCCGATTTGAACGCCTGCCGCGCCAAGGGCCAAGGCGGCAGCAATACCGCGCCCGTCTGCAATGCCGCCTGCGGCAATCACCGGCAGGTCCACCGCATCCACCACCTGAGGCAGAAGCGAGAAGAGCCCCACCTGCGCGTCATTTTCCAAGTCCAGGAACACGCCGCGATGCCCGCCTGCTTCCCAGCCTTGGGCGATGATCGCATCCACACCGCGCGCAGCAAGCCAGCGGGCCTCTTCGACAGTGGTGGCAGAACTGAGGATCTTGCAGCCCGCCTCTTTCAACGCGGTGACCGCCTGTGCCTCAGGCAGGCCGAAATGAAAACTGGCCACGGCAGGCGGATGGCGCAGCAGGACGTCCAAATGATCATCGCCAAACATGGCAAAATTGGCCTTGGGCATCGCTGCGGGGGCCTCGACCCCAGCCGCCTGATAATGCGGCGCGAGTGCCTCCAGCAAATCATCATGATGCGCCTGCGTCATCTTCGGCGCCTCGTGGCAAAAGAAATTCAGGTTCACGGGCCGGTTGGTCAGCCCCGCAATAGCGCTGATGTCCCGCTCCAAAGCCTCCATGGCCATGGTTGCGCAGCCATGGCTTCCCAAGCCGCCCGCATTGGACACCGCCGCTACAATTTCGGGCCCAGTCGTGCCTGCCATGGGGGCCAGAACAATGGGATGCTCGATATCGAAAAGCTCACATATCCGCCGATCTCGCCACATCTCATTCTCCCAAATGAAAACGGGCCGCAAGCATTTGCGACCCGTTCAGGTTAGGTATCCGCCAGACGTTAGTCCATGGCCTTGAAGTTGAACTCTCCACCTTCTTTGATGCCAGACGGCCAGCGCGCGGTGACCGTCTTGGTGCGGGTGTAGAATTTGAAGCTGTCGGGCCCGTGCTGGTTCAGGTCACCAAACATGGATTTCTTCCAGCCGCCAAACGTGTGATAGGCCAGCGGAACCGGGATCGGCACGTTGACCCCGACCATGCCGATATTGATCCGGTTGGCAAAGTCGCGGGCCGTGTCGCCGTCTCGTGTAAAGATCGCGGTCCCATTGCCGTATTCGTGGTCCATGGCAAGGCCAAGCGCCTCTTCATAAGAGCCTGCGCGAACGGTCGACAGAACCGGGCCGAAGATCTCCTGTTTGTAGATCTCCATATCCGGCGTGACCTTGTCGAAGAGGTGCGGGCCTACAAAGAACCCATCCTCATAGCCCTGAAGCGAGAAATTGCGGTTGTCGACAACGAGGTCTGCGCCCTCTTCCACGCCCTTGTCGATAAGCCCCATGATGCGCTGCTTGGCAGCTGCCGTGACCACCGGGCCCATATCTACATCATCGCCCGCCGTGTATGGACCAACCTTCAGCTTCTCGATCCGTGGCACCAGCTTTTCAATCAGCCGGTCAGCGGTTTCCTCTCCCACGGGCACAGCGACAGAGATGGCCATGCAGCGTTCGCCCGCAGCCCCAAAGCCTGATCCCACCAATGCATCAGCCGCCTGATCCATATCGGCATCGGGCATAACGATCAGGTGGTTCTTGGCCCCGCCAAAGCACTGCGCACGTTTGCCGTTCGCGGTGGCACGGGCGTAGATGTATTGCGCGATGGGGGTGGAGCCCACGAAGGACACGCCGCCGATCGTATCGCTGTCGAGCAGCGTGTCCACGGCCTCTTTGTCACCGTTCACCACTTGGAAACAGCCTGCGGGCAGACCGGCCTCAACGAAAAGCTCTGCCAGCATCAGTGGCACGGAAGGGTCGCGCTCGGACGGCTTCAGCACAACCGCATTGCCGCAGGCCAAAGCAGGCGCCACATGCCAGAGCGGCATCATCGCGGGGAAATTGAACGGCATGATCGCCGCCACCACTCCCAGAGGTTGGCGCATGGAGTAAAGATCAATCCCAGGCCCCGCACTGTCGGTATATTCACCCTTCAGCAGATGCGGGGCGCCGATGCAAAACTCGATCACCTCCAGCCCGCGCTGCAGGTCACCCTTGGCATCGGGGATGGTTTTGCCATGTTCGCGAGAGAGCGCCTCGGCCAATCTCTCCATATCCCGGTGCATCAGCCCCACCATAGCCATCATCACGCGCGCCCGCCGCTGCGGGTTCGTGGCGCCCCAGGCGATCTGCGCTTCAGCGGCCTTGGCAATGGCACCTTCCGTCTCTGCCGCGCTGGCCATGGGGCATTTCGAAATGACCTCACCGGTGGCGGGGTTGAAAACATCGTCTAACCGGCCGGATGTGCCTTTGACATGATCACCGTTGATAAAATGGCTGAGTTCGGACATGCGAGTTCCTCCTGTTCAAGTTGCGCGCAGGGTAATATTGCAAAAAACCATGGAAAAGAGGTAATTCAACAAAAGCATCCTGCAATTTTGCAAAATACCAAAAGGACCCGCGCATGCGACCCCATTGGGACGATTTGAAAGTGTTTTTGGCGGTGGCGCGTGGTGAGACCCTGTCCCGCGCGGGTCAGGTGTTGCGCATGGACCCCGCAACCGTAGGTCGCCGTATCGCGCGGCTTGAGACGGCTTATGGCGCAGCACTTTTCATCAAAAGTCAGAATGGCTACGCGCTGACCGATGCAGGCCAACGTCTCATGGCCCCGGCGATCCGCGCCGAACAGGCGATGGAGGACGCGGTAGAGGAACTGGCAGGCCCGAGTACAGGGATTTCGGGCCAAATTCGGATCGGTGCGCCGGATGGTTGCGCCAATTTCCTGCTGCCGCAGGTCTGCGCGGCGATCGGGGCGGCCAATCCCGACTTGGAAATCCAGATCCTCGCCCTGCCCCGCGTGGTCAACCTGACCCGGCGCGAGGCGGATATGGTGATCGCCGTCAGTCCACCCAGCGCCGGGCGGCTGACCGTGCAAAGGATATGCGATTATCATCTGCATCTGGCTGCAAGCGACACCTATCTGGCTGCCCGTGACACCATCACCCGGGTCGCCGATCTGAAACACCACCGCGTGGTCGGCTACATCCAGGATATGATCTTTGACAAAGAACTGGATTACCTGGCCGAGGCCGGGCTGACCCGGGTTGATATGGCGTCCAATTCGGTCTCGGTACAGCTCAACTGGCTGCGTCAGGGCGCGGGCGTAGGCATCACGCATGATTTTGCACTGCCCGCGATGCCGGGCTTGCGCAAAGTGCTCGCCAGTCACATCAGCCTGACCCGCAGTTTCTATCTGGTCCGACATGCTGACGACCGGCGTTTAGAGCGATTGAACCGGTTTTCCGAGGCATTGGTGAGCGGACTGCGCGCGGAAGTCGCCCGCCTTGAGAGCGAGGCGCGCCTGTAAGGGAGCGATGAGCGGCCTAGCCCAATGCCTGCGTCAAATCCGCGATCAGGTCCTCCGCGTCTTCCAAACCAATAGAGAGGCGCAATAACCCATCCGGGATCCCCGATTGTGGCTCCACTGTCGCGCGATGTTCCACCAGTGTCTCAGTCCCGCCAAGGGATGTGGCCCGATGGATCCACTCCAACCGCCCAGCCGCGGCCAACGCTGCCTCTGCGCCACCGTTGACAATGACCGACATCAGATACCCAAAGCCCCCGCACATCTGCTGTGCCGCCAGATCATGGCCCGCGTGATCAGGCAATCCCGGATACCAAACGGCCTCCACCTTTTCATGCCCTGCCATCGCTTCTGCCACGATCTGGGCTGTGGCGCACATCCGTTCGACCCGCAAAGGCAGCGTGCGCAGGCCGCGCAACAAAAGCCAGGCCTCCATCGCACCCAAAAGCGCACCTGCCTCGGCCCGTTGCGCGCAGATATCGACCCACATTGGCAATGCCGCATCCCGGCACGATACCACGCCTGCAAGCACATCCGAATGCCCGTTCATTGCCTTGGTCGCCGAATGCATGGAGATGTCCGCACCAAACGCCAGCGCTTGCGTCAGCACCGGTGTCGCCGCTGTCCCGTCCACCGCCAGCACAGCGCCCGCATCATGGGCCAGATCGGCCACACGGGCGATGTTCGTGACCCGCAACCACGGGTTTGATGGCACTTCAATCCAAACCAGATCGGCAGGGTCTGACAGCGCCTCTTGGATGGCTGCAGTATCCGACGCATCCACGGTGTCCAGTCTGATCCCCCACTTGGCACAAAACCCCTCCAGCCAGTGGGTGACGCCCCAGTAGATCCCCGACTGAACAACCGCACGCGCGCCGTTCGGCAACGCCTGAAACACCGCCGCCACCGCCGCCATGCCCGATCCGAAAGCCCGTGTCTCTGCCGCGCCCTCCAACTGCCGGATAACCTCTTCGGCCTGCGCCACGGTCAGGTTATGATCGCGGCCATAGGTGCCGCTGCCCATAAGCGCATAATCGGTCCCGCGGGCAAAGGTCGTCGACAGTTCCACCCCCGGCACCACCGCGCCGTCCTGCCCCATGGCCCCTGCTGCGCGGGCGGCGATCGTTGCCGGTTTCAATCGCTTGGTCATAGTGAAAAAAGCCTCCCCGGCCCGTGAATGCGCTCAACGCCCCCCAGCCGCGCCAGATGCCATAACAGCCCGGAGTTGGAGCTAATCACCGGCACGCCCAGTTCCGCCTCTGCCGCGTCGATGATCCCGAAACTTCGCAAATTGGTGCAGCTGGAAAACACCGCCTCCACGCCCTCTGCGGCCGCGACCGCCTCCCGCATCGCTTTCAATGTGGATTGCTCGGAAATTCGGGGCACGCGCCGATCATCCCGCTCGTCAAAACTTCTCTCGGACAGCACCTCAAAGCCATGCCGTTCCAGAAACGCCCGCATCGGCGCCACCACATCCGTGGCGTAGGGCGTCACCATCGCGATCCGTTTGGCCCCGACCGCGTCCAACCCCGCCATCACAGCGCTGATCGGGTTGGTCACCGGAACACCGGGTTGAACGGCCCGCTTTTGCGCCGCGACGGCCTCCGGCCCGATCACCACCGAGGCCGAGGTGCAGCCATATCCGATCGCATCCAACCCTGCCGGCAAGAGCGACGCGGAGTTCACCATCCGCGCCTCCATCGCTGCCAGACTTTCCGGCGTGACACTGGGCGCGCTTTCGATCCGCGTGTGATAAATCGAAG
Organism: Pseudomonadota bacterium; assembly: GCA_039026055.1. Taxonomy (GTDB): domain Bacteria; phylum Pseudomonadota; class Alphaproteobacteria; order Rhodobacterales; family Rhodobacteraceae; genus Roseovarius. The sequence continues at coordinate 40,396 of JBCCNB010000017.1, read as the reverse complement.
GCCCGGGCCCCATGATCGCGCGGGCCTCATCCTCCAGCGTTTCATCTGTGCTCAGAACCACGAGGCCTAGCCGCGCGGCAGGCTCGGGGGCAATTTCATAGCTCATGCACCCTCCCCGAGCGTGCTCAAAACGCCCCCGCTGACCGCTGCCCGCACGCCCGTGGTTGATGGGCAGGATGTGGGCAGGCCCCGCGCCACCCGCACGGCCAGATAACCAAAGGCCTGCGCCTCCAGCATGTCACCATCTAGCCCTGCTGCCTCCACTGGCGCGACCGCGCAATCCAGCGCGGCGTTCAGCATCTCCATCAAGACCGGATTGTGGCGCCCCCCGCCTGTGACAAGCAGACGTTCGGGCGGCGCGGGGCAATGTTCCATCGCGCGCAGAACCGCCGCCGCAGCCATCCCCGTCAGTGTGGCCACTGCATCTGCATCCGACAGCTCCCCCACCAGGCCGATCATGTCGCCGAACGCATCACGGTCCAGCGATTTGGGGGGCATGCGCGAAAAATACGGGTCATCGAGAAACAGTTCCAACGCGCCCTGCGCGACCTCACCCTGACGGGCCAGCGCACCGTCCCGGTCACAGGGCATCCCCCGACGCGCTGTCATCAGGTCGTTCATCGGCGCATTGGCCGGGCCGGTGTCAAACGCCAAAAGCGCGCCATCCTCCTCCGGTCGGTCCTTGCTTGGGTCCACCCAGGTGATGTTGCCCACGCCCCCCATGTTAAGGAAGGCCAGCGGTGCCGTTGCGCCCATCCATTTGGCACAGGCAAAATGGTAGAACGGCGCCAACGGCGCGCCCTCGCCGCCCAGCTCCATATCCGAGCTGCGAAAATCCCACACCACAGGCCGCCCGAGCGCTTCGGCCAAGGCCGCGCCATCGCCCAGTTGATGCGTGCCCCGCCCACCGGGATCATGGGCCAGCGTCTGGCCGTGAAATCCTACCAGATCGGCCCCCTCAAACCCGGTCAGAAGCGCCGTGTGGACGCTTTGCACAACGGCATGCGCCTCTGCCACGTCATCGCTATGCCACTTGCCCAACGCCGCCCTCAGCGTGGCGCGTTCCGCATCCGAATAGGCCCGATAGCCATGCTCACCAAATCCGAAAATGCGCTGCCCGTCAGTGTTCACCATGGCTGCGTCCACCCCATCCAGCGAGGTCCCCGACATCGCCCCCAAGGCCCACACGCGTTCTTGTTCACGGCCCAGCTTTAACATGCCTTCAACATGGCCATTTCCTTTGCGCAAAACCCTCCCTATACATGCCGCGCGAATGTGACCGGGACAAGCCAAATGACCTACCACCCCAAATCGGATTTCATGTCTGTCATGATGGCGCGCGGCTTTCTGGCCGATTGCACCGATTATCAGGGCCTTGATGAGGCGCTGAGCAAAGGCGTGGTGCCCACCTACATTGGCTATGACGCGACCGCGCAGTCCTTGCATGTGGGGCACCTGCTCAACATCATGATGCTGCGCTGGCTGCAAAAAACGGGGCACAAGCCGATCACACTTATGGGCGGTGGCACGACGAAAGTGGGCGATCCATCTTTCAGGTCCGATGAACGCCCCCTGCTTGGCCCCGAACAGATCGACGCCAATATCGCGGGCATGCAGCAGGTCTTTGATCGCTATCTGGACTATGGCGACGGGGCCACCGATGCCATTATGCTCAATAACGCCGAATGGCTGGACGAGCTGAACTACCTCGATTTCCTGCGCGACATCGGGCGGCATTTTTCGGTGAACCGGATGCTGGCCTTCGAGTCTGTGAAATCCCGACTGGACCGGGAGCAATCGCTCTCGTTTCTGGAATTCAATTACATGATCCTACAGGCCTATGATTTCATGGAACTCAACCGCCGCTACGGCTGCCTTTTGCAGATGGGCGGGTCGGATCAATGGGGCAATATCGTCAACGGGATCGACCTGACACGCCGCGTGTCAGAGCAGGAGATTTATGGCCTGACATCCCCGTTGCTGACCACATCGGACGGGCGCAAAATGGGCAAATCCGCTGGTGGTGCCGTATGGCTCAATGCCGAGATGCTGAGCCCTTATGAGTTCTGGCAATTCTGGCGCAACACCACAGATGCCGATACGGGCCGGTTCCTGAAACTCTACACCGAATTGCCGGTGGAGGAATGCGATCGTCTGGGTGCGCTGGCGGGGTCTGAGATCAATGAGGCCAAGATCATCCTGGCAAACGAGGTGACCACCCTTCTGCACGGGGCAGAAGCTGCCGTTGCGGCCGAGGCCACCGCGCGCGAAGTCTTCGAACAGGGCGGCATGGGCGATGACCTTCCCACACTGGAACTGACATCGGATGAGTTGGCCGACGGTATTTCCATCGTTCAGGTGATCGTCCGTTCAGGATTGGCAAAATCCGGCAAAGAGGCCAAGCGCCTCATCGCGGAAAACGGCGCGCGTATAAATGACACCCCGCTCTCTGATGCAGGCCTGATGCTGGATGCAGGTATGCTGTCCGAGCCCGTGAAACTCTCTGCCGGCAAGAAGCGCCACGCCCTGATCAAGCGCGCAGACTGAGTGAGGCGCGCCCGCAAGTGAGCGACGAGCGGCTTAGCGCAACCCAAGCTTTGTCAGCAAACGCTCACGCTTCATCAACCACCACCCGGCCTCCACCGGCCACATCGCATGTCCCTCATCCGCGCCAAGCCGCGCCGCTGCGTGCAGCGCCCAGTTGGGATCATCCAAAAGCTCCCGCGCTAGCGCCACCATGTCGGCCTCACCCTTCGCGATGATCTCCTCGCAGCGCGCGGCCTCCCATAAAAACCCGACCGCCATTGTGGCCATGTCAGCTTCCTTGCGCAGCGCGGCGGCAAAAGGCACTTGAAACCCTTGGCTGATTTCCATCCGCCGTGGCCGATCCTTGCCGCCGATGCCGCCAGTGGAACAGTCGATCATATCGACCCCTTCCGCCTTCAGCGCTTGCGCCACCGCGACGGTGTCTTCCAACTCGACCCCGCCATCCAGCCAATCCGTGGCAGAGAGTCGGAACGCCAACGGCAGCCGCGCGGGCCATTCAGCCCGGATCGCGCGGGCCACTTCCACGGCAAAACGCATGCGGTTTTCCAAGGGCCCGCCCCAGCGATCACTGCGCTGATTGGCGATGGGCGAAAGGAATTGATGGATCAGAAAGCCATGGGCGGCATAGACCTCAATCATCTCAAACCCAGCCGAAAGGGCGCGCCGTGCGCTTTCGCCAAAGGCCGTGATCACATGCTCGATATCTGCCTCGGACATCTCCTGAGGCGCGGGCCAACCATCGGTGTAGGGAATGGAGGACGGACCAAAGGCTGGCCACGGAGCCTCTCCGCGCAGTGCTTCGTCTTCTGTATCCACGGGCGTTTCCCCGTCCCAGGGCCGCCGCTCTGACGCCTTGCGGCCAGCATGGGCCAATTGCACACCCGGAACAGCACCCTCGGATGTCAGAAACGCCGTAATCGGAGCGAGACGATCGATGTGACCGTCCTCCCAAAGCCCCAAATCCCCATGGGTGCGGCGCCCGTCCCGGGTCACGGCCGTCGCCTCGGCATAAACAAGCCCCGCCCCACCGATCGCGAAACGACCCAGATGCACCATGTGCCAGTCATTCGCATACCCGTCCTTGGCGCGATACTGGCTCATCGGTGACACCGCAATCCGGTTGCGAAACGTGATGTCGCGCAGGGTGTATGGCGAAAACAATTGAGACATCGGGCAGCTCCGTGCAGGGCGATCGGGGGCTTCATAGTCTTTGAAGACAGAAATCAAAACCGGGGCTGCACGGCGTGTCACGGATGTTTGACCGCGTTTCATGTATTGACGCGCCGTAATTATATCAATAATTCATGATATATGGATACAACTAAAGCCAGCCTTTCATTTTCCGCACTCTCCCAACCGATGCGCCTCGACGTTTTCCGCCTTCTGATCAAGTCAGGCCGCGACGGCATGCAAGCGGGTGAGATTAGCGCGGCCATGGGCGTCAAACAGAACACAATGTCCGCCAACCTCTCCGTACTCCACCGCGCGGGCCTGATCCGCAACCAACGTGAAGGTCGTGCGATCCGGTATTTTGCGGATTTCGACGGCACCCAAGGGCTTTTGCGCTTTTTGATGCAGGATTGCTGCGGCGGCCGCCCACAGGACTGTCAGCCGATTATCTCTGAAATTACCTGCGACGCATAGCTTCACAAAAACAAAGTATTAGACAATGAACTTCACTCTCTCTCGCCGCCTTCTGGCCGAAGCACTCGGCACGCTTCTGTTGGTTTGCACCGTGGTCGGGTCCGGCATAATGGCAGACCAACTGAGTGATGATGTCGCCGTCTCCCTTCTGGGAAACACAATCCCCACTGGGGCGATCCTTGTGGTTCTGATCACCCTTTTGGGCCCTATATCGGGCGCGCATTTCAACCCCGCTGTTACATTCGCTTTCGCCCTTAAAGGTCAGATATCAATCACAGAATCATCTTTCTACATCGTCGCCCAGATCATAGGCGGCATCCTTGGCGCCTTCCTCGCTCATGCCATGTTTGCACTCGACATCGTTCAGGCCTCCTCCACGGTCCGCACCGGTTCGGCACAGTGGCTGGCGGAGGTTGTGGCCACCTTCGGCCTCGTGGGCACCATCCTCGCCGGTTTGCGCTTCAAGGCGGATGCCATCCCATGGCTTGTAGGCCTTTACATCACGGCCGCCTATTGGTTCACGGCTTCCACTTCTTTTGCCAACCCGGCCGTGGCCATCGCGCGATCCTTCACGAACACATTTTCGGGCATCCGGCCCGTGGACCTGCCTGGTTTCATCGCCGCCGAACTCATTGGCGCGGCCTTGGCGGTCGCGCTGTTTGGCTGGCTGCTTACATCCAAAACCCATGAAGAAGAGGCGTGAGATGCAAGTTGTCATCCACCACAATCCAGATTGCGGCACGTCCCGTAACGTTCTGAAAATAATAGAAGATGCCGGATACACGCCCACCGTGATCCCCTATGTGGATATCGGCTGGACACGCCCGCAGCTGCTCGCCCTGTTCGCGGCGGCGGGCCTGACCCCGCGCGATGCGTTGCGCCGCACCAAATCGCCGGCAGAGATGCTGGGCCTTCTGGATGATCACGTCAGCGATGTCACCATCTTTGAGGCGATGCTGGACAACCCCGTCCTGGTCAATCGCCCCATCGTCTGCACGGCCAAAGGCGTCAAACTCTGCCGTCCATCAGAGGCCGTGCTGGACCTTCTCGATACTTGGCCCGACGGGCCTTATGCCAAAGAAGACGGCGAGAGGATCATTGATGCGGAAGGACGCCGCGTTGTCTGATCTTTTCGACCCGTCGTACCTGCCGCACCCCGATCTCAACCGGCTCTGGCCTGCATCCCCCAGCACCCATGCCCCGCGCATTCTGCTGCTTTACGGCAGTTTGCGTGATCGATCCTATTCCCGCCTGCTGAGCGAAGAAGCCGCCCGCATCCTGAACCATCTGGGCGCGGACACGGACAGTTTCGACCCCTCCGGCCTTCCGCTGACCGATGATGCCGATGCCGACCACCCCAAGGTGGCGGAACTGCGCAAGAAGGTCACCTGGTCCGAAGGCATGGTCTGGGTCAGCCCGGAGCGGCACGGCGCCATGACCGGGATCATGAAGCTGATGATTGATTGGATCCCCCTATCGATGGGCGGTGTGCGCCCCACGCAAGGCAAGACACTGGCCTTGGCGCAGGTCTCCGGCGGCAGCCAAAGTTTCAATGCTGTCAATCAGATGCGGATTCTTGGGCGCTGGATGCGGCTCATTACCATTCCAAACCAATCCTCCGTGCCGATGGCCTATAAGGAGTTTGATGAGGCAGGCCGCATGCTGCCATCGTTGCGCTATGATCGCGTTGTGGATGTGATGGAAGAGCTGGTGAAGTTCACCCTGCTCACGCGCGATCAAAAGGCCTATTTCACCGACCGCTATTCAGAACGCATGTCAGGCTGACCGCGCGGCCAAAGCATCTTCCAGAACCGCTGTCACGGTCTCTGATGGCACATCGGCGGTCACGAAGGCCTCGCCAATGCCACGGGCGAGGATGAAGCGCAATGTGCCGTCGACCACCTTCTTATCCTGTGCCATAAGCGCAAGAAGACCGCCCGCATCCGGCAAATCTCCTTCGATATCAGATAGATCAACTTTCATCTTCATGTTACTTAGATGCGCCCGCACCCGGCTGGGATCCTCCTGTGCGCAAAGCCCCATCCGGGACGACAGTTCAAAGGCCAGCGCGCATCCAATGGCAACGCCTTCGCCGTGCAACAGACGATCAGAGTATCCCGTCGCCGCCTCCAATGCGTGACAGAAGGTGTGGCCCAAGTTCAAAAGCGCTCGATCCCCCTGTTCGGTTTCATCGCGCACGACGATGTCGGCCTTCATCTCCACCGATCGGCGGACTGCCTTGATCCGCGCCGCTTCATCGCCTGCTGCAAGCGCGGAGCCATGGGCCTCCAGCCACGCGAAAAACGCAGCATCCCCCAACAGGCCGTACTTCACGACCTCCCCGTAACCCGCTAGAAAGTCTCGCGATTCCAGGGTTGAAAGCACGTCGATATCCGCCAGCACAAGGCTGGGCTGATGAAACGCGCCAATCAGATTTTTGCCCTGCGGTGCGTTGATCCCGGTCTTGCCCCCCACTGAGCTATCCACCTGCGCCAGAAGCGAGGTCGGCATCTGCACGAACCGCACGCCGCGCCGCAAGACGGCGGCCGCAAAGCCCACCAGATCGCCAATCACCCCGCCGCCCAAGGCGATAACCACGTCGCCACGTTCGATTTTCTCGGCCAAAAGCCACTCCACTGTACGCTCGAAATGGGACCAGGATTTGGTCGCCTCGCCCGCGGGCAGGCTCATATGGCTGGCAGTGATCCCTTCTGCGCGCAAACCCTGCACCAACGCCTCAAGATGCAGCGCGCCCACGGTTTCATCGGTCACGATCGCCACGCGCGGACGGTTCAGCAGCGGTGCAATCAACGCGCCCGCCCGCGCCAACAATCCCGGCCCGATCAGCACGTCATAGGCGCGATCACCCAATGCGACATGCACTTTTTCCATCACGCGGCCTCCAGCACATCGGCGCGGGTCAGCAGCGTGTCCACCACCTTTGCCGCCATTTGATCCAGCGAATAACCCGGCTGCGCCTTCACGGAAAGATCGGCCAGTTTGTAGATCGGGACGCGATCCTCATAAAGCGACCGAAGCGTCGCGTAAGGATTAGCTGTGCGCAGCAAAGGTCTGGTATCCTTGTGTTTTACACGCCCCCAAAGCAGGTTCAGATCCGCGTTAAGCCACACCGAAACCCCTTTATGAGAGATGTTCACGCGATTGCGTTCCGCCAGAAACGCACCGCCGCCAGTGGACAGAATCCCCGGTCGCCCATCCAACAGACGGGAAATCACTTCTGTTTCCCGATCGCGAAAGAAGGCCTCCCCGTCGCGGGCGAAAATCTCGGCAATGGACATCTTCGCGGCTTGCTCAAGCTCTGCATCCGAATCCAGGAACGGAACGTCCAGGCGGGCGGACAAGGTGCGGCCCACGGCCGTCTTGCCCGCGCCCATCATGCCCACCAGAACCACCGTTTTGTGCAGCTTGAAATCGGCCGCATCGCCCACGCCTCGGCACTCCCCTGCCAAAAATTTCACGTTTTGCATTGAATGACGTGATCTTGCCCAAAAGGCCAGCTATAACTGACGCTAAGAAGACCACGTTTGCGGGCAGGCACGAAAATGTTCAGGCTGATCAAATGGCTCATTTACCTCGGAATTCTGGGGTTTCTTGCCCTTGTGGTCTACGCCTACCTTGGCCCGTTCTTCGGGGCAGATTTTTCTCCTGAGGAACGGGAAATCCGACAGGATTTGATCCTTGAAACCCAGTAGCGCGGCCCTTGCCATTTGCCTTGTGGCGCCCGCCGCGTCAGCGGAAGAGCCACTATCGGCCATTGATTGGTTGAAGGAGCCTGCACCGGTCAGTGTCGCGCAACCGCTCATTGAACCGCTGGACGAAAGCTCCGACATCACAGACCCAAACCAAACCGGCGCTACGGTGCCCGGCGTCGCCGTCACCCCTCTGGGAGAGGTTCAGGCTGATGCGGTTGGGCTTTTGCCCAGTGCGAAAACCGGATTGCCCGTCACGCTATGGCAGGCCAGCCGTACCGATGACATTCTGACCCGCATAGGTCGCCTGCCCGATGCGCCCCTGCCCGCGCTGCAAGCGCTGATCTATACCCTGCTTCTGGCGGAAGCCGACCCACCAAGTGATGCCACCGCCAATACACGCTTTCTCAAGGCGCGCATTGATGCATTGCAACGCTACGGCGCGGTGGACGCGGCACTGGCGCTGGTGGAACGCGCAGGACCTGGGACGCCGCTTTTATTCAGTGAATGGCTGGATCTGAGCCTGCTGCGTGGCACAGAACAGCAGGTTTGCGAAAGCCTCGCCTCTGATCCAAGCCTGTCGGGCAACTACGGCGCACGCGTATTTTGCCTGGTGCGTACGGGCGATTGGCCGACGGCGGCGCTGATCTATGACACCGCGTTGATCGTAGGTGAACTTGACCCCGCAAGCATCGAACAATTGGCACTTTTTCTGGATCCGGAATATGGCAGCACCGGCGTTGACCTGCCACCGCCACGGGACATGACACCGCTTCTTTTCCGGCTCTATGAGGCCAATGGCGCGCCCCTGCCCACGCGGTCACTGTCGCGGAAGTTCGCCGCGGCTGATTTGCGCGGCACCACCGGTTGGCGCAGCGAGATTGAAGCGGCGGAACGGTTGGCCCGGACCGGCGCGCTACCAGCCAACCGCTTGCTGGGGCTTTATACCGCACGGCGTCCGGCGGCCTCGGGCGGGGTGTGGGACCGGGTTCAGGCCCTACAAGCCTTTGATCGCGCGATGCTTTCCGGCGATGCTGCGCGCATTGCCAAGACCCTGCCCATGGTTTGGGAGGATATGCTAGACGCGGATCTGGGCGTGGTTTTTGCAACACTTTACGGTGAACGTCTGTCGCGGCTGGACCTGCCCGGGCTGGAACAGACTGTGCACGGGATCGGGCTTTTGTCGCCCGCGGCAAGCGCGCATACCGGCAAACTGCGCAACCGTTCGGCCCGTTTTCTGGACGGCGTGGCGCTCGGGGTTGTGGATGCCTCGCTTGCCCAGGGACCTTTGGAAGAGGCCATCGCCCGCGCCTTTTCAGAGGCCACACCCACCCGTCGCTATGCCGGGCCACTTTCAGAAGGCAAACTGGGAGAAGTCATTCTTGACGCAATCACCGATCTGCACCGCGGCGTGGAAGGACGTAGCGCCCAGATTGAAGGCCCGCTGGCCACCCTTCGTTTCGTGGGGCTAGAAGATGTGGCCCGTCAAACAGCGCTGCAGATCCTGCTTCTGCCGTCCGAATGAGCGCCGATTGGATCCCTCGATTCCTGGAGGCCCGCGCAGCAGAGGCCGGGGCGGCGCAGAATACGCTCAATGCCTATAATCGCGACCTGCAGGACTTTATGGCCTGGCTCAACCGTGATGGGGAACGGTTGGAGACGGTATCGCGGGACCGGGTTGAGGCCTATCTGCTGGGTCTCGCCGACGAGGGGCTCGCCGTCTCCACCCGCGCGCGGAGGCTCGCTTCCATCAAGCAACTCTTTGTTTTTGCTTTTGAAGAAGGGCTGCGCGAAGACAACCCCACGCTGATGATCAAGGGCCCCGGTCAGCCCCGCCGCCTGCCAAAGACACTGTCGGTCGAGGATGTAGAAAAGTTGCTGCGCGCTGCCCGTGAGATGGGCAAGGCCCAGCATATCCGTCTGCGCAACACTTGCCTGATGGAGTTGCTTTACGCCACCGGCATGCGGGTGAGTGAGCTGGTGTCGCTGCCGATCAGTGCAGTGCGGGGTGATCCTGACATGCTGCTGGTGCGCGGCAAGGGGGATAAAGAGCGAATGGTGCCTTTGTCCCGGTCTGCCAAGGGCGCTTTGGCCCTGTGGTTGGCACATCGCGACACCGAGGATGATCTGGCGCGCAAGGAAGGTAAGCCTGTCTCGGCGTTTCTGTTCCCGTCACGGGGCAAGTCAGGCCACATGACGCGGGTCAATTTTTACAATCTTATCAAAACTCTGGCGGTCCATGCTCAGGTGAACCCTGACACTGTCACGCCCCACACCTTGCGCCATGCGTTCGCAACACATCTGTTGGCTGGCGGTGCCGATCTTCGCACCATCCAAACGCTCTTGGGCCATGCCGATGTGGCCACAACCGAGATCTATACCCATGTCATGGAAGACCGTCTGCGCGATCTGGTGGAAACCCATCATCCGTTATCCAAGGACCACTTATCCAGCGCATCCCGGCGCAGATCTGGCGGCAATACGTCCTCTGACGGCCAGTAACCGGTCAAAAGCGCCTCGTGATAGCCTTGCGTGAGGCCTGCCGCGACCATGGCGGCATGAGCGGCTTTGTGGTCATACGGCTCCTCCCACAACGACGCGCGTCCCTCTCGCAAAAGCAAATACCGCAAAACCTGCGTCCCATCATGGGCGGGCATGCCGATGGCCCCCGCATTGACCCATGGCATCGCATCAATGAGGCGCGAATAGGCAATGCCGCAATGGCCCGCGATGACGAAGTTTACGTCATGCACGTGCTCCCGGATCAGATTGATTTCATCCCGGAATTCTTCTCGCTCGGAGGTCGGCCACAAAAACCGGCTCACGTCACTCACACCGCCATGAATCACCGCGTAACGCCGAGTTTCATGGGTGAAGGTAACCATATCAGGCAGGCCCGCCATCCAGGCGCGATCCTCGACCCCGATGTGGGCGTCAACATGGGCGTACCACGCGGCCGATAATCTCTCACATGTGCTGCCGTCCGCAAATCCGCAGCCGCAATCCATCGCGCCAGCCGCCAGCTGCTTTTCGCAATTGCCCGCCACCACGTGGCAATCGCTGTCCCGGATCATCGCCACCGTTTCTGCCGGATTGGCGCAGTAAGCCACCACATCGCCGGTGCAAATCATGTGCCGCACACCGCGATTATGGGCGGCCTCAAAGATCGCCTCTGTGGCCTGCAAGTTCGAATAGGGACCACCGAAAAGCAACACCGGCCCCTCCAAACCGCCCAAATCCTGAATTCTCATGGCCTTGATCCCTTGAACGCGCCCGCCGCACACCCCATAACCGTAGATAGGAAACAGGATGATGCCCAGACCAGTGATACTCTAATGGAACCAAACCCATCGGCGCTTGACGCCGCTTTCTGGATTACGTCCGCTTCTATTCTTCTCCTTCTCGTGCTCTCCGCCTATTTCTCAGGCAGCGAAACCGCATTGACGGCTGCATCACGGGGCAAATTGCGCGCCCGGGCAGACAAGGGTGACAAGGGCGCGAAAAAGGCACTGGAGATTACCGAAGACAATGAACGTCTGATCGGTTCGGTTCTCCTGGGCAACAACCTGGTGAATATTCTGGCGGCCGCATTGGCAACGGCGATGTTCACCCGGCTGTTCGGCGAATCCGGCGTGGCCCTGGCCACGTTGGTGATGACACTTCTGGTGTTGATTTTCGCCGAGGTGCTGCCGAAGACCTACGCCATCACCAATTCCGAGGCGGCAGCATCGCTGACCGCACCGATTATACGTTGGGTCATCATGGTGTTTTCGCCCATCGTCAGTGCTGTGCGCATGCTGGTGCGCGGCGTACTGGCCCTTGTTGGCGTGAAGATCGATCCCGATAGCAACATCCTAGCAGTGCGCGAAGAAATCGCGGGCGCGCTGCATCTGGGCCATTCCGAGGGCGTGGTGGAGAAAGAAGACCGCGATCGTATTCTGGGCGCGCTCGATCTTGGCGAACGCACGGTGGATGAGATCATGCGTCACCGGTCTGACATTGAGATGATCAACGCGGATGATGACGCAGAGGCGATCCTGAATCAGTGCCTCAGCTCTGCCCATACCCGTCTGCCCGTCTTCCGCGACGATCCTGAAAACATCATCGGTGTGGTTCACGCCAAAGACCTGCTGCGCGCAGTGCACAAACTGGTGACAGATCAGGGGCTGACGCCCGACGCGCTGAAAAAATTCGATATCTGCAACGTGGCGATGAAACCTTATTTTGTGCCTGAAACCACCACGCTGGATGATCAGATGCGTCAGTTCCTGCGCCGACACGCCCATTTTGCGCTGGTGGTGGATGAATATGGCGCGCTGGAAGGGCTGATCACGCTGGAGGATATTCTTGAGGAAATCGTAGGCGAAATAGCCGACGAATTCGACGACGTGGCCGATGATCAGATCGAAAAGACGGGCGACGGACATTTCATGGTGGAAGGCGCGATGACCATACGTGACCTCAATCGCGTGATGGACTGGTCGCTGCCAGATGATGAGGCCAACACGGTGGCGGGGCTGGTGATCCATGAGGCACAGATCATCCCCGACGTGGCACAGGTGTTTAATTTCCATGGCTTCCGCTTTGAAATCACCGAAAAATCTGACAACCGGGTGACGCAGATCAAAATGTGCAAGCTGACATAAAAATTTTCGCAGAAAATTCGTTTACGAAAATTCTGCGAATTTTCTAGGCCATGCGATTTAGCACCGCTCGAGCCGCCTTCAGCCCCGGCGCATCTCCACCCCGGCCAAGACGCTGCATCGTCACGCGCATGGCGTCGCGTTGGTCGCCGGCATTGTCGATCAGTTGTAACACCGCGGGCGCGATTTTTTCTGGTGTGCAATCGGTTCCCAAAAGCTCCGGTACCGCGCGCGTTTCGGACACCAAATTGACAAGGGTGAGCGTATCAATCAGCAGCATACGCGAAATGATCACGCGGCTGAGCCAGCTCGTGTCATAAGCGATCAACATGGGCGTATCTGCAGCCGCGAGCTCCAGCGAAACAGTGCCAGAGGCCGCCAAGGCCCGATCTGCAGCAGCAAAAGCACACATCTTTTCATGGGCATATGCGTCAGAGCTCAAGTTATCAGGCGCAATGATCAGCGGCTCACCAGGCCAGTCTTGTGTCATCTCGCGCACTTGCGCGGCGCGCGGGCCGGTTGTGGGAAGAATCAGTTTCAAATCGGGCCGCACGGCACAGATGTCTTTCAGGGCCGCACCGAACCGGGGGCCAAGTCGGCTCACTTCCCCGCCCCGTGACCCCGGCAGGACCAGAAGGGTTGGCGCGTCACCCAGATCATGCCGTGCTTTGAACTCAGCCGCTTGCGCTGTCGTGGCTACAGGTTCGGTCACCACCGGATGGCCCACGAAATCACAGGCGACGCGCTCAGCCTCTATCAGGGGCGGTTCAAACGGTAAAAGTGCAAGCACCTGATCCACCACGCCACGTAGTTTTTCCGCCCGTTTCGGACGCCATGCCCAAACGGATGGCGCCACGTAGTGCACACAGCGGATATTGCGCGAGGCTTTCACTTTCCTGGCCAAACGCAGGGAGAATTCCGGGCTGTCGATGGTGATGATCACATCCGGCTCAAACGCCAAAGCCGCCGCAGCCGTTTGATCAAGACGTTTCCGTAAGTGCATATATTTGGGCAATATTTCCGCAATGCCCACCACGCTCAGCTCATCCATAGGGAAAAGCGATGTCATCCCTTCGGCTTGCATCAACGGCCCGCAAACGCCTGAGAATTCCACCTGTGCAAGGCTCTTCAGACCCGCCATCAGGGCCGCGCCCAACCTGTCGCCAGAGGCCTCCCCGGCGAGCAGGAAAACGCGCATCTAAAGCACCCTCGCGTGCAGAAAAATCCCCGCCTCCTTGGCGGCCTGCAGGGTGGCGAAGCGATCGAGAATCAGCACTCGGTCGGCCTCGACCACCATGCCCGAAAGCCCGGCTTGCGCCACGGCCTCCGCGGTGGCCGGCCCGATCGCGGGCATATCCATGCGCAGGTCCTGATCCGTTTTGGCGGCCTTCACGTAGACCCCGCCACGCCCGCCTTCACGATAGTGTTCCGGCGTTTCCGCCACGAAGCGCAGCAGTGCATCAGTGCCCTGAACAGTCTCAATCCCAAGGCATTGCCCGCCCGCCACGGCGCAGCCCTGGCCAATATCCAAGGCGGAAATGCCGCGCAGGATATTGACCGCACGGCTCACGTCAGCCTCATCTTGATCTGAGGGCTCGACCCCAAGTGCCAGATCGGTTCCCGCCACCAGCTGCGGCATCAGATCGCCCACACCCAGCACACGAAACCCCTGCTCCTCAAAGATCTCGATCACCGTGCGCAACAGCCCATCATCCCCAAGCGCCATAGCTTGCACCAGACGCGGCGCAATGGCCTGCATTTCACCGTCAAAAAGCATCGGGTTGAGCTTGGGTCGCGACAGTGATCCGGCAAAGATCACCTCGGTCACACCCGCCACCTGCATGGAGGTGAACAGTACGCCGATCTCCTCCAGCTTGTGGGGATTCGATATTGTATCGAGGTCGCTTTCCATCCCTTCCAGCGTGATCACCATCGCATTCGGGTGCGCCTGTTGGATCAGCACCGGCAGCGCCCCACCACAGGCAATTATGGCGAGACGCCCACCCATGATCAGCCGTTAGAGCCGGGAGTGAGGAAAGATCGATCGCTTCCCGCGGTGATGAAATCGACAAGCTGGCGCACATAGTCGCTTTCGGCCTCATCCCCAAGTCGCCGGGCGCGATCCTGGAAAGTGCCTTCGCCCTGGGCCAGCATCTGAAATGCGGCGCGGAGCGCTGTTATATCTGTCCGAGACACGCCCCGCCGTTTAAGACCGACCAGGTTCAGCCCGTGCAATTCACCGCGCGGGGCCTGTACCAACCCGTGGGGGATGACGTCATTGGTCACCATGGTAACCGCGCCGATGATGGCACCCTGCCCGATGCGCACCCATTGATGCACGCCCGAAAGGCCGCCGATGATCACCTCATCCTCGATCACGCAATGACCCGCAAGGGCGGCATTATTCACGATGATCACCCGGTTGCCTACGTGACAATCATGGGCCACATGGCAGCCCGCCATGAACAGTCCGTCATCGCCCACACTTGTAACGCCGCCACCGCCTTCGGTGCCTGTGTTCATGGTCACGTGTTCGCGGATCCGGTTGCGCGCGCCGATGGTCAGCCGTGTGGCCTCGCCCTTGAATTTCAGGTCTTGCGGGATTTCCCCGATACACGAGAAGGGAAAGATAACCGTATCCTCGCCGACCTCTGTCTGGCCCGTGACCACAACATGGGATTTGAGCTCCACCCGGTCGCCCAACCGCACCTCCGGCCCCACATGACAGAACGGTCCAACCTGCACGCCCTGCCCAAGTTCGGCGCCGGGCTCAATCACGGCACTGGAGTGGATGTTGGTGGCAGAATTCATGCCGCCTTCTCTCCGCTCAGGTCCAGCATTGCTGTGAACTCCGCCTCACAGGCGACTTCATCGCCCACTTGCGCGCGACCCTTGAACTTCCAAACCTTGCCGCCTGGCTTGCCGCGCAGGGTTTGCACATACATCTCCAACGTATCGCCCGGCAGCACCATGCGGCGGAACTTGCAAGATTCGATCGCCATGAAATAGACCAACAGGTTTTTATCCTGCATGCCAAGCGCCATGCCCACCATTACGGCCGCTGTCTGCGCCATCGCCTCGGCAATGGTGACACCGGGCATGATGGGATGCCCCGGGAAATGACCCTGGAAATGGGGCTCATTCATCGTCACATTCTTGATGCCGCGCGCGGTTTGATAGCCATCGATATCGACAACCTTATCAACCAGCAGGAAAGGATACCTGTGCGGAATCAGCCGCTGGATCATGTGAATATCCGCAGATTGGAGCGGCTCTGTCATGGTGTCAGTTTCCTTGTTCTTCGGCGCTTGTCCCTATCAAGACGAAGGCCCTGGGGCAAGCATTTGCAGGCGCGCACAGCGTGGGAAGACTACTGTTCCGCGTCACCCGAACCATCGCCAAATTCTGCGTTGATCCGTGCGATGGCACGGTCGGTTATATCCACCACATCAGCCCGCAGGATCACCGATCTTTGATCCAGAAGCACCACACCGCCTGCCCCGCGCATTTCATCCAGAATGATCTGTTCCACCTGCGCCAGAAACTGGGCGGGAAGCCGTTCCCGCGCCCGTTCCAGATCGCGGACGCGCCGTTCGCTGTCAGCGCGGATTTGCTGCACCCGGGCATCAAATGCATCGGCCATGGCACGAAAATCTCCAGGGTCGGTATCTGCGCGAATATCTGTCAATCGCTGTTCTTCGGCTTCCAATTCTGCGGCCAGTTCCTCATTAGCGGCGGCCAGGGCCTCTCGCTCTGCCTGATGGCGGGCCAATATGGCGCTGCCCAGCCCGCTGTCTTCAAAAAGGCGCTCAGGATCAATGACAAGGATTTCAGATTGAAAAACGCCTGGTTCTTGCGCCACGGCCATACCAGACCCAACGCCTGACAGACCGCCAAAGGCAAACAGGGCCGCCACCAGAACGGCGCGACCCTGTTTCGTGCTGAAAGCAGTTTTAAAAATCTGTGCGGACCGAGAAGTCGAACTCACGCTCGATATCGCCCGGCTCCTTCTTGAGCGCGTTCGAGAGATCCAAACGCAGCGGACCGAAGGGCGATTCCCAGAAGAGCGAGACACCAACCACATGCCGCGGTTCAAACCCGACGGATTGCGCCGTTCCCACAGTGTCCACATTCCAGATCGAGCCCACGTCATAGAACGCCCCGCCAGAGATGCCGAATTCACTGGGCAAGCCCAGCGGGAATTCCACTTCGGCCTTGGCGGCTGCATAAAGATTGCCGCCCAGGAATTCGCCATTCTGAACCGGTCCAATCCCGTTGGGGTCAAAGCCACGTATGACTTTCTGGGAGAAGCGATCCACCTGGCGGCCTTCTGGCGTGCTGTCATAGTAGATACCGCCGTATTCGAGGATACCTCGCACTGTGATCTCTTCGTTGAAAATCCTGCGTTCGCCTACGATGCGCGCGGTACCGCGGATAAATTCCTGATCCCCGCCAACCCCTGCAAATTCCAGATCGGTTTCGATCAGAACGCCGGCTGTAGGGTTCAATCCGGTGCGACGGTTGTCAAAACGATACCCGACACCCAGGCCGCTGGACCATTCGCCACCACGCGCCACTTCCGTCAACAAGGTGGGTGATGTGCCCTGATAGTTGCGCATCTCCGCGTATCTTGCGTTGTAATAAACGTTCAACCGAGCGTTTTCCGCGACCGGGAAAGACAGGCCTGGCCGGAACGTCGCACGCGTGGTGTCAAAGAGCGAGTTGTCCGAATTCGTTTCAAGCAGCGAGGTTGAAAAACTGAAGGACACGTCACGACCAAGGAAAGACGGTTCAACAAAGTTCAGGCTGTAGTTTGCCGTATCGCCGGACACGGCAATGTTGAAGCCGACGATCTGACCACGGCCGAGAAAGTTACGCTCCCTGATGCCGATGCTGAGGCCAAAGCCCGCATCAGAGGAGAAACTACCCCCGAAGCTAAGTGTACCTGTCGTGGTTTCTTCCACGTCCACATCCACGACCACCTGATCCGGACGTGATCCTTCCCGCGCGTCGACATCGGATTCTGCGAAGTAGCCAAGAGCGCGAATGCGGTCGGCCGTTTCGCGGATCTGTCGTGGATTGAAGGGGTCGCCTTCTACCACGTCAAACTGGCGGCGGATCACCCTGTCCAACGTCGTGGTGTTGCCCTGGATATCAATGCGTTCGATGAAGATACGTGGACCACGAACCAGCCGGAATTCAATGTCCAGCTCAAGGTTGCGATCATCACGTGTGATCACCGGCTCAACCCGCAGGAAATCTACGCCCTGGCCAATACCCAACCGCTCCATCCGAGCGATGGAGTTTTCCACCAGCGTCGGCGAATACACGACGCCCTGCCGGATTTTGAGGACGTCCTGGTATTCCGCCGCGTTCACCTCGGGCAGTTCGCTTGTTGTGGTAATCTCACCGAAACGGAACTGCTGCCCTTCCTGCACGTTGAACGTCACGAAGTAGGCGTCGCGCTCCCGTGCCAGTTCGGCATTGGTGCCGGTTATGCGGAAATCGACATAACCGCGCGAATTGTAAAAATCAGTTAGAACTTGCTGGTCAAACGCCAGCCGTTCTTGCACGAAGGTATCCCGGGCGATGATTGCGCGCAGCAGGCCCGCCTGTTTGCTTTCGATCACGCGTCGCAGACGACGATCAGAGTACACCTGATTGCCCACGAAGCTAACGCGTTGAATTTCAATGCCGCGTCCTTCAAAAATCTCAAACACGAGGTCGACACGGTTGTCTGACCGGCGAATGATTTTGGGTGTTACCCGCGCAGAAACACGCCCGCTTTGCAGATAAGCCCGCGAGATTTCCGCGGCATCACGTTCCGCAACCGTGGCGCTGAAAACCTGCCTTGCGCTGCTTTCGACGATCTGGGCAAGGTCTTCGTCCTTGATCTTGCTGTTACCCTCGAATGAAATCCCGCTGATCGTGGGGAACTCATCCACCTGAATCAGCAGCCGATTGCCCTGTGGGATCACCTCAACATTCTCGAAAAATCCACTGTCCGTGATCCGCTGCGACGCCGCGTTCAATTGTCCAGCGGTCACCGTTTCGCTCCGTGCAATCCCGGCAAGGTTCAAAATCGCCTCATTGCCGATCCGCTGATTGCCTTCGATAGCGACAGACGTGAATCGATAGGTCTGCGCCTCCGCGCTGTGCGGCAACGCGATGGTCGCCAAAGCAAGGAGTACAAAAGCGAAAAGCTGCCTTAAAACAAAGGCGTGGGGGACCCGTCCATGGCGCACTGCTCGCCCGACGATATTCTTAATCATTTTATCTTACCCAGTCAGACATCCCTGACAAAATGCCTACCCCTTTAGGCTGGGCTTGTCAAAGCGCGCATGGGCATATTTTGTGTCTGACATGGCAATAGGACCCAAGGGCGTGTCCGCTGGGTAACATAACGTGTAAGGAACTGTGATTACGGTTCAGATCGAGCCGACAAAAGAACCTGCGGCCAGGGCCAGCACGATCGTTCCGATATAGACAATCCGGTCCCAGTTCACATCGACCAGCACGGCCAGTCCGCGATATCCGTTTGCAATATGTTGCATGGCTACTCACTCATAAGCGTTTGAGTGCACGATAGCCCCCGGAATGCGGCGAAATTCGTGATCCAAATGTGGCGAAATTGTGGAACTTGCGCGACTGCGACCCGCAGTCTTTCAAAGATTTCGCACCCAACCTCAGGGGCAGAAGATATCGTTGAAAAGGGCAAATGCCATTAGGCCCAGAACCAGTGTGAGGCCCAGTGTCATCAGAAATCGCAATGCACCATCGCTGGGCTTGCGGCCGGTGACGGCCTCATAGGCGTAAAACACAAGATGTCCGCCATCGAGCACAGGGATCGGAAATAGGTTCAAAAGCCCCACCGCCGTAGACAACACCGCGATGAACCAGATGAAGCTGTCCACGCCCTGGCTTGCCATCGCGCCGGATACCTCTGCAATGCCGATGGGCCCCGACATGTTGCAGGTGCTGATCGCACCGGAGACCATATGGTAAAGCCCGGACATGGAGCTTGAAATCACGCGCCACACTTGCCCCACCCCATCCTGCAGCGCAGTGACCGGACTCAGCGCTTCGGTCGCGGGTTCAAAAGCAAGCCCTCCGGATATGCCGATCCGCCACTGCGTCTTGAAACCACCCTCGGGCTGCGGTTCATCCACCCGGCGCGGGGCCAGTGCGAATTGCAAAATCTCGCCCGCGCGCCAGACATCAAGTTGCAGAACCCGTCCGTCAGAGGCCTCAACGACCTCCTTGAGTTGATTGAACGCCACGATGGGGTTGCCATCCACGCCCACGATCACGTCGCCCTGTTTCATATCAATGTCGAAGGCGGCCGATTGCGGGGCCAGTTGCGAAATGAGCGGCGGCATCGGGTATGGGCCTTGCTCCACAGTTGTGCCCCCGTCGCGTGCCACCTCATAATCCAGCACCCCTTCATAGGGCAGCGCATCAATGAAATCCTCGAAGATATCAGGGTTGTCCTCATCGCGTTCGGGCACCACCACGCCGTTGATCGCTATTAGTTGATCACCGGGCGCTATGGTCAGGCCTTCGAACGGCAACGGCTTCAGCCCACCCACCGCCAACGGCTCAACGGCGCGGCCTTGCGTCATCATGACGGCCGCAAACACGGCAATAGAGAGGATGAAGTTGAACACCGGGCCCGCCGCGACAGTGGCCGTGCGCGCCCAAAGCGGTGCACCAAGCATGGTCTGCCGTTTTACATGCGCAGGGATGTCATCGTAACTTTCCGCCTTCGTGCCGCTGGCCGCATTGGCGTCGCCCAGAAACTTCACGTACCCACCAAAGGGCAACGCGGCCACCTGCCATTGTGTGCCATGCTTGTCGACGCGTGAAAAAAGGACCGGGCCAAAGCCTAGGGAAAACACCTCCGCCTTGATCCCGCACCAGCGGCCAACGATGTAGTGGCCGTATTCGTGGATCGCGACAATCACTGACAGCGCAATGACAAAGGCCACCAGCGTCAGAAAGAGCCCGCCGACCTGTGGGATGAATGCGATGGAATCCACTGTTTGCTCCTCATGCCGCGCTTTGGTTCGATTTGGACCACCACGGCGCGTCTTTCAACCGCCACTTAGGGCGCATCGTCGGTTTTGTCTTGCAAATTATCCCGCAGCGCCCTGCCCCAGCATGATCCAGAACGCCAGCGCCACAATGCACCCGCCCATCACACCATCGAAACGATCCAGCACACCGCCATGCCCGGGAATAAGGCTGGAACTGTCTTTGAACCCTGCCCTGCGCTTGACCGCGCTTTCAGCGATGTCACCCATCTGAGAGGCGAAACTGACCAGAATGGACGCGAAAATAAGCTGCACGCCCACGCCCAGATAAGGCATCATCACGGACCCCATGATCGCGGCAGCACCCCACCCTGCAACGGTGCCCGACCATGTCTTTTTGGGGCTGATCGCTGGCCAGAATTTCGGCCCGCCCAGCATGCGACCCGCGAAATACCCTCCGATATCTGTCGCCGCGATCACCGCAATGGCCCATAAGAACCAGATCAGCCCGCCCAGATCACGCAGCAAAAAGACCGCAAAACTGGCACCGAGGATCCAGATATAAGACAGGAAAAACAACCGTTTGTCCTTGCCGACCCGCGTGACCGTGACAAAGGCAGAGGCCAGAACAATCGGTGCAAAAAGCGCCACGGGCGCCAGGATCACAACAAAAAGCGTGCTGCCCGCAATAAGCCCGTCCGCCCGAGGGCGCGGGGCTTCAAACATGCGCGCCGCTTCCCACACCATGATGCCGCAAACCGCGCAGACCGTGATCAGGAAAAGCCATCCGCCAAACCAGATCTCCACCGCCCCCGCCACGATCAGCACCACGGCCGAAAGCACACGCGGCAGCAGATCTTGCCACTTGGGTCCTTCGCTCATGCGGTGGCTGCGCCGTACCGACGATCCCGCGCGCCGTAACCTTGCAAGAGTTCGGTAAACACCTCAGCCGTGAAATCAGGCCAGAGCGTGTCGATGAATTCATATTCCGCATAGGCCGATTGCCAAAGCAGGAAGTTCGAAATCCGCGCCTCGCCGCTGGTACGGATGACAAGATCTGGATCTGGTAAAACGTAAGTATCCAAATACTTTGGCAGCGTTTCTTCATCTATATCATCGGGCGACAAGCGCCCCGACGCCACATCCGCCGCCAAACGCTTAGCGGCGCGCGACACCTCATCCCGGCCTCCGTAATTCAGTGCGATGGTCAGATTGGTGCCAGTGCAGTGCTGCGTCATCTCTTCGGCCTCATCCATCAGCCCGCGCAGTTTGGCATCAAGCCGCGGGCGATCCCCGATGAAGCGCACGCGCACGTTCTCTTTCACGAAAGCCTGCATTTCTTTCATGATGTAGCGTCGGAACAGGCTCATCAGCCCGGCCACCTCGCTCTGCGTCCGTTTCCAGTTCTCCGTGGAAAACGCAAAAATCGTTACATATTCCACGCCCAGATCGGGACACGCCGTCACAATTTCCCGCACCCGGCGCGCACCGGCATGGTGGCCGAACAGACGCGGCCGGCCGCGCCCCTGCGCCCAGCGGCCATTGCCATCCATGATAATCGCGACATGACGGGGGCCGTTCCCGGGCTCACGTGGCTTAGGTTTGGCGGCTAAATCCATACTATACCTGCATAATTTCTGACTGCTTGACCTCAAGTGCCTCATCGACGCTGGCCACAAACCGGTCTGTCATTTCCTGCACTTCTGTTTCCCAGAATTTCTGATCGTCTTCTGACAGGCCGTCACTTTTGGCCTTTTTGATTTCATCCATCGCGTTGCGCCGCACGTTCCGCACAGCCACCCGCGCATTTTCTGCATATTGGGAGGCCACCTTGGTCAACTCCCGCCTCCGCTCTTCATTCAATTCCGGAATAGGCAGCATGATGATGGTGCCATTGAGCTGCGGATTGATCCCCAAACCGCTTTCCCGAATGGCCTTTTCCACCTTTCCAACCAAGCCTTTATCCCACACATTTACAGTGACCATGCGCGGCTCCGGAACATTCACCGTGCCCACTTGGTTAATGGGCGTCATTGCGCCGTAAGCGTCCACCATCACCGGTTCCAGCATCGAAGCGGACGCCCGACCCGTACGCAGTGATGCAAACTCCGTCCGCAGCGACGCCATCGCCCCATCCATGCGCCGTTCCAGATCGTCGGTGTCCAGTTCAAACTCGTCTGACATGGGATCTCCTCCTTCTTATCAGCCATGCACCTTGGTGTAGGTGCCCTCACCCGCCAGAATCGACCGGAATCCGCCCGGTTCATCCAGCGAAAACACGATGATCGGCAGGTTGTTATCCCGCGCCAGTGCGATGGCAGAGGCATCCATAACCTTCAGATGCTTGCTCAGCACATCGTCATAGGTGATGTGATCATAGCGCGTGGCGTCCGGCTCTTTCACCGGGTCTTTGTCATAGACCCCGTCAACCTTCGTGCCCTTGAAAATCGCCTCACAAGCCATCTCGGAGGCGCGCAGCGTGGCCGCCGTGTCGGTCGTGAAATAAGGGTTACCTGTGCCGGCCGCGAAGATGCACACCCGGCTTTTTTCCAAATGTCGCACCGCGCGACGGCGGATGTAAGGTTCGGCCACCTCATCCATGCGGATGGCCGTGATCACCCGGCAGAATACACCAATCTGTTCCAGCGCGCTTTGCATCGCAAGCGCGTTCATCACGGTGGCCAGCATCCCCATGTAATCGGCTGTCGTGCGTTCCATCCCCTGGGCCGACCCCTGCAGCCCGCGAAAGATGTTGCCGCCCCCGATGACCATGCAAACCTCGACCCCAAGATCGTGGACCGTCTTCACCTCATTGGCGATGCGTTCCACCGTTGGCGGGTGAAGCCCGAAACCCTGATCCCCCATCAACGCCTCGCCGGAAATCTTTAGCATCACACGGCGAAATTTCGTGGCTTGGGATGGGTCGTCCTGCATGCGGGTGCGCCTTGTGTCTTGGCCGTCTGGCAATTGCACGCAAAATGTCGGAAAACCGGGCGGGGATCAATGTCTAAACCTAACGATCATGCGGGGGAGCAGGGATGCGTGTCGACGACATTTTGGACGCCACCGGCCGTGACCTCAATCGCCCTGTTCTGATCGCCGGGCCGACCGCATCGGGAAAGTCATCTCTGGCCCTTGCGATCGCGGTGGCGCAGGGCAGACAGGTGATCAACGCCGATGCCATTCAAGTCTTTGAAAATTGGCGGGCTCTCACCGCCCGCCCGTCTGACGAAGATGAGGCGCGCGCGCCCCACTTGCTTTACGGTCATATCCCCGGCGATGCCCCCTATTCCGTGGGCAGCTGGCTGCGAGAGGTCGCGCCGCTTCTCACCACCTCGCCTGCCCCCGTCGTCGTCGGCGGCACCGGGCTTTACTTCACCGCTCTCACCGAAGGGTTGGCCGATATCCCCGCCACACCCGATGCGATCCGGAAGACGGCCATGGACCGTATTGAGGCGGGCGACCTGCCCCACATGATCCAAGATCTCGATCCCGCCACCCGCGCCCGGATCGACACTGACAACCCCATGCGTGTCCAACGCGCCTGGGAGGTGCTGCAAACCACCGGTCAGGGCCTTGCAGAATGGCAAGACAACACCGCCCCACCGCTGCTGCCGCGCAACAGCGCCATGGCCTTTGCGCTGGACGCCCCAAAAGACTGGCTCACTCCCCGCATCGAGGCGCGTTTTGACCAGATGCTGGACGGGGGCGCGTTGCAGGAAGCCCGCGCGAACCTGCCCACATGGGACGCCGCCGCGCCGTCCTCCAAAGCCATCGGCGCTGCGGATCTTATCGCGCTACTACAGGGGCACCTTTCAAAGGCCGAGGCCCGCACCCGCGCCACCATAGCCACGCGCCAGTTCGCCAAACGCCAACGCACCTGGTTCCGAGCCCGCATGGGTGATTGGACGCGGATTTATGCCCCCGACCTTTGACACCTGTCGAAAACCCGATATTTTTCACTTTTCAATTGAAAAAAATAGTTCAATTCTATCGAAAAGGCGACTTTGCGCCTGCCCGATTGAATGTGAATTTGTCGTGGGGAATTTTCCGGGAGAGGATCATGGCGAAATACGCGGAAGTGATGAGCCTGCAGCAATGGCTCGGCGAAGAAGAATGGCGCGCCGCGCTGCCCCATAGCCGGGACGATCACGCGCTGATCTGGATCACGCGGGGGCAAGGCCGCGCGGTGATCGACGGTGTGCTGCGCGGGCTGACGGTGCACACGGCATTGGCCATTCCGGCGGGCACGATGCTGCATCTTGACCTCAGCCCGCAGACCTTCGGCACCGTCTGCGTGGTGCCCAAACGCAGCCTGGCGCTGATGCCTGATCAAACCACCATCCTGCGTGTGCGCGACGCACATGCGCAAACGGAGCTGTCGCAGCTGCTGGATACAATGCAACGCGAACAGCAAAGCGACCGGCCCTTTATGGATGAGGCAATGAACGCCCATGCCGCGATGCTGACTGTTTGGCTGCGCCGTGCGATCATTGACCAGCGTGATGACCAGATCGAATATTCCGCAGCACAAAGATTAGCTATGGCCTATACGGCTTTGATTGAGCGTGATTTTACGTCTGGAAAGCCCATGTCCGATTACGCGGCCGCCCTGGGCGTCACGCCGACGCATCTGACCCGCGCCTGCCGCACATCTGCCGGCATGACAGCCTCCGAGTTGCTAACCGGGCGCACCGTCTTTGCCATGCGCGATCTGCTAGAGACGACCGATCACCCCGCCAACCGCATTGCAGCCATGCTCGGATTCAAAAGTGCCGCCTATTTTTCAAGATTCGTTCTGCAACACACCGGTCAGACGCCCACCAATCTGCGAAAAGCCGCTCTTGCTACGGAACCGGCGCAGTAACCGTGTCAGCGACAGTACGAAAATTCTACGAATTTTCCGGGATTAGCTGCCCCAGATGACTTTCACGTAGTTCTGTGTCTCGTCGAAAGGGGGGACACCGTTATATTTCTCCACCGCGCCCGGTCCCGCATTATAGGCTGCCAGCGCCAGCCGCCAGGACCGGAATTTCCGATACTGCTGCGACAGATACCGCGCACCGCCTTCAAGGTTCTGCTTGGGATCATGCGGGTTCACACCCAAAATCCGCGCCGTCTCCGGCATCAGCTGTGCCAATCCAATCGCGCCCTTATGGGATAACGCCTTGGGATTCCAGCCGCTTTCCTGCTGCACCAGCTTCAAAAACAAATCCTGCGGAATACCGTATCGCGACGCTGCCGACTTGGCCATGTCAAGATAGAGCCCCTTGTAGCGCCCATCATAGGGCTCCGGCGTGCCCCATTTGGTCGGCGTGTAGATGGCGGGCTTGTCAATCGACACGGACGCTGTGTTGCGCGACCGCGAATCCAGGACGGAAGTCTGGGATTTAAAGACTTTCTTCTTGCCGTTTGCACCAAACAGATCGGCCTGCGCAGGCAGTGGCGCGGCCAGTGACAATGCCAGAACAACAACGGAAAGGCGCTTCATGCCTTCGATACCCCCAAGAATGTGTCCAGAATATAGCCGAAATTTGCGGGCATTCCACCGTTTTCCCTGTGCGCGCCCATTTGAGCAAAGATCATCCCACCCGCGCCGCGGTCCATCCGCCTTTAACCCCTTCTTCACCAGTTTACGATGGTGTAACCAAGTTACACAAAGGATTCTGAGGGAGGCGCACATGGCCGGTTCTATAAACAAAGTCATTCTCATTGGCCGTCTGGGTGCCGACCCCGAGGTGCGCACGTTTCAAAACGGCGGTAAGGTCGTCAACCTGCGCGTGGCCACGTCGGAGCAATGGAAAGACAAAAACACCGGCGAGCGCCAGGAACGCACCCAATGGCACAGCGTTGCCATCTTCAACGAACCCGTCGGCCGCATTGCTGAGCAGTATCTGCGCAAAGGGTCCCAAGTTTATCTTGAAGGCCAGTTGGAAACCCGCAAATGGCAAGATCAATCGGGCCAGGATCGCTATTCAACCGAAGTCGTACTCCGCCCCTATACCGGCAACATGACGCTTCTTGATTCGCGCGGCGCAGGTGGTGGCCAAAGCGACAGTTATGGCAGTGTCGGTTATGACAGTGGCCCGTCCGGCGGCCCCTCCCAAGGCAGCGCGGCACCGGCCCCCTCTCGCGATTACGACGACGAAATCCCGTTCTGAGGCGCATCCCGTGCAGGGCATTGCCCGGTTTGACCTTTCCGAAAATACTCCGGTGGGCGCCACAGGCGGGCAGCAAAGTCCCCTTTTCAGCTCGCGATGTCTGGCGCAGGCGGTGGAATGTAAGCTCCACCCGCGCCGATACTGTCATAGAGCTCAAAATCCAGCGCGAATTTTCGCTTTAGCTTCGCCTCTGTATCTTTTGATAAAGCAAGATTTTCCGGCCTCGATGCATTCACCTGCTCGGTCTCGATCTTGGTCTGAAGCCGATCTTCCAAAAACCCCCGCAGCCCATTTTGGTCATCATAGCGAAACACATGGGTCACCTTGGTGCCGTTCTGATGTGGCCTGAGAAAGCGCGCCTGATTGCCCACATTGGCAAAGGGTGGCGTCTCCCCCTTGCAATAGGCATCCACGAATGCGTCAAAACTAATGTCCTTGGTCGAGGTCCGCTGCCCATCCAGAAATGGTCGCTTGCGATACCGGTACCAGCTTCCAAGCCAGTCAATCGGTTCCCGCATCACCGCCAGAACGGTCAGATCTTCGCCTACGAATTTCTCAAACATCGGTCGGAAGAAACGGTTGTAGCGATAAACCGGCGCATGTTTCAGCTCGGGCGGGTCTCGCACCACCATCGTGGCCAGCGGCTCCAGCGCCTCTGCATAGGCCGTCGTGCCGGTTTTGGGCACTGCCAGAAAGACCAATTTTGCCTTGTGAAACATCAACATAATCGGCTGCTCACCTTTTCTTCACCGTTCTAAACACATCTTTAACCATATCCAGAAAAAGTGAGAGCCACGCAGTTTTTTCTTGAATTGTTCTCTTTTTGTCTTCAAAAAAGCGGAACAAGAGGTGAACGAAAGCAGCGATGGACCCCCGCGACAGGGTGTGGAATAAGGAAAGGGAACAGGATGGCAACGGCAGAACTTCTCAATATGAACGACAAGTCCAAAGCGGATAAGCAAAAGGCGCTCGACAGCGCGCTAGCCCAGATTGAACGGCAGTTCGGCAAGGGCTCAATCATGAAAATGGGCGGCGATAACCCGATTGAGGATATCGAAGCGACATCGACCGGCTCACTGGGTCTTGATATCGCGCTTGGCATCGGCGGCGTGCCGAAGGGCCGGATCGTGGAAATCTATGGCCCGGAAAGCTCCGGCAAGACAACACTGACGTTGCATTGCGTGGCCGAAGAACAGAAAAAAGGCGGGGTTTGCGCGTTTGTGGACGCCGAACACGCGCTCGATCCTGTCTATGCCCGCAAACTGGGTGTCGACTTGGACGAATTGCTGATTTCCCAGCCTGACACGGGCGAACAATCGCTTGAGATTGTCGACACGCTGGTCCGGTCCGGTGCGGTCAGCATGATAATCGTCGACTCGGTCGCGGCTTTGACGCCCAAATCGGAACTCGAAGGTGAAATGGGCGACAGTTCTGTGGGCGTGCAAGCGCGTCTGATGAGCAAGGCCATGCGCAAGCTCACCGGTTCGATCAACAAATCCAAATGCACCGTGATCTTCATCAACCAGATCCGCATGAAAATCGGCGTCATGTTCGGCTCGCCGGAGACGACGACGGGCGGCAACGCGCTCAAATTCTACAGTTCCGTGCGCCTGGATATCCGCCGCATCGGCGCCATCAAGGACCGTGACGAAATCGTAGGCAACGCGACCCGCGTGAAGGTGGTGAAGAACAAGGTTGCCCCGCCCTTCAAGGAGGTGGAATTCGACATCATGTATGGCGAAGGCATTTCCAAAACCGGCGAATTGCTCGATCTGGGCGTAAAGGCCGGCGTGGTGGAAAAATCCGGCAGCTGGTACAGCTATGGCGACGAACGCATTGGCCAAGGCCGCGAAAACGCCAAACAATTCCTCAAGGACAATGCAACCATCGCGCTGACCATCGAGGACAAGATCCGTGCCGCACACGGGCTCGACTTTGATTTCGAACCTTCTGCGGAAGAAAAAGACGAAGGCAGCGACGACGTGTTCGAAGCCTGATCCAACCCGCAATAAACTGTTCAAGCCCGCGCCCCAAAGCGCGGGCTTTTTTCATGAGCGAGGCGCGCCCGCACGGGAGCGACGAGCGGTTCGCCAACTGTGGACACTGCACAGGTAGGCCGTTACACCGCCTGCAAACCGCTCAATCCGGACCTGTCCCATGGCTACGCTGAACGAAATCCGCTCGACCTTCCTCAATTTCTTTGACCGCAACGATCATCAGGTCGTGGCAAGCTCCCCGCTGGTGCCGCGCAATGACCCCACGCTAATGTTCGTCAATTCCGGCATGGTGCAGTTCAAGAACCTCTTTACTGGTGTGGAAACCCGCGATTATCAACGCGCGACGACGTCTCAGAAATGCGTTCGCGCTGGCGGCAAACACAATGATCTGGACAATGTCGGCTATACCGCGCGCCACCATACATTCTTTGAAATGCTGGGAAATTTCAGCTTCGGCGACTATTTCAAATCCGACGCGATCCCGTTCGCCTGGGATCTACTGACCAAGGATTTCGGCATCGACAAATCGAAGCTGCTGGTCACCATCTACCACACCGATGATGAAGCCGCTGAGATCTGGAAAAAGCACGCGGGCCTTTCCGACGATCGCATCATCCGCATCGCCACCGACGACAATTTCTGGTCGATGGGCCCCACAGGACCCTGCGGCCCGTGTACCGAAATCTTTTACGATCACGGGCCCGAAATCTGGGGTGGGCCTCCCGGCTCCCCCGAAGAAGACGGCGACCGGTTCATCGAAATCTGGAACCTCGTCTTCATGCAGAACGAACGGTTCGAAGACGGATCGATGGTCGATTTGGATATGCAATCCATCGACACCGGCATGGGTCTGGAGCGCATCGGCGCGCTCTTGCA
This sequence comes from Pseudomonadota bacterium, assembly GCA_039026055.1. GTDB lineage: Bacteria > Pseudomonadota > Alphaproteobacteria > Rhodobacterales > Rhodobacteraceae > Roseovarius. The sequence goes on along the minus strand of JBCCNB010000017.1, from coordinate 10,785 downwards.
GGGCAAGCATGACAATTACGACACCGACCTCATGCGCCACCTCATCGAAGCCTCCGCCAACGCCACCAGCCAAGACGCGGACGGCCCGGGCAACGTACATCACCGTGTGATCGCCGATCACTTGCGATCCAGTTCCTTTCTGATCGCCGACGGTGTCATGCCTTCAAATGAGGGCCGCGGCTACGTGCTGCGTCGGATCATGCGGCGGGCCATGCGCCACGCCCATCTGCTGGGCACCAAAGATCCGGTCATGCACCGCCTTGTCCCTGCCCTTGTCGGTCAAATGGGTCAGGCCTTCCCCGAACTGGGCCAGGCGCAAGCGCTCATCGAAGAAACACTAAAGCTGGAAGAAACCCGCTTCAAACAGACGCTTGATCGCGGCCTCAGCCTTCTTGAGGACGAACTCACAGGCCTGGACGATGGTGCCGCCCTGCCCGGTGCCACCGCATTCAAACTCTATGACACCTATGGTTTTCCCCTCGACCTCACCCAGGACGCGCTCCGCGAAAAAGGGCTTGAGGTCGACGTGGACGGGTTCGATACCGCAATGGCGGAGCAAAAAGCCAAGGCCCGCGCGGCATGGTCCGGATCGGGTGAGGCCGCTGATGCCACCATCTGGTTCGACTTGGCCGAGGCCCACGTGGCAACGGATTTTCTTGGCTACGACACAGAGGTCGCCGAGGCGCAGATCCTCGCCATGGTCCAGGATGGCAAAGAAGTCAAAACCGCCAAACCCGGCGAGACGGTCAGCATCGTGTTGAACCAAACCCCCTTCTATGCCGAATCCGGCGGCCAGGTGGGCGACACGGGGCTGCTGACCAGCGATACTGTGACGGCCCAGATCACCGACACACGCAAAGCATCTGGCCTCTTCATCCATGTTGCAGACATCACCGATGGCACGCTTGCCACTGGCGACGCCGTCCGGCTTGAGGTCGACCACACCCGGCGCAGCGCCATCCGTGCCAATCATTCAGCCACGCACCTTCTGCACGAGGCCCTGCGCGGCGCGCTTGGCGATCACGTGGCACAGCGCGGCTCACTCAACGCGCCCGACCGGTTGCGCTTTGATTTTTCGCATTCAAAGGCGCTTTCAACCGAAGAACTGCGCGCGGTGGAAACGGAAGTGAACGGCTATATCCGCCAGAACGCACAGGTTGAAACCCGCATCATGATCCCCGATGACGCGCGCGACATCGGCGCGCAGGCGCTGTTTGGTGAAAAATACGGGCAAGAGGTGCGCGTTGTCTCCATGGGCATCGAAGACGGCTCCGGCAAGGGCCTTGGCGGTGACACATATTCTCTGGAACTTTGCGGCGGTACCCATGTGCGCCAAACCGGGGATATCGGAATGTTCGTGACGCTGGGCGATGCTGCCTCCAGCTCTGGCGTGCGGCGGATCGAGGCGCTCACAGGACAGGCTGCGTTTGACTATCTCTCCGGTCAGGATGCGCTGTTGGCGGACACCGCAGCAGTCCTCAAAGCGCAGGCTTCGGATGTGCCCGAACGGGTCAAGGCGCTGCTTGATGAACGCAAGGCCATGAGCGCGGAACTGGCGCAACTGCGCCGTGATCTGGCCCTATCGGGTGGGATGACAGGCGGGCCTTCATCCGATGCAGCAAGCCCCAAAGATGTGGGCGGCGTGGCGTTCCTCGCACAGGTCCTATCTGGCGTATCCGGTAAGGACCTGCCCCCGCTCATCGACGAACACAAATCCCGCATGGGGTCCGGCGCGATCCTTCTCATTGCAGATGCAGGAGGCAAGGCCGCCATCGCGGCGGGCGTTACACAGGACTTGACGGATCGCCTTTCAGCCGTTGATCTGGTCAAGGCTGCGGTGCCGCATCTGGGCGGCAAAGGCGGCGGCGGTCGTGCAGACATGGCCCAAGGTGGTGGCCGGTCCGTCGATTATGCCGATGCCGCCATCGCGGCTGCCGAACAGGTGATTTTGGGGGGATAACCGATGACAGCCTACGTGATCGCACGGATCACCGTGACCGCGCCGGAGGATTATCAGATGTATGCCAGCCAAACGGTTGCCTCGGCCGAAAAGGCCGGGGGCAAGTTCCTGGTCAAAGGCGGCGAACAGACCAAGCTGGAGGGCGATGTGCCCAACCGCCATGTGATCATCCGGTTTGACAGCCGCGATGCCGCGCTGGCCTGGTACCAATCATTGGATTATCAACGCATTCTGCCCATCGCTTTGTCGAGTTCCGAGCGCGACATCGTCGTGGTCGACGGATTTGAGGAGTGAACGAGATGCCAGCCCTTTGGATTGCCCATGTGCGTGTCACCGATGATGAGGCTTACGGCCGTTACGCAAAACTCGCCGGCCCGGCCATTGCAGAACATGGCGGATCATTTATCGCACGCGGCGGGCGCTATGTGCAGTTGGAAGGGCCAGACCGGCCGCGTAATGTCGTAGCGCGCTTTCCGTCGCTGGAGGCAGCAGAAGCGTGTTATCGGTCAGACGCGTATCAGCTCGCTCTGTCCCATGCCAAAGATGCCTCCGAACGCGAGTTGGTGATCGTCGAAATCAGCGAATAGTCTTTGGCCTAGCCCGCTTTGGCTTGCCGCTTGCGCTCATGGGGATCAAGGAAGCGCTTGCGCAGGCGCAATGACGCGGGCGTCACCTCAACCAGTTCATCGTCGTTGATATAGGCAATGGCCTCTTCCAAACTGAACTGCACATGAGGCGTCAATCTCACGGCCTCATCCGATCCCGATGCACGCACATTGGTCAGTTTCTTACCTTTGAGCGGGTTCACTTCCAAGTCATTGTCGCGGCTGTGTTCACCAATGATCATGCCCTGATAGATCGGCGTCTGCGGCCCGATGAACATGCGCCCGCGCTCTTCCAGGTTCCAAAGCGCATAGGCCACGGCCTCGCCCTGTTCCATGGAGATGAGCACACCCGCGCGGCGACCCGGGATTGAGCCTTTGTAAGCGGCCCAACTGTGGAAGACACGGTTGAGAACACCTGTGCCGCGCGTGTCGGTCATGAATTCGCCGTGATATCCGATCAAGCCCCGAGACGGGACAAGAGCCACGATGCGGGTCTTTCCGGTGCCCGCGGGTTTCATCTCTGTCATTTCGCCTTTGCGCGCGCCAGTCAGCTTTTCGATCACCGCGCCAGAGTAATCATCATCTACATCGACGGTGACTTCTTCGATGGGCTCAAGTGTTTCGCCGGATTCTCCCTCGCGCAAGAGCACCTGCGGGCGGGAGATCGACAATTCAAACCCCTCGCGGCGCATGTTTTCAATCAGCACACCCATCTGCAATTCCCCCCGGCCGGAGACATCGAACGCCTCCCCGCCCGGCGTGTCGGTCACGCGAATGGCCACGTTGGACTCGGCCTCTTTCATCAGTCGGTCGCGGATAACTCGCGATTGCACTTTCTTGCCGTCCCGTCCCGCAAAGGGCGAATCGTTTATCCCGAAGGTCACTGAAATCGTAGGCGGATCAATGGGTTGCGCCTCAAGCGGTGCATCGACTGCCAGCGCGCAAATCGTGTCGGCCACGGTGGCCTTCGACATGCCCGCCAGCGTGACAATGTCGCCCGCTTCGGCCTCATTGAGGTCCTGCATGGTAAGGCCACGGAAGGCCTGAATGCGGGTCACGCGGAACTGTTCGATCTTCTGGCCCACGCGCGACAGCGCCTGCACCGTTGCACCCACCTTCACGCGTCCAGTTTCAACACGTCCCGTCAGGATACGTCCTACAAACGGATCCGCGCCCAAGGTGACCGCGAGCATGGAAAAATCCTCATCCACCTGGGTCACCTGTCGGGGTGCGGGCACGTGGTTGACGATCAGGTCAAACAGCGCAGACAGATCAGCGCGCGGGCCATCCAATTCATGATCGGCCCAGCCGGAGCGGCCCGAGGCGTACATATGCGGGAAATCGAGCTGATCTTCATTCGCGTCAAGGGCTGCAAAAAGATCAAAACACTCATCGAGCGCGCGGTCGGGTTCGGCGTCAGGTTTGTCGACCTTGTTGAGCACCACGATCGGTCGCAGACCAAGGGCCAATGCCTTGGAGGTAACGAATTTGGTCTGAGGCATCGGCCCTTCGGCGGCATCAACCAACAGAACAACCCCGTCCACCATGCTGAGGATCCGCTCCACCTCCCCGCCGAAATCGGCGTGACCGGGCGTGTCGACGATATTGATGCGCGTGGATTTCCATTCGACCGATGTGGCCTTGGCCAGGATCGTAATTCCGCGTTCACGTTCGAGATCATTGCTGTCCATCGCGCGTTCATCAACGGCCTGATTGGCACGGAACGCACCCGATTGTTTCAGCAATTCATCCACCAATGTGGTTTTCCCATGGTCCACATGGGCAATGATCGCGATGTTGCGCAGGTCCATTTTATGCTCTCAGTCTGCTCTTTGGCCTTGGGTTGCGCGGGGCTTAACGGGCCGAGGCCGGATTGGCCAGAGAGAAAGCAACGGGGACGTGAGTGTCACGCGGAATTGGCGGGTTCAGCGGCCATATCCGGTGTCTCAGAACTTGCCAGCTGCGACTGCACCGTTTCCACCAATTCAGTGAGGGAGAAAGGTTTGGGCAGGAAAACCGAAGGCATGCCGGGCATCATGCCGCCGTCCACCGAGTCCGCGGCATAGCCCGAAACGAACACAACCTTGGTATCCGGTCGCGTATGCATGGCCTGGCTGACCCAGGTGGGGCCATCAAGGCCGGGCATGACCACATCGGTGACGATCACGTCGATATGCAGAGCGTCATCTTCCAGAAGGCTGAGCGCCTCTTCCCCCGATGCCGCTTCAATCACCGAAAAACCTTTCATCTTCAGCGCGCGGCTGGCAAAGGCCCGCACCGGGGCCTCATCTTCTACCAGCATGACAACACCATGGGCCTTGTCGAGCGCTTTGCGCATCGCGGCAACGGGCTCTCCCGGCGTGGTTTCAGCATGGTGGGCGGGCAGATAAATCTGGAAGGTCGCCCCCTGTCCGGGCGCGGAATCCACGAATATGAACCCGCCGGTTTGTTTGACGATGCCATAGGCCGTCGACAGGCCAAGCCCGGTCCCTTCCCCCTGTTTCTTGGAGGTGTAGAACGGCTCAAACACCCTTTCGATGAAGTCTTCGGGAATGCCTTTGCCCTCATCTTTGACGCTCACCACCACATAGCGGCCTGGTGCCACCTCTGCCCGGTCGCGTTTGAGCGGTGCCTTCAGCAAGCAGTTTTCCGTTCGGATCACCACCTGGCCTCCGTCCGGCATGGCATCACGCGCATTGACCACGAGGTTCATAAGCACCTGTTCCAATTGCCGTTTATCGGCGCGCACGGACCAAAGATCGGGGTCATGATCAAGCACAAGCTGCACCCTCTCACCCACCAGACGGTTCAGCAAATGGGTGACATCCGACAGCATGTCGCGCAAAGACATGATTTCCAACCGCAGCATTTGTTTGCGCGAATAGGCCAATAGTTGCCCCACAAGTGCCGCCGCGCGATTGGTGTTTTGGCTGATCTGCATGAGGTCGGGATAGGTCGGATCATCCACGCCGTAACGCATCAAAAGCAGGTCACAATGGCCTGAAATCGCTGTCAGCAAGTTGTTGAAATCATGGGCGACGCCACCCGCAAGCTGGCCAATCGCCTGCATTTTCTGGCTCTGAACGAATTGCAATTCAAGGGTCTTCAGCTTGGTCGCATCCTGCAGCACCGCGATGATCACGGTCTTGCCCCCGTCGCGCACCGGATTGAGTGTGACCTGCACGAACACATCCTTGTCCTTGCGCCGCATCTGAAGGATTTCCGGCCGCACTGTGCCATGACCCTCGACCGTGTCATGCAGCCAGTCGGCAATCGGCCGCCCCGGCCCCTCCATCAATTCAGACAGCCGGCGCCCTGCCCCGCTTTCAACGCCCAGGATCACCCGCGCGGGTCGATTGGACAGTTCAATCACCCCGTCCGCAGAAAGTCGCAAAAGAGGCACGGGAAGATCCTCGATGATTGACCAGGTATCGGCCTCGGGCGGCTGATCTTCGGCCGCCGGAATGATCGCCACTTGCCGCAAGGCGGCCCGCCTTGTCGTGCGTGCCATCCCGGGGTTTGGCCCTGCAGTTGGCATTTCATGGACAAAACAGCGCAAGAGCCCCTTGGCCCCGCGAATGTCGTTGATGTGATCCAGTCGCAAAGGCGGGTTTGGACAAAACAGCGGGACCATATCCGCATGGGGCCCCAAAAGCGCCCGTGCCGCTGCATTGGCATGCAAAACGACATCTTCGTCATTCAATGTCAGAACGGGGAGCATATCATTTTGTGTCAGCGCTTCATTTTCCTGCAAATCGAACCGCCACGCTGTCATGCCAGCCGACAACGCCATCACATCCACGTCCAGAGTGCCCGCCACGCGGGTCAATTGCCGGCGCAGACTACGGCTACGGGCCAGATCGCAGCGCAATTCCTCAACAGCGTGGTGGGGATCGGCCACAAGACCCTGCAAAACGTCCGTGAGGCCCATGCCCTTCGCTGCCCCCATTTCGCGCGAGGCAACCGTGTTGGCAAAGATCACGCGATCTTCTTTATCGGACACGATCACCGGGCAGGGATCGATGCGAAAGCCCGTCAAATGCCGCGCCAACTGATGGTTGCGCACACGGTCCAGAGCAGGTGGACCCAAATAAGCGGCAAGCGAGGCCAAAAGCATGACGCCCGAAACCAGCAGAAACGTGACTTTCAGGAAAACAACAGGCGTGATGATCGCTGCCGCCCCAAACAGCAGCGCCAAACCGGTGATCACCTTACCCCGAGGCCGCCATACCGACAGCACAGCCTCCAGAGAGGTCACTTGTCCCGAAAACGCCTGATCGGACACGCGCGAATGCCCTCCTCTGACCGTTGAACTGCTCACGCCCTATTCTGCGCGGGAAATCGTTAATCACAGATTAAGGGATGCGCTTTTTCCAACGGTCTCGCTGGTTTGTTTCAATGTGTTCGAATGAGAGATGCGTAGAAAAACCCATCACCGATATCGCTGACCGGGGTCTGAATTTGCTGTTGCAGATCGTATTGCCCCGGATGCGCGTTAGAAAACGCTTGGATCCTGTCTGCGTTTTCCCGGGTTAGCACAGAGCATGTGGTATAAATCAGTTGCCCGCCAGGTCGCAAAAATTTACTTGAGCTTTGCAGTATATCCATCTGAATTCTCGATAACTCTTCCAATCTGTCGAGCGTTAGCCTCCACTTGGCTTCCGGGGCGCGACGCCAGGTCCCGCTGCCGCTGCAGGGCACATCGCACAGCACGATATCGAACGGGGCCTGACGGTCAATTTCAGATGTTTCAAGCAGCGTCACCTCCACACCAGCGCGGGTGGCACGGGTCGGCAGATCAGCCATGCGGCCAGGGGCAATGTCATGGGCGAAAAACCGCACCGGATCCGGGTCATTCTGCGCCAGCGCCGCGAGCGCGAATGTTTTGCCACCACCACCCGCACAATAATCAAGCACACGCGCGCCCGGTGGCACAGTGACACGCGCCATAGCGGATTGGCTGCTCACATCCTGCAGTTCCACCGCACCGGTCAGGTAGGCCTGTGATTGGCGAATTTTGCGCGCGCCTTCGGTGACGATCAGGGCAGTCTCGCACGCCTCAACAGGCATCGCGATAATCCCGTCACCTTCAAGCATTTCAATGGTTTGAAGCACAGTGTTCATTTGGATATTGACGCGCAATCCAACAGGGGCACGGTTTCTTTGCGTACGGGCCTGCGCCATGGCGTCCGCCCCCAGATCCGCCTCAAAGACGCGCCAAAGCCAATCAGGCAGATCAGCGCTTTGCGCCTCCGAAAGCGTGGCAGGGGTTACAGCCGTTTCCACAGCACTGAGGATGTCCGGCGCATGGCCCTCACCGGTAAAGACTGTGCCCGGATCAACATCGTCGGCGCGCAACGCGCCGATCATCACAGCGCGCCCGTCTTCCCCTCCGCCCATCGCGGCATAGGACCTGCGACAGCGCAGCGCCTGAAACACGTGATCGCGCACCCCCGCGCGATCCTTGGATCCGGCATACCGCGCGCCCCGGGCCCAGCGGGTCAGCGCCTGTTCCGCCGCAAGACCGTCAAACACCTGATCCAGAACCTCAATCGCGGCGGCAATGCGGGCGGCGGGGGTCAAAGGCCCCTAGCCGATCCGATAGTTGGGGCTTTCGCGGGTGATCTGCACGTCATGAACGTGGCTTTCCTTCAGCCCCGCGCCGGTGATGCGCACAAACTCGCAATTGGCGCGCATGTCATCCACGGTGGCGCAGCCTGTATACCCCATAGCGGCCCGCAACCCGCCCACAAGCTGATGCAGAACCGTGCCAGCGCCGCCTTTGTAGGGCACCTGACCCTCGATTCCTTCCGGCACCAGCTTGTCACTGGCCGCGTCCTTCTGGAAATACCGATCCGCACTGCCGCGTGCCATGGCCCCAAGCGATCCCATCCCGCGATAGGCTTTGAAACTGCGCCCCTGATAGAGGATGACCTCACCGGGGCTTTCATCAGTCCCTGCGAGCATGGAGCCCACCATGGCGCAGGACGCACCCGCCGCGATGGCCTTGGCGAAATCGCCCGAAAACTTGATGCCGCCATCGGCGATGACGGGCGTGTTGCCTGCGGCCTCAGCGCAATCCATGATCGCGGTGAGCTGCGGCACGCCGACACCGGCCACCATGCGTGTGGTGCAAATGCTGCCTGGACCGATGCCCACCTTGACCGCATCCGCACCAGCCCCGATCAAGGCTTTGGTCGCCTCACCCGTGGCCACGTTCCCGGCCACGATCTGCACTTCGTTGGACAGGGTTTTGGCCCGCTCAACGGCGGCCGCCACGCCCTCGGAATGGCCATGGGCGGTGTCGATCACGATCATGTCCACGCCCGCATCCACCAGCGCGCTGGAGCGTTCAAAGCCCGCATCCCCCACGGTGGAGGCCGCCGCCACACGCAACCGCCCAAGATCATCCTTGCAAGCAGTGGGGTTCAGCACCGCCTGCTCTGTGTCTTTGAGTGTCAGAAGACCGGTCAGTTTCCCATTTGCATCCGTCACGAGAAGTTTTTCAATCCGGCGCGAGCGCATCAACGATTTGGCCTCTTCCAGATCGGCCGGTTCCTGCAGGATGGCCAGATTGTCCGACGTCATCATCACGTGCACGGGCGTGTCATCAGAGGACGCAAAGCGCATGTCGCGGTTGGTCACGATGCCCACCAAGCGTCCATCCTTGCCCACCACCGGAAAACCGGTGAAATTATAGCGCTCAATCAAGGCCTTGGCATCAGCCAGCGTTTGATCAGCCGACAGCGTCACCGGGTTGTAGACAATGCCCGATTCAAACCGCTTCACCCGTCGCACTTCCTGGGCCTGTTCATCAATGCCGAGGTTGCGATGAATGACGCCCATGCCGCCAGCCTGCGCCATGGTGATGGCCATACGTCCTTCGGTCACCGTGTCCATGGCAGAGCTGAGAAGCGGGATGTTGAGATCTATCGAATTCGTGACACGTGTGCGCGTGTCGGCTGTATTTGGCAGCACGCTGGATTTGGCTGGAACAAGCAGGACATCATCGAAGGTCAGGGCCTCACGAATCTCCATCTGGTGTCTCCCGTGGATATCTCGTTTGGCGGTTTGCTATCGCATGGGTTGGGGGGAATGGAAAGGGCGAAAGTGGCATTCGTTGCCACGCGTCAATTCATCACCGGGGGACATCATCAGGGTTGGGTGAAACGCATCGGCATGAAAGCGGCTGCGGGCTCTCCCTTTTGCAAGTCATGCAGCGCTATCTCAAAAACTCGGGAAGAACCCAATTGATCTACGGGCAAGGTCAGCTTTGCGGGACTTAGCTGCCTTTCCGAAGATGAAAATGCATGTCGGTTTCACGCTATCCATTTAGCAAGCCTTAACCCTAACGAGAAGAGAACTGTCACAAGATTCTGCCACCGTGCCAGCTTTCCTTGTTTGAAGATTTGTCCTGTGGTTGTCTTTCCCCAACTATCAGGCGGAGTTGGATTTTCAGTGGCGAGTTGCTCAGCTGTTGCCGTCGAAGAAGCAGAATGTGAGTCGAGTAGATGAAACCTTATACGCGGTCGATCATCGAGCTTTTCGATGGGAAGAAGCGATTTCTAATACCTCTGTACCAACGCCAGTATGCATGGAATGTCGATTCCTAAATCCCGCTTCTTTGGGAAGACATTGACCGCATAGCCAAGCGGATTGATGAAGACCGAATGTCAGTGGTTCCGCATTTCATGACCAACACCGGCCATCTGGTCGTTTGGACAAGCCACCGAAATCGCAGCTGCTCCTGCGATGAGCACTCGTTGGCAAAAAAGCGGCTGTCGTTCTCGCTCTGAGCGGCGAGCCCAAACTGCGCTATGCAGCAGCTTCAACCAATAGCTGCTTAGCGTTGCGAACGGAACTGATCGTCTTGCGCATCAAGTGTTCCAAGGTCAGGCGTTTTGGCGAAAGGAATAAAGGAGCGCCTTGTCAATGTACTCGCCGATGCTCTAAGAACCGTGCCGAACCGGTCGCAGCCTACCCGGTCCAACAAAACAAGGGTCAATTATGAAAGCTGTCGTTATCTGCTCGGGCGGATTGGATTCGGTGTCGTTGGCGCATGTGATGGCCGCCGACGGACAACTGTCGAGGATCGTGTCCTTCGATTATGGCCAACGTCATCGCAAAGAACTGGTCTTTGCCGAACGCTGTGCAAAGCGGCTTGATGTGCCGTTTCATCTTATGGATTTGCGCGGGGTCGGCGCGGCCTTGTCGGGCTCT
>JBCCNB010000016.1:0-69670 GCA_039026055.1 Pseudomonadota bacterium | reverse complement strand
TTTATCGGCGCAAAGAAATTTTAGTTCGGAGTCCCGACGGTTTGGTGCCAAGCTCGAGACACATCACACCAAATGGAGGAAAGACCATGCTGAAGAGATTTGTCATAGAGCGCGATATTCCCGGTATTGGAGAATTTTCGTTGACAGAACTATGCGCCGCGTCGCGCGCTTCCAACAAGGCCCTCGCAGATGTGGGCCCGGCCATTCAATGGCAACATTCTTATGTCGCAGGGGACAAGACCTTTTGCATCTACCTTGCCGAAAGCGAAGACGCGATACAAAAGCACTCTGAATTGTCAGGCATTCCGGTGGGCAAAATCACCGAAGTCCCGCAGATCATCGACCCGTTGACGGCAAACAATTGACGGCGAAATGAAGCAGGCGGGGCGCGGCTGCCGCTTCAAGATGCCGATGCGACCGTTATGTGGCGCCCGCTCTGTGGCGCCGCAGGGCTGTCAGGCGTAAAGAGGTGCTTTCGAGCGCAGGTCGAAGAGAGACTGCTCAGAGGGTGCATAGGGGGTGCTCAGAGTGTGCGCGGTGCGTCGCTTTGAAATGTCTGCGACGCTGAATCCGCTGTCAGGTTAAAATGAAAAACCCCCAAGGCCCAAGCCGCGGGGGTGTCTCAATCGTATTCGACCTGAAAAAGTTCTGACGCTTACGTCTCAGAGAAGACCTTCGCGGAGCGCTTTTTTCCGCGCGAGCTTGCGGGCACGGCGAATGGCCTCGGCCTTTTCGCGGGCACGCTTCTCCGACGGTTTCTCGAAATGCTGCCGAAGCTTCATTTCCCGAAACACGCCTTCGCGCTGCAGCTTCTTTTTCAGGGCACGAAGCGCCTGATCGACATTGTTGTCGCGAACACTGACCTGCATGTGGTGTCACCACCTTTCTAGGTTTGAGTTGCATGAATTGCAGGAAGTGGCCGTATAGCAAAGGGGATTTATGTTGTCTAGGGTGAGACGGGACAAATGGAGTTTGTAATGAACGATATGGATATCACGGCGAAGATGCTGGATGCGGCTGCGATGCATGTGCCTTTTGACGGCTGGAGCGAGGCCACCTTTGCGGCTGCGGCAAAGGACGCAGAGGTGGAACTGGGCGTGGCTCGGGCTGCGTTTCCGCGCGGGGCTGTTGATCTGGCGCTGGCCTTTCATGCGGCGGGGGATGCGGCGATGGTGGCCAGGCTGGAAGAGGCGGATTTGTCATCCATGCGGTATAGCGAACGCGTGGCTTTTGCTGTGCGCACGCGGCTGGAGGTGATCGAGGATAAGGAGATGGTGCGCCGAGGGATGACGCTTTTCTCCCTGCCGCATTACGCGGGTGACGGGGCGCAGGCGCTGTGGGGGACGGCTGATCTGATCTGGAAGACGCTGGGCGACACGTCGAAGGATGTTAATTGGTACACCAAGCGGGCGACGTTGTCGGGGGTGTACGGGTCCACCGTGCTCTACTGGTTGGGCGATGAAAGTGAGGGGCATGAGAATACCTGGGCGTTCCTCGACCGCCGGATCGAGGACGTGATGCGGATTGAAAAGATCAAAGCCAAGGCGCGTGACAATCGCCTCTTGAGCGGGCTAGTGAAGGGGCCGGAGGCGGTGATGAATGCCGTGCTCGACCGGATGGGGCCGAAGGGCGACCGTCCCAATGATATGCCGGGGCGTTGGTCCGGACCTGTATGAGCGCCTGTTTGAAGGAAGACTAAAATGACCACCATGACCGCTGTGGAGATTACCGAGCCCGGCGGGCCGGAGGTTTTGAAGGTGACCACGCGTCCGGTGCCGGAGCCGCGGGCGGGGGAGGTTGTGATCCGCGTGGCCTATGCCGGGGTGAATCGGCCGGATGCGTTGCAGCGGGCGGGCAGTTATGCGCCGCCGCCGGGGGCGTCTGATTTGCCCGGGTTGGAAGCGGCGGGGGAGATCACTGCCGTGGGCGCAGGGGTATCGAGCCTGTCAGTTGGAGATCAGGTTTGTGCGCTGTTGCCCGGGGGCGGGTATGCGGAATTGGTAGCGACGCCGGCTGCGCATTGTTTGCCGGTGCCGGAGGGGATGGGCCTGCGCGAAGCGGCGTGTTTGCCGGAGACCTTCTTTACTGTTTGGACCAATGTGTTCATGCGCGGTGGGCTGAAGGCTGGCGAGCGGTTTTTGGTGCATGGGGGCTCGTCCGGGATCGGGACGACGGCCATTCAGTTGGCCCATCAGTTCGGCGCGCGGGTGTTCACCACAGCGGGCAGTGAAGCCAAGTGTCAGGTTTGTCGTGATCTGGGGGCCGAGACGGCGATCAATTACCGGGAGGAGGATTTTGTGTCCGTCCTGAAAGGGGAAGGTGGGGCGGATCTGATTTTGGACATGGTGGGCGGCGACTACATGCCCCGCAACGTGAAGGCTTTGGCGAATGACGGGCGGTTGGTAAATATCGCTTTCCTCAGTGGGCCGAAGGTGGAGTTGAACTTTGCCGTGGTGATGATGAAGCGGTTGACGCTGACCGGCTCGACCCTTCGCCCGCAAAGTGACTTGGCAAAGGCGGAGATAGCGGAGGCGTTGCACGCTGAGGTATGGCCGCTGTTGGATGCGGGGAAAGTGACGCCGGTGATGGACAGTGAGTATCCGCTGGCGGAGGCCGCAAGCGCGCATGCCCACATGGAAGCAGGCGGGCATATCGGCAAGATTGTCCTGAAAGTCGGCTAAATGAGCGTGGCTTCGTTTTGTTTGGGGCTTGCGGTCGTCAGCATTGGCCTGTCGCTCTGGGCGATGCGACGCGACAGGCCATTGGTCTGGCGCTTTGCGGTGCCGGAGCCTGTGGCGCCTGAGGGCAAGCCATCCTTTGAGACGGTTTTGGATTATGCGCCCGACAGCGGGCAGGCCCATTCGCCTGGGATCGTGGTGGAAGACGGCGGCTTTCGGATTTTGTGGTTTGAAGGATCGGCGGAGGCGCAGGCGGATGTGGATGTCCTGGGCGCAAAGTTTGAGCGCGCGGATGGGGTATGGGAGCAAACGGATACTGGGCCTTATTTGACGCGCTCGGGGTTGAGCGAGGCGATGGAGCCTGCGCAGATCGTCGTGACGCTGGGAAATACGATTGAAAATGAGGCAAGCCCGGGTGTGCTTTGGGCGACGGTGGCCTCGGTCGGGGGTTGGGCCATGGCGTCGATTGTGGATGTGGCGCGGGATGGGCCTGCGCGGCGGTTGGATCTGTCGCCTGTGTTGGGACGGTCTAATCTAGTGAAGTCGCCGATGGTAGCCTTTACGGATGGGTCTTGGGGGCTGCCTGCGTATTTCGAGATGGGGTCGACCTTTGGGCTGCTGGCGCGGTTCGATGAGGAAGGCCGCGTGCGAGACACACGGCGGATGGCGGGGTGGGGCAAGCCTATTCAGCCGATGATCGTGCCGTTTAGCGAGACCCGCGCAGTGGCGTTTTTGCGGGATTTTGAGCAGAGCCAGAAATTGCTTGTGAGCCGAACCGAGGACGGGGGGCAAAGCTGGTCACCTGTTGAGCCGCGGGATGTGTTCAATCCGAGTTCTCCTGTGGCAGCGCTTGGGCTGGGGGATGGCCGGATCCTGATGGCGATGAATGATCTGGCGGAGGCGCCGGATGTGCTGCGGTTGGTGCTGAGTGAGGATGAGGGGGAAAACTGGCGGGAGCTGCGGCGCTTCGAGGAGGCGGGTGCGCTGCGCTATCCCATGTTGCGGCGGCTTTGGTCGGGCGAGATTGTGCTGAGCTATTCCAAGCACACCAAGCAGGGCGTGGTGGCTCATGTGTTCAATCAGGCCTGGGTGGAGGCGGCATGAAGCAGGTGGGCAACTCGCTGGCGCTCGCTGTGTTGGTGGCGTGGGTGGTGCAGGGGGTAGCACTGGTGGCGCTCGCTCCGCTCGCGGCGACTGTGCTGGGGGCCGCCGCTGGCGCGGCGGCGGTGGCGCTGCTTCGCAGCGTTGTGATTGGGGGCGCTGTCGCGCTTCTCAGTCCCTTCGGGGTGATGTTGCCTTCGCTGGCGCTCGGGGGGGGGTTGGCAAGGTTGGGCGTGGATTTGCCTGGGTTTTCTGCCTGGGAACTGGTGGTGTTTTTGGTGGGCTATACGGTGTTTTTGTGTTCCGCGTTTGGGCTGGTGCGGGGGGAACTCTATCGTTTGGGCTATGCGCCTGTGCCTGTGGCTGGGATGGTCTTGGCGGCCTGTCTTTACGCGGCGCTGAGTGGGAATTGGGTTTTGGCGTTGATTGCGGTGGTTAGCCAGCTGTTCTGGGTGATGCGTTGGGGCAGCAGCAATTGGTTTGATTATGTGTTGCATGTGCTGTTGTGGCCTGTGGTGATGATTTCTTTGCTCGCACGACTGTTCTGACGAAAAGCACTACTCGTCACCGAAATGCGGCCACGAAAAGAGAAAATACCAAGCATCCAGAGACGTCAAAAAAGCCACATTGCCCATCAAGACAAACGACAAGACGTTCAACCCGGACAAAACACGCACCGGCCATCGAACGCGCGGAAACTGTGATGCGATGAATTGATTGAACGTGAAGATGCAAATGGCCGCGATCAAGAGGATCGTCCATCTGCCAATGCGGGGTAATGAAAAAGGCAGGGCGTACGCGACCATGATTGGCATGGCTACGTTTACCAATAGAATGAGTAGGCTGGCTTGGATCAGGTGCTTTTGTTTAATCAATTGGGTCAAACAGTGCATCTTTGAGATTGCAATCGCGGATCACGTCGCGGCCGCAGGGGACTGGGTCGAGGGTTCTAGAGAGGCAAAGGCGCGCCTCTTGGATACGGCCGGAGCGGCAGGTGATGGTGAGCATGTCGGGCTCCCATGAGGGGTTGGCTTTGAGGAAGGCCTCTTCGACGACGCTTGCGGGGAGTTTCACGGGTTTGGTGAGTTTGCGGAAGACGTCGGGGCGGTTGACGCGGGCGTAGGCCTCGCGGGAGAGGGCGTAGTAGTCGGGCGCGGAGAGGCCGGTGCATGTGCCATGTTTTTTCCATTGGTACCAGGCGAGGCCAGATGTGCCCATGATGTCGGCCATGTCGCGGGTCATGGTGCGGGAAGGGTTGCGTTCTACGCTGGGGCAATGGGCGGGCCAGCCGCGGTGGTATTGGGGCCAGATCCCGTGCAGGACCCAGCCGTGATCGGCGCCTGTTTCGCATTGTTCGGAGTTTCGCGCGTCGCCTTCCAGCGCGCACCAGGTGGGGGACCAGCTGAGCGCGAGGACGTAGTAGTCGAATTCGCCTGGTTTTTCGCCGTCGGCAGAGGCGATTGAGGGGATGAGGCCCAAGAGGATTGCCCAGATCCAGCGCATGATTGGCCCTTTCTTTTTGTCGTTCAGCCCACTATATGCGTCTCAAGTTCCCCGACAACGGAAACCCGCCCCCACCCCGGGCAAGCCATTTCAGGCAACAGGGGGGCTGTGTTTGAAGGAGATGCAAGATGTCAAAACCGCTTATGGCCAAGGCCACCGCCGTCTGGCTGGTGGATAACACCACCATCAGTTTCAAGCAGATTGCCGATTTCGTGGGGCTGCATGAGTTGGAAGTGCAGGGCATTGCCGATGGGGATGTGGCCACGGGTGTCAAAGGGTTTGATCCGATTGCCAACAACCAACTGACGCAGGAAGAGATTGATACGGCGCAGGACAATCCGTTGCACAAGCTGAAGCTGAAGTACAATGCGGCGGCGCAGGGCGAGGAAAAGCGGCGCGGGCCGCGATATACGCCGCTCAGCAAGCGTCAGGACCGGCCGAACGCGATTTTGTGGCTGGTGAAGTTCCACCCGGAGTTACCGGACAGCCAGATTTCCAAGCTGGTGGGCACGACCAAGCCGACGATCACCACGATCCGGGAGCGGACCCATTGGAATATCTCCAACATGCAACCCATCGACCCGGTGGCTTTGGGGCTGTGCAAGCAGACCGAGCTTGATGCAGCGGTGCAGAAGGCCGCGGCCAAGAAAGCCAAGGATGGGGAAGCGATGAGCGATGATGAGCGTCGTAAGTTGCTGTCGACCGAGCAGAGCCTGTCGATGGAGGCAGAGCCACGTATGCCGACGGCGATTGAGGGATTGGAGACGTTCAGCCTTGGCGGGGCAGAGGATGCATCCGAGGATCAGCCTATGGAAACTGTGGATGCCGACAGCTTTTTCAATCTGCCGGACAGTTCCGATGATGAGGATGACGACAAGGCGTGATCTAGCGTCCTTGCGGTGCTTTGCCGTTGCGCACCGGTCGCAGCGGCAGGGCGAATTTTTTTCGAAAAAAAATTGCCACGGGCGTTGGCGGCGAAGTTTTTGAAAAACTTCGTCTGGTCCCGGGTTACGGGCGCGGGTTGGCTTGGAAGAAGGCCGACATCACCGATAGTGTATCCAGATCGCGGTTGATCTTTTGGCCGTCGTCCGGTTGAACAGCGTCTAGACGTGGCACGTCGTGGCCGCCGCCGATCACCTTATAGCTGAGTACCGTGCCGTCGCGGGTGCAGCCAGTCCAGATCATCTCTTCCACGAGGCTGTCGTCGTCGGGGTCGATGTTTTCGAGCATTTGGCGTTCCTGACCAGTGCAGCGGTGTAGGGTACGCCAGTGTTCCAGTACTTCGGGCACGGAGACTTCTCGGCCAGAGGCGAAGATCCAGCCGTCATAAGGCAGCACGCGGTCGTCGGTGCCGTGGACATGCATCAGGGCAGGGGGTGTTTCCGGGTCGCAATCATCCAAATGTGCGGCGAAGGCGGTGCCGATGAGGGGGGCAGCGGCGGCGAAGGGGGTCTCATCAAGGCAGATCATGCGGTAGGTCATGATGGCACTGTCGGAGATGCCGGTGAGGTAGACGGCTTTTGGATCGACCACTCCAGTTTCGATCAAGTGCGTCACGAGAGAGAGGATAAAGGCTTCGTCGTCAATAGAGCTTCCATCGTCTTTCTGCGCATGGCTTAGCCCGTCGAAGAGAGACCACTGTCCGCGATAGGCCGCGAGATAGAGGGTGATGAAACCGTGCCGGATCCCCAATGCCTGCAGATCGGGCCATGCGAGGCGGGCAGGGTTGTCGCGCAGCGCTGCAGCTTCATGCGGCCGACGGTAGCCGTGAAGCGCAATTACAAGCGGTGCGGGTAGAGATTTGTCGGAACGGTCGTCGTCCAGCCATACGAGGCGATCGAGGCCGTCATGGCGGATAATCTGGGGTTCCGCGGCCACGAAAGAGCCCCAGAAACTGAGGCCAAATGCCAAGCTGGCAAGGAAAAATCTGCCTATGATCGGCCCCCGAACTTTCGTTTGCTTTGCCAAAGATTGTACACTCGTGATGGTTACAATCGCGCAACGGTTTTAGCAGATCACCACAAAAGCGCGCCGTAAACCGTTAAATTCTTGCAAAATTTTCAGTTTCGGGTAAGGCTCCAGCAAATTCGGGCGAAAAGACCCGGTATCTGAGGCGTGATCGGAGAGGCAGGTCACATGACATTTTTGAAGCTTTGGAAGGCCGTTTTGGCCTTTGCACTTTTGCTTGTTATTCCGATGGAACAGCAGGCTCACGCGCAAAATTTGCAGGTCGTGCGAGAGGGCACCTCGCGCAGTCTGAACATCGTGATGAACCAAGCGGTGGTCGTGGAAAGCGACACGCCGTTTGCGGAGCTCAGCATCGCCAATCCGGCGATTGCGGATCTTTCGACCCTGTCGGATCGCACCATCTACGTTCTGGGCAAATCACCGGGGCGGACAACGCTGACCTTGTTGGATGCGTCGGGGCGTCTCATTACCAATGTGGACGTTCGTGTGAGCGCGGATGTCTCCGAATTCAAGGAACGCCTGCGTCAGATCCTGCCCAACGAAAAGATCGAAGTGCGGACGGCCAATGACGGGATTGTCTTGTCGGGCACGGTCAGTTCGACCATCAAGATGGACCGCGCGATTGAGCTCGCACAGCGCTATGCGCCGGAGCGGGTGTCGAACCTGATGAACGTGTCAGGCAGCCAGCAGGTTATGCTGAAGGTTCGTTTTGCCGAAATGCAGCGCACGGTCGCCAAACAGCTGAGCTCCTCCATCGGGATCAGCAACACCGGCGGAAGCGTGGGTGTTGTCGCGGAAACCGGGACGTTTCTGGACGGTGTGAACGGGATCGGTCAAGCGACGGTTGCCACGCAGCCTGACATTGAAGGTGCGATCAATCTGGGGTTTGGGTCCGGGTCCACGCAGATCGGGATCCTGCTGGAAGCGCTTGAAACCAAGGGCGTTGTCCGATCGCTCGCTGAACCCAACCTGACCGCCTTGTCAGGGCAGGAGGCGACATTCCTTGCGGGTGGCGAATTTCCGATCCCCGTTGCTCAGGAAGACGGGCTGATCGCCATTGAATTCAAACCCTTTGGTGTGGAGCTGAACTTTGTTCCCCGGGTCGTGGATGACGGGGTGATCAATCTGGAATTGGCCGCGGCCGTGTCCTCGCTTGACAGTGCGAACGCGTTTGAAGCCAACGGTCTGACGATCAACGCCTTCCGTCGGCGCGATACATCGACCACGGTGGTGCTGCGCGACGGGCAGAGCTTTGCCATCGCGGGCCTGCTTGAGGACGATTTCCGCGATACCAACGGTCAGGTGCCGTGGTTGGGGGATATCCCGATCCTGGGCACGCTTTTCCGCAGCGTTGATTATCAGCGTTCGCAAACCGAGCTTGTGATCATCATTTCGGCCCATCTTGTGACACCCACCCGGGGTGAGGCGCTGGCCTTGCCCACGGATCGGGTGCGTATCCCGAGCGAACGGGAATTGTTCCTGAACGGTCAGGTGGCGGTCGATGTCAGCGAAGACAGTCCGGAGGGTGAGGTCGCACGTCAGGACTTCACCGGCTCCTACGGCTACATCATGGAATAGGCGGAGGCGAGAACATGAAAACGCAACTTCTGGGATCGGTGGCCATTCTCGCAGTGGCAGGGTGTTCTTCCTATCCGGCGCAGGTGCTCAGGTCCTACGGTGAGGCCGGGTCGATTGTGACGAGTGCCGATTTCGGCAATTCGACCATGCAAAACACGCAGCTCCATTCGGGTGAGCGCAGCTTTGCCTTGGATCTGGCTAAGAAATTCAACAAGAGCGTGCCGACCACGATCAACTTTGCGTTCAATTCGTCCACGCTGGACGGATCGGCGCGGGCAATCCTGGACAAGCAGGCTCATTTCATCCGGCAATTCCCGGAGGTGCGGTTCAAAGTGTTTGGCCACACCGACGCAGTGGGCTCGAACGCCTACAACCGCCGTCTGGGACAGCGCCGCGCAAATGCCGCTGTGCGCTATCTGGTGGCGCGCGGGATCAGCCGGTCGCGGCTGGAGGCGGTTGTGTCTTTCGGCGAAACCCGTCCGGTCGTCGTGTCAGAGGGACCGGAGTTGAAGAACCGCCGGACCGTGACGCAGGTGAGTGGTTTCGTGAAAGAACATCCCATCGTGATTGACGGCAAATATGCCGAAGTGATCCATCGCGAATATCTTGCCAGCGGTGTGCCCACGAGCACGCTGACCGACCTAAATATCGGGACTGGCACTGGCGAATAGCGCCCAAAATTCTCCCTGTCCGGCGGAAGCCGGGCCACTTAGAGCCCGCCGATCGGCGGGCTTTTTTTGTTTCTTGAAATCGCACAATTACGATTTTTTGGCCCAAATATTGCCCAGATTGTCGGCCAGTTTACCGCAGATATGAGTGTGCTTGTCCGAAGACGTGCGTTCAAACGTTGAAGGATGCCGGCAGCAAATGGCGCGAAAAGACGCCGGATGCTGCTGAGAGCAAAGGAAAGAAAAGAGATGACGAGTAGTGATGTAAACCAGCCCGATGACGGCCAAATTGTGGCCTGCACGGTGTGTCGCGACGTTCAGAACTTTGATTTGCTTATCGAGGATATGGAAACCGCACTTGGCGACAAGTGGGGTGATTTGAGTTTGACGGAGGCGCTGGCGTTCTTCGGTCAGGACGAGGCCGACGGCCTGGAATTTGCGGCGATGGCGATCGATGACAGTGATGAAGACGATCTGCCGCTTCTGGTGCAGATCATCGACATGGCACGCAGCAAATCCATCCGCGTCATTCTGATCGCCGAGGATGTGAGCCCTGCCGTTCTGCACCAATTGCTGCGTCAGGGTGCTGATGAGTTCGTGCCCTATCCCCTGCCGGAAGGGGAGCTTGAAGCCGCGATGGAACGGATCCGTCAGCGGGATCGTCAGGTGCCAGCGGAGACTGTGTCGAGCTTTGCAAAAGACAGCACGCCGGGCGATGGCATTCTGATCGCTGTTCAGGGTCTGGCCGGCGGGACAGGTGCCACGACGCTGGCGGTGAACCTGGCCTGGGAGTTGGCCACAATTGAAAAAGAGGGCGGTCCGCGGGTGTGCATCCTGGACTTCGGTCTGCAAACCGGATCGGTCGCCACCTACATGGATCTTCCGCGCAAGGACGCGGTGTTTGAAATGTGGTCTGATACTGAAAACCTGGATGAGGACATCCTGAAGCAATCCATGGTGTCCTATGAGGACAAGCTTTGGGCGCTGACTGCGCCGACGGATATGCTGCCCTTGGACATGATCGCGCCAGAGGATGTGGAGCGCGTGCTGGAAGTTGCGCGGCTGAAGTTTGATTATGTGATCGTCGATATGCCGTGCACGCTAGTGCAGTGGACGGAGACGGTTTTGACCGCCGCGCAGATTTATCTGTCCACGCTGGAGCTGGATATGCGGTCGGCCCAGAATGCGTTGCGCCTGAAGCGTGCGCTGCGCTCTGAGGATCTGCCGGTGGAGAAGCTGCGCTTCTGCCTGAACCGTGCGCCCAAGTTTACCGATCTCAATGGCAAGTCCCGCGTGAAGCGTCTGGCCGAGAGCCTTGAGATTAGCATCGAAGTGCAACTGCCCGATGGTGGCAAGCCGGTGGTGCAGACCGCCGATCACGGGACACCGCTGGCCATCGGGGCCGCGAAGAACCCGCTGCGCAAGGAAATCAAGAAATTGGCGACCTCACTCCATGAGTTGGGCAAGCCGGAAGCTGAAGCTGCTTGAGGGGAATGACAGGTGTTTTCACGCTATAAAAACAACACGAAGCCAGTCAAAAAGGTCGATATCCCTGAGATCGCGATCAAACCGGTAGAGGTGGCCGCCGAGGAGGCGCCCAAGCCGTCTTTGCGCAAACCCATTCCGGTTACGCCAGCGCAGACCGTGCCGGTGGAAAAGGAACGCAAACGCAAGGAGCGTATGGCCGAGATCAAGCTGGATCTGCACCGGTCGCTTCTGGATAACCTGAACCTGGCCGCGCTCGATAGCGCGACAGAGGCGGATTTGCGGGCGGAGATTTCGTCTATATCCTCCGAGGTGTTGCAAGAAAAAAGCATCGTTCTGAACCGGGAAGATCGAGCGACGCTGACGCAGGAGCTTTATGATGAAGTGCGGGGGCTGGGGCCCCTTGAAACACTTCTGCAGGATGACACGGTCAACGATATTCTGGTCAACGGCCCGCAGCAGATTTTCGTGGAACGGGCCGGTAAGCTGATGTTGTCGGACATCACGTTCAAGGATGAAAAGCACCTCTTGCGGATCATCGACAAGATCGTGAGCGCGGTGGGCCGTCGGGTGGATGAAAGCAATCCTTACGTGGACGCCCGTTTGGCCGACGGATCGCGTTTCAACGCGATGGTCGGGCCGATTGCGGTGGATGGCAGCCTGGTCTCCATTCGTAAGTTTAAGAAAGACAAGCTCAAGATCGACGATCTGGTCAGCTTTGGGGCCTTCAGCGAAGAGATGGCCGCCTATTTGCAGGCCGCGGTCGCCACGCGTCTGAATGTGATCGTGTCGGGTGGTACGGGTTCTGGTAAGACAACCACACTCAACGCCCTGTCATCCTTTATCGATGATGCCGAACGTATCCTGACGATTGAGGATACGGCCGAACTTCAGCTGCAGCAGACCCATGTGGGCCGGATGGAAAGCCGCCCGCCCAACGTGGAAGGCAAGGGCGAGGTTTCCCCCCGCGACTGTCTGAAAAACGCGCTTCGTATGCGTCCTGACCGCATTATCGTGGGGGAAACGCGTGGCGAGGAAGTGATCGACATGTTGCAGGCCATGAACACGGGCCACGACGGGTCGATGACCACGATCCACGCCAACAACCCGCGTGACGGGATCAGCCGTTTGGAAAACATGGTGGCCATGGCCGGGATCGAGATGCCGCTGAAGGCGGTACGGTCGCAGATTGCCTCGGCTGTGAACCTGCTGGTGCAGGCCAGCCGTTTGCAGGACGGGTCGCGCCGGATGACATCAATCACGGAAATCACCGGCATGGAAGGCGACGTGATTTCCATGCAGGAGATTTTCCGCTTTCAGCGCACAGGGCTTGGGCCTGACAACAAGATTATCGGCCACTTCACCGGCACCGGTGTGCGGTCGAACTACACCGAACGTTTCCGGCTGTGGGGTTATGACCTGCCGCCCAGCATCTATGACCCGGTTTCGGGCTAAAGGAGTGATGAGATGAGCATTGAACTGATCATCTATGGTGTGATTTTCGTCGGCGTGCTGCTGCTCGTCGAGGGGATTTACCTGACGGTCTTTGGCAAGTCGATCAAGCTGAACAGCCGCGTCAATCGCCGGTTGGAGATGCTGGATAAGACAGGTGGCAACCGGGAAGAAACGCTAGAGAAGCTGCGCAAGGAGATGACGCAGCACCTTAAGGCGCGCAACATTCCCATTTATTCCATTCTGTCCGCCAAGGCGCAGAAAGCCGCCATCGCGTTCACGCCCAAGCAGTTGATCATGCTGATGGGGGCCGTGTCGGTCTTTGCCTTTGTAGGGCTGACCTTTACGACGGGCACGGAGACGTTGATCCGCGCGGCGATCTCCGTGGCGATCGGCGTGGGCGGTGTCTTTGTCTGGATTTCCAACAAGGCATCGACGCGCATGAAGCTTATGGAAGAACAACTGCCCGATGCCATCGAATTGATGGTGCGCAGCTTGCGCGTGGGCCATCCGTTTTCATCCGCGATCACGATTGTGTCCAATGAGGTGGCAGATCCGCTGGCGACAGAGTTTGGCATCATCGCCGACGAAAGCGCCTATGGCCGTGATGTGGGTGAGGCGCTCAAGGACATGGCCGAACGTCTGGATATGCAGGATTTGCGGTTTTTGGCCGTGGCCGTGACCATTCAGCAGCAGTCGGGTGGTAACTTGGCTGAGATCCTCGACGGCTTGGCCAAGGTGATCCGTGCGCGGTTCCGCCTGTTCCGCCGGGTGAAGGCGATCACGGCAGAGGCCAAATGGTCCGGCAACTTCCTGTCTGCCTTCCCGCTGATGGCGCTGGTCGGCATCCAGATGGTGAAGCCTGATTATTACGACGAAGCGATGCTGCACCCGTTCTTTATCCCGGCTTGTATTGCCGTGGGCGGGTTCTTGGTGGCGAACATCTTCGTCATGCGGTCGCTGGTCGACATTCGAGTGTAACGGGGGCCGATATGGGCATTCTTGACAATATCACTGGTATTCTGACCGATAGCCTTGGCCCTTTCGGCCCGGTTATCGCCATTGGTACGATCGGTCTTTTCATCGTCCTTGCGACGATCCCGATCATGATCAAACAGGCGCAGGATCCGCTGGAGAAACTGAAAAAGGCGGGTCAAAATGGTCAAGTTGGCCAGGACGGCCAGAAAAAACGCCTGCGGGCTGGGTCGCGCAACGACAAGCTGGAAAAGTACTCCACCTTCCTGGAACCACAGGATGAAAAACAGCTCAGCCAGATGAAGCTGACGCTGATGCAGGCGGGCTATCGTGATC
Organism: Pseudomonadota bacterium; assembly: GCA_039026055.1. Classification (GTDB taxonomy): domain Bacteria; phylum Pseudomonadota; class Alphaproteobacteria; order Rhodobacterales; family Rhodobacteraceae; genus Roseovarius. The sequence continues at coordinate 55,926 of JBCCNB010000016.1, read as the reverse complement.
GCGATGCGGTGCGGTATTTCCACTTTGCGCAATTTGCGCTGGGCATCGGCTTCCTGCTCGCAGGTGTGGTATATTTTGTGCTGTTCGTGTCGAGCGATGAAAGCACCACCACTGACGCAATGCTTTACATTCTTGGTCCGGGCGGTGTGGGTTACATGCTGCCGAAATACTGGATCACCAAGCGTTTGCAGCAGCGTCAGCAGGAGATTGAAGAGGGGTTTCCCGACAGTCTCGACATGATGCTGACCTGTGTGGAAGCCGGTCAGTCTCTTGACCAGTCCATCGTGCGTGTGGCTGATGAGATTAAAGCCTCCTACCCGGCACTCGCCGAGGAATTTGAGATCGTGTCCCAGCAGATGAAGGCCGGTAAGGACAAAGCCACCGTTCTGGGCGATATGGGCGAACGCTGCGGCGTGCAGGATATCTCCTCCTTTGTGACGGTTTTGATCCAGTCGCAGACCTTTGGTACCTCCATCGGCGATGCTTTGCGCGTCTATGCTGGGGAAATGCGTGACAAACGGGTCATGCGCGCCGAAGAAAAGGCCAATAAACTGCCAACAAAGATGACATTGGCGACAATGATGCTTACAGTGCCCCCACTACTGATCATTTTGGTCGGTCCATCGGTGCTGGGCATTATGGAGCTCTTCACGATGGCTGGCCAGTAAGAGGCCCGTCAAAGAGGCCTCAAAGATACGAGGCTAGGCAGTGTTACGGACAATTGTCCTTCTAACATGTCTCACATTGATGGCTTGCGGCGACACAGGGTCGGTTGACCCGGACAGCCCATGGGCCCCAGGTGTGGCAAGGGATGAACAAGCGGTGGACGGCATGCTGGTCGGTCACCGCTTGATGCGTGCGGGTGAATATGAGCTGGCGATTGACGCGTTTGAGCGCGCCGCCGTCTCTGAGGGCCTAAGCGCGGATGTTTTGCTGGGCATTGGCAGTGCGAGCCTTGGCCTGGGTCGGCTGCATACCGCCGAGACGCATTTGCGTGAGGCGTTGGATCAGGATGAACGCTCCCCTGAGATATGGAACAATCTGGGCGTTGTGCTGATGGAATTGGGCGAAACGGCCGAGGCCAGTCAGAGTTTTCAGCGGGCTTACGCGCTCGATAATGGCTCAAGTGACTCAATTCGTGACAATTTGCGGTTAGCACTCGAAAAACTGGAAAATCCGGGTTATACTCCTGACGAAGAACAAAATTATAAATTGGTACGACGTGGGAGCAACGACTTCCTGATCCGCTCGATACCATAAATATGAGGCGCCCGAGGGTCACCCGGGCAGAGGCAGTAAAGGACGCAAACGATGCGCCGTATATTCTCTATCAGCGTGTGCGCGGTGGGCCTGTTTGGCTTGGCCGCGTGTGACAATCAGGAAACCTCTGACGTGGATCGCGCGTTTGCGGATGTGAATGTCGTGGATGAGACGAACCTCAATGAGGTGATGTTGTCTGCAGCCGATCCCAATGAAGCGGTGACCTATTTCCAGCGCACCTCCGCCGATCAGCCCGAGAGGCTCGATCTGCAGCGGGGGCTGGCACTGTCGCTGGTGCGGGCCAAGCGCAATACCGAGGCGGTCAGCGCTTGGAAAAAGGTTAACCAGCACGAAGAGGCCACGGATAACGATCGCGTGGAACTGGCTGATGCGCTCATTCGCAACAACCAGTGGGATGAGGCCGATCAAGTGCTGGACAGCGTGCCGCCGACGCTGGAAAGTTTCAAACGGTACCGTTTGGAGGCGATGGTGGCCGACAGCAACCGCGAATGGGAGAAGGCGGACAGCTTCTACGAAACCGCCGTGGGGCTGACGACGCGGCCTGCCGGTGTGATGAACAACTGGGGCTATTCCAAGCTGACCCGTGGGGATTACCCGGGGGCAGAGCGGCTATTTGCGGATGCGATCCGGCAGGACAGTTCGGTCTTTACCGCCAAGAACAACCTGATTTTGGCGCGCGGGGCACAGAAGAACTACACGCTTCCCGTGTTGCCCACGACGCAGTCGGAGCGTGCGCAGCTCCTCTACACCATGGCGCTTTCGGCGATCAAGCAGGGTGACACGACCATCGGGAAGGGCTTGTTGCGCGATGCGATCGACACCCATCCGCAGCATTTTGAGGCCGCTGTGCGCAGCCTTGAGGCGCTGGATGGGAATGTGGCGAACTAAGCCAACATGAGTCTGGATATTCTGCCATCGACGGCGCTTTGGTTTTTGCCTTTTGCGCTGCCCATATGCCTGTGGGTGATGTGGAGCGATCTGAAGGCGATGAAGATCCCCAATCTGGCGGTCATGTCGCTGGTGGCGGTGTTCGTGATCGTGGGGCTGATCGCCCTGCCGTTCGAAGCCTACCTGTGGCGTTTGGTGACCATGGTGGTCGTGCTGGTGATCACGTTCGTGGCCAATGTGATCCGGCTCATGGGGGCGGGGGATAGCAAATTCATTGCCGCCGCCGCGCCATTCATTGATCCGGGCGATGGGTGGTCTCTGGCGTTCATCTTTGCGGCGAATTTGCTAGCCTGCTATGCCACGCATAGGCTCGCCAAGAACACCAGTTTGCGCCAGCTAGCGCCCGATTGGGACAGCTGGACGCGGGGGCGGAAGTTCCCGATGGGGTTCGCGCTGGGCGGGACACTGATCATTTATCTGGGGCTTGGTGTGTTCACCGGCTAGCCGCATTCAGATCAGCAACGCCTTGCTGTCTTTACTGCGGACGCGACTGGATCACGAACTCTGTGGGCACGAAGCGCGCCATGTCACGAAATGTCAGCCTCGACAAATCCAGGACGAGGATTTCCCAGCAAGGATCGTGTTCCAGCTCCGTGACGATATAGATGCTGTCGGCGCGTGTGCCGTTGCAAGTGCGGTCGAGTGTGTATCCCCCTTCATAGTACATATTCGTGTCGCCATATGAATCGACCGTGCCGATACCCAGCGCCTTGTCGTGAATGATAATGCCTTCCACGTTGCCCATGTGGTCGGGGGCCTCAGCAAGCCATGTTCCTCTGAGCAGTTCGCCGACAGTCTTGAGACTATCCTCACCCATGATCGAATCCGACTGCGCGTTCGCAGGCAGACCCAACAGAAGGTACAGACATGCGGTTTTAAATGGACTTTTCAATTTGGTATCCCCCGGGCTTCCCTACGACAAGGAATAGCAAAGCCAGCGGCGCGTTACCAACTTATCTTGTCTCGCCCGATCGGTATGGGATCAGAGGCTTTTTCTTGCCCTGAGCGCGGCACTGATGGTGCCGTCGTCGAGGTAGTCGAGTTCGCCGCCAATGGGCACGCCTTGGGCGAGCGAGGTCAACCGCACGTGATCTTCCAACTGGTCGGCGATGTAATGTGCTGTCGTCTGGCCATCGACCGTGGCGTTCAGCGCAAGGATCACCTCAGAGATGTTTTCCGACTGCACGCGGTCCACCAGTTGCGGGATGCGCAACTGTTCGGGGCCGACCTGATCCAGCGCGCTGAGCGTGCCGCCCAGAACGTGATAGCGGCCCTTGAAAACCCCCGCGCGCTCCATCGCCCAGAGATCGGCCACGTCTTCGACCACGCAAAGTTCCCCATTGGCGCGTTTTTCGTCGCGGCAGATATCGCATACATCCTCGGTTCCGATATTGCCGCAGATCTTGCATTCCCGCGCGGTGGCAGCAACGCGGGTCAGTTGATCAGCAAGCGGCGTCAGCAGCAATTCGCGTTTGCGGATGAGGTGCAACACCGCGCGCCGGGCGGAGCGCGGACCCAAGCCAGGCAGTTTCGCCATCATGTCAATCAGCGCCTCAAGATCGCGGGTGGAGTTCATTCCGATGGCTCCCCTTGCAGTGGCACACGGGTAACCGTGAACCCGGCCTCGCGCAGCATCTCGATCAGGCCGTAATCCTTTGGCAGATGATAGGTTCCTACCGCCATGAAAACACCGCCTTGTCGCAGGTCAGTCATCGCTGTTTCGATAAACCCTTCATTGCGTTCGCGTAGCAAATAGTCGTTTGTCCGGGCCAGCCATGCTAGCCCTTCATCGGGGTAGGTGTCTGCGAAATAGGTTTCATCCCAGGCCATCATCTCCGCGATCCTGCCTTGCAGGTAAAGCGCGTAGCTGGTCGATAGCGCCTCGCGCGTGATGTCTGGGTTGAGGTAGTTGGCATAGACAGCGATCATTGCACGGGTCAGCCCCAAGTTACTGTCATTATTGAGCTTTTTGAAAAGCGCGCGAGGTTCTTCGAGGCTGAGCACCTGGGCGCCGGCAATTTCGCCCAGCATTTGGATGCGGTCATCCTGAATGGGATAGATGCCCGAATTGAAATCGCCGCAAGGATCGCCCAGCATCAATTCTACCACCGCCGCCGGAGAGAGGTAATCAAACGCCTCTTCCCCCCAACCCAGCCCGACAAGTCGGTCGCGGGTCCAGGTCAGGAGTTTTTCGGGCAGTTCCATTTGCTGAACCGAAATCTGTTCGGCGTCGCGATAGCGATCAAAGGAGGTGTAGGCGCGGATAAGATCGGCGCGGGTTTGCTGGGTGTAGTCGGTTTCCGTGGCGACGATGCGGGCGGATTTGATGGTGCGTTCCACCTCATCGGGCAGGCGCAGGATCAGGGGCAGGCTGGAATGCATTGTGCCCCAGAGATGGGATGTCGCCCCGTCAGGCGCGGTGATGCGCCAGTACCGGCCGATGCCGTTGGGGATTTGCCCGGCGCGGGTTTGCATGGCCGCGTGGAAATCGGGTGTGAAGATGTCTTGGTGTATCTTTGCCTCATCGATCAGGCAGAGGTCGCGGGTGGCCCAGTTTTGGGCACTGAGGGGGGTGGCGAGGGCGCAAACAAGCAGCGTGAGCCAGAAACTCATCTTGAAAGGGCCTACCTGCATTTGCTCTGCCTCAGTTTATCGAACCTGTTCGAAACAGATGAGCCCAGGCTTGGCGTGGAATCAAGGGCGAAGCCCGCCGCGCCTTCGTCAGGCCCCCGCGTCACACCCTTGGTGTGCCAACTACCAGTGGCGCGCCTTTGGCGCGACGGCCTGGCGAAATGGCAATCACAGGGCGTCGCTCGGATGGCGTCCGGGACCGTGTAGATAAAGTGCTGCTGTTCAGAGGTTAGGATCGCCAGACCGGAGCCTGACAAAGGCGCGGCGGGCGTCGCGTCAGAACGGCAGGTTCATATCCTTGGGCAGGCCCATGCCTTCGGTGATCTTGCCCATCTCTTCCTTGGCCTTGTCGCCTGCGCGCGCCTGCGCATCCTTGATCGCGGCGAGGATGAGGTCTTCGACCACTTCCTTGTCATCGGAATTGAAAATCGACGGGTCGATATCGAGCGATTTCAATTCGCCCTTCACCGTGCAGACCGCCTTGACCAGCCCCGCGCCGCTTTCGCCCTCGACGGTCATCTGCTGCATCTCTTCCTGCAGACTTGCCATTTTCTGCTGCATTTCCTGGGCGGCCTTCATCATCTTGGCCATATCGCCCATCTGGCCCAATCCTTTGAACATCTTGTCTCTCCGCTCTGGGGTTTGTCCCTAGATACGTGTGGGGTGCAGGCGGGGCAAGGGTGGCGTAAGGTCTGGGACAGGAGGATATGCGATGTATGAGCCAAAAGACGTGGTAACCGACGAAGAGGTGATCCGCACCCATGTGCGTGGGGCGTACCGATCCCAGCAGGCGAAGATTTTGGATCATGTTGATACTCTGTGCCGCGCCTGGATTGAACGTTCGCCGTTTTTGACCATGGCAACGGTGAGTGCTTCGGGCGAGGTCGACGTCTCACCTAAGGGCGATCCACCGGGATTTGTGAAGGTGCTGGACCCCAACACTATCGCGATCCCGGATCGACCGGGCAATCATCGCTATGACGGGTTTTTGAATATCTTGCAGACGGGGCGGATCGGGCTGTGCTTCTTTGTGCCGAACCGCAATGAGGTGGTGCGTGTGAACGGATCTGCGCAGGTCGTGCGGGATCCCGAACTGCGCGAAGACATGGCGGTTGAGGGCCGCGTGCCGGATTTTGCCGTGCTGGTGCGGGTGGAAGAGGCATTTTACCATTGTGGCAAGGCGATCATCCGGTCGGGGCTCTGGTCGCCTGAGAAGGCTGCGTCGATTGACGGGTTGCCGAGCTATGGGCAGGCCATCAAGACCCATGCACAGGACGATCGCCCGCTGGAGGAGATGGAGGCAGCGATGAAGAACAATGAGGATAATCGGCTTTACGATGAATGAGCCTCAATCCGCCTTCTTCTGCCGCCTTAACCAATTCACAAATGCCTTCGCCGGCGGCCGCATGACGCCCGGTTTCGTCACGATGTGATATCCCGTATCGCCCTTGTCGCGGAATAGAATACGGAGCTTGCCTGCGCGCACATCGGCTTCAACAGAGGACATGGCGGTACTGATCACGCCCTGGCCTGCGCGCGCGCCCTCTAACATCAAATTGCCGGGGACGTGTGTGATGCGTTTGACCCGCGTTTGCGTGACGCCGTGTTTGCGCAGCCAGTCGGCGGAATCGTTGGTGCCCAATTCCTGCAGCCAAGGCAGATCCAGCAGGTCGCAGGGATCGGCAATGACGCGGTCGGTTACGAGTTCGGGCGCGGCGGTGATCACGATGTCGGTCGGCACCAGCATCTCCGAGTCGAGCCCTGGCCAATTCCCCGCACCGAACCGCAATGCCAGGTCAAAGCCACCTGGGCCCGGATCTGTAAGTTCAGTGGACGGGTTCACCATCAGGTCGATGCCGGGGTGTTTGTCCTGAAAATCCGTGAGCCTGGGCATGAGCCACGTCATCGCAAAAAGCTGTGTGGTGGAAATGTGGACGGGCCGTTCGGCATCAGCACCCGTCAGCGAGGCCACGGTGCGGTCGATCACGCCGAAGCCTTCGGTCAGTGCTTCGGCCAGTTGGCAGCCTTCCACCGTCATTTCCAAAGTGCGAGAGGACCGATCGACAAGGGTGAGGCTCAGATGTGCCTCAAGGCTGCGGATCTGCTGGCTGATGGCAGCATGGCTTACGCCGAGGGCGTCGCCCGCACGCGTCACAGAGCGGGTTTCTGCAAAAGCCGCGAAGGCCCTTAACGCGGACAGAGGGGGCAGAGTGCGCCAATCCATTTATGTAATCCTGACTTACATGTCTGATTTATTCCTGTCTCGCAAATATGCGCGCGAAACTCAATATTGTTGACCAGAAACACGAACAGAAAGGAAATCGCCATGTATGACGCATTCTTCAATACTTTCATGAACGCCACCTATCAGCGGCTGCACCGTCCGAGCGGCTCGCCGTCCCATTGGCGACGGGGGGAGCGGTTCGACAATCGCGAAAATGCGGAGCTTGAGGCCCACCGGCTGGGGCGTCGCACCTGACCAGATGTGAGGGCGGCATCCCTCACGTCCTAAGACCGCGCAGTTCTCCCTGGCTGCGCGGTCTTTTTGATTTGGATCATGGAATTCGGCGAAACAACGGGGTTTCTTATGGCAAAGGGCCGCCAACGACCTATATCCGCGATACGTGCAAGAGGTGACACCGGCCTTCCCTGGAAACGCGCGAACAGGACGGGAAGGCCGGTGCCCGATCGAAAGCAGGCAAGCCCACTCAACGACCGTTTCTGCATCCGTGACCCGCATGTTTTGCCGGGGGTCCTCCCACAACCCGGCAGAGGGACACGGTGCTTAATTTTGTTGACGCCAGACCACAGAAACGTACCGCCCGGAGGCGGCAATGTACCTATGGTTGTGACACGTCCGTGCAGGGAGCCCTGCGACCGTCGGTGTCTGGCGCGCAATTACATCTTGTGGCGCGGGCGGACGTTTGTCTACTGCAAGCTTTGCCGCACCCGAAAAAAATCCACATTATCCGGATTTTGGTTCGTAATTCGAACCAGTAAGGCATTCATTTCGCTGCTGACTTCCCAGATTCGTGGCCTTGCTAAACTTGGCTTGACGGGTCATGGCGGGTCGCGGCACGGTTTCATCTCATGATACGGCACGCCATCTTGATCCTGCTTTGTCTATTGTTCAACTCCGCCGCGCGCGGGGCAGGTTCGGTTGAGGCTTCGATGGAACTGCATCTGGTTCTGGCTTTTGACGTGTCAGCCAGTGTGAATGATGCCGAATTCGCCCTGCAGCGGGATGGCACTGCGGCGGGGTTTCGCAGTTTCCGAGTGCGCGCCGCGATTGAGCACGCGCCGGGCGGGGTGGCGGTGTCCATTGTGCAATGGTCGTCTATCGGGCAGCAGGCTTTGGGGCTTGATTGGGTGCATCTGCAGACACCGGGGGATATCGACCGGTTTGCCGATCAGGTGGAGGCGATGCCGCGTCGTCTGCCGGGGGGCGGGACGATGATCCATGCCGGTCTGAGGTTTGCGGGAGAGATGTTTGCCACTGCGCCCGGAATGGCGCGCAGACAGGTGATTGATCTGTCCGGCAATGGCCGCACGGATGACGAAAACGCGCTGCTGGAAGTGCGGGACCGGCTGAACAGTCAGGGGGTCGTGATCAATGCTTTGGCGGTGGAGGAGGATCACCGCGACCTGACCCAGTATTTCCGCCGCGTGGTGATTGGTGGCGCAGGGGCGTTTGTCGAAACAGCTGACGATTTCCCGGTGTTTGAAAAGGCCATTGAGCGCAAGCTTTATCGAGAGATCAACGGGCCATCCTACGCGGGTTTTCGGCGTTAGACGGCCAGATCGAGGGCCGCGCTGAGCAGGATTTTAGCATAGGGCGTTTGTGGGTTGTCGAAGATCTGTGCGGCGGTGCCCATCTCGACGATATCGCCGTCCTTCATCACGGCCACCTCATGGCTCATGGCGCGCACGACATTGAGGTCGTGACTGATGAAGAGATAGGCGAGTTTGTATTTTTCCTGAAGCTGTCGCAGCAGATCGACAATTTGCACCTGCACGGTCATATCGAGCGCAGACGTGGGTTCATCGAGGACCACCAGTTTGGGTCGCAGGATCATGGCGCGGGCGATGGCGATGCGCTGGCGCTGACCACCGGAGAATTCGTGGGGGTAGCGATCCATCGTGGCGGGGTCGAGATCGACCTCCGTCATCACCTCGGCGACCAACTCGCGCCTGGGGCGGCCGCCGGGGTTGCCATGGACGCCCAAGCCTTCAGAGATGATCTGTTCACAGGTCATGCGGGGGGAGAGGGAGCCGAATGGATCCTGGAACACGATTTGCATGTCCGCGCGGCGGCGGCGGAGTTCACGGGTGGACCATTCGGACATGTGCTGGCCGTCAAATTTGATCCCACCCTGGGAGGCGATGAGTTGCATGACCGCCATGGCCAGCGTGGTTTTGCCCGAGCCGCTTTCGCCGACAATCCCAAGCGTTTCGCCTTCGCGTACGGTGAGTGTTGCTTCATTGACGGCCTTTACGTGGCCGACGGTGCGTTTCAGCAGACCCTTTTGGATGGGGAACCAGACGCGCAAGGCTTCGGTTTGTACCAGCGGTTTGGCACCTTCGGGCACAGGGACCGGTTCGCCATCGGGCCGCGCGCTGATCAGTTTCTTGGTGTAATCGTGCTGTGGGTTGGTGAAGATGTCTTTGGTGGGCCCGGCCTCAACGACTTCGCCGTCTTTCATCACGCAGACCTTGTCGGCGAAGCGTTCCACGATGGTGAGGTCATGGGTGATAAAGAGAAGGCCCATGCCTTCATCCCGCTGGATTTGCGAAAGCAGTTCGAGGATCTGGGCCTGAATCGTCACATCAAGCGCTGTGGTGGGTTCATCAGCGATCAGGATGTCGGGTTTGTTTGCAAGTGCCATGGCGATCATGACGCGTTGGCGTTGCCCGCCTGACAGCTGGTGAGGGTAGGATGTGAGGCGTGCCTCTGCGTCGCGGATGCCCACCATGTCCAGCAGTTCGATGATGCGTTGCCGGGCGGCGTCATCGACAAGACCTTGGTGCAGCGCGAGGCTTTCTCGGATCTGTTTTTCCAGCGTGTGAAGCGGGTTGAGGGACGTCATCGGCTCTTGGAAGATAAAGCTGATGTCGTTGCCCCGGACGGCGCGCAGGTCGGCCTCTGATGCGCCGATCATTTCGCGGCCATCATAGGTGACAGACCCTGCAACGCGGGCCGAGGCAGGTTGCAGGTTCACCGTGGACAGTGCGGTTTGTGATTTGCCGGAACCGGATTCCCCCACCAGCGCCACAGTCTCCCCCCTGTCGACGGTGAAGGAGACGCCGCGCACTGCAGGAACGTCTTGCCCGTCCTGTCGAAACGTGACGGATAGGTTATCGACGCGCAAAAGGCTCATTCGAAGGTCTTTCTTGGGTCAAACGCGTCGCGCACGCCTTCAAAGATGAACACCAGAAGCGAGAGCATGATGGCGAAGGCGAAGAAAGCCGTAAACGCGAGCCATGGGGCCTGGAGGTTCTGTTTGGCTTGCAGCGTCATCTCCCCCAGTGAGGGTGCGGATGCGGGCAGGCCGAAGCCCAGGAAATCAAGGCCCGCTAGCGTGCCAATGGTGCCGGTGATGATGAAGGGCAGCAGCGTGACGGTCGCGACCATAGCGTTGGGCAACATGTGGCGGAACATGATGGTGAGGTTGCTGACGCCCAAGGCGCGGGCGGCACGGACATATTCGAGGTTGCGGGCGCGCAGGAATTCGGCGCGCACCACGCCCACCAAGGCCATCCAACTGAAGAAGACCAAAATGCCGACCAGGAGCCAGAAACGTCGCGGCAGGATCGCAAAGAGGATGATGATCACATATAGCTGCGGGGTAGAGGCCCAGATCTCAATGATGCGCTGAAAGATCAGATCGGTGAGGCCGCCAAAGAAGCCCTGGATTGCGCCGGCGAAAATGCCGATGACGCTGGAAAGGCCCGCGACAATAAGGGTGAACAGGACAGAGAGGCGGAACCCATAGATCACGCGCGCCAGCACGTCGCGTTTGGTGCCGTCTGTGCCCAGCCAGTTCTGTTCATTGGGGGGCAGCGGGGCCGCGCCGGGGCGGTCCACGGGGGTGTCGTAGCTGTAGGGGATGAGAGGCCAGAGGGTCCAACCCTTTTCGATATCCGCGCCATCCACCACGCCGTCGGCGGCGTCCTCTATAATGCCGTCGGGGTCGTCAAAGCAGTCAATCACCCCACCGGAGACAATGAGGCATTCGACCTCGGGATCAGAGTAAACCGCCTCTGTCCTGAAATCGCCGCCAAAGGTCGTCTCAGGGTAGAAATTGAAAATGGGGGTGTAATAGTCGCCGCGATACTGGACGAGGATCGGCTTGTCATTGGCGATGAATTCGGCAGGCAGCGTGATCAGGAAGAGCACGGAAAAGATGATCAGGGACCAATAAGCCCGGTGGTTGGCCTTGAAGTTGCGCCAACGGCGCTGGTTGATCGGGGAAAGTGCCATGCGTCTCAGCCCTGCCGCGTTTCAAAATCGATGCGGGGGTCGACGAGCACATACATCAGGTCGCTGAGGATGTTCACGAGCAATCCAATCAGGCCGAAGAGGAAAAGCGTGCCGAACATGACCGGATAGTCACGGCTGATCGCGGCCTCAAAGCCCAGACGGCCCAGACCGTCGAGGGAGAATATGGTTTCAATCAGCAGGGACGCACCGAAGAAGACGCCGATGAAGACCGCCGGGAAGCCTGCGATCACGATCAGCATGGCGTTGCGGAAGACATGGCCGTAAAGCACGCGGTTTTCACCCAGGCCCTTGGCGCGGGCGGTCATCACGTATTGTTTTTTGATCTCATCGAGGAAGGAGTTTTTCGTCAGCAGCGTCAGCGTCGCGAAAGCGGAGATGGTGGAGGCCGTGACAGGCAGGATGATGTGCCAAAGATAGTCGAGGATTTTGCCCATCGTGGTGAGCTGGTCAAAATTGTCCGACGTCAGGCCGCGCAGGGGGAAGATTTGGAAGTAACTGCCACCTGCGAAAAGCACGACCAGCAGGATCGCAAAAAGGAAGGCGGGGATGGCGTAGGCGGCGATGATGATGCCGGATGTCCAGCTGTCAAAACTGGTGCCATCACCCACGGCCTTGCGGATGCCCAAGGGGATCGAGATCAGATAGGCGATGATGGTGGACCAGAGGCCAAGTGTGATCGAGACGGGCATCTTTTCGAGCACCAGATCGGTCACCTCAACCGAGCGGAAATAGCTCTCTCCGAAGTCGAACCGCATGTAGTTCCACATCATGTCGAGGAAGCGTTCCAGTGGCGGTTTGTCCAGCCCGTATTGCGCGCGCAGTTCTTCGATGAATTCCTCAGGCAGCCCGCGCGCGCCTGCATACCGGCTGTTTTCCGATTGTTCCCCTAGATTGGCGTCATTGCCCGCGCCGGAAAATCCGCCAAAGACATCGCCCTGACCTTCAAACCGGGCGATCGCCTGTTCCACAGGGCCGCCCGGCACGAATTGCACCAGCACGAAATTGATCACCATGATCCCCAGAAGGGTCGGGATGATCAGCAGAAGCCTTCTTAGAATATAGGCTGACAAATGGTGTTACCTCAGAGCGCCCGATGCCTTCAGGGCTTCGGCCTTTTCGGCGTTAAACCACCAATAATCAAGATACCCCAAGTCAAAGGGCGCAATGTTTTCTGGATGTTCATACATATCCCACATCGCGACCCAGTGGCTGTCATTGTACCAGGTGGGGATCAGCGCGAATTCGTAGCGCAGCGCACGGTCGAGGGCGCGCATCACGGTGTCCTCTTCCTCGGACGATGTGCTGGCGAGTGCTGCATCAATGATTGCATCCACAAGCGGGCTGGCGAGCCCTGCGGGATTGAAGACGGAATACTCGGCCGATTCAGAACCAAAGAGCTGTCGTAGCCCTGTGCCAGCGCCGGTCAGCGCGTAGTACCCGGCAAACAGCATGTCGTAGTCCCGGTCGCGGCGGCGCTTTGTGAATTGTGAAGAATCCACCCGGTCAATTTGGATCTGGACGCCCATCTTTTCGAGATTGGCCGCGTAGTTTTCAACGATTGCGCCCAGTGTGGGCGAACTGGCGGCCGGGATCGGAAAATCTACGGCGAGCGGCTCCCCGGCGGCGTTTCGGCGGATGCCGTCATCGCCCACGGCCCAGCCGGCCTCATCCAGTAGCCCCATCGCCTTGCGCAGGTTGCGCCGGTCATTCAATCGCTCCGGGCTGGAGCTGTGGGCCATGAGCGGTTCCTCGGTCAGCATTTCAGCCGGCACCAGATCGCCAAGGGATTTCAGGAACTCAAGTTCTGCGCCTTCGGGCGCGCCTTTGGATTCCAACACCGTGTCTTGTGCGAAAGAGTGGCGCTGCTGGAACAGGCCGAATTGCAGGGACTCGTTCGTCCATTCGAAATTGTAAGCCAGCGCAAAGGCCTGGCGCACGCGTTTGTCTTTGAACATGTCGCGGCCGAGGTTGAAGACCATGCCGCTGGCGCTGGGTGGCAGGCCATCGGGCAAGGTCTTTTTGATCACCGCGCCGTCATTGAAGGCCGGGAAATCATATCCCGTCGCCCATATGCGAGAGGTGGTTTCGGGCCGGAAGGTGAATTCACCTGCTTTGAACGCTTCAAATTCTGCGGTGTCATCGGTGAAGTATTCCACGCGGATGCGGTCGAAATTGTGCCGACCCTTGTTAACGGGCAGATCCCATCCCCAGTAGTCCGGGTTGCGTTTGTAAACCACGTTGCGGTTGATGTCGTAGCTTTCGAGGACGTAAGGCCCGGAGCCGGGTGCGGCGTCGAGCCTGGATTCATCAAGACGCGCGCCGGTCTTTTCATACCATGCCTTTGGGAAAACCGGCGTCGATCCCACCTGATCAATCAGTGACCGGCGGGAGACATCTTCGGCGAAGGTAAATTTCACCCGCAGATCATCCAGCGCCTCGGCCCCGATTACGCGCTTTTTGACTGCGTTGGCGTAAGAGGGGATGCCCTGTTCAAGAAAGAGGTTGTGGGAAAAGACCACATCATGGGCCGTCAGCGGCGTGCCATCGGAAAACTGTGCCTCGGGCCGCATGTGGAAGATGACCCAGTTCTTGCCTTCGTCATATTCCAACCGCTCGGCGAGAAGGCCATACCCCTCACCCCATGCGTCTGCCGGCAGCCAGTTGGTGTTGGCCAGGGCATCGGTGAGCAGTGATTCGTAGGCCATAGAAGACAGCGCCGCAGGCACGCCTTTCAGGGCATAGGGGTTGAACGTGTCGAACGTGCCGGAGGTGGCAATGGAGATTTCCCCGCCTTTGGGTGCGTCGGGGTTCACGTAGTTGAAATGCTTGAAATCTGGGGGGTAGCTGAGGTCACCGAAGAAGGAATAGCCGTGGCTTTCAATGATTTTACCTTCGCTTTGTTCATCGGCGAGTGCGGCCTGCGCGATTAGAGTGCCAATGCTGAGCGCTGCCAGAGCGCCTAGTCCCCGATGAACAAGCTGCCGGGACATCGTCATCCGAGCCGTTTGCGCCCGCTTCTTGTGCTCAAACATATGTGCCACCCTCCTCACAGATCACTCACGGATAAACGCCCCGTGATTGGCAATGTGACTTAGCTAAGTGCGCGGCGGCGCGATGTTCAAGCACCGACGCGATCTTTTAGTCAAATATGGCATCACAAAAGCGAAAGGCCACTCTTGCAAGTGCAGGAGTGGCCCGACGCGCAGAAACTGGCGCGGATTTACTGGTTTGTGCTTTGCAGGAAAGCGATCAGGTTGGCGCGATCAGTGGCTTTCTTCAAGCCTGCAAAGGCCATCGTGGTGCCGGGGGCGAAACCTGACGGGCTGGCCAGGAACTGATCGAGGTTTTCAGGCGTCCATGTGTCTGCCACCGCAACCAGATTGCCGGAATACCCGAACCCGTCGGCCGACCCTACAGCGCGATCCACAATACCATGCAGGTAGGGTCCGGTCCCGTTGGCGCCCACATCAAGCTGATGGCAGGCTTTGCACTTGTTGAATACCTTTTCGCCCTTGCCCGCATCGGCAGAGGCGAAAAGCTCTGCGAAGGTTGGACCTTCTTCTTCGACCTCGGCGGTCGCATCCTCCGCTCCTGTGTCGATGACGTAACCCTGTACGTGGTCTTCTCCGTGGCCGTGCCCGGCCCCGTGATAGATCAATTCCGCAGTAAACTTTCCCAAAAGAAGAACCAGAAGCGATCCACAGAACGCACCGGTCAGCTTGGTGAAGGTCATTGTGTCGACCATTGGACACTCCCTTGCTTTCTTCCAAGAAAGAACTATGCGCATATGGGGCTTCTGCGCAAGGTGCGCGGGGCGCGACCAAACGACCGATCCGACAGTTTTTGTCGGAAAGAATTGAAGGGTGACCATGACGAAACGCATCGCATTTCAGGGCGAGCTGGGGGCCTATTCCCATCAGGCCTGCCGTGAGGCCCACCCCGATCTGGAGCCGCTTGCCTGCCGCACCTTTGAAGACGCGATTGAGGCGGTGCGCAGTGGGGCCGCCGCGTTGGCGATGTTGCCGGTGGAAAACTCCACGTTCGGACGTGTGGCGGACATCCATCATCTGTTGCCAGCCTCGGGGCTACATATCGTTGACGAGGCGTTTGTCCGGGTGCGGATCACTCTACTGGGCGTGCCGGGCACCGCGCTTTCCGATGTGACCCACGCGATGAGCCACACAATGCTGTTGGGGCAGTGCCGCGCATTTCTGGGTAAGCATGGCATTCAGCGCGTTACAGGTGCTGACACGGCCGGGTCGGCGCGTCAGGTCGCCGAAGAGGCCCGCCCGGAGCAGGCCGCGCTGGCCAGTGAGTTGGCCGGCGAAATCTATGGACTGGACGTGCTGGCGCGCGATATTGAGGATGAAGGCAATAACACCACGCGCTTTCTGGTGATGTCGACCACGCCCGATTGGCAACGACGCGCGAAACCAGGTGGCAAGATGATGACCACCTTTGTCTTTCAGGTGCGCAACATTCCTGCCGCTCTCTATAAGGCGATGGGCGGGTTTGCGACCAACGGTGTCAATATGACCAAGCTGGAAAGCTACATGGTGGGTGGCCTGTTCACGGCCACGCAGTTTTACGCGGATATCGAGGGCCACCCCGAGGATCCGGGCGTGAAGCTGGCCTTGGAGGAGTTGGAGTACTTCACTGACAATGTCACAATGCTGGGCGTTTATCCGGCGGACCCTGAGCGGGACTGACACGCGGCGGGCGTGCGCCCTTGATACCGGCCCGAATGCCCTATGTTGATTGAAACATATTCAAGATATTGAAATAAAACAAAATAGTCTGGTTTTCCGTCACGCCCTGCTCGCGAAACCGCGACTTGAGATCACGGAACCGCGCGTGGCGGTGAGCGGATTATCACGTCGCCGGGCGTTTCGTTGCATACTTTTGTACACCTCCCATTTGTTGGTCATGCAAGGCGCCAGAGGCAGCCGCGCAATAGACACACACAAGGCTTACAAAGGAGGCCAAAACAATGACACTTTTCAAACTAACGGCCATCGCAGCATTCACCGCCATTCCGGTTGTTGCAACAGTGGCAGACACCAACTCTCAGATCATTCCGCAGCATGTGGAATTGAGCGTTCAAGAGCGTAGCAACCACATTGCGGAGCTGAGCGTGGGTGAGCGCTCCAATCAGATCGCAGAGCTGAGCGTGGGCGAGCGTCCCAATCAGATCGCAGAGCTGAGCGTGGGCGAGCGTCCCAACCAGATCGCAGAGCTGAGCGTGGGCGAGCGTCCTAACCAGATCGCCGAGCTGAGCGTGGGTGAACGCCCCAACCAGATCGCCGAACTGAGCGTTCAAGAACGCAGCCACGTGATCGCAAGCTTCGACGCGGGCGAACGCAAGAACCAGATCGGTTAATCCCCCAATGACCGATCAGGCGCTGAGCGCCGAAATGGCCCAGACAAGCAGAGCAGGCTTGTCTGGGCTTTTTTCTATTGAGTCATGCCAAGATGGTCAGGCGGATTTTTTGTACCGTGTTTCAACCTCGACCGCGTAGGACGCAAGCCGTTCATTAAGCCGCTGTGACACGTTTTTGCGCGCCAGTTTCAGCGATTGGACCAGCAGTTTCGAGGTCAGGTTTTTCGGTGCCAATTGGATTGATGTATCCACCCGCGTGCGGTTGCGGGAAAGCGAAATCAGCTCCACCACCATGTCGCCGCCCATAGAGGGGGCGCGGGACGATACCGTCAGACGGTTGGGCGCGTCGAATTCCGTTACCTCAATCTGCACTTCGCGTTCTTTGCCGCGCATCTTGAAACTGGCATCCCAAGCGGCCCCGAGACCGCCATCTTCCCCGTCATTCACGCGTTGTACTTCGGCCCCACGACGCATCGCCGCGCGTTCAAAAGATCTAAAATCGGTCATCTGTTCGAACACGAAGTCGATCGGTGCTTCGATGTCATGTTTGATTTGAAACTTCATGGGTCCCGTGTCCTGCTCGTCTTATTTTGTAGTGGTTTTTTATTGGTATTTTCAGCCATACGACGGCTGACCGACTACCTGCACTGCCCTTTAGGAAAGGATATCGTCTAATCCAGCGTGTCGGCAAGCCAGTTTCGCAGCAAAAAATGCGCAATTGCGCCTTTTCGAGCAGGCAGGATCTTGGGGTTTTGACCGGCAAACGCTTCCAACAGATCGGATTTTGTGACCCAGATCGCCTCTTCTATCTCAGCCGGGTCGATGGTGATCTTGTCGCTCAGCGCTTCGCCATGGCAGCCCAGCATCAAGGACGCAGGAAAGGCCCAGGGTTGACTTGAGAGATAGCGCACAGGCCCCACGCGCACGCCCGCTTCTTCGAAGACTTCGCGGCGCACGGCGGCTTCGACCGTTTCGCCGGGTTCGATGAAACCGGCAAGACAGGAGAACATCCCCTCGGGCCAGCCGGGCGAGCGCCCGAGCAGCGTGCGGGGCCCATGGGTGATCAGCATGATGACGACAGGATCGGTGCGGGGAAAGTGGCTTGCGCCGCAAGCATCGCAGGTGCGTTGCCAACCGCCTTGCAGCATCCGGCTTTCGGCGCCGCATTTGGCACAAAACCTGTGGCTTCGGTGCCACCCCAGCACAGCTTTGGCCGTGGCCGCCAACTCGGCGTCACGGGGGCTGAGTCTGACCATGATGCGGCGCAGTTCGACAAACATGGCGTCGAGCGGTAGATCGGGATGGTGCTGTTCTGTCGGATCTAGGAAATCATTGGTGGGCCTGTCCGCGTCCGCAGGAGGCTCCCACGCGGAGATGTCATGGGCGAAGATATGTTGCCCCGCGCCGCCCCGGCCTAGAAAAATGGGTGCTTCGGTTGCGTGGTCCAGTGCTTGGTGACCCGGCCGGATGACAAACAGTCGGTCAAAATCCGGGCCGTGTACCAAGGGCTTTCCACGCCAGAACAGTATGATCTGTGTGCCGGGATCAGCGGCGGCTGTCAAAAGCGCTTGGGCATCGCCCCGCAGCTCTGCCGCGCGGTCCAGCCCTGATCCACCGAATGTCACTTGTTCTGCCGTTCTCATGGGCCTCAGGTGACACGTTCCGCAGGTCCCGGCAAGCAGGAGTTGTCGCAGATGTGATTGGCGGAAGGTGCAATAGATTTACAACCTATGCGTGTTTGTGGTATCTGTCAGGGGTGGTTTGTCGCAAGGAGATCACGTGGCAGGGTCGTCTAAAATCGGACCGCGCTACAATAATTGGCAAATCGGAAATTTGGGGTTCATGAAAGTGCAGGACAATGGCTCAAGCGTCACTGAGGCGCAGTTCATGATGGACCCTGCGCGGCAGGGTTCTGGACCGTCGCCCCTGACATTAAGGGTGCTGGCTACCTCTGATGTGCATGCCCATTTGCGCGGCTTTGACTATGCCCGCGGGGTGGTGGTGGAGGATTGGGGCCTGACCCGGATTGCCAGCTGCGTGGCGCAGGCCCGGGGCGAAATGCCTGTTTCGGTCCTTCTGGACAATGGAGACATGTTGCAGGGCACGCCACTGGCGGAGCTTTACAGTGATCCCGCCCATCAAGGATCGCATCCGGTTATGCAGGCGATGGCGGCGATGGGGTATGATGCTGTGGGACTGGGCAATCATGAATTCAACTACGGGCTGGATTGGCTGGGGCGGGTGCTCGATGAAAGCGACATTCCGGTTCTTTGCGCAAATGTACTGGCGCACAAGGGCGCGGTTGCGGACGAGGACACGCCTTTGCGCCCTGCAAGTGTCATCTTGGAGCGCGAGGTTGCAGATCCGCTGACAGGGCAGATGCGCCCGCTTCGGATTGGTGTGCTGTCTGTTCTGCCGGTTCAGGTGATGAATTGGGATGGTGCGAACCTCATAGGCCGGGTGCAGACGCGCGACATGGTCGAGGCCGCGCGCGCCCATGCGGCCCAGTTGCGCGCGGATGGCGCGGATGTTGTGGTCTTGCTGGCCCATACCGGTATTGATCCCGATGGCACGCATCCGGGGGCAGAGAATGCCGCCGTGGCGCTGGCACAGGTGCCGGGAATTGATGCCATGGTGACGGGCCACACCCACGGAGTTTTCCCTGGCGGCCCATCACTCACAGACGCGATTGATCCGGTCGCGGGCACGCTGCATAGCATGCCCACGGTGATGCCGGGATTTCGTGGGTCGCATCTGGGTGTGATTGATCTTGATCTGACGTGGCAAGAGGGGCGTTGGCGTGTTGAGGGCAGTCGTGTTCAGGCACGAGCCGTGAAAGGCGCGCCGGAAGACGAGGATGTCTTACGGGTGATTGATCCCGCCCACCAGGCGACGCTGGATTACATTCATCAGCCCTTGGGCCATTCGGTGCACCCCATTCACAGCTATCTCGCCCAGGTGCGCGATGACGCACCAACTCGTCTTGTGGCGATGGCACAAAAAGCATTGATTGAAGCGCGTCTTGCGGGGTCAGAGTTTGCCGATCTGCCGCTGCTTTCAGCCTCTGCGCCGTATCAGACCGGGGGTCGAGCTGGGCCGCTTGCGTATATCGACATTCCCGCCGGGCCGCTGACGATGCGAGAGGCCACCAGCCTTTATCCTTTCCCCAACACGCTGTGCGCCCTACGCGCGACAGGGGCGGAGCTGCGCGATTGGCTTGACCGGGCGGCATCGGCCTATTGTCAGATCGTGCCGGGGCAGGGTGATCAACCGCTGCTCAGCAGCGCATTTCCGGGGCATGCGGTGGATACAATTTATGGATTGACCTATCGGATCGATCTGACATTGCCGCCCGCCTATGATGACAAGGGCCTGCGGATTGCGCCCTTGGGCGCGCCGTCCCGCATAGTGAATCTGATGCATGCGGGTGCACCCGTTGGGACGGATGATGAATTTGTCGTGGTGGTCAATGGCTATCGCGCCTATGGGGGCGGGCCCTATGCGCCGGTAGCAACTGACCGTATCCTGCTGCAAACAGAGCCTTGCGCGTTGCAAAGCGTCGCCGATTATCTGGCCGCGGGCGGTGCAAATGTCGTGCCGGGTGAACCAGCTTGGAGCTTCCTGCCCGTGGCCGGTGCGCGGGGCGTTTTTGAAACGGGGCCCGGATTTGCCGAACACCGCGCAGAGATCGACCGCCTTGGGCTCTGTATTTGTGGAGCGTCTGAGGCGGGGTTTGTCTCCGTCACGACGCCGCTTGATCACAGGTCTTGCGAATCCGCCGCCTGAGGCTTATTTCACTGATTGAGAGGTTGGCGCGGGCAGGCACCTCGCCAACCCGGTCAGGTCCGGAAGGAAGCAGCCGTAACGAGCCCCGCTTGGGTCGTTGTCCAGCCTCTCACCCTCTTCCCTTTGATTGCATAGCGTTTAGGTTGAACGTCGCGGTTTTGATGAAGGGTTTTGGGTATGCAAGGGGTTCGCAACTTTCTTGAAAAGCATTCCACGGTGCTAGGGTCGCTTGCGGCCATTGCCGGCTTGCTGGGTGCTGGTATCGCAGCTGCCAGCTGGATGAGTGGTGGTGGGGTGAAATCATTTTGGCCGGGGGAGACCGCAGAGGTTCACGCTTCAGGTCGGCCACAAGGCGGAACAAAGCTCACGGTTGTGGAGTTCATAGAATTGCGTCGTCACATCAAAGAGGGCTTGGAGGAGGAACTTGCGGCAGCTCATGAAGAAGAAAAAAGCCAACTTCGCGTACGAATAGCCGCGCTGGAGGAACAGCTTGGTGATCCGGAAGCCGCTTTGAAGAAGGAGCGAAAACGGATCGAAGAGTTGGAAGTCTTATTGGAACGGTCAAGCGACCAGTTCGGCAGCGAACGAATTGACGAGGCACGTGCGGCCTTGGAGCGTGGCGACTATTCTGTTGCGGATGAAATTTTTGCAGAGGTCGAAAGCAACCGCGAGCGTGAGGTTCAGGAGGCAGCTTTGGGCGCCTTTGGCCAGGGAGAGATCGCGGAGGCAGAAATCCGTTGGGCCGACGCGGCGGCACATTATGTAAGGGCGGCGAGTTTGGATGGAAGTTATGAGAACCTTCTGAAAGCGCGACAATTTGCGTGGCGATCCGGAGACTTTGAGACGTCGGAGCACTTTGCAAGAGAACTGGTCAAAGTAGCCAAGCGTCTGAACGACCCTGAAAAGCTTGCTAGAGCTTTAAACGCCATGGGCCTCACTCTGAGTGCGCTGGACCGTTTTGAAGAAGCAGAGGCGTTGTACTACGAGGTAATTGAAATCCACAAAGTGACCATTGGAGAAAAACATCCGGACCACGCAGCAACTCTTAACAACCTTGGTGTTGTTGTGGCGCAACAAGACCAGTTCGAAACGGCAGAGAAGCTCTTTTTACAGGCAATCGAGATAGGCAAAGTGACGATAGGGCAGCAGCATCCGGATTATGCCATTAGTCTTGGCAATCTAGCGAACTTACTTCTCGAACAGGGTCGTTTCGACGAAGCGGAACTACTTTCCCGAGAAGCGATAGAGATCGGCAAAACCACGATTGGGGAGCGGCATCCGGACTACGCCACCCGCCTAAATGAGTTGGCGCGTGTGGTTATGGCTCAAGGTCGTTTTGAGGAAGCGGAGAAACTATACCGAGAGGCTATTGAGATCGATAAGTCTACCATCGGGGAGCGGCATCCAGATTACGCCATTAGCCTTGGCAATCTAGCGAGCTTACTTCATGAACAGGATCGTTTTGAGGAGGCGGAAGAACTCTACCGAGAGGCTATTGAGATCGATAAGTCTACCATCGGGGAGCGGCATCCAGATTACGCCACCCGACTTAATGAGCTTGCCGGCGTGGTCTTGGCTCAAGAACGTTTCGGGGAGGCGGAGGAGCATTATAGAAAAGCAATTGAGATCGATAAGTCTACCGTTGGGGAACGGCATCCAGACTACGCCATCAGTCTCAACAATCTAGCGGGGGTGGTTCATGCCCAGGGCCGTTTTGAGGAAGCGGAGGGGCTTTACCGGGAAGCGGTTGATATTTTGGAGGAACGGTTGGGAGAATGGCATCCGAATACAGTTCAGGTCCGGGCAAACCTAGATCCTTTGTTGAAAAAGACGAAGGAGTAGAGCCACACGTGGGAGTTGGTATGGGGGTCAATCGGCGCGGGCCTAGCGTTCTTGGGCGCGGGTCTCAACGCCCCCTGGGGCGGATGGCGCAGAGGCGTTCTGGGGCGGCTTTTTGGCTCCAGCCTGAGGCAAAGACGCCCTTTATCCGAAACCTGCAGTGGATTGCTTGGTTCTTTGTAGACCCTCGACGTGTTGCCACAGGGCGCTACTTTCATATCGCGCGGTAAATTAGAACGGTCTTGACTGTTATGTTCGGCGCGCCCAAGTGCCGCTATTAAGGCCAGCGGAAGGGGCCAATGACCGCATCAACCTATGACCCGGACTATGATTTCAAGTTCGAAGGGTCACTCGCCAGAAACACCTATCCCAGCGAAAAAATGGCGGCGGCGCGCGCCGCGGATCACACTTCTCTGGCTGCGCAAGTTTGCACTCCGGAGCTTTGGGAGAAGCTGAAAGACCGCAAAAGCAGCGGGCCGGCGAGGTGGACGCTGGCGCGGGCGATCAATACGGGTGTGATGCATCCGGACAGTTTCGTGGGCTGTCACGCGGGGGATCGTGAGAGCTATGACAATTTCAGCGAATTTTTCTATCCGGTGATTGAGAAGTATCACAAAGGCTTTTCCATGGAGAAAGGCATTGATCTGCAAGGCACCCCGTCAGAGCGGATGGACCCGGGCCGCGTTTCTGTGGATTTGAGCGAAAGCGCGCAGTCGAAGATCATTTCCACGCGCATTCGCGTAGCGCGGAACCTGTCGATGTTCCCGCTCAATCCCGGTGGCAGCAAGGAAAGCCGGGAGGAGATCGCCGATCTGATGGAGAAGGTTTATGCCACTATTCCCGATGACAGCGACCTCAAGGGCACGTTTTACCGCCATACCGCCATGTCCGACACGGAGCGTCAAAAGCTGATCGATGATCATATCCTGTTTCGCGGTGGTGACCGGATGCAGGCCGCGAGCGGCTATCACGAACACTGGCCCCACGGGCGCGGTGTATATCTGAGCCGCGATACGCAGTTTGTGAACTGGGTAAACGAAGGCGACCACTTGCGCATCATTTCGATGGAACAGGGCGGCGATGTGAAGGCCGTGTTCAGTCGTCTGAGCCGGGCTGCGGCCACGATTGAGATCGGCGTGCGTGAGATTACCGGGCATGACGACGTGTTCATGATGCATCCTAAGTTTGGCGCAGTGACGTGTTGCCCGTCGAACATCGGGACGGGGATGCGCGGGTCAGTGCATATTCTGGTGCCGAAGTTGATTGAGGCGATTGGGTTTGAAGAAATCGACAAGCTCTGCCGGGCGCGAAACGGTCAGGCGCGGGGGTCGTCGGGGGAGCATTCCGAGGTGATTGACCGGATCGATGTGTCCAATTGGCGGCGCATCGGCCTACCGGAATATGAGCTGGTCGAGGATATGATCAATTGTGCAAATTACCTGGCGGAGCGTGAAGATGCCCTTTGACGACAAGATTGACCGTATTGCCGCGCTGAAGGTCGACTACCCGCAGAATATCGCGCTGCAGAGCTTTGATCCGGCTTATTTCGCGAGCCTGAGTGAGGCGGATCAGGCGCGCTTGATGACGTGTGTGAATTCTGGGGTGGAGAACCCGGATAGCGAGGTAGGCTGCTATGCCTGCCAGCCTGCCGATTATGATGATTTCCGCCCGTTCTTTGGCAAAGTTCTGGCGCGCTATCACAAGGTGGGTGAGGATGCGCGCCATGTGAATGACTGGTCTTTGGAAAGCATTGAGGGGCTGCCTGCCAGTGGAAAACTGGATCTGGCGGAGCTGGGCTTACCCGCGCTGTCGATGAGGGTCCGGGTGGGGCGCAATCTGGCGGATTTCCCGCTGCCCGGGGCGATGACAGAGGCCGACCGCGTTACCCTCGAAAACCGGATGATGCAGGCCTTTGAGGTGTTGACGGCCGATCCCAATTATGGCGGGGATTACCATTCCCTGACGCCCGGAAACCCCAAGCATATTGATCAGGCGGCCTATGAAGCGCTGGTCGATGATCACATCATGTTCAAGGATATGAGCGTTGATACCTACCTGACCGCCGCGGGCATTGCCGCCCATTGGCCGATGGGGCGTGGGTGTTATGTCTCGGACGATCGGTCCTTCATCATCTGGGTGGGGGAGGAAGATCACCTGCGCATCATGTGCATGCAGCGGGGGACGGTGCTCAATGACGTGTTCGACCGGTTGAAAACGGCGCTCGACAAGGTTTCCGGCATCGAGGGGCTGAATTTTGCGCAGTCTGAGGATTACGGCGTGGTTACGTCTTGCCCGACCAATCTGGGCACGGGGATGCGCGCATCGGTGCATATTCAGCTGCCGAACCTGACGGCGGATGGGACGGATAAGAAAGCCAAAGAAATTTGCCGCCCGCTGGGCCTTTCGGTGCGCGGGACGGGCGGGGAGCATACGCCGATTGGGGCGGATGGGACGGTCGACATCTCCCCCTCCGCGCGGTTTTGCATTACGGAGGCTGAGATTATTGCGGCGCTTTACAAAGGGCTGTCGCAGTTGCAGGAGCAGGAAAACCGCGCCTGAGCCTCAGCGCATTCGGGCCCATCGTTGTTGTTCGCGCGTTTCCACGGCGCAAGGTCGCACGGCGCGGAGGCGTTCCAGTGCGGGTTTGGGGCGCTCGCCGGATGCGCTCATGATCCGCAGGGCGGCCATGCCGGAGCGGCCGCATCCCATGCGGCAATGGATCAACACGCGTCCGCCCCCGCGCAGGGCGGCCAGGGCGGTTTCGCTGATCGTGTCCCAAGTGCCTTCCTGCATTGGATCGCCCACCCCGCGATCCGGAACAGGGAAAGAAAACCACCGCGTGCCCGATTGCTGCAGATCGGTGGCGAGGCTTGTGACGCCTGCCGCTTCCAGCTCTTGGGGTTCGGTCATGGAGACGACCATCGCGGGCTTCCAATCCTTGAGATGGGCAAGATCCTGTTCATATTGCCCGTTCATGCCAGGCATGGGCGAAATGCCCAAAATGCCACGCGCGACAGGAACTGCGTAAATGACAAAACTCATGACTTCTTTAGTGGCGTGATAAAGTCCACGCTCCCGTCCCCCGTGTTGCGCCCTATCGTTCACGCTTTTTGCGCGTAGATCAAGAAAACCCGGCGACGGCGGTGGACCATGGCGCGTGACCGCTCTAACCTGTGGGCTGATCAGAAGGACGCCGCACGCATGAACGACACCCCTGACACCGGCTATCAGGTTCTGGCCCGGAAATACCGGCCGGAGACCTTTGCCGATCTGGTGGGCCAGGATGCGATGGTGCGCACGCTGAAGAACGCGTTTGAGGCCGACCGGATCGCGCAGGCCTTCATCATGACGGGGATTCGCGGGACGGGGAAGACGACCACGGCGCGGATCATTGCCAAGGGGATGAATTGCATTGGCCTTGATGGCAACGGCGGGCCGACGACAGAACCTTGCGGGGATTGCGAACACTGTCGCGCAATCTCGGAAGGGCGTCATGTAGACGTGCTGGAGATGGACGCGGCCAGCCGGACGGGTGTGAATGACATCCGGGAGATTATCGACAGCGTGGCCTATCGGGCGGCATCTGCCCGCTACAAGATCTACATCATTGACGAGGTTCACATGCTCTCGACCAGCGCGTTCAACGCGCTGTTGAAGACGTTGGAAGAACCGCCCGCCCATGTGAAGTTCATCTTCGCCACGACCGAGATCCGCAAAGTGCCGGTGACGGTGCTGAGCCGGTGTCAGCGCTTTGATCTGCGGCGGATTGATCCCGAAGACATGATCGGGCTTTTGCGCAAAATCGCAGATGCCGAAGGGGCGCAGATTGCCGATGACGCGTTGGCGCTGATCACACGCGCCGCAGAAGGATCTGCGCGGGATGCGACGTCGTTGCTTGATCAGGCGATATCGCATGGCGCAGGTGAGACGACGGCGGATCAGGTGCGGGCCATGCTGGGGCTGGCGGATCGCGGACGCGTGCTCGATTTGTTTGATTTGATCATGAAGGGCGATGCGGCAGGGGCGCTGGGTGAGCTATCGGCGCAATATGCCGATGGCGCCGACCCGCTGGCTGTGCTGCGCGATCTGGCCGAAGTGGCCCATTGGGTCTCCGTCGTGCAGATAACGCCGGATGCCGCCGATGATCCCACGATTGGCCCCGATGAACAGGCGCGCGGGCGGGAAATGGCGGCGGCACTGCCGACACGCGTGCTGACACGGACGTGGCAGATGCTGCTGAAGGCGCTGGAAGAGGTGTCTATGGCGCCCAACGCGATGATGGCCGCGGAGATGGCCGTGATCCGGATGACCCATCTGGCCGATCTGCCGACGCCGGAGCAGTTGGTGCGCAAGTTGCGCGATGCGCCGCCAGTTCCGCCGTCTGCGCCGCCTGCTGGCCCCGGTGGTGGGAATGTGACCCACTCTCCTGCCCATGCGCCTGCCTCCAGCGCGCCACCCGTTATGTCTCAACCGTCACCCAATGGTGGGCCAACAGCGGCACTGGCGACAGAGGTCGACGCTTCGCTCGCGCGCTATCCCAGTTTTGAACATGTGGTTGAGTTGATCCGCGCGAACCGCGATGTGCGCTTGCTGGTCGAGGTGGAGACGGGCGTGCAGCTTGTGTCCTACCAGCCCGGTCGCATCGAATTCTGCCCGTCAGCGAACGCTCCGCAGGACCTGGCGCAGCGGTTGGGCAGCGCGTTGCAGCGCTGGACGGGCAATCGTTGGGGCATTTCGGTGGTGAATGAGGGCGGCGCGCCGACCATTGCGGCCGAACGCGATGCCGAAGACCTTGCATTGAAAGAAGAGGCCGAAGCCCATCCCATGGTGCAGGCAGTGCAGGCGGCGTTTCCGGGTGCCACCATCAGTGCCATCCGAACTCTGGAAGAACAGGTGGCTGCTGCAGAGGCCGAAGCCCTGCCCGAAGTGGATGACGAATGGGACCCGTTCGAAGAGGATTGATGCTTGCGATGTTGCCAACGCCTGCCCTGGCGGAGGCTTGCAATACGATCCGCCCGGGTTGGGACGGTGGTGATGTGGGCGCGGTGGCCGAAGCAATCACGCTGTTTTCGTCGCCTATCGCGTTGATTTTGCTGCTCTGCACGGCACTTGTGTTCCGGTTCCGCAGTTCCTGGGGAGCGTTGACCGTCTGTCTGGGCTGGAGTTTTCTGATCACGGCAGTGACGTTTTTTGATCCCACTGGCGGGGTTCGCACCGAGGCGATCACGGAAGGCTGCGTGGGGTCACCTTGGCTTTTCATCGCGGTGGTGGGGCTGCTGAGTGCAGGGATGATTGTTTATACCGGGCGACCAGCAGAGCGCGACCCACCGACAGATTGATTGAGGCCGCACAGGCGTTGAAAGACTGCGCGCCGAAATATGCTAAATATCCGTTTAGCTCAGGTTTGTGCGTTTTCGCGGGCGCGGCGTGCATCCCGGAAGCTTTTGATGAAAGCGATCTTGGCCAAAACACAGGTCGCCATCATCAGGCCAACACGGATAATGGACATGACATTGCCTTCGCCGACCGCTTTGAAAAAGGGCACCAACAACAGCAGGAAGATCGCAAGTGTCAGCGTCACAGCGACATGAGCAATAACCTTGTTTTGCGCCTTGACCCCCGGGTTGCAAACCAGAAGCGCCAAACCCACGCCTGCTGGCACAAGCGCTGTCCAATAAGAGAACGCGGGCGTGAGGTAAGCCCATATCGAGCAAAGGATCAGGACGATCGCGTTGATCAGATTTGCAGTGTGAGGCGTCATGAGCTGGTCCTTTTCCGGCGTATTTTACAGCTATTAGGCAAGTAACGGTAGGGGCGCGGCTTTCAATGGGAAAGTGGCCAACAATGATTTTAAACGGGTTGCCACTGGCTTCCCGGATTGACCCTGCGGCACGCAATTCGTGCAAAAATTCCTGTGGAAACGGGCATTCTGTGTGATCCAGGTCGGCCAAGCATTCGTAGATATGTCAATTGTTCTGACCAAAGTGATCATTCGGTCAGATCGCAACCATGAGAGGAAAGAAAATGAGTGCCGTTGACACCATTATTCGCAGCTCACAGAGCCTTCCCGACATCCGTGCAGTGCACTGGTTGCCACGAATTGTTCTTGCATCGGTGATTGCCTATCAGGGAGTCATCAAATTCCCCCTGGCCGCAGACGATGCCGTTTCCGCCGGCGTGCCGTACATCCTTTGGCTGCTGACGGCGTTGGGCGAAGTGGCTGCTGCCGTGGCCTTGGTCGCGGGCGGATTCATCCGCAACTGGATGGGTGATGTTCTGACCCGTGCGGGCGGGCTGGTGATCGCGCTGATCACGTTGGCGGTGATTGTCGTCGTCTACTGGGCGCCGCCGCTTTACATCTTCCTTGGCAATCAACTGCATTTGCTGATGATCGTGGGTGGCATCTATTTTGCCGCGCGCGGCAATCAGGCCTGAAGGCGCACATAAATAAGTTTTTGAAACGGCAGGGCAGGTGCCCTGCCGTTTTTCGTTGTATGATCGACGCAGGTCGCAATTCGGCACATCGCTTGCCCTCCAGAAGGCGCAGGCGTATCTAGGCCAAACGGCAATCAACGGCGGTATTGATGAGCAAGAAACCCTCGGACATCCCTGACGCGCATTCTATCCCGTTGCGAGAGCAGGTGATCGGTACCGCGCTGTTCTTGCCCGTTTTGCTGACGCGATTTCTGCCGTATCGCTGGCGTGTGCCGCTGGCGGGGTGGGTGGCGTCGCGGGTCGTGGCGCCGTTGGCCGGCTATCGCAAGCGGGTACGGGATAATCTGAAGCTGGCCTGCCCGAATTTGCCTGAGGCGGAAGTGGAGCGGCTGGTGCGGGCCGTGCCCGACAATGTGGGGCGCTTCATGATTGAACTCTATTCTCCCGACTTTGCCGATAAAATCCGTCCGTTGCGCAGCCATGGTCCCGGCATCAAGATTTTTCAGGATGCGCAGGCCGAGGGGCGCCCTTGCGTGCTGATGTCGGCGCATCTTGGCAACTTCAACGCTGCGCGGGTCGGGATGCTCGACAACGGGATCACGAGCGCGGGGTACCTTTACCGCAACATGTCGAACCGCGCCTTCAATGCTCACTACGTGGAGGCCATGGGCGCGGTCAGCCAGCCCATGTTCGAACAAAGCCGGCGGGGGATGATGCAGATGATCAAGCACCTCAAGGAAGGCAAGGTGCTTGGGATGCTCGGGGATCTGAATGTTCATGACGGGGTGCCGCTGGAGTATTTTGGCAAGCCCGCGCTCACGTCGATTTCGGGGCCGGAACTGGCGTTGAAATACGGTGCGCCGTTGGTGCCGATCTGGGGGATCCGGGCGGAGAACGGGATTGATTTTGAGATTATCTTTGAAGATGAGATTCCTCATTCCGATCCGCTGACCATGGCGCGGGAATTCAATGCACGCCTGGAGGCGATGGTGCGAAAGCATATGGATCAGTGGTTCTGGATCCATCGTCGGTGGAAAGATGCTGACAACAATCTGGGCCAGCAGCGCGCGGAGGAGTTGGCGAAGCTTGAGGCGAAGATCGCCGCGGCGAAACACCCTGTCATCGGGTGAGCGCCCACGAATTTTCGCGAAAATTCGGTACGCATTTTTTGAAAAAATGCGCCGCCAACGTTGGCGGCAAAGTTTTTGAAAAACTTTGCGTATTCGTGAAAACACCGCTGGGCACCGAAGTGGCTGTGTCGTTCTCTGCTCTTGCGGAGGGACGCGGCAGGTGCCAGATTGTCCCCGTTCCGCAAGGGCCCTGAGACGGGCCTTCAAACCATGCCTAAAAAGGAGAGACCGACATGATCGAGAAACGCGATTTTTACGTGGATGGCGCGTGGGTTGCCCCGCTGGATGGCACGGACCACAACGTGATTGATCCCTCGACCGAAGATGCCTGCGCGGTGATCAGTCTGGGCGGTCAGGCCGACACGGATACCGCCGTCGCAGCCGCCAAGGCCGCACTGCCTGGTTGGATGGCGACCTCGCCAGAAGAGCGCATCGCCTATGTCGAAAAAATCTACGAGGCCTACAAATCGCGCGCCGAGGATATGGCGCAGGCGATTAGCTTGGAGATGGGCGCGCCGATTGACATGTCGCGGTCCTCGCAGGTGGGTGCTGGGCTCTGGCACATGGAAGGCTTCATCAAGGAAGGCAAAGAGTTTTCCTTCATGGACATGCTGGGCGATCATGCCCCGGGTGACCGGATTATTCATGAGGCGATCGGCGTGGTGGGCATGATCACGCCATGGAACTGGCCCATGAATCAGGTGACATTGAAGGTTGCCGCCGGACTGGTAGCAGGCTGCACAATGGTGCTCAAACCATCTGAAGAATCCCCACTTTCAGCTATGATTTTTGCAGAAATGGTGCATGAGGCGGGTTTGCCCAAAGGGGTTTTCAACCTTGTGAATGGCGATGGCGTGGGCGTTGGCACGCAGATGTCGACGCACAAAGATATTGATATGATTTCATTCACCGGCTCCTCGCGCGCCGGCAAGCTGATCTCCAAGGCGGCGGCCGATACGCTCAAGCGCGTGAGCCTCGAACTGGGTGGCAAGGGCGCCAATCTGATCTTTGCCGATGCCGATGAAAAGGCTGTGAAACGCGGTGTGCTCCATTGCATGAACAACTCGGGCCAGTCATGCAACGCGCCCACGCGGATGATGGTGCAGCGTGATATCTATGACCAGGCTGTGGAAACGGCCGCCGAGGTTGCAAGTTCGGTTACTGTGGGTCCGGCCAGCGAAGAGGGCCGCCATATCGGTCCGGTGGTCAATGCGGTTCAGTTCGGCAAAATTCAGGATCTGATCCAAAAAGGCATCGATGAAGGCGCACGGCTGGTCGCGGGCGGCACGGGTCGACCCGAAGGGTTCAATCGGGGTTTTTATGTGCGACCCACGGTGTTTGCTGATGTGAACAATGACATGACGATTGCGCGCGAAGAAATCTTTGGGCCGGTCCTTTCGATCATACCGTTTGACACAGAGGAAGAAGGCGTCGCCATGGCCAATGACACCGATTACGGCCTGACCAATTACGTCCAGACCCAGGACGGCGCGCGCGCCAATCGTTTGGCGCGTCAGCTGCGATCGGGCATGGTGGAGATGAACGGCCAGGGCCGCGCGCAAGGCTCGCCCTTTGGCGGCATGAAGCAGTCGGGCAACGGGCGCGAAGGTGGCAAATGGGGCATTGAGGATTTCCTCGAAGTCAAAGCCGTGTCCGGTTGGGCCGCTGAATAGGTCCCATGCGCGCGTTTATCCTGCATCTGACCCGCGCGCGGGCGCGTAAGGAGAACGCTGTTGAGCTTCTCGCGACATGCGGCCTTCCCGGTGAGATCTGGGAGGCCGTGGATGGCAAAGCCCTGTCTGATGCAGATGCCACCGCACCGCTGTCGGGGCCGGGGTTTGAGCCGTATTATCCGTTTGATCTGAACCGGGGTGAGATCGGGTGCTTTCTGAGCCACCGCCAGATCTGGGCGGAAATTGTAAGGCGGGAACTGGCCTTTGGTCTGATCATTGAAGACGATGTTAAGATCGACCCGATGCTCTTCGGTGAGGCGCAAGTGCTGGGTGAGCGGCAAATTGAAAATTTCGGTGTCATCCAGTTTCAAAAGCGCAGCCCGGGACGGCCTAAGGTGATCGATCTGGAAGGCACCGCACTTCTGACGCAACCACAAGTGTCGCCGCTTAGGACTTCTGCGCAAATGGTGAGCCAATGGGCGGCCAAGCAACTGCTGGACATGACTGCGAAGTTTGATCGTCCTGTAGACACCTATATTCAGAGCCATTGGCACACCGGTCTGCGGGCGGGTGTGATCTATCCTTCCGGTATCACAACCGCAGAGGATCAGATGGATGGCAGCACCGTGCAGGAACAGACGGGGCGAAAGGCCATTGAGATCGTCGGTCGCGAGTGGTCCCGTTTTTCCTATCGCAGGCAGGTTGCGAAATTTTCTGCCGCAAGCGGCGCGCCTGTGGTTGAGCCCACCTGAGCCATGATCGTAACGCGGCTATTCGGTGGGGCGGGCAATCAGCTCTTTCAATATGCCGCAGGACGGGCATTGGCGGATCATCTGGGCACGGATTTGGCTGTGGATAAACGCTATCTGGCTCTTGGGGGTGAAACGCGGGCGGATTGTTTTTTGCATTATCAGGACGCAAGATTTGTGGATAATGTGGCATTGCCGCCTGCAAAAATGGATGGTGTTGTGAAATACGCGACATGGCGTGCGCTGGGGAGAAATCCACGGTTTCATCGTGAAGAGGCGTTGGGGTTCAACGCAGATTTCTTCGATCTGAGTGATGGCGCTTACCTGCATGGCTACTGGCAGTCGGAGCGATACTTCGAGAAAATCGCGGCGCAGCTTCGGGAGGATTTACAGATGACGACGCCGCTCGATGAGCCCAATTCTCAGATGGCCGAGCGTATTGCGGAAGCGGATCTGGCGGTGTCGGCCCATGTGCGGCGGGGTGATTACGTGGGCGACGGCAGCTATGCAATTTGCGCGCCGGAGTATTACCGAGAAGGCGTGGCGCGGATTGCGGAGGAGATGGGCAAGGCGGCGACAGTTTTCGTGTTTTCCAATGACCCGGATTGGGCGAGCGAGAACTTGAAGCTTGGCGCGGAGACTGTGGTCGTTGACATCAATGACGAAACGAAGGGGCATTTTGATCTGCATCTGCAGACGCTTTGCGACCACAACATCATTGCCAATTCGACCTTCTCGTGGTGGGGGGCATGGTTGAACCCTAACCCCGATAAGCGCATCATCGCGCCCAAGGATTGGTTTGGGTCGGGCAAGCCTGCCAACCCGGATATCTGCCCGACGGACTGGATCCGGCTGTGACCGACGTGAAAGAGGCCAGATTCATACCGGAGACGGTGCACAAACGGGACGTGTTTTCTGAGACGATTTCTGGTCGCCTCGAAGGGTACGATGAATGTCCTGTCGTGCTCAGGCGTCTTGACGGTGTGCCGTGGTTTGCCAAGCCGCTCGCGTGGTGGCTGGCGCGACGAGAAATCCGAGGGCTGACAGCCGTGCAGGGAATTGAGGGCTGTCCGGTATTGGTGCGCGTCGACCAGACGGGCCTTGTGCGCAGATGGACGCAAGGCACGCCGTTGCAACTGGCCAAGCCTACGGGTGCGGCCTGGTACCGCGATGCCAAGCGGCTGCTCCGGCAACTGCGGCGTGCGGGCGTGACGCATAATGATATCGCCAAACCCCAGAACTGGCTGATGACACCAGAGGGCCGCGCTGCGGTGATTGATTTTCAACTGGCCTCTGTTCATCGCCGTCGTGGGCTTTTGTTCCGCGTCATGGCGCGGGAGGATTTGCGGCATTTGCTAAAACAGAAGCGGGCCTATGCGCCGGACTTGCTGACGGCGTCCGAGGTAAGGATGCTGAACGAAAAAGCACTGCCAACGCGGATTTGGATGGCGACCGGCAAGAAGCTTTACAATTTCATCACCCGGCGGTTGATGAATTGGTCGGATGGGGAAGGCACCGAGGACCGGATTGAGCGAGAAGGACCCGCGCTGCGCGCGGTTTGGGGCCGTGACCCGCGCATCACCGACATCGTGTTTTGCACCTATGCCCGCGCGGCCAAGGGTGTTGGACTTTATGCATTCGTGGAGACGGGTTTGGGCCGCGAGGCGTTGAGGAAGATGGTCGCTGATCCGAAACCCGAGTTGATCCAGCCCGTAGCTGCCTTGCCAAAGGGGGCGGATGGGGCACCGAGGCACGATGCGCTGCAATTGATCGCGGCCAACAGGTTGGATGAGTTGGAACTGCTGATAGAGCGGGAGCCTAAGTTGGGCAAAGCGCTGGAGCCGATTGTCGCCGAACGCCTGAACCTCACGGATCGGGTGTTCAAGTGACCATGAGGGGGATCAGAATTTTTCAAAAATTCTGCCGCCAACGTTGGCAGCATTTTTTTTGAAAAAAATGTGGGTGCTTGAGACCGGTCAGACCACTTCATTGGCGCGTTGATACCCTTGCTCAATGGCCTCGCGCAGGCGCTTTTCCAAAGTTCTTTGCTTGGCCTCGGAGTAGAATTTCAACCCGAACATGTCCTTTACGTAAAAGGTATCGACCACCTGTTCCCCATAGGTCGCGATCACGGCGGAGTTGATATAGACATTGGCGGCCCCAAACGCGCGGCTGAGATCATAAAGAAGCCCGGGGCGGTCGCGGGTATCGACCTCTATGATCGTGTATATCTCAGAGCCTTCATTATCGAAGGTGATGTGGGTGGGCACGCGGAAGGCAGCCTCCCGTTTCTTGATCTTGTCGCGTGATTTGATGGCGTCGCGGGCCACGACCTCCCCTTTCAGCGTCTTCTCGATCATGGCGCGCAGGCGGGGCAGGCGGGCGGCTTCGAACTGGTTGCCATCGGCGTCCTGCACCCAGAACGCAGCGGTGGCGAACCCATCGGCGGAGGTGAAGGTCCGTGCGTCGACCACGTTGGCGCCAACCAGTGCCAAGGCACCCGCGAGGCGAGAGAAAATGCCAGGGTGATCGGCCAGTGCGAAACAAGCACGAGTGGCATCGCGATCATCATCGGGGTGCAGGTCAATGCCGATTTCATCATCCGGCAGGTCGCGCAAGAGCCGGGCAAAGACCACGTGGGCGGTGATGTGCAGGCCCTGCCAGTAAGGCGGGTAATGCCGCGCAGTTTCGGCCTTGAGATCTCGTGCGGGCCAGTCGGAAAGCGCTTCGCGCAGTTTGCGTTTGGCGTCTGATCCGCGCTGTTCACGGTTGAGTTCTTCTAGCCCTCCTTCCATCGCCCGGCGGGTCTGCCGGTATAGCGCACGGATCAGTGATGCTTTCCAGTTGTTCCAGGTCGTCGGTCCCACGCCGCGGATGTCGCAGACGGTCAACACGCACAGCAGATCGAGCCGTTCCTGCGTCTGAACGGCCTTGGCGAAATCACGCACCGTGCGGGGATCGGCGATGTCGCGCTTCTGCGCCGTATCAGACATCAGCAAGTGGTAGCGCACCAGCCATTCCACCGTGTCCACCTCTTTGGCTTTTAGCCCCAGTCGGGTGGCCACCTTGCGGGCGATGCGGGCGCCGAGGATCGAGTGATCCTCATCCCGGCCCTTGGCGATATCATGCATCAAAAGTGCCACATAGAGCACGCGGCGATTTACCCCTTCAT
Organism: Pseudomonadota bacterium; assembly: GCA_039026055.1. Classification (GTDB taxonomy): domain Bacteria; phylum Pseudomonadota; class Alphaproteobacteria; order Rhodobacterales; family Rhodobacteraceae; genus Roseovarius. The sequence goes on along the minus strand of JBCCNB010000016.1, from coordinate 20,400 downwards.
CCAGGATGGAGGAGGCGACGGGCAGTTCCTCGATCAACTCCCGCCGCTCGATTTTGTCCAGCTGGCTGATGCATTGGATGATGTGCTCATCCACCGTGTAGCTGTGATACATATTGTATTGCATCATTGCCCGGATTGGTTCCCATTCGGGGATCAGCGTGGACAGCACCCCAAGCTCGTTCATCCGACGCAGCGCCCGGGCCGGTGCACCATGTTTCAGCAGCAATTGCAGGAACAGCTTTTGCGTTTCTGGGTCGCCGCGAAAGTCATCGTCAATGAGGTTCAGATTGGCTGTCACCAGCCGCATCGCATCGGGATGGATCAGCAGACCTGTGCGCAGCCCTTCATCAAAGAGCCGCAGCAGGTTCAGCCGGTCGGACAGGAAGGCGGCACCATCGACCACACCGAGACGGCCATGTACCTCTTCGTAACCATCCGCCATCTTGCGCTTGCGTTTGAAGAGACGCTGGAGGATCGCCTCTGACTTCACATGGGCGGCTTCCAGTTTCGTCAGGAAGATGCGGGTCAGATCGCCCACGGCGGTGGCATGGCGGAAATAGTCCTGCATGAAGACCTCCACCGCGCGTTGGCCACCGGTGGCGGCATATCCCATGCGCTCAGCCACCTCGACCTGCAGATCGAAGGTCAGTTGTTCGGCGGCGCGGCCTGTCGTCAGGTGCAGATGACAGCGCGTGGCCCAGAGAAAGTTTTCGGCGGCGGCAAAGCGGTCGAATTCCTCTTCCGTCAGCATGCCGTGGCCAATCAGTTCGCGCACGTGATCCACCTGATAGAGGTATTTGGCGATCCAGAAGAGCGACTGCAGATCCCGCAGGCCGCCTTTGCCCTCTTTTACGTTGGGCTCCACCATGTAGCGTTCGCCCTGTTTGACGTGCCGCGCGTCGCGCTCTTCCAGTTTGGCCTCAATGAATTCGCGGGCTGTGCCCTCAAAAAGATCGCTGCGCAGCTTGTCGCGAAGCGCCTCAGCCAAAGGGCCATCGCCGAAGATGAAGCGGTTTTCCAAAAGAGCGGTACGGATTGTGAAATCTTCACCCGCCAGGCGCAGGCATTCCTTTACCGTGCGGCTTGCGTGGCCAATTTTCAGTTTGAGATCCCAAAGGACATAGAGCGTTGTTTCAATGACGCTTTCGGCCCAAGGGGTAATCTTGTAGGGCGTCAGAAACAGCAAATCCACATCGCTTTGCGGGGCCATTTCGCCTCGCCCGTAGCCACCCACGGCGAAGACGGCGATGCGTTCGCTGTCAGTGGGGGTTGGCAAAGGGTGAACATATTCAGAGGAATAGCGCAGCGTGGTTTGCACCAGACAATCGGTGAGCCAGCTGTAGGAACGCGTGGCGGCAAAGGCGTCCATGGGGGTTTCACTCAGGGCCTTGGCAATGGCCGCTCGGCCTTGTTTTTGCGCGGCTTTGAGGATGGCAACAACCCGTGCACGGGCGTCTTTCGGGTCGCCGGCGGTCAGGGCCGCCGCAATTTCTTCTGATACGGACGCGTCATTGAACACCTGTTCTGCGTCGCAGATCAGATTGGTGGGCAGCGGGGGTGCGTCTTTCATGGGCTCAGAACCGTTTCAGAACCCGGGCGCCCCAAAACTGGTGGGCGCGGGACTGACCACGATAACCTGCTTGTCTTCGATGGTGGCCACGGCGAGCGCGCGTTCATTGGTGCCCCCCGGCAGGAAGCGGAAAACGCCGTTTACACCCTGAAAGCCTGCCGGTTGGGTCAGGGATGCGGTGGTCAACGCGTCAGATTTGCCTGAACTGACCAAGGCCCCCACGGCCGCGATCCCGTCATAGGCCAGACCTGCCAAGGCATGGGGCGGATTGCCATAGGCGGCTTGATAGCGTGTCTGAAATTGCGCATTGCGCTGCGGATCGGGCAGAGCAAACCAGCCGCCTTGAACCCCAGGCAATTCCAGGGTTTGTGGCGGCGTATCCCAGCGGGACAGGCCAATATATTGCGTGTTGACCGGGTCAAGCCCCGCTTCGGGGAGCATCTGAGTGAAGAGCGGTAATGCCCCTGCGGTGTTGGACGTAAAGAAGACAGCATTGGCCTGATTGGTCTCCGCTGTGTCGCGGATATTCGGGACAGCATTGATCACGGCCTGCTGGGAAAACTCATGCGCTACATTGCCCGCTGGCACCGCGCCATTGGCGGCAATCGCGCGGTCGATGGCCACCTTGCCCACGCGGCCTGTCTGATTGTTGGCATAGACCGTCATCACCCGGTTCTTGCCTTGGCTGACGGCGTAGCTGACAAGCCGATTGGCCGTGCTGTCAAAGGTCTGACCCAGCACAAAGAGGTTTCCGCCCGCAATGGCGGCGTTGTTGGAAAAGGCCAGCACGTTTACCCCGCGCCCGGCGGCGGCTTGTGCGGCGGCTGTCGCACTTTCGCCGCGCAGTGGCCCAATGATGATCTTTGCGCCATCGCTGACAGCTTGCTGAGCGGCCTCTTGCGCCCTGCCCGGATTGCCCGCCGTGGGGTAGACGCGCAGATCAATCTGAACGCCGCTCAGATCTGTGGTTGCCAAGCGTGCGGCATTTTCCAGATCTTGCGCGAGCCGCTGTTCGTTGCTGTCAGATGATCCCAAGGGCACCAACAGTGCCACAGGCACCGCCGCCCGGGTGTTGATCGACGGACCTGAGCTGCCGATCCCGATGCCGCCCTGACAGGCCGCCAAAAACGCCAGCATTGGCACGACCATAGCCCAAAGGGCGAACTTGCGAAGGCGGTCGAGTTGGGCAAACATGAATGGTGCTCCGGATAGTCTGGTTGGGCCGTGTATATGACCTTTTATACGACAAAGCACAGGCCCCGCGTAAGGTGGCGCGAATATAAACGTCCTTGAGGAGGGGTCCAGTGAGGAATGAACACGCGGTGACGCTGGCGCCGGGGCTTTATCTTGTGGCCACGCCGATTGGCGCGGCGCGGGATATTACGCTGCGGGCGCTGGATATACTTGCCTCTGCGGACATGCTGGCGGCTGAAGATACGCGGACCTTGCGCAAATTGATGGACATTCATGACATTGCGCTGGGGGATCGGCGGGTCATCAGCTTTCATGATCATAACGCCAAATCCGCGCTGCCGAAGATCTTGGAGGCGTTGAACGAGGGAAAATCAGTGGCTTACGCATCAGATGCGGGGACACCGCTGATTTCTGATCCGGGTTATGATTTGACCCGAGCGGTGATTGAGGCAGGCCTCCCGCTTTATGCTGCACCTGGGCCAGTGGCGGCGATTGCAGCCCTGACATTGTCCGGTCTTCCATCGGACGCGTTCTTTTTCGCAGGCTTCCTGCCGCCCAAATCCGCCAAGCGAAAATCCGCGCTGGCTGCACTTCGCGATGTGCCCGGAACGCTGGTCTTTTACGAATCGCCCAAGCGTGTGGGCGCGATGCTGGCGGACGCGGCTGAGATACTGGGGCAGACGCGTGAAGCCGCGCTTTGCCGTGAAATCACCAAGCGGTTTGAAGAGACGATGCGTGGGACATTGGGTGCTCTTGCCGATGAGTTGCGCGCGCGGGATTTGAAGGGCGAGATTGTTGTCTTGGTGGGCCGGGGGGATTCATCGGCTGTTAGTGATGTTGCCTTAGACGAAGAACTAAGGCGGGTTCTGGAGGCGGTATCGCTGCGTGATGCGGCGGAACTGGTTGCCGGAAAGTTCGGGCTCAAGAAGCGTGATGTATATCAACGGGCACTTTCGCTGAGAAAAGACCGAGAAACGAAAGCTAGGCATGACGAATGATGACGACCCATGCAGCACCAGATCAAGTGCTTGAGACGCGCAAACGCGACTGTGGTGCCATGGCCTATTTTGCGGGCTGCGCCGCGGAAGCAGCGGTGGCGCGGGCCTATGTGGATCGCGGGTGCGACGTGTTGGAAAGTCGGTGGCGGGGTCAATCCGGGGAAATTGATCTGATCTTTCAGGATGCCGGCGAATTGGTTTTCGTTGAGGTCAAGAAGGCGCGCAGTTTTGATGCGGCGGCCGAACGGTTGCGGCCTGCGCAGGCGCGGCGCATTCACTTGGCAGCATTAGAATATCTGGAGTTTGCGCCGGATGGCCCGCTTTCTTTGATGCGATTTGATCTGGCTGTTTGCAATGCTGCAGGCGAAGTTGACATTCGCGAGGGCGCGTTCAGCCATTTCTGATTTGCAGTCACCTGTGCTTTGGACCATGTAGAGAGCTGTTGAAGCTCGGCCAATGCATCGGGGGACCACCCATGAAAATCGCCTTTCAGATGGACCCGATCGGTCCCATTGATATTGCCGCGGACAGCACGTTTCGCCTGGCCGAGGAGGCGCAGGCGCGGGGGCATGAGCTGTTTTATTACACACCGGACAGGTTGGCTTATGATCAGGGCCGGGTGACTGCACGTGGGTGGCCGCTGACTGTACAACGGGTGGTTGGGGATCACTTTGCCCTGGGCGAAGAGCGGGTTTTCGACCTGTCTGAGATGGACGTCGTCTGGCTGCGTCAGGATCCGCCCTTTGACATGTTCTACATCACCACGACGCATATCCTGGATCGTTTGGCCCCCGGCACGCTGGTTGTGAACAATCCGTTTTGGGTTCGGAACTATCCAGAAAAACTGCTGATTCTTGATTTTCCCGATCTGATGCCGCCCACCGCGATTGCGCGCGACCTTGACATGATCAAGGCGTTCCGCGCCGAACACGGGGATATCATCCTCAAGCCGCTATACGGCAATGGTGGGGCAGGCGTATTCTTTCTGCCTGCGGCCGATCGCAATCTTGGCGCGTTGCATGAGCTGTTCACCGGGTTCAGTCGCGAGCCGCTGATCGCGCAGAAATTCCTGCCAGAGATCAGCGCAGGCGACAAGCGCGTGATTCTTGTCGATGGCGAACCGGTGGGCGCAATCAACCGCATGCCCGCTGCCGGTGAAACCCGGTCGAACATGCATGTCGGTGGCACGCCGGAAAAAGTGGGGCTCAGTGATCGCGATCTGGAGATTTGCGCCCGCATTGGACCGCTTCTACGGGAAAAAGGCCAGGTTTTCGTGGGCATTGACGTGATCGGGCAATACCTGACCGAAATCAATGTCACCTCCCCCACTGGCATTCAGGAGTTGGAGCGGTTCGACGGCGTCAACATCGCCGCAAAGATCTGGGACGCGATTGAGGCCAAGCGTTCATGAGCTTGACGCAATGAGCCTGGTCCGCCGCCGGCTCAACGCCTATCTGCGATGGTCTGAAAAGCGCCATCTTGCTCTTGCCGCTGATATCGACACGCTGCGCCGAAGTTTCGCGTTTCGCGCGCGGCTGTTTTTTCACGGGCCCTTCGGGTCGCACTATGAATGGGATGATCTGGGTGGCATTCCGGTGCAATGGGCCATGGCGCGGGGTGTGACGCGCGGTCAGGGTCCTGTGATCCTCTATTTCCATGGTGGTGGCTATGTGTTTGGCTCAACCGACACGCACCGTGCGATGGCAGCGGCACTGTCGAAACGCGCCCGTCTGCCGGTGTGTTTGGTAGATTATCGCCTGGCACCAGAGCACCCGTTTCCGGCCGCTGTTGATGACGCGGTTGCGGCGTATGCCTCAGTGATGGCCCAGCCGGTCATTTTGGGGGGTGACAGCGCAGGGGGTGGTTTGGCCCTTGCCCTTCTGGCCGAGATTTTGCGCCGCGATATGCCGCGCCCCTTCGCAACATTCGCCTTTTCACCTCTCACCGATCTCACCTTTTCGGGCGCGAGCATCGTGGAGAATGCCGAAAAAGAGGTGATGTTACCCGCCTCTCGTATTGGTGAGATATCGCAGGCCTATCTGAGCGGGGCGGCGGCAGAAGACCCTCGCGCGTCGCCACTATTTGCCGATTTCACGGACGCGCCACCGGTTTGGCTCACCGTCGGCACGACAGAAATTTTGCGCGATGATACCCTCAGACTGGCCGATAGGATGCAAGCACAGAGTGTGGATGTGACCCTTTTGCTGGAAAAGAATGTGCCACATGTCTGGCCGATGTTTCACAGCATCCTGCCTGAAGCACGTCAGACGCTCACGCAGCTGGCTGACTGGATTTCGGCGCGGACGGGTTCAGGCGATAGCTGACGGCTTCGCCCACATGGGTTCTGGTGACCTGATCTGACCCCGCCAGATCGGCAATGGTGCGCGCCACCCGCAATACGCGGTGATAGCCCCGCGCGGAAAGGCCGAACTGTTCTGCAACTTTGATCAATAATTCCCGCCCGGCCGGTTCCGGGGTTGCATACCGCGCGAGGGCTTCGCCTTCAGCATCGGCGTTGAGGCGCATGCCCTGATGCTCGGAGTAGCGTTCTGACTGCATATCTCGGGCCTCAGCGACGCGTTCGGCAACTGTCCGGGATGTCTCGCCCCCGGCAGGCAGGTCGAGATCAGAAAATGCCACTGGCGGAACATCTACGCGCAAATCGAAGCGATCCATCAACGGCCCGGAGATGCGGCTCAAATACCCCTCTCCGCATTTGGGGCCTTGGGCACAGCCTCGGGTGGGATCGGTCGCATACCCGCAGCGGCACGGGTTGGCGGCGGCGACCAGCATGAAGCGACAAGGGTAGCGGACATGGGCATTGGCGCGGGCGACCACGACCTCTCCAGTTTCAATGGGCTGGCGCAGGGTTTCGAGGACCTGGCGTGAGAATTCCGGGAATTCATCCATGAATAGAACTCCGTTATGAGCCAGGCTGATCTCACCTGGTGAGGCGCGTCGCCCGCCGCCGACAATGGCCGCCATGGAGGCCGTGTGATGGGGTTCGCGGAAAGGACGCGTGCGGTAGATCCCGCCTTCGTCCAAGAGCCCCGCCAGCGAATGGATCATGGAGGTTTCCAGCGCTTCCGCCGGGGACAAGGGCGGCAGGATCGAAGGCAGGCGCGCGGCCAGCATGGATTTTCCCGATCCCGGCGTGCCCACCATCATCAGATGGTGCCGCCCGGCTGCGGCAATCTCTAGCGCCCGCTTGGCGCGTTCCTGGCCCTTTACATCGATCAGATCGCGACCGTTGGTGTCGGCATGCACTTCGCCAGGCTCGGCCGGTGGCAAGGGAGATTGACCGGTGTAGTGACGCACAACATCTGCGAGGGAATGCGCGCCAATCACCCGCGCATCGCCGACCCAAGCCGCTTCTGCGCCGGAGGCTTTGGGACAAAGAAGCGTTCGCGCGTCTTCGGCGGCGGTCATGGCGGCGGGTAATGCGCCGGTGACAGGCAGGATGGAACCATCGAGTGACAACTCCCCAAGGGCACAGGTTTCCTCCACCGCGTCGGCGGGTATGATGTCGAGCGCTGCAAGAAGCGAGAGCGCGATCGGCAGGTCGAAATGGCTGCCTTCCTTGGGCATATCAGCAGGAGACAGGTTCACCGTGATCCGTCGAGAGGGCAGAGCGATGGACATGGACGTCAGTGCCGTGCGCACCCGGTCTCGCGCCTCGCTCACCGCTTTGTCGGGTAGGCCGACCAAAGAAAACCCCGGCAACCCGGCCGTGACGGCGCATTGCACTTCTACAGGGCGTGCCTCCACCCCTTCAAAAGCAACCGTATAGGCTCGCGCAACCATAACTTTTCCTTCCCTTAACCATGCTTAACAAACTGGTTGAAACTGGTTGATGAAGGGTTAAGCAGACCGAGCCTTTCGTAATCCGGGATCCGTTTTTTCATCTCGCCTGAATTACTCCCGCCGGAGGTATAAAATCTTGCCCCGCCCCGGTCACTGCCCTAAACCGTCACTCTCAAGCCAAGTGGGAACGCCGCAATGACCAAATTCGACAAAAATATCCTGCCCAGCCGACACGTTACCGAGGGTCCTGCCCGGGCCCCGCATCGGTCATACATGTACGCGATGGGGCTGAGCGAAGACGAAATTCACCAGCCGTTGATCGGCGTGGCGACCTGTTGGAATGAGGCTGCGCCCTGCAACATCGCGCTCAACCGGCAGGCGCAGTCGGTCAAGATGGGCGTCAAAGAGGCGGGCGGCACGCCGCGGGAATTTACCACGATCACTGTGACAGACGGGATCGCGATGGGGCATGAGGGAATGCGGTCCTCCCTCGCTAGTCGGGAGGCGATTGCCGACACCGTCGAACTGACCATGCGCGGGCATTGCTACGACGCGCTGGTGGGGCTTGCTGGATGTGACAAGTCGTTGCCGGGGATGATGATGGCCATGGTGCGGCTTAACGTGCCGTCTGTTTTCATCTACGGTGGATCGATCCTACCGGGCCGGTTTCAGGGCAAGGACGTGACCGTTCAGGATGTGTTTGAGGCTGTGGGCCGGCATCAGGCGGGTGCGAATTCCGATGAAGAGTTGAAGGCGCTGGAGAAGGTGGCGTGTCCGTCGGCGGGGGCGTGTGGCGGTCAGTTTACGGCCAATACGATGGCTTGTGTGTCCGAGGCGATAGGTCTCGCATTGCCCAACTCCTCCGGTGCGCCGGCCCCTTATGAAAGCCGTGATGCCTATGGTACGGCCTCGGGCGGGGCGGTGATGAACCTGCTGGAAAAAAACATCCGCGCGCGCGATGTGGTCACGATCAAGAGCTTGCAGAATGCCGCCCGTGTGGTGGCCTGCACCGGCGGGTCAACCAACGCGGGGCTTCATTTGCCCGCGATTGCCCATGAGGCGGGGTTGGAGTTTTTCCTCGATGACGTCTGCGAGATTTTCAAGGACACGCCTTATTTCGTCGATCTGAAGCCCGGTGGGCAGTATGTGGCCAAGGACCTCTATGAGGCGGGCGGCGTGCCTGTCGTGATGCGCGAACTGCGCAAGGCGGGGCTGATCCATGAAGATTGCATCACGGCGACAGGCCGCAGTATCGGCGAAGAGATCGACATTGTGGAGCGTGAGGCCGACGGCCGCGTGATCTATCCCATTGAAACACCGATCACAAAGACCGGCGGTGTGGTCGGCCTGAAGGGCAATCTGGCCCCGCAGGGTGCCATCGTGAAGGTCGCGGGCATGAGCCAGGAAGAGCAGGTCTTTACCGGCCCCGCGCGCGTCTTTGAGTGCGAAGAGGATGCCTTTGAGGCCGTGAAACAACGCGCCTACAAGGAAGGCGAGGTGCTGGTCATTCGCAATGAGGGCCCCTCTGGCGGGCCGGGCATGCGGGAAATGCTGGCCACCACAGCCGCGCTGTCGGGTCAGGGCATGGGCAAGAAGGTGGCTCTGATCACCGATGGGCGTTTTTCGGGCGCGACGCGCGGCTTCTGCGTGGGTCATGTGGGCCCGGAGGCGGCGCATTGCGGACCGATCGGTCTGCTGGAGCATGGCGATGTAATCACGATCAACGCCATCACGGGTGAGTTGAGCGTCGATCTGACCGAAGAAGAGCTGGAGAAGCGCAAGGAAAACTGGGCGGGGCCGAAAGAGACGATCTACGCCTCTGGTGCCTTGTGGAAGTTCGCGCAGCTCGTGCAGGAAACCTACAAAGGCGCGGTCACCCATCCCGGCGGTCAGGCTGAGCGGCATATCTACATGGACATCTAACATGTCAGTGCGGGGGGCATTGGCATCGATGATGGTGGTCAGCCTGTCGGGCTGCCTGGGGTCGGATTTTGTAGGCTTTGGCGCAGGCGGGGATGTGCAGCGCGATGTGCTGCGGACGACGACACTTTATGACGGCGACGTGGTTGTGGTGGGCCCGCCGGGATACTGCATTGACAAAAAATCGATGCGAAACCGCAAGGCTCAAGGTTTCGTGATGCTGGCCAGTTGCGAGGCGCTCAGCGGGCTTCGCGGGCAGGAGGTGGAGCCGGTGATCATGACGCTGACCGTTCTGCCCGATCGGGCCGGGACTACACGGCCCAGTGCCGATGCGGTGGCGGCCTCCATGCCTGACCTTCCCGTACTTGACAGTGTGAACCTGAATGAGTTGAGCCTTGTGCATTTTGCCAGCGGCGGGAATGTTGCATTTGAAGGCAAAGACCCTAGGCATTGGCGCGGGGCCTTGGCGATCAACGGGCACTTGATCGGTCTGGCGCTTTATGCCCGCCAAGGCAGCCCGGCGGTAGGCGAAGATGGCCAGAGCCTACTTGTCTCACTGGCGCAAAACACGAAAGCCAATAGCCCTGTTCGACCCGCGATTGCAGCACCTGCGGAAGAGGCGAGTGGCACAAGCCCGCCGGGGTCCTTGGGCGCGCTTTTGGGTGGATTGTTTCCGGATTCGAGTTAATGCTATGGCAATCGAACCCGGTGCAGATTGCCCGGTATGGGTCTGCGTAGCAAAGAACTGGGACAATGGCAGTAGAGTTCAGGAGCGGTATTCTGGATTGGGTGGTCAAGCGCCGGGCGTGGAAACGCTGGCGGTTTCTGTCGCGCAATGCCCATGATCTGAACCTTGATACGTTGCAGCGTGAACGCAGTGTTGCTCGGAAATTACGCTTTTATCTCAATGAGATCATTGCGGCGGCTGACCATCGGCTCGCCTTGCCGGTGATCGGGTCGAACGCGTTCGAAAAGCCCCATGGCACCGATTGGTCTTGGCGGCCTAACCTGTGGCGCAACCCGCTGGACGTGCCGGGTATGTCGTCCGCGCTGAGCAACACCGCGCTGGGCAAAGAAGTGGTATTGTTTCACGATTGCGAACGATCGGAGCTGAGCCTGCGCCAGATCCGCAATCAGCGGGAGGCCGATCTGGCCCCCTTCGGCCTGCGCATGGACGTGTTCAACTTTGATGGATCGTTCCTGTCGCTGGTGCTGGATCTGCCGCAGGACGCCATGCAGGACATCACGCGCCGCCATCTGGTGCGGCTCGACACGATTGTGGAGCTGGAAAAGCCGCTGGAAATCTTCATCCGCCTCAACATCAAGCATGGGCCGAACACCGAGCAATTGGTGCGGGAGTTGCCGTTGCATGAAGAACAGTTGATGGTGGAATTTGATCTGGCCTATTCCAAGATCAATGAAAAACGGGTGGAGCGGGCGTGGGTCGATCTGATCTTTGAAAACCCGCAGATGAGTCAGGTCACGATCCGCGATCTGACCATGAGCCGCCGCCCACGCACGGAATTCTGAAAAGGACAAGCCCCATGAGCGATCTGACCCTGACCAAAACGCGCCTGATTGAAGGGGTGTGGGAAGGTGCGCTTTATCGTGAGAAAGCGATCGGGGAAGCGCCCAAGATCGAAGTGACCTGGCAGTTGGAACAGGTGGAGGGCGTCGTGGTGGAGGCGATGGAGGACAAAACCGGCTGGACCTTGCGCGTGCCGGTGCCGAAGGCCGCGATCACGGACGGGGTGCAGACGTTTTTGATCAATGACGCGGATACATCTACGACATTGGGCCAGTTCTGCATCGTCGCGGGCGAAGAGCTGAGCTATGATATTCGCGCGGAGGTGTCTTTGCTGCGCGAGGAGTTGGATATGCTGAAACGCGCCTTCCGCCGTCATTGTCTTGAGACAATGTGATGCGAGGGCTCGCATTCCTGTTGGTTTTGGTGTTGGCGGCCTGCGGGGCGGCGAAGGAACCTGTGCAACAGGATTTCGCGCTCTTCCCCAATGAGACACCGGAGCTGCGCGTTCTGATCAACAAGTATGCGGATTTCTATGAGGTGCCACGCCTGTTGGTGCATAAGGTCATCCAGCGTGAGAGCGATTACCGCCCGCTCGCCCGCAACGGCCCATATTATGGGATGATGCAGATTCTACCTGCGACGGCGCGAGGCATGGGCTTTCAGGGCCAGAATGCAGACTTGCTGGATGCCGAGGTCAACCTGACCTGGGCTGTGAAGTACTTGCGCGGGGCATGGCTCGTGTCCGATGGCGACATGGACCGCGCCGTCATGTGGTACGCGCGCGGGTACTACTATGAGGCGCGCGACCGGTGTTTGTTGGTGGAAACCGGTTTGCTCGACCGTGAAATTGCCCGTCATTGCCGCACCTGATCTTCAGTAGTCCACAAATTTTTTTAAAAAAATTTGCCGCCAACGTTGGCGGCATTTTTTTGAAAAAAATGTGGGCTTGGCCGGACGGTCTGGTCGCTTAGCTGTCCTTGGTAAGCTTCACGACAGTTGGATCGGTTTCTGGGGCCAATTCTTCAAAATCGAAATTGTCGAGCCGCTTGGCACGCCGCCCTGCCTTGTCGGCAGAGATTTTGATATCAGCGATGTCCTTAGAGGCCTGGTTAAAGTGGCGGTCGAGGTTTTCTACCCGCGTGCCGAGCCGTTCCACATCGCCAAAGAGTTTACCCAGTTCTGACCTGATCGCACCGGCCTGTTCGCGCATACGGGCGTCCTTGAGGATGGCGCGCATGGTGTTGAGCGTGGCCATGCACGTGGTGGGTGATACGATCCAAACGCGAGCAGCAAAACCTTCGCGCACCAGTTCGGGGAAATTGGCATGGAGTTCGGCATAGACGGCCTCGGAGGGCAGAAACATCAGCGCGCCGTCGGCGGTTTCGCCGTCAAGGATGTACTTTTCGGAGATGTCCTTGATGTGCTTTTTGACCGACACGCGAAGGAATTTGGCGGCCTCGTTCACCTCCCAATCCGTCGTCGCACGTCGCAACGCCTCGTAGGCCTCCAGAGGGAATTTGCTGTCGATGCAGATGGGACCGGGCGGGTTAGGCAGGTGGATCAGGCAATCAGCGCGTTTGCCGTTTGAGAGCGTGTGCTGCATCGCATAGCTGTCAGACGGAAGCGCCTTGGAGACGATATCGGTCAGTTGGATTTCGCCGAAAGCGCCACGGGTTTGTTTGTTCGACAGGATGTCCTGCAGGCTGAGCACATCGCCCGACAGCTTGGTGATGTTTTCCTGTGCCTTGTCGATGGCGGTCAGGCGCTGTTGCAACTCGCCCAGCGATTGGGCTGTGCGGCGCGAGGAACCATGGAGATTTTCGTTCATCTGTTCCTGAACCTGCGCCAGGCGACGTTCCATCAATTGCAGCATGCTCGCTTGCGATTGGGCCTGCGCCTCAGACACGTGATTGAGGCCACCGGCCAGTTGGTTCTGGCCGTCGCTCAGCCCCTGCACGCGGGCGGTGAGGTCGTTCATTTGGTGGATGATCGGCTCGGACATGCGGGCGGAACGCGCCGCAGATCGGTTGGTGCTGATGACGAGCCAGAGGATGAGCAACAGGACCACCGCGGCAATCAGCCCGGCGAGCACCAACGGATCGCTGAGGTCGAGTGTGAGAGTGCCGATCTCAATCATGTGCGGTCGAACAGCTTTTCGATGTCGGAGAGTTTAAGTTCGATATAGGTCGGGCGCCCGTGGTTGCACTGGCCTGAGTGGGGCGTCTCCTCCATTTGACGCAGTAGCGCGTTCATTTCCTCCGCCGACATGCGGCGGCCGGAACGGATGGAGCCGTGGCAGGCGATGCGGGACAGGATAGCCTCGATCTTCTTGCGGATGGTGGCGGAGGTGCCTTGGTCGTGGAGTTCGTCCAGCACGTCGCGGAGGATCGCGGTGGCATCGACGGGTCCCAGGATAGCAGGCGTTTCGCGCACGGCGATGGAGCCAGGTCCGAAGGATTCGATGGTGAAGCCCAGCTCGGACAGGGTGTCCGCTTCTTCGAGGAGGCGGGCAGCGTCGGTCTCGCTCAGTTCGACAATGTCGGGGATGAGCAGGGCTTGGGCCGCGACGCCGTTTTCGGCCATTTGGGCTTTCAAGTCTTCATAGACCAGGCGTTCATGGGCGGCGTGCTGATCGACGATGACCATGCCGTCTTCCGTCTGAGCGAAGATGTAGTTTTCGTGCATTTGCGCGCGGGCGGCGCCGAGAGGGTTCTGGGTTGGTTCGGGCGGGCGCTCGTCGCTCCCTTCCGGGCGCGTCTCGCTCGGTGCCGGTTCTACTCGAGCGCTATAGTCGTTTTGGAGTTCAGAAAAGCCTGACGGGCGTGTGGCGCGGTCCATTTGGTAGACGCGCGGCGCGGCAGGTTCGGGGCGCATAGCACCCAATGCAGCATCCGCAACAGTGGAGGAGGCGCGGTGGCCTGCCTCGGCCAAGGCGTGGCGCAGGCCGGATACGATGAGGCCCCGCACGAGGGCGGGGTCGCGGAAGCGGACTTCGGATTTGGCGGGGTGGACGTTGACGTCCACGAGTTTGGGATCGCAATCGATGAAAAGCGCAGCGGCCGGGTGGCGGTCACGGGAGAGGTAGTCGCTATAGGCCCCGCGCAGCGCGCCGTAGAGCATTTTGTCGCGCACGGGGCGGCCATTGACGAAGAGATATTGCGCCACAGCCGAGCCACGAGAATAGGTGGGCAGGGCGGCATAACCTGTCATGTGGAAGCCGTCACGTTCTGCCTCGAGGGGCACGGAGTTTTCGGCAAACTGTGTGCCCAACACGCGGGAAAGGCGGCCGTGGAGGGCGTCGAACATGTCGCCCGTTTCGGCATCGGCGCGGAATACCACGCGGCCCTCCCCACCATCGGTGACATCGCGCAGGGTGAACCCGATAAAGGGCTCGGCCATGGCCAGCCGCTTGACCACATCGCCGATGGCCTGCGCCTCTGCCCTGTCTGAGCGCATGAATTTCAAGCGCGCGGGCGTGGCATAAAAGAGATCCTTCAGCGTGACGATGGTGCCTGCGTTGACGGCGGCGGGTTTGACGGGGGCGGTTTGGCCGCCGGATACTGTGATCTCTGCACCCTCATGGGCGGGTGCGCGGGTTGTAATGCATAAGCGACCCACGGCGCCCAGAGAGGGGAGCGCCTCACCCCGGAAGCCAAAGCTTTGGATATTGAGCAGATCTGTGCCGTCAATTTTGGAGGTTGCGTGGCGGCTGAGCGCCAAGGGCAGGTCCGAGGCGGCCATGCCGCAGCCATCGTCAGCCACACGAATGAGGGTCTTGCCCCCGGCGGCATAGGACACATCAATCCGGCGCGCGCCTGCGTCGATGGCGTTTTCCACCAGTTCCTTGACCGCTGAGGCCGGGCGTTCCACGACTTCGCCCGCCGCGATGCGGTTGATCGCGGCTTCATCCAACTGTCGGATGATGGGCGCTGATTGGCCTATATTGGGGGTCATTTCATTCATACCACTAAGGGTAGCATGTGGTGCCGCGATTCGAAACGGGGGAATGTTGGCACACTATTCCTGTCTTTCCATGTGAAGACCGGGCGCGGAATCAAGGGCGTAGCCTGCCGCGCCTTCGCCTGGCCCCACGTCACACCCTTGGTGTGCCAACTACCAGTGGCGCGCCTTTGGCGCGACGGCCTGGCGAAATAGCAATTGCAGAGCGTTGCTCGAATGGAGTCCGAGAACCGAACGATAAAGCGCTGCTGATCGAAGGTCAGGATCGCCAGACCGGGGCCATTCGAAGGCGCTCTGTCGTGCTACAGTTGTCACAAAAAAGAACCCCCGCGCCGAAGCGCGAGGGTCAGTTACTCCAGGAAGGAAAACTGGAGTTTTAGGACTTCGAGAATTCCGGGTATGCTTCCATGCCCAGTTCGGAGACGTCGAGACCAGCCATCTCTGCCTCTTCACTGACGCGGATGCCAAGGATGGCCTTCAGGATAAACCAGACCACCAGGGACAACACGAAGGTCGCGCCGATGATGGCAACCATGCCCAGAACCTGCGTGCCGACTGCCGCCTCGCCATAGAAGACAACCGCGAAGGTGCCCCAGATGCCGGCGAAACCGTGCACCGGGATGGCGCCAACCACGTCGTCGATCTTCAGCTTGTCGAGCATCGGAACCGTCAGAACAACGATCACGCCACCGATTGCACCAATCCACAGGGCACCAAACAGCGTGGGAGCCAGAGGTTCAGCCGTGATGGACACGAGGCCCGCCAGCGCGCCGTTCAGCACCATGGTCAGATCCGGCTTCTTGTAGAGGATCTGGGTCAGGATCAGAGCCGCCACAGCACCAGAGGCCGCTGCCATGTTTGTGTTGGAGAAGATGCGCGACACGTCAGCCACATCACCCACGGAACCCATGGCCAGCTGCGAGCCGCCATTGAAGCCAAACCACCCGAGCCACAGGATGAACATACCCAGTGTGGCGAGCGGCAGGTTGGAACCGGGCATCGGGGTGATCTTGCCGTCTTTGCCATACTTACCCAGACGCGGGCCCAGCACGATCGCACCGGCCAGAGCAGCCGCCGCGCCACAGGCATGCACAACAGTGGAGCCAGCGAAGTCGGAGAAGCCTGCTTCAGAGAGCCAGCCACCACCCCACTGCCAGGAGGCTGTGAGCGGGTAGATGAAGCCTGTCAGAATGGCCGCGAAGATCAGGAAGGGCCACAGTTTGATACGTTCGGCCAGAGCACCGGACACGATGGACGCGGTGGCGGCACAGAACATCAGCTGGAAGATGTAGTCAGAGCCGGTGGAGGCATAAGAGCTGTCATCGGCGCTTGCCAGATCGACACCCACCGCCTCAAGCACACCCATAGACGGGAAGAGCGCGGAGAAGTAGCCTTCGATCGCCCAATCGCCCAGCGGGTACATCAGGTTGTAACCAACGAGCCAGTACATGATCGCGGCAATGGAAAAGAGCGCCACGTTCTTGGTCATCTGCATGCTGGCGTTCTTGGAGCGGACAAGCCCGCCCTCCAACATCGCAAAGCCAGCGGCCATGAAGAAGACCAAAAAGCCGCCGATCAGGAAGAGCAGCGAGTTCATGATCCAAACGAATTCATCGGACGCCACCATGGCGACCTCTTCAGCCTCTTGGGCAAACCCGATCGCCGGCAGCGTGGCCGCAGCGAAGAGGGTTGAAATAAGCAGTTTCTTGTTCATCAGACGTAACCCTTTGTCCTGATCGCCTTACAGCGCGTCTTCGTTTGTTTCGCCGGTGCGCACGCGCGTGGCTTGTTCAAGATCCATGACGAAAATTTTGCCATCCCCAATCTTGCCTGTCCGGGCCGTGGAGGTGATGGTTTCGACCACCTGATCAGCCACGCCATCGGCGACAGCAATTTCCAGTTTGATTTTCGGAACGAAATTCACGGCGTATTCCGCGCCGCGATAGATTTCCGTGTGGCCCGATTGTGCGCCGAACCCTTTGATCTCTGTCACCATCATGCCGCGCACGCCGATCCCCGTCAGCGCCTCGCGGACATCCTCAAGCTTGAACGGCTTGATGGTTGCTACGATGAGTTTCACTTAGACACCCCTTTCGAATTGTTCCCTGCACCACTGTCGATGCGTGAGATTGCATGGGCGAAATGACCCAAGGCACACGCGGGCGTGAAGGTGGCGCACGCAGCAGGATGTGGTGTTCAAAGCGTTAATGATTAAAAATTATGCAAATAAGATGAAATGCACATATTTTAATCACGCAGAATATCGCGATAGGGGGTCAATTTTTCGCGAATCGCGGCTATCGTGCTGAAAAAAGAATGAGCAGATTTTCTAGAGGACTTAGATGAGCACGTCGGGTGGCAATAAACCACGGCTGGTGGCAGACAAACGGCGCAAAAAGCCCAGCAAAAAACGCGTTGGGTGGGGCCTGTTCAGCGGTTTGAGATCAAAACCGGCTTCTCGCAAGGCTTCTGGAAAGAAGTCCACCGCCAAAAAGACCGCCTCAAAAAGAACCGCGACTCGAAAGCGTTCGCAGCGTTCCAAGGGCCGTATCAGAGGGTTTTTGGCGCGGATTTTCGGTTTCGTATTTCGCCTGATCTGGGTTGTGTCCTGGCGCGTGACAGCCTTGGCAGCGGTGATCATCGCAGGCGCTGTGTTTTATACCTACACGACACTGCCCGATGTGCAGAATTTGCTGGACGGTCGGGCGCGGGGCTCCGTGACGTTGATGGACCGCGAAGGTGAGGTTTTTGCCTGGCGCGGGGATCAGTTTGGAGGGGTCGTGACCGCTGAAACGGTCAGCCCGCATTTGAAGAACGCCGTGGTGGCTACTGAAGACAAACGCTTCTACCGCCACTTCGGGATCAGTCCGCGCGGCGTGGCGAGCGCCATTCGGATCAATCTGCGTGAGGGCCGCGGGCCGCTGTCAGGCCATGGCGGGTCCACCATCACTCAACAGACAGCAAAGCTTCTTTGCTTGGGCGTCGAGTATGACCAGGACGTGTGGGAAAGCGAGGCTGATTACGTGCGGGATTGCCGCCGGGGCTCTCTTGGTCGCAAGGCGAAAGAAGCGATCTATGCGCTGGCGATGGAGGCCAAGTATTCCAAGGATGAGATCCTGTCGATCTACATGAACCGCGCCTACATGGGCGCGGGGGCCTATGGGGCGGAAGCCGCAGCACAGAGGTATTTTGGCAAGCCTGCCTCTGCCGTGACCGCGCAAGAAAGCGCGATGCTGGCGGGCCTTCTGACAGCGCCGACACGTCTTGCACCAACCAGCAATCTGGCACGCTCACAAGATCGGGCGGCCACGATTCTGCGTTTGATGGAAGAGCAAGGGTATCTGACCGCCGAGGAGCGCAGCCGGGCGGACGCAAACCCCGCCACTTTGTCAGAGGCGGCAGAGGCCCAGACGGGTGGGTATTTTGCCGATTGGGTGATGGAATCCGGGCCAGACTTTTTCACGCGAGACACGACCGAAGACGTGATTATCCGTACGACGCTCGATCAACGCATCCAACGCGCGGCGGAAGAGGCGCTGACCTACATCTTTGAGGAAAAAGTTCGCGAAGGCAGTGAGGCGCAAGCCGCGATCGTCGTGATGTCAGCCGATGGGGCCGTAAGAGCCATGGTTGGCGGGCGCGAAAGCAAAGTTGTCGGCGGGTTCAACCGCGCCACGATGGCGAACCGTCAGACAGGGTCGGCGTTCAAGCCATTCGTGTACGCGACGGCGCTTGAGCTGGGTTATGGACCCAATGCCACCGTGGTCGATGAGCCCTATTGCATTCATGTGCCTGGGTCGGGCCAGTACTGCCCCGAAAACTACGACAAGAAATATCGTGGTCGCGTGACATTGACCGAGGCTTTAGAATTTTCCGTGAACGTGCCGGCGGTAAAAGTTTCAGAGGCATTGGGCCGCGATCTGGTGCGCAAGGTGGCCGAAGATTTCGGGATCAGGAGCGATCTGGCTGATAGTCCCTCTCTAGCGCTCGGCGCTTCGGAGAGCACACTGCTGGAAATGACAGGGGCCTATGCTGGCATCCTGAATGGCGGTTCATCCGTGACACCTTATGGTCTGGAGGAATTGATGCTGCTTGGCGAAGAGACCCCGTTGATGGGCACGTCAGGCGGCATTGGCGAACGGGTGATCCGGGAAGAGGCCGCCCGGCAGCTGACATGGATGATGTACAAGGTCGTATCTGAAGGCACGGCGCGTCGGGCGCGACTCGACGGGTGGGAAGTCGCGGGCAAAACCGGCACCACACAGGCTGCGCGGGATGCGTGGTTCATCGGGTTTACGGCGGATTACGTGACAGGCGTCTGGATGGGCAATGACGACAACAGCCCGTTGCAACAGGTGACGGGCGGCAGCCTGCCCACGGATATCTGGCGCGAAACCATGGTGCGCGTGAATGACGGTCTTTCGTCCCGCCCGCTGCCTATGTCGCGGGGTATCCGCGAACAGGTGGTCGAAGATATGACCCCTCGCCAGCCTCAGCCGCGGCGCGAAACGGCCGTAGAACGGATCCTGAGGGATATTCTAGGTCGCTGACTTCAAAACGACGTACCCAAAATTTTTAAAAAATTTTGCCGCCAACGTTGGCGGCATTTTTTTTGCAAAAAAATGCATGCGAATTTTCGCGAAAATTCGTGGGCGCTCTGGATGTGAACATGTGTGTGCTATCTCAGGGGCATGAGAGCGTTGCTGCAGAGAGTGTCCGAGGCGTCGGTTAAGGTTGATGGCCACCTGATCGGGGAAACTGGGGCAGGGTTACTGATATTCGTTTGTGCCATGCAGGGCGATGAGGAAGCCGCGGCAGAAAAGCTTGCGGCAAAGGTTGGCAAGCTGCGCCTTTTCAAGGATGAGGCCGGTAAGATGAACCAGTCTTTGCTGGATGTAGGCGGTGGCGCGTTGGTCGTGAGCCAGTTCACATTGGCTGCGGATACATCGCGCGGCAATCGGCCAGGGTTTTCTGCTGCTGCACCGCCGGAGGTCGGGGAACGTCTTTACCTGCATTTCGCGGATGCGCTCAAGGCGCAGGGCATCACCCTTGCTACGGGTCAGTTCGGGGCGGATATGCAGGTGGGTTTGATCAATGACGGCCCCGTCACGATCTGGGTTGAGACATAATGCAGCGGTTGGGTTTCTTTGCAATTTTCGGGAATCGGGTAGGTTAGGGCCATGCCTTATGAGTGGTCCCATCCAGACGCAGCATCCGACGCCGCACAAACCTTGCGACTCTGGCCGCACAGGTCCTTGTCGCGGCGAGGGTTTGCAGGGTTCATCCTGATCACGTCTGCGATGATCTCCGTTCCGCTCTTTCCGCTGTTAGGCACGGTGGTTCTCTGGGGTGTGCTGCCTTTTCTGATCCTGTCGGTGGCCGGCATCTGGTTTGCGTTGGAGCGGTCTTATCGCGATGGACGGTTG